>CAVFNP010000007.1:63749-69256 GCA_963624185.1 Firmicutes bacterium CAG:460 | reverse complement strand
TTTGCAATGAGTCTGCCTGCCAATTACTATTCCACACACCGCCGGAGCATGACGGCCTGAAGCGAATCGATAATGCCGGCTTCACGAAGAGCAGATATGCTGTGCTGCCCGTCAGGGGTGCTGTTCTTATATAGAATTATGGAGCGGGCGGTATCACGACGGCGGATAGCCGGGTGTGCGGCGAGAGTGGCCTCGTCTGCCTCCCACAGATCAAAGCGGTGCGGGACGCGGCATTCTACAAGGTCCGCGACACGGGCAAATTTTTCTTCGTCGAAGCGGTAAAGTTCCATCAACTGCTCCGTACAGCTGTACCCGCCCAGCCGCTCGCGATACTTTACCATCTGCGCGGCATAATACGGGCCAATCCCCGGCAGAGCATCGAAAGCGGCCGAATCCGCCGAATTTATATCCACCTTTGGAATTCGTATATAAGACTTTAGACGCGCGAACACGCTGTCCGAGACCACATAGCTCTTTCCGAAATCCTCCGCCCGGTAAAATTTCCCGCCCTTCTGTCTATAATGGTCTATGCTCTGAGCCTGCCGCTCACTGAATCCCAGTCTCTGAAGGTCCTCCACACTCACGGTATTCGGATTGAATGCAAATGATTCCACCCTCCGGTGCTGCCTTCGAACCTTTTCCACGGCCTCACTGTGCTTCGCGTAATGCCTGGCGGTGTCTGTACGCACAGCTCCAGATGCCCCGACAGCTCCGGAACATCCTTCGCCAGGCACAAATTCCGCGAGAGAATTGGCCATTGGCCCAGATTCAGAAGAAGGTTCGATATAAGAGGTAACATATACCGTATCTGGATGATCGCGCAGAGACTCTATGCGAAGCACACTTGCGTGATGAATAAAGAGGCATATCTGATAGCCTACAATAAGAAATACGAAACAGACGGCTCCGTATTTAAACGTCTTCGAGTTTGTATTTGTTGACGTGTTCTCCCCTTTTCGGGACGGGAGCTCCGGCAAGGACGATGACAATTTCCCCTTTTGGTTCGTTTTCATGGAAGTAGTTCAATAGTTCGTTTAAAGTTCCCCTATGATGGGTTTCGTGAAGTTTAGATATTTCCCGCGACACGCAGCACTCCCTGTCCTGCCCGAAGACCTCGCTGAACTGCTCCAGCGTCTTCACCAGCCTGTACGGAGACTCGTAGAACACCATGGTGCGACTCTCAGCGCGCAGAGACTCCAGGACCGAAGCCCTACCCTTCTTCTGCGGAAGGAAGCCCTCAAAACAGAACCGATCGCAAGGAAGTCCGGAAGACACGAGAGCGGGGATACAGGCGGTAGGACCAGGAAGAGTCTGCACTTCAATACCCTGCGCCGCACATTCTCTGGACAGAAGAAATCCCGGATCAGAAATCCCGGGGGTTCCCGCATCACTTACCAGCGCCACATTGGCCCCGTCCATAATGCGAGACTTAATCTCCTCCACCTTCTGGTGCTCGTTGAATTTATGATAAGAAACCAGCTTCCCCTTGATATTATAGTGCTGCAGGAGAATGCTGCTGGTCCTGGTATCCTCTGCCAATATCAAATCTGCCGAAGAAAGAACTTCCACGGCACGATATGTCATATCAGCAAGATTGCCCACAGGCGTAGGCACAATATACAGAATTCCAGGTTCCATCAAATTGTGGATAACTTTTACACTTCATGCATCCAAACTTTTTCTGAAGTTTTTAACTTTGTACACGGTAAAAGTTTCACATCACAAAACTACAAATGTTTTCAGAAAACTACAAGAAATCGGGCTGCATAGAAGTCATATGCGGTTCCATGTTCTCGGGAAAGACCGAGGAACTCATCCGCAGGCTTAAAAGAGCCCAGTTCGCGAACCAGAAAATCGCCATTTTCAAACCGAGCGTGGATGTACGCTACTCCGAAGTGGAAGTGGTCTCACACGACCTGCACTCTCTCAAGTCCACCCCTATCACAGACGCGGCCTTCATGCTTGACATTCCTTCGGATATCGAAGTAGTGGGAATAGACGAAGCGCAGTTCTTCGGAGACAATCTTGTAGAAGTATGCCAAACTCTTGCCAATCGGGGCGTGAGAGTCATCATCGCCGGACTTGACACCGATTTCCTCGGAAAACCTTTCGGTCCTATGCCCTCACTTATGGCCGTGGCTGAAGATGTTCAGAAAGTGCACGCCATATGCGTGAAATGCGGCAGTCTGGCCAACCACTCACACCGCCTGTCAAAAAGCGCAGATCTGGTGGTACTCGGAGAAAAAGACATTTACGAGCCACTGTGCCGCGAATGCTACAATAAGGCTATTTCTGAAGAACTGAAGAAATAATCTCCTTTATCTCCCTTTGCCATGTGGCGCTGTCCACATGCGTATAAATCTCGGTCGTGAGTATGCTCTCGTGACCGAGCATTTCTTGTACTACGCGAAGATCCGCCCCGTTCTCTATCATGTGCGTAGCAAACGAATGCCGGAAAGTATGCGGCGAGATATCCTTGTCTACACCGGAGGCCAACGCGCAGGCTTTCACCATTTTAAAAACTGACACACGGCTCAGTTGTCTGCCGAACTTGTTCAAAAACAAGACATCCTCGCACCCACGGTAAGGAGCCGGCCTGGAAGACAGATATGAAGTAATGGCATCCGCTACACTCGGGGCCAGCGGGACAAGTCTTTCCTTGCTTCCCTTGCCCAGAACCTTGACAAACATCTCGTCCAGAAACACGTCCGAGATTTTCAGGGCACAAGCCTCGCTCACGCGAAGACCGCACCCATACAAGACCTGAAGTATGGCATAATCGCGCGGGGTGGAAGCCGCCTGAATGACGGCAAGCACTTCCTGAACGGAGAGAACCGCAGGAAGATATTTGCCAAGTTTAGGTGCATCAAGCGCACTGGCCGGATTGTCAGGCCTCTCACCCTCACTTACCAGATACTCAAAAAACGAATTGAAGGAACTCAAGACCCTGGCCTGCGTGCGTTTGGACAGATACTCTGACACGCTCACCAAATAATCCGTCAGGACTGTCGAGGTAATACCCTTCCAATCCACATTACAAGAAGCCCCGGGGGACAGATAGTCCCTGAGGGCCTCAATATCTCTGACATATGCCTTTACGGTATTGGACGCAAGGCCTCTCTCCACGCTCAAGTAAAAAGAGTATGCCTGCACCACATCCATCTCAGGCATTTATTTGATTGCCGCTATAATTTGCCACAAAAGCAAGCCGGACAGAATCAGATTCAGTCCCGTAGTAAGAATAAAGCCGACAAATGTACCGATAGCAGCTTTGAATGACGCCCACACGCCCTTTTCGGTCACGAAAAGTTCACCGATAAACGCACCCAGAAGACTTCCGCCCACCATTCCGACAGGAGTAAGGAACATTCCGGCGAAAAGTCCTATCATAGCGCCCACAGACGCAGCCTTATGTCCTCCGAAAGTTTTGGTCAGAGCCGGAGGAATAATGTAATCGACCGCAGTTATTATAACTACCACCGCAAGCCAGACCAACAATGCGGTAAGACTTACAGGATCATCCGTATGCGCAAAATACATCAGCAGTAGGCCAATCCAACCTATAGGAGGGCCGGCAAGTCCGGGAAGTATACTTCCAAGCACACCGACCACTCCAAGTATTACGGCTATGACAACAAGGGCCGTCATCAGATTCTCTTAAGAATTTCTTCCGTCTGAGCCTCATAGCCAGGCTTGCGCAGAAGTGCGAACATATTCTTTTTATATGCTTCCACACCAGGCTGGTTGAAAGGATTCACGCCAAGCACATAAGCCGACACGCCACAAGCGAACTCGAAGAAATAGAAAATGGCACCGAGATTATATTCGTCTATCTTTTCTATAGATACCTCCACCTGAGGCACGCCACCGTCTATATGAGCGACTTTGACACCCAGCTGAGCCATCGCATTGCAATGCTCCACATGTTCTCCGGCAAGATAGTTAAGGCAGTCGAGATTCTGCTCATCGCTTCCGATAACCACATTTCTGACAGCGTTCTCCACCTTGATTACGGTCTCGAACATTACACGGCTTCCCTCCTGGATGAATTGGCCCATAGAATGAAGATCGGCGGTATTTGTGACACTTGCAGGGAAAATGCCCTTGCCGTCCTTACCCTCGCTCTCACCATAGAGCTGCTTCCACCATTCTGCGAGGTAAACAAGTTTAGGAGAATAAGTTACGAGTATCTCCACCGCCTTCTTATAGTCCGTATGCAGAAGATTGCGGATAGCCGCGTACTTGACAGCCACATTCTCCTCACTCTTATTGAGAAGTTCCTCGCGTTCGTCTGCGGCACCCTTAATCATGGCGCGGATGTCGAATCCGGCGAGCACGATAGGAAGAAGACCTACAGGAGTAAGTACACTGAAGCGTCCTCCGACATTGTCAGGGACTACGAAGGTCTTATATCCTTTCTGCGTAGAAAGCGTCTTGAGCGCACCCTTGTGAGCATCAGTAATGGCTACGATTCTCTCGGCAGCCTCCTTGGGCCCATATGTTTTCTCCAGATATTCCTTGAAGATTCTGAAGGCTACGGCAGGCTCGGTTGTGGTACCGGACTTTGAAATGACCACACAGGCCGTATTACGTATCTTGGCCAGGTCAAAAAGTTCCGCAATATAGTCCTCACTGAGATTATTCCCGGCAAAAACCACCTGAGGAACACCTTCTGGACGAACGAAACTGTGGCTGAGCGCTTCTATGGCACAACGCGCGCCAAGATAAGATCCTCCGATGCCTATTACGATCACCAGATTCACGCCCTTCGCTTTCCAATCGTCACGCACGCTCTCGCAAGCCCCGATCAGAGCCTCATCGACTTCTACAGGAAGAGTCTTCCACCCGAGAAAGTCGTTCCCTGCGCCGTTTTCTGCAATCAAAGTATCATAAGCGGCCAGAGCTTTCTGCACGTAAGCCTTATACTCAGCCTCTTTCACAAAGGAGTCGCAACCCCCAAGATTAATTTTAACCATACTGTAATTATACTACTTAATAATCGTTTTTCACTACCTGCCAGTCATTCAAGACAAAGCGCACAAAATTATACAATTAACGCAAATTTCGCAAATATATAGAATCCACCCGCCTTCGCGGGTCCTTCCGCTACTAGCGCGGATGCCAACTACCTCCGCCCCACAAGATTAATCCAGCGCGCTATGCACAGGCTCCGGTAACGCAGAGCATTATAGTCAAGACTGTCCGCGGTGTCCGTAGGTTTGTTAGTGTCCATAGATATCCCGGAAGTGAATAGGACACAACGCAGCCCGGCATCCAGAAAAACCGTGTGGTCCCCCAACTTACGGTAGAACATTCGCGTAAAGGTCTCACTCCTATAGTATTCGTAATACAGATACAGTTTACCTGCCTGGGTACACCTGTCGAAAAGCCGGGAATATTTCTCCCCTCCCAATGCTAAAAGATACCGCGGACGGGCCTTATCCACCGGAGTGGAGCCGCCCAAAGTATCAAGATTCACCACCAGACGTATCTTATCCCGCGGGATA
>CAVFNP010000007.1:0-63443 GCA_963624185.1 Firmicutes bacterium CAG:460 | reverse complement strand
CCTTCATATTTTTCCAGGCCAATTCTCTCGAAACGTTCTTCGAGCCAAAGAGACAAATCCACCATCTGAGAAGAGCCGCATTTGCGGCCCTGATATAAAGAATCGGTAAGAACAGACACATCTTTCCTTAAAGAAGACGACCGCCTGTCCGCCGGAAGAGACTCCGCCACAACCGGCACCCCCGTCTGAAAAAGAAAGAGAAATGCTGAAAAAACGAACAGACAAATGTTTTTTTTCAAAATGGGCACGAAAGATGTTATATTTGTAGGATTTGCAAATTTAGCGAAAATGAAGATAACAGGCAAGCATCTATTACTCACGCTCTCCATCATAGGAGGGATTTGCCTGCATGAAATGTCTTCCTTCGGCCAATGGGACAAGGACGTGCTTGAATTCCGCGGACGGCTGGCTCTTCAGGACGGTAAATATGCGCAGGCCATAGAACAGTTCAACATATTGGCCCAGATGGACACGAATGCCTACTGGACATTCTTCTATCGCGGAATCGCCAAATACAATCTTGGAGATATCCGGGGAGCGAAGAACGACTTCGACCGTTCAATACGCATCAACCCCGTATTCACGAACGGCTATCACTACAGAGCCATAACGGAAAGCCGGTTCGGAGATTACGACCAGGCTCTTGACGACCTTCAGCAAGCCATAGAGCTCCGTCCCGGGAACACCGGGCTTTACTTCAGCCGTGGCGTAACTTATTTTCTGTCACAAAGATTCGAGCTTGCAGTAGAAGATTTCGACAAATATCTGCGCTTCGAAAAGAACGACCCGTCAGCCTACCTTAACCGCGGAGCGTCGTATCTGTACCTCGGTGACACCTTAAAAGCTTTCAACGACTACAACAAGGCCATCAAACTGGACAGGTTCGACCCGGAAGGATACATCAGACGGGCCCGGCTTTATGCTCTGCAGGAAGATTACGACTCGGCCATAGACGATATGGACAAGGCCATAGACCTTGACGAGGCCAACACATTGGCCTATTTTAACAGGGCCCTGATGTATTATGAGACCAAAAGATACGCTCAGGCTCTTGATGACTTGAACAAGGTGCTGGATTATGAGCCCGGCAATGCGCTCACCCTCTATAACAGAAGCCTCATCCGCATGCAGCTTGGCGATTTCGAAGCTGCCCTGGACGATATGGACAGGGTCCTGAACATCAACCCGAAAAACGTATTGGCCTATTTCAACAGGGCTTCCTGTCTGATAGAGCTGGGACGCTATCGCAGCGCGCTGAAGGATTATGACAAGACCATAGAACTGTACCCTGACTTTGCCAAGGCCTATCAGAACAGAGCCTATGTGGAAAATCTGCTCGGTATGACCAAACAGAGCAAAAAGGACTACCAGACCGCACAACGGAAAATCCGGGAATACAATTCCAGCAAGCAGAAAGGCTCGTTTGCAGACACCACCAGAAAGTACAATTCGCTGCTCGCACTAGATGCCGATTTTGCAAAAAGAGACTTCGATGACGAGCTGCTGCAGAACAGGGACATAAACATACGGCTAAAACCGTTGTACCGCATAGCTTTTGTCGAGAATGCCCGGGGAGTAAAGCAGGCTTTCAGTTCAGAATACGAGAATCCTGCCCTGTCGGCATTCCTTTCCGAAAGCATAATTCCTGTCGATGTGCTTTCAGAGAACAGCACCACTCCGCCATCACAGTCTTTGTTCGGATATTCTTCAGACAGGGCGGACATCAATTTCCTGCGCGGAATAAAAGCGGTGCAGGAAAAACAATACAATGCCGCGCTGAACGAGTACAACCTGTCCGTGGAAAAGGCCGAGGGGAGCTCAAAGGCATTCTACCTTATGAACAGAGCCGTCCTGAAGGCGGAGATGATAGATTTCATAGCCTCCATCGAGAATAATGTACAGACGTTGTCAATGGATGACCAGGGTGCGACCAAAACCCGCGTAAGAGATCAGGTGGACAGGACATACGACTATTCGGAAGCCATAGACGACCTGTTGGAAGCCGACAGGATAAATGGAGGCAATGCATACATACATTTCAATCTGGCCAATCTCTACTGTCTGTCGTCGCAGATGGTAAGCGCCATAGAGTATTATGACAAGGCCATCAGAGAATATCCTCAGATGGGAGATGCCTACTACAACCGCGCGCTCGTACTTATCTTCATAAAAGACAGGGAGAAAGGATGCATAGACCTCTCTCGTGCAGGTGAATTGGGAGTCAAGGACGCATATAGCGTAATCAACAAATATTGCAAAGAGGATGGGGAATAAGGTTGTATTCAAGAGTTTCTCGTCCGGAAGTGCCGGCAATTGCTACTATCTGGGGATTGACCTGGACGGCAGACACGAAGGTGTGCTGATAGATGCCGGAGTAAGCCTGAGAAGGCTCAAAAAGGAACTTGCCTGCGAGGGGCTTGATTTCAAAGCGTTCGATGCAGTGCTGGTCACGCACGACCATATGGACCATATCCGCTCGCTTGGCTCTTTCTGCAAGCATCTTGGCTGCCCTGTCTGGGCGACAAAACAGCTCCACGGGGCTCTGTCAAGACATATTCTCACACACGAATACATATCCGCCTGCAGACGCATTCTTGAACCAGACACCTGGACTACGATTGCCGGAGGGCTCATATCCGTGCGCTACTTCATAGTTCCACATGACGCCACACAGACTGTAGGGTTCGCCATAAAACTCGGGGACCACAGATATGTGCACATAACGGACTGCGGAGAGATGACAGAGGAAGCCATATCATTCTGTGCCCAGGCGGACACGGTGGTATTGGAATCCAATTACGACACACAGATGCTCATCTACGGTCCCTATACACCGGAACTCAAGGCACGGATTCTCAACGGCAAAGGACACCTGAGCAACGATGAATGCGCCCAGGCCATAGAAAGCTTTCTGCATCCCGGGCTCAGAAATTTGTTTCTCTGCCACCTGAGCGAAAACAACAATACTCCCGAATTGGCATATGACAGCGCGAAAAAAGCCATAGGAGGCGAAAACAACATAAGGCTGCAGACGTTGCCACGCACAAGTCCGTCGCCTCTTATCATCCTTTAAATCAGATAACACACACGATAATGAAAGAATTCTGGGTCATAATAAAAAGATACGTCAAACCCTATGTGGGCTACCTCGGAGGATCAGTTGTACTGAATATCCTCTCGGCCATATTCAACGTATTCTCTTTCTCCCTTCTGATTCCTATACTTAAAATCCTGTTCGATACGACCGGCGCCACATACGCGTTCACTCCGTGGAATGAGCTCAAGGACTTCTCCGATGTAACCGGCAACGTCTATTACTACGTGGGCGGCTGGGTGGCCACCTACGGGCAGAGCCGCGTCCTGCTAGCCCTGTGCCTGGTTTTCTGCGGCATCACGCTCGTCAAGACATCCTGCTATTTCGGTGCTTCTGCCGTGATGATTCCGCTACGCAACGGCATAGTCAAAGACCTTCGCATGCAGATATACCGCAAGATCATTTCTCTTCCGATAGGCTTTTTCTCACAGGAAAGGAAAGGTGACATAATAGCCCGTATGAGCGGTGACGTACAGGAAGTGGAATACTCCATTACATCCACTCTGGAGATGCTTATCAAGAATCCAATCCTTATCATCATATACCTTACGGTCTTGTTTCTGATGTCCTGGGAGCTTACAGTCTTCACACTCATATTCGCACCTCTGATGATGATCATCATGAGTGCCATAGGACGCAAACTGAAGGCGCAATCACTTCAGGCCCAGCAGTTTTGGAGCGACACCATGTCACAGGTGGAAGAAACTCTCGGCGGACTGAGGATCATCAAGGCATTTCTGGCCGAGAAGAAGATGACGGAGCGTTTTGAGAAAGTGACCGAAGGTATGCGTCAGAAAAACAACAAAGTAGGGATCCGTCAGGCAAGCGCACATCCGGTAAGCGAGCTTCTGGGCAGTGTCATGATAGCTATCGTCCTATGGTTCGGAGGCACCCTTATTCTAGGAGACACCGCCACGATAGACGCTCCGGCCTTCATGTCATATATGACCATTCTCTACTCCATCATTCAACCGTTCAAGGATCTCAGCAAAGCCGCATACTCCATTCCGAAGGGATTGGCATCGGCAGAGAGGATAGATAAAATCCTGGGGGCCGAGAATCCTATCAAGGAATCCGCCAATCCGGTAGAAATCAAGAATCTGGAACAGAGCATAGATTTTTGTGATGTAAGCTTCACCTATGACGGAAGCAAGACCATACTCAACCATATCGAGCTCAGCATACCGAAGGGTAAAACCGTCGCCATAGTCGGAGCAAGCGGCGCCGGCAAATCCACACTCGTGGATCTGATTCCGCGTTTCTACGATGTGAGCCAAGGTAGCATAACCATAGACGGACGTGACCTCAGACAAGTTTCCACCCAGAGCCTCCGCGCCTTGATAGGCAATGTGAACCAGGAGCCTATCCTTTTCAACGACACCATATTCAACAATATAGCCTTCGGTGTGGAAAACGCCACCATGGAAGACGTGATAGCCGCCGCAAAGATTGCCAATGCACACGACTTCATAATGGAGAAGCCTCTGGGCTATGACGAGAATATCGGTGACAGGGGGACCAAACTCTCAGGCGGACAGAGACAGCGAATCTCCATTGCACGCGCCATACTCAAGAACCCGCCAATCCTCATTCTCGATGAAGCCACAGCTTCGCTCGACACTGAATCGGAGAAGCTTGTCCAGCAGGCGCTTGACCGTTTGATGTCGAACCGCACCACCATAGCGATAGCACACAGGCTCTCCACCATAAGGAACGCCGACATAATAGTAGTTATGGATGAAGGAAAGATAGTGGAGAAAGGCACCCACAGCGAGCTTGTCGCCCATGACGGATACTACAAGAAACTCTACGACATGCAAGCACTATGACAACGCGCAAACTGACTCTCTGGCGTGTATTCACACTGATATACCTGTGTATTGTCGCATATCTGTGTTTTGCAACCCCCAATCTGCTTCCTAAAGTCAGCAATTGGCACTTTGCAATTCCGGCAGACAAAATAGTGCATTTCTGTATGTTTGCCCCGTTGCCTGTCCTTCTGTTTATGTGCTCCGCAGACAAGGCGAATAAAACCTTGGCCAAGATATCGGCCTGCCTTATCATAGGAGTGATTACTGCCGGAATAACCGAAATCATACAGGGGTTCAGCCCATACAGAAGCATGGAGCTGTCGGATTTTCTCTCCGATTGTCTGGGGATGGTTCTCAGTTGTCTTCTTCTAATGATTTTCCGGAAGAAGACTTTCTGAAAATAACGAATTCGTTAAGCACGAAATTAAGAATACCCGAAAAACAAAGCGCCATGAGGTTACAGATGACAGGATCCCACTTGGTAGCTACCGCTATGGCATTAAGAATCATCATCTTGACCAAAAAGGCCGAGATACAGGACAAATTATATTTCCAGAAATGGCTCAGATACGAGCCTATGGAGAAGATGTTTATCCTGTCCCTCCACACATAGAAATAAGCCACCGTATAATTCACTATCACCGCACACTCGAATGAAATGAACGGCGAGAGGATGTAGAGCTCAAAGTGTCCCTGCGTAAAAACATAGGTCGTCAAAGCCCAGAGAACCGCCGTGTCGGTGGCTGTTCCGAACAGTGATGTTAAAGAAAACTTTAACGCTTGCAGGGCTAATTTTACTATATTCACTTTATACTTGGCTCGATTATGGAGGGTTGCAAAAATAGTAAATTTATTTCTTATATACCAAACAGTATTCTTAAAGGCAGGTTCCCCTGTGCGGCCGACGCTACATTTTCTGGCGCCCCTGCATAAACCACTTCACCTCCCCTCTCCCCGGCATCAGGTCCAAGATCTATCAGATAATCGGCAGCCTTTATGACATCGGGATTATGCTCCACCACCACAAGCGAATGCCCCATCTGAAGAAGCGCATCGAAGCTGCGAAGAAGTTTGTTCACATCGTTGAAATGAAGTCCTGTGGTAGGTTCATCAAAAATGAACAGCGTTCTTCCCTGATTTTTCTTATCCTGACCTTTAGACAGATAGTAGGCCAATTTCACCCTCTGGCTCTCGCCTCCGGAAAGAGTGGATGAACTCTGTGCCAATTTTATATAATCCAAGCCGACATCTATAAGTGGCTGTAACCTTTCCACTATCTGCTGCGCTTCCGCCTCCGGGCAGGACGAGAAGAACTCCCTGGCCTGCGACACTGACATATCCAAGATATCATTCACATTCTTCCCATGATATCTCACTTCCAGAATGTCCGGTTTAAAACGCTTGCCCCCACACTCCTCACACACCATAGTGACATCGGACATGAATTGCATAGGGATGGTCACGACACCCTCCCCTTGGCATTCAGGACACCTGCCACCATCCTGGTTGAAAGAGAACCACGAAGGACCGAATCCCGAAAGTCGCGCCAAAGGCTGATCGGAGAGAAGCTTACGGATGAGATCATAAATTTTCAGATAGGTCACCGGATTGCTTCTGGTACTTTTTCCAAGAGGGTTCTGATCTATGTACTCTACACCGCTTATTCTGTCCAGACTTCCTTCCAGGCCACGGAATGCACCGGGAACGTCCCCGCTATCATTGATTTTACGGTTAAGAGCCGGATAAAGAATATCCCCCACCAGCGTGGATTTTCCTGAACCGGACACTCCGCTCACCACCGTAAGTACCCCTAGCGGTATCTTGACATCTATATTTTTCAGATTATGCTCCATCGCCCCCTTTATCTCGATATAATAATTCGGGGTGCGCTTCTGCCTCTGATATTTTTCCACCCTTCCGGACAAGTATTTCAGAGTCAACGATTTTTCTATGTCACTTTCGTCCAGGTCCAAAGAATACTTCCCTTCAAAAGTAATCTCACCACCGTTGACACCGGCTCCCGGGCCCATATCTATCAACAGATCTGCAGCCTTTATTATCTGCTCGTCGTGCTCCACCACTATTACAGTATTGCCAAGATCACGCAGACGATAAAGAACCTTTATAAGATTCTGGGTATCACGCGGATGCAGTCCCACGGAAGGTTCATCGAGAACATACATCGAACCTACCAGAGAACCGCCCAGCACAGAGACCAGATTGACTCTCTGGCTTTCACCGCCGGAAAGCGTGTTGCTGGCCCTGTCCAGTGTCAGATACCCCAATCCGACATCCTGCAGACAAGAAAGTCTGTCACATACCTCGGCATAAGCCTGAGAGATTATCTGCATCTGGGAAGGAGTAAAATCCACAGAACGCAGAAATGCCAGACATTCGTCCACGTTCATGGAAAGAACCTGGCTTATATCCTTACCGCCTATCTTCACATAAAGAGCCTCCTTTTTCAGTCTGCTTCCGTGACACTCAGGGCAAACAGCCCTGCCGCTGAAACGGCTGAGCATATAGCGATACTGTATCTTATACTTCTGCGACTCAACCCATTCGAAGAATTCATTTATACCGACTATCGTCGTGAGGTCATCGTGCTTGCTGCGGGCATTCCATATGATGTCCTTCGTTCTGTCATCCAGCCTGCAATATGGAGTGAAGATATCTATGGAATATTTTTCCGCATTATTGATTATCTGTTCTTTGAACCACCCCATCTTCTCACCTCGCCAGCAGGCGATGGCACCGTCATACAGACTCTTGGTCTTATCCGGGACCACAAGATCCTCACTTATTCCTATCACCTTGCCAAGTCCGCCGCATTTCGTGCACGCTCCAAGCGGACTATTAAAGCTGAACATGTAGTCCTGAGGACGGCTGAACTGAATCCCGTCCCGCTCGAATCTTTCACAAAAGCGCTTCCTGCTCTCCCCTATCTCGATGAATATCTCCCCGTCTCCGCTTTGGAATGCTGATGCAAGAGACGACATGACGCGGGCCCTGTCCGAAAGGTCACGAAACCTGTCCACCAGAAGATAGTCCTCATCCGAAAAATTCTGCCGTCCCTGCGAGAGGACATCATCAATCCGGTAAATCTGATCGGAAAGCATCATCCTGCTGTAGCCCTGTTCCTTATATGTAAGAAGCTCGGCGACAGGCTCTTTACTCCAATCAGGTCGGACCAGGACATAAGCGGGAGAATGCTCTTCCGAAAGATTCTCCTCCAGATAAGCCAATACGCTCTCCACACTGTCCGAAGTCACCTCCTCACCCGATACGGGAGAATATGTTTTGCCAATCCTGGCATATATAAGTCTCAGATAATCATATATCTCAGTAGTAGTGGCCACGGTCGAACGCGGATTCTTGACATTGACTTTCTGCTCTATCGCCACCGCAGGAGGTATACCTTCCACATAGTCAACATCCGGTTTGGACATCCTGCCCAGGAACTGACGGGCATACGAACTCATACTCTGAGCAAAACGCCTCTGCCCCTCGGCAAACAGCGTATCGAATGCCAATGAAGATTTCCCGGAGCCAGACACACCCGTTATAACCACCAGCTTTCCCCTCTCTATGGAAAGAGAGATATTCTTGAGGTTATTAACCCTCGCCCCCTTTATCGTTATACTATCGTTTTTCATTCAAAAATTCCAAAACAGCACGTACAGAACCTTTTTCAAGCAGCAACTCACGAGCCTTCGAGGCATCTTCGAGATGAGCCTCCTGCATTATCATCCGTGTTCCCCGTTCGACAAGCTTGGCATTGGTAAGCTGCATGTCTATCATCTTATTACCCTGTACATGGCCAAGCCGTATCATAGCAGATGTGGAAATCATATTAAGTATCAGTTTCTGCGCTGTGCCGGCTTTCATACGCGTGCTCCCGGTCACAAATTCAGGGCCAACCACAGCCACTATTGGTATCTCACACTCAGAGGCCACCGCAGAATCGGGATTGCAGCAGATGCATCCGGTAAGAAGCCCCGCCTTACGGGCCGCCCTTATGCCCCCTACGACATAGGGAGTACTGCCGCTGGCGGCTATCCCCACAAGCGTGTCCCTGCTGCACGGCTTATACTCTGAAAGATCACGCCATGCACCGTCGATATCGTCTTCGGCACCTTCCACGGCCCGTCTGATAGCCCCATCACCTCCTGCGATAAGCCCTATGAACAAATCGAAAGGAGCACCATAGGTAGGTGGAATTTCCGACGCGTCAAGCACTCCGAGCCTTCCGCTGGTTCCCGCCCCTATATAAAAGACTCTACCACCCAAAGGGACCCTTTCAACTATTCCGTCCACCAGTTTTTCGATCTGCGGGATACACTTTCCCACCGCGGCCGGAACGCCACAATCTTCCGCATTAATTCCTTTAAGTATACTTCGCGTGGACATCTTGTCCAAATCAGAATATTTCGACGAACTCTCAGTTACCTTAACCATACGTTTCCTGTAAAATTATTCAATACCTGCCAACCCGGAGCATTTAGACTTGTAATAACGGACAAGATTATCTATCGGAGCTTTCAGAACAGAGCCCAGTGTCAAATTCCTTTTCTGCATGCACGACTCCAAAATCTCACGATACTGCATAGCCACCGATCCCACAAAACCTACAGGAACACTGAAGCATTCTTCGTAACGCAAGACATTTCTGCACAAGAACTCATCAAATCCGTCCGCCACCAGCTCGTGTATATACCCATCTTCCATTCTCGCGGCGGCAAACAGGCTAAGCTGAGCCATATAAGCCGCCGGCCTTTCCTGCCTGTATACCCTGTCAACTATCTGAGAATAAGACAGAGAATACTCCCTTTCAAAGTCGCCACGTACAGGCTCCGGCATTATCTCCTTGATATAGTCCTGAAGAAGTCTTTTTCCTATCCACGCCCCGCTGCCTTCATCTCCGAGTATAAAGCCCCCGGCCCTTACGTTCCTGACAATCTGCCCGCCTTCACACAGGCAGCTGTTGGACCCCGTCCCAAGGATGCACGCGATTCCGCACCCTTCTCCGAAAAGGGCCAATGCACTCGCCAGAACGTCACTGTAGAACCGGCATTCCGCCGAAGGCCAAAGTTTCTTGAAACAGGACTCCAGACGCGTCTGCATCTGAGAGCCGACCACTCCCGCACCGAAGAAAAAGATGTTGTTCACATCATAATCCCGGGCAAAAGAAAAACTATCATAAAGTATTTCAAGTATCTTGTCATCAGTAAGATACGCAGGATTTATCCCGCAGGTACGCATTCTTTTCTCCCGGGTGGAGGACACAAAGGCCCAATCCACTTTACTGCTGCCGCTGTCCGCAATAAGAATCATTTTTCTCTCCTTTTTTACTGAATAACCAAAGCCCTGCAAATGTCAAGAAACCATTGACAAGAAGAAGGCTGAATCCCATATCGTGACCCAAAACATGCTTCAGAAGCAGGTTCATTACCAAGCAAATCAACGGGGAAGCCGCGGCCACGTAAGGTGTCGCGCCATCCTTGACTTCGCGCCCGGTGAGAATGCCGAAGAAGAACATACCCAGGAGCGGGCCATAAGTATAGGAGGCCAATTTATAAACGATGTTTATTACGGCATCGTCACTTACAACATAAAGCACCACCAGCAGGACCCAGAACACCAGACCTACACAGGCGTGCACGCGCTTTCTCGTCTTCTCTTCCCTCGTATGAAGGAAATCCACACAGAATGAAGTGGTCAAGGAAGTCATGGCCGCACCTGCCGAAGGATAACTTGAAGAAATCAGTCCTATCAGGAAAAATATGCCAAGTCCCACACTGAAATAGCGGCTGGCTATCACGGGGAATATCTCGTCCGTCTTGCTTATGCCCATAATCTCAAACCCGCCGTGAGACGAAGTGAACACACACAGAAGTGCACCCAAAAGGAGGAAGAAGAAATTGACGGCCACTATGATCAGGGCCGTAGTGTACATATTTTTCTGCGCCGCCTTTATATTCTTGCAGGCCAGATTCTTCTGCATCATGGACTGGTCCAGTCCGGTCATGGCGATCGTAACGAAAACCCCTGAAAGGAATTGTTTTATGAAGTTTGTACCGTGATTCCAGTCCCAATCAATCACACTGACATAACCGGAGGAAGCTACGTTATCCACCATATCCTTGAATCCCCAGTCCATATCCCTGCATATGCTTACGATAGTCAACGCCACCACGGCAAGCATAAGCGTCGTGTTGAACGCATCTGTCCAAATGATAGTTCTGACCCCTCCTTTATAGGTATACAGATAAAGAATGAGCAAAAATACGAAAGACACTATCGCGAACACGCCCACCCCGGCGGACTGTACTGCCTTAGGCAGAAAAGAAAACAGAACCACGATAACGACAAATATTCTGACTGCGGCGCCCAGGACTCTGGATATCATAAATACAGTAGTCCCCGTCTTATAGGATTTGCTTCCGAATCTCTCCCCCAGATAGGTATAAATGGAGGTCAGATTCATCTTATAATAAAGCGGCAGCAGAACTCTGGCGATAATGATGTACCCCACCACAAAGCCCAATACCATAGGCATATAGTAGAAATTCTGAACCCATACATTTCCCGGAACGGAGATGAAAGTCACACCTGAAATGGAAGAACCCACCATACCATAGGCCACAAGCAGCCAGGGAGCCTTCCGGTCTGTTCCGAAAAAAGCATTTTTTCCCGCATTCTTATTGGCAAAATGCGATACGGCAAACATCAATGCAGTATACGCGATGAAAGCTGCGAGCAGCCAGACAAAAGGAAATTCACGTCCCATATTGGACAAATTTACTAAATAAAAGTCGCATTTTTAGCCCACATTTGTGTTATTGTATAATTTTTGTAGTACTTTTGTTACAAAAGTTCTGCTGGAGCAATTCGCGCTTACGGAACACTCATATAATATTTTTCATTACTAGAACCGAATAAAAATGGAAGTCAAGCAATCAAATAGAATTCAGACGTCGCTGATTAACGCTGCCGAAAAAAAAGCGCTCGTATGGCTCGCCGGCAAACAACCAAAGTGGATTAATTCAGACCACCTCACATTCATAGGGTTTCTGGGCGCGCTCATCATAGGCGCAGGATATGTTCTCTCAGACCTCGATATCCGTTGGCTATGGCTCAGCAGCTTCGGTTTTCTGGTCAACTGGTATGGCGATTCTCTTGATGGGACATTGGCCCGTGTAAGAAAACAGCAGCGACCTATCTATGGATTCTATCTTGACCACACGGTAGATGCCATCAATGAATGCATAATGTTCCTGTGCGTGGGCATCTCATCTCTTCTTCACTTCCCGCTGGCTGTAGCCGCTCTCACCCTCTATCTTCTCCTGAGCATGAACGTCTGTGTAAATGCTCACCTTAAGGGAGAGTTCAAGTTGACCTATATGAAGCTTGGTCCTACGGAATTAAGAATCATAATGGTGATTATCAACACTCTGTTCATCGCCATCAAACCGCTTCGCGATTTCAGACTTGACGTGGCAATCTGCGGCAACCAGATAGCGCTTACGCCTTTCGACATAGCAGGCGGAATCATAGTCGTCATCCTGACATTGATATATTTCGGCACCATTTTCTCCGATGCCAAGTATTACTCAAAGATAGATCCGCGTAAAAAATAAAATTTTATGCTCGAGAATCTGTACGAGAAAGAAGATTTAAAGAAATCATCCCCCTTTTTTCAAACAAAAGGGGGTTCTTATATTTTTGACATAATTGAAAAGATAAGCAAGCTCGACGTTCTCAACGAGGCTTATCGCAAGTGCAGCGTGAACGAAGGCCCTGAATTGGCCAGAGCCATGATGCAGGAGTTCGGAATGGAATATAAGGTAGGCGGACTCGATCTCGCAAAACTCCCTTCCGGACCGTTCATAACCATAAGCAATCACCCTTACGGAGGTGCTGACGGTCTCGCCTTGATAGACCTTATAGGCCATATCCGACCGGACTTCAAAGTTATGGTGAACAAGATATTGGCCATGGCTAAAAGGATGGGGGGCAACCTTATCAGCGTAACCCCCACAGGGGAAGAGAAAAAAGCGGCTTCAGCCGACAGCATAAACGGAGTAAAGCAGTGTATTGAACAGATTCGCAGCGGCGGAGTTTTGGGACTGTTTCCTTCCGGAGCCGTGTCTGATCTGAAGCCATGCGAAGGTTGGAAAGTTCGCGATAGGGAATGGCAGCTTCCGGCCATAAAACTCATCAAAAAACTCGGAGTTCCGGTAGTTCCGGTGCGCTTTTTCGACGGCAATTCAGCCTTCTACTATTTTTTAGGCCTTATCAGCTGGAAGATACGACTTTTCAAACTTCCAAGCGAGCTGATGAACAAACAAAACAAGCCCATTCGAATGGGTATAGGTGAAATCATCACTCCGGAACAGATAAAAGAGCATTCTGATTTAGAAGATCTCAGGACATTCTTAAGAAGCAGCGTATATGACATGGCACTTCCGGAAAAGTTCCTTTCACGAGATGAGATTTTCCGTTAAAATAATTCTGGCGACATTCTCGCTTTTCCTATTGACTGAGCCGATCACAACGGCGAAAGAAAAACTTGTCCTGGGGGACGAGCGCGACGAGGAATACCTTCCTCTACTGCAAGGCAAGAAGGTTGCGCTTTTCAGCAATCACACAGGAATAGTGGGCGACCGGAGCGAAGGGCTCCTGCTTGCAGGAAAAAGTCCTGTAAACGAAAAGAACTGCACCATAGCATTCGGAACGCCAAAACCCGGAGCCGAGATTAAATATGGTCCGCATATACTGGATTTTCTTCTAAGCAAGGGGATTGACGTAAAACTGGTCTTCTGTCCCGAACACGGATTCCGAGGAACGGAAGATGCCGGAGCGGCAGTACATAGCGGCATAGATCCTAGGACAGGAATTCCCGTGTTATCTCTTTATGGCAAAAGGGACTGGAGCATTTCTGACAAGCTCAGTGGAATAGACGCGCTCGTAGTGGACCTGCAAGACGTGGGTCTGAGATTCTACACATATTATATCACCATGCTTTCCCTTATGGAAGAATGTGCAGCCTTGGGAGTAGAATTCATAATTCTGGACAGACCTAATCCTAACGGCTTCTATGTCGACGGACCGGTATTGGAAAAGGATCTATACTCCGGAGTGGGCCGGCTTCCCATAAGCACCGTACATTCTCTGACTCTCGGGGAATTGGCCTGTATGATAAAGGGAGAAGGGTGGATTAAGAATGCCGACAAATGCTCCCTGACCGTCATCAAATGCCAAGGATACAGACACAAAGACCGCTACAGCCTGCTTAAAAGTCCTTCTCCTAATCTTAAAGATATGAAGGCGGTGTATCTTTACGCTTCCACCTGCTATTTCGAAGGCACGGCCATCTCGCTTGGCAGAGGAACAGATTATCCGTTTGAAATATACGGATCCCCGGATTCCAAAGGAGACTACAGTTTTACTCCACGCAGTACGCAAGGAGCGCTCAAGCCTATGTACCAGGACAAAGTTTGCTATGGATATTCCCTTCGCGAAAAACCACTTTCACAAATCTGGGAGGAAGGGATAAATCTTGATTATGTGACTAATGCATATGAGGGCTATCCATATAAAGACAAGTTTTTCATATCTTCTGGAAGGTTTTTCTGCCTTTTGATGGGAAACACCTGGGTAAAAAAAGAAATAGAGGCCGGTAAATCAAGCCTCGAGATAAAATCCAACCCTGCGTGGACGACCTCGCTTGAAGAATATACCGACCTCAGAAATAGGTATTTACTCTACGAGCTATAGCAGATGCACGGCAGAAGTCAGCCCTGCCATCACTATGGAAACCATACTCATCAGTTTTATAAGGATGTTAAGTGACGGGCCTGATGTGTCCTTAAACGGGTCACCTACCGTATCACCGACTACCGTGGCGTGATGCACGTCAGAGTTTTTTCCTCCGAAGTGCCCTTCCTCCACATACTTTTTAGCGTTATCCCACGCTCCTCCGGAATTGGCCATAAAGACTGCGAGCACAAAACCAGACGCGAGCCCCCCTATCAGAAGGCCAAGAGTTCCGGCCACACCTAAAACAAGGCCCACGATAATCGGCACTAGAATAGCCACAATTGACGGCACAAGCATCTCGACCTGCGCGGCCTTCGTGGAAATCTCCACACAACGTCTGTAATCCGGCGTCCCTTCTCCTGTAAGTATACCCTTTATTTGGGCGAACTGTCTGCGTACCTCAAGGACCATTTTCTGAGCCGCGCGTCCGACAGCATTCATCGTAAGACCGCAGAACAAGAAAGACATCATAGCCCCGATAAACGCACCCGCAAGCACACTTGGATTCATAAGCGACACATTGAAATGCGCCAGCACGTCCGTGATCGAAGCGCTTGCCGCCTGCACCCCGTTAATTGTGGCGTCAGCAACACGTCCTATAGCTATCTTTATCTCCTCTATATATGATGCCAACAATGCCAAAGCCGTCAGCGCCGCACTTCCTATGGCGAAACCCTTGCCCGTTGCGGCCGTGGTGTTTCCCAAAGCGTCAAGCACGTCCGTACGCTCCCTGACCTCAGGTTCCAGCTCGCTCATCTGCGCATTTCCTCCGGCATTATCTGCTATAGGGCCATATGCATCTGTCGCCAGCGTTATGCCAAGCGTGGAGAGCATTCCCACAGCAGCTATGGCCACGCCATAAAGGCCCATGGAAAGATTGGCGGAAGAAAGCATATTGTGAATATCAAAACCTATCGCACAAAGATAAGCCAATATTATGGCACAGGCTATTGTAATGACCGGTATGCAGGTAGATATCATTCCAAGTCCAACCCCGCTGATGACCACGGTAGCCGGGCCTGTCTGGGCGCTCTCGGCCAATTTCTGTGTAGGCTTGTACGAATGAGAAGTGTAATATTCCGTGCTTTTTCCTATTATCACGCCGGCCAGAAGTCCGCTCAATACGGAAAGTGAAAAATGCCACCACGTTCCGTCCTGCGTTCCGAATACAAGAGCCAGGATACCGAATGTGGCCACCCCGCTTAGCACCGCGGCTAGCGAGGTCCCGAAATTCATAGATTTGAGAAGTTCCTTCATTCCGGCACCTTCCCTTGTTCTGACAGTAAAAATGCAAAGCACAGAAAGAAGCACGCCGACTGCAGCTATAAGCATAGGCGCAAGAATCGCCTTGGTCTGAAGTTCCGGACCCTGAAGAAAGAATGCGGATGCTCCCAGAGCCATAGTGGAAAGTATTGACCCACAATATGATTCATAAAGGTCCGCACCCATTCCGGCTACATCTCCGACATTGTCTCCAACATTATCAGCTATCGTGGCAGGATTGCGCGGGTCATCTTCAGGAAGATCGGATTCCACCTTACCCACTATGTCTGCGCCCACATCAGCCGCCTTAGTGTAAATTCCGCCGCCCACTCTGGCAAACAGAGCCTGTGTAGATGCTCCCATTCCGAACGTGAGCATAGTGGTGGTTATGACCACAAAGTTCTGTGAGGCAGAAAGATCATACACCGCACCAAGCACCATATACCACAGGCTTATATCCAAAAGACCAAGTCCCACTACGGTAAGTCCCATCACGGCACCCGAGCGAAAAGCTATCTTAAGACCGGCATTAAGACTGCGCCGGCAGGCATTGGCCGTGCGTCCCGACGCGTAGGTAGCTGTCCGCATGCCGACATAACCCGCCAGACCGGAAAAGAATCCTCCAGTCAGAAAAGCGAACGGCACCCACGGATTCTGAAGTCCGAAGCCGTAAGCCAGGACCATAAAGAACAACGCCAAAACGATAAATACTATGATTACCACCTTATACTGCTGCTTCAAATAAGCCATCGCCCCTTCCCTCACATACGCGGCAATCTGTCTCATAGTCGGAGTACCTTCGTCCTCCCTGCGCATCTGGCGATAGAATATCGTTGCAAAAAGCAACGCCACTACCGAACATATCGGTACCAGATAAAAAAGAAAGTTCATAATTTACAATTGGTTATTATTTGGTTAATAATTAATGTGGTCTGCACAAAGATAGGATTTATTTCGTAAAAAGATTCCCTGCTTGCGTAACTTGAGTTGCTTATTAGCGAATTTAATGCGACATTTGCACGATTATTTACTCATACGAATAATCATGGCCTGTTACTCCACTCCCTCACTGCAAAACACGATTGACGCTTCGAAGTATGCCCTGGTGGATCTTCACCTGCATCTTGACGGATCACTTACAGCACAAGACATCCTTACCATGGCCCGATTGGGCGGTAACGAAGACGAACTGCCAAGCACCGACCCTACAGAATTGGAAAGACTTTTGACCTGTCCCCCCGGGACCAACAATCTGGTGGAATACCTCAAATGCTTCGATCTTCCCATCGCGATGATGCAGAGTCCCAAGTCCATAGCTTTCAGTGCATACAGTCTTGTCAAACGTCTCTGCTCGCAGGGAATCATCTACAGCGAAATACGCTTTGCTCCACTCCAGCACACATATAAGGGCATGACACAGGACGAAGTAGTAAGAGCGGCTATCGAAGGGCTTGAGCGCGGAATGGCCGAGTGTCCTGAAATCAAGGCCAATTTCATCTTATGCTGCATGCGCGGAAGAAAACACAATCTGAACTTCGAAACGATAGAGCTCGCCAAGACCTACCTGGGAAAAGGAGCAGTGGCTATAGACCTTGTGGGCGCTGAGGCCTTGTATCCGACTTCGGACTACAAGGCCTATTTTGAATTTGCGTCCTCGCTTGGCGTACCGTTCACCATACATGCCGGCGAGGCTGACGGAGCGATCAGCATCTCCTGTGCCCTGGACTATGGAGCAAGCCGTATAGCCCACGGCATCAGGTGCTTCGAACATCCTGAACTGATGGAGCGCATACGAAAGATGGGGGTATGTCTGGACATATGCCCGAAAAGCAATCTGGATACACACGCATTAAAAGGTGTTGAGCGTATCGAAGACTACCCTCTCAAAACCATTTTGGATGCCGGAGTGGACGTCACCATCAACGTAGATAATCTGTCCGTGTCAAATTCCACCTTGGTAAAGGAATACGACTCACTGTTTCGCGCAGGCCTTCTAAGTGAGGCGCAGGCTCGCGCGGCCGTCATCTGCGCGATAGACCACGCATTCCTCTGCGACGAGGAGAAAAAAGAGCTGCATGCGAAAGCCGGGAAAAGGCTGGGCGAATAAATGAACTTATTAACAAAATGGCGCCAAAGATGTCATAATTGGTAGAATTTGGCCATAATACATAGCATTTTTGGTATATTTGTTGCGCGGAAAAAACCACACAAAGATTATTGATATGCCAGAAAAACTCATAGGACATATTTCTCAAATTGTAGGACCTGTAATAGATGTCCATTTCAATTTTCCAGAAGGGAGCAAAGCAACTCTCCCTCTGATTCACGAAGAGCTTTTCGTCACCCGTGCAGATTCGAGCAGACTTGTCATCGAAGTCCAGCAGCATATAGGTGAAAACACCGTAAGGTGTGTTGCCATGGATTCCACCGACTCACTCACCCGCGGGATGGAAGCTGTCAGTACAGGGTCCTATATCAGCATGCCTACGGGAAGTCAGATCAGGGGCCGTGTGATGAACGTGACCGGGGATCCTATAGACGGTCTCAGCGCTCTCGATCAGGATGGCGCGCTGCCTATCCACCGCGACCCGCCTAAATTCGAAGATCTCAAGACTTCACGCGAGGTACTTTTCACCGGAATAAAGGTGATTGACCTGCTTGAACCTTATCTTAAAGGAGGTAAAATCGGACTGTTCGGTGGCGCCGGTGTCGGCAAAACCGTGCTGATCAAAGAGCTTATCAATAATATCGCAAAGAAGCATAACGGATTCAGCGTATTTGCCGGCGTGGGAGAAAGAACACGTGAAGGTAATGACCTGTTGCGCGAGATGATAGAATCAGGGGTCATCAAATACGGCGAAGAATTCAAGAAAAGCATGGAGCAGGGACATTGGGACCTCTCCAAAGTTGATGCTGACGAGCTCAAGAACAGCCAGGTCGCAATGGTTTTCGGACAGATGAACGAACCGCCGGGAGCCCGTAGCGCTGTAGCCCTTTCCGGACTGACATTAGCCGAAAGTTTCAGGGACAGCGCAAAGGCTGACGACCCTAAAGACATACTTTTCTTCATAGACAACATCTTCCGTTTCACTCAGGCAGGCTCTGAGGTATCCGCTCTTTTGGGACGTATGCCTTCGGCCGTAGGCTATCAGCCTACACTCGCCACGGAAATGGGACAGATGCAGGAGCGAATCACCTCCACCAAGAACGGGTCCATCACTTCCGTACAGGCTGTCTATGTACCTGCGGACGACTTGACCGACCCGGCTCCGGCCACCACATTCTCCCACCTCGACGCCACTACGGTACTTAGTCGAAAAGTGGCTGAATTGGGCATTTATCCTGCCGTGGATCCGCTTGAGTCCACCTCCAGAATACTCGATCCTCTGGTAGTCGGAGAAGAGCACTACAATACAGCCCAGAGAGTTATACAGATTCTCCAGCGATACAAGGAGCTTCAGGACATCATAGCCATACTGGGTATGGAAGAGCTCTCGGACGAAGACAAACTGACAGTATACCGCGCGAGAAAGGTTCAGAGATTCCTTTCACAGCCATTCAGTGTAGCAGAGCAATTCACCGGTCTGAAGGGAGTGATGGTGGATATCGAAGATACTATCAAAGGATTCAAGATGATTCTCGACGGACAGTGTGACGACATACCGGAGCAGGCGTTCCTCAATGTCGGTACGATAGAAGACGCCATAGAAAAAGGCAAAAAGATAATTTCCGAGGCCAATGTTTAAAGTCCGCATACTTTCCGCTGAAACCACTGTCTTCGACGGCATGGTTGACGCCGCCTTCTTTCCGTCCGAGCTGGGGGAATTCGAGGTGCTGGACCATCACGCCGACCTTATGTCCACACTGACGAAAGGGACGATAAGACTCAGACAGAAAGGCGAAATCATAAAAAAGGACATCTGCTCAGGAATAGTAAGAATAAAACAGAATCAAGTGTACGCGTGCGTGGAATTATGAAAAAGTATCTTTTCATATTGGCATTTTCTCTGCTTTCAGTTTTTTCCCTGAAGGCGGAAGAAGACTCGACCGACATGAATGCGTTCATATTGGGGCACATAACGGATTCGTACGAGTGGCACATAACCAGCGTGAACGATCATCCGGTAAGCATATATCTGCCCGTCATTCTTAGAGACAGCCACGGGAACTGGCATCTTTTCTCTTCCGAAAAAATAGTCCACAGCGGGGAATACGAGAATTTCGTGATCGGGGAAAACGGAAAGATAATGGAGAGGCTCGAGGACGGCGAACTCAAAAAACCGTTTGACATCTCCATCACCAAAAACGTCCTGGCACTTTTCTGCAACTCTCTGGTACTGTTGCTCGTGATACTCATCCCTGCCGGATGGTATAAACGGCATGATGCCGCAAAAGAGGTTCCGAGAGGATTCACCGGGCTCATCGAGATGATGATCTGCATGATAATGGACGACGTGATAAAACCTTGTGTAGGAGAAGATTACAAAAAATACTCCTCATTTCTTCTCACAGCGTTTTTCTTTATCTTCGTGAACAATCTTATGGGAATAGTGCCGTTCTTCCCCGGAGGCGCCAATGTTACCGGAAACATAGCCATTACTTTATGCCTTGCAGTATTCACATTCCTGGCTGTGAATATTTTCGGAAACAAACACTATTGGAAAGAGATACTGTGGCCGGATGTCCCCGTAGCGCTGAAGGCACCGATTCCGCTTATGCCCGTAATTGAGATAGTCGGAATATTCACCAAGCCTTTCAGTCTGATGATACGACTATTCGCCAATATCACCGCAGGACACATCATGCTGCTCGGAGTCATCTCCGTCATCTTCCTCACGGCCAATATGGGCGCGATGCTTAACGGAAGCCTGAGCGTGGTAGCCATCCTGTTCGGAGTGTTCCTCGACATATTGGAACTGCTCGTCGCTTACATCCAGGCATATGTTTTCACAATGCTATCAAGTGTATTCATAGGATTATCAAGACAACATTAAAAATCATATAATTATGTTACCATTAGTAATTTTGGAAGCTGGCATAGGCTCAGCAATTTTTGGAATAGCAGCCGCATTGGCAGCATTTGCGGCAGCCATAGGTATTGGCAAAATAGGTCAAGCAACGCTTGAGGCCGGCGCCCGCCAGCCTGAATACAGCGGAAAATTCCAGTCAACAGCCATCATTATCGGCGCACTCGTTGAAGGTGCCTGTCTTTTCGCAATTCTTATCTGTCTTTTAGGCGTTCTTAGATAATGAATCTGGTTACTCCCGATAGCGGTCTTATCTTCTGGATGACTCTGGTCTTTGCCATCGTATTCTTTCTGTTGGCAAAGTTCGGATTCCCTGCCATAACTTCAATGGTCGACAAGCGGGCGGAGAAGATTGAGGGCAGTTTGAAAAATGCCCAATTGGCACAGGAAAAGGTCGAACACCTGAAAGAGATGCAAGAACAGATGCTCTCGCAGGCACGGCAGGAGCAGTCGAAGATTCTCTCGCAGGCCGCGTCACAAAGACAGGAACTGCTCGAAAAATCGCAGAAGGATGCCCGCCAGCAGGCAGACAAGATCCTGGAAGAGGCCAGAAAACAGATTGAGACCGAAAAAGAAAGCGCTCAAAGGGAGATTCGCGCTCAAGTCAGTGAGATCTCAGTGAAAGTAGCGGAGAAGATTCTCAAAAAAGACCTGTCCGACAGCGCAGGACAGGAAGAATACGTAGAAGAAGTATTTAAGGAAATTGACAAATAATGAATACGGGTGTCATCTGCAACAGATATGCTAAGGCTTTGCTCCTTCTGGTTGACGAAACCGGACGGGGAGAAGAAGTCTACGCACAAGCCAAAGATATGCTTTCAGGCAACATTCCTGAAAAGCTGGAGGACGACCTTAGAAAATTAATTGAACTCCTCATCAAAAACGGCCGTAGCGAATATCTGAAGCAGATTCTATGGACATTCACCCGTAAATACCAAGGCGAAAGGCATATTTGCCAGGCCAATCTCACCGTGGCTCAAAAATCAGATGCTCTGGAAGAAAAGCTGAAGAATATGCTCTCGCAAAACGGCACATCCGAAGTCAATTTCACTACTAAGGTGGACCCCGCCCTTATCGGGGGATTTGTATTGGAAGTGGACGATAATGTACTTGACACCAGTGTCAAACGACAGTTGGACCTTATCCGCCACGACCTTGATGAAATGAATAAACGATTAGTTTAATGGCCCAGAATATTAAAGCAAGCGAAATCTCCGAGGTTTTGCTCAAACAACTAAAAGGTATCGACACCTCAGCCAAATGGGAGGAAACAGGCTATGTTCTCCAGGTAAGCGACGGAGTGGCACGCATCTACGGTCTTCAGAATTGTGAAGCCGGAGAGCTTCTGCGATTCGAAAACGGAATTATGGCTGTAGCCATGAACCTGGAAGAAGATAACGTAGGTGCCATCCTGTTGGGAGCCACTGATCAAGTCAGTGAGGGAATGCGGGTGGCAAGGACGAAAAAGATAGCCTCCATCCCTGTAGGAGAAGCTCTTGTCGGTCGCGTAGTCAACCCGTTGGGAATTCCGCTCGACGGACTTGGGGAGATCGGAGGAGAAACCCTCGACATGCCTCTCGAAAGAAAGGCACCGGGTGTAATATTCCGTCAGCCTGTAAGCGAACCGCTGCAGACAGGCATAAAGGCCGTGGACGCCATGATACCTATAGGGCGAGGCCAGCGTGAACTCATCATCGGCGACCGTCAGACAGGAAAGACGGCTCTCGCCATAGACACCATTATCAATCAAAAGGAGAATTACCTGAAAGGCGAGCCTGTGTACTGCATATATGTGGCCATAGGTCAGAAAGGTTCGACCGTCGCCAATATCGTAGAAACTCTACGCCGTCAAGGTGCTATGGATTACACCATAGTAGTAGCTGCCACCGCAGCCAATGCGGCAGCGCTCAGATACTATGCTCCATTTGCGGGAGCAGCCATTGGCGAATACTTCCGTGACACGGGCCGTTCCGCACTTGTAGTCTATGACGACCTCTCGAAGCAAGCCGTAGCCTATCGTGAAATATCGCTTATCCTGCGACGCCCGTCCGGACGTGAAGCATATCCGGGAGATGTCTTCTATCTTCACTCAAGACTGCTTGAACGCGCTGCGAAGATCATCTCGGAGCAAAGCGTGGCGGAGAAGATGAACGACCTGCCTCTGTGTCTGAAAGGTAAAGTCAAAGGAGGCGGCTCCCTTACCGCTCTTCCTATCATAGAGACTCAGGCTTCCGACGTATCGGCATATATTCCGACCAACGTAATCTCCATAACCGACGGTCAGATCTACCTCGACACCGCCCTCTTCAATCAAGGTTTCAGACCGGCCATCAATGTAGGTATATCAGTATCGCGTGTGGGTGGCGCCGCACAGGTGAAAAGCATGAAGAAAATAGCGGGAACCCTTAAAATAGAGCAAGCGCAATACGCTGAGCTTGAGAGTTTTTCAAAATTCTCTTCAGACGTGGACAAGGTGACTATGGACACTCTGGACAAAGGACGCAAGAACAACGCCCTGCTCGTCCAACCACAATACTCACCTCTGGGTCTGGGAGAAGAAATCGCCATTCTCTATTGCGGAACTCACGCCCTTATGAAGGATATCGAGATAAGTCAGGTGGCAGAATTCGAAAAACGGTTTCTGCACAGCATAAAAGCCAGCCACAGCGAAATACTTGAAAATCTCGCACACGGCAAGGTGGAAGAAAAGGACCTTGGCATACTGAAAGAAACGGCCCAAGCCGTATGTAACAGTTTTAAATAGGACGTATGGCCTCTCTTAAGGAAATAAAAGGAAGAATCAGTTCGGTAAAGAGTACGCTGAAGATAACCTCAGCGATGAAACTCATATCCAGCGCCAAACTTCACAAATTCAGTCTTCAGGTACAACCGCTTAAAGACTACTGCGAAGAGCTGAATAATGACCTTAAGGAACTTGGCCCTGCACACGGATGCACTCAAACACCGGCAGAGGCAAAGACACTCGTCATAGCATTCAGCGCAAATTCATCACTATGCGGCGGATACAACGCCTTTATCATAAAAAAAGCACGTGAGGTGATCCTTCCCATTAAAGAGAACTGCCAATGTATCTTCATAGGGAAAAAGCTGAAGGAGGCTATGGCGCGTCTCGGGATAAGCAGTGAAAAGGATCTGGACTGCCTGATAGACCACCCTGACTATAAGAGTGTCAGCAAACTCACCACCGAAATATGGGAAAGATTCTCCAAGGGTGAATTCAGCAAAGTCGTACTTCTCTACACCCACTACATCACGACCACAAAACAGGAAGTGGTTTATGAAGAGTTACTTCCCCTCTCCTATGATACGCCGGCGGAGGAGATTGCATCGGAGACACAGCAGGAACGTCGTAAAAGAATCATTCTGGAACCGGGAGAAGAGCCTCTAAGAGCAGAAATACAGGACAAACTGTTGAAGACAAAAGTATACTCCGCCCTTATGGACAGTCTGCTCTCCGAGCATGCAGCCAGAACAGTGGCGATGCAGACGGCGACAGACAATGCGCAGAATATGCTTGACGAACTGACACTCGAATATAACAAAGGTCGTCAGGCCAAGATTACATCCGAAATACTTGACCTGGCAGGAGGAGCATTAGAATGAAAAGAATTCCATTGATAATCAGTATCATTTTCTTGTCGATCGGCATATCGACCACGTCCTTCGCGCATAAAAAAGTATTGATTATTCCAGTGGAAATCAATTCCATATCATTCTCTTGCGAAAGAGACGAGATACAGAAGCTTCTGAGAGACACCGAAGACTACTACAGTGCACTCAACGGAAAGTATCCGTCAGAGTTTTTTCTGGCGCCCACCATAAAACTGACGTCGGCCCGATACACAAGCCAGACTGCGTCAATGGCCGCTCTGGAAGCATATAGACTTTGCTCAAGGCAGATTGACATGTCTCTTTATGAGAACGATTTCGGAATCATCTTTTCCGGATCGAACATCTGGCCCCACGAAGGGCAAATCAAAGGTACCGCTCTCAAATATTTCGCTTCCAGTGAAATATTCGAAGACCAGAGCCTTCCGCTTGGACCTTTCTGCCACGAATATGGACATATTTTAGGGCTTAAAGACCTGTACGATACCGACTCAGCCCAAAGCGGAGGTGAGAGCATTGCCCTTTGGGGAAGCCTCAGCATTATGGACAAAGGAGACAGAAATGACGGTGGACGTACTCCTTGCGCCCTGAGCGCCATAGAAAGGCACCTGCTGGGACTTTCTGCGGTAGACACCCTTACTACGGGACAATATCATCTGGAGCCTGCTACCAGAGGAGGAAAATACTACCTGCTTCCGACAGACAAGGTCGACGAATATTTTCTACTGGAATGTCGCGCCCAAGAAGGCAGAGACGCTTTTATCGGAGGAGAAGGTCTTCTGGTTTATCACATAGACCGGTCTTCCAACAAGGCAGGATATTCAACCTACTATGACAAAATACTTTCAGCTCAGCAACGTTGGGAGTATAACCAGGTAAACTGCCGTATAGACCACCAATGCGCCATGCTACTTGAAGCATTCCCGGGAGCCAGCGAAGTGTCAGAAGTATTCTTCCCCTACAGGGAAAACCAAAGCCTTTCAAGCGAGTCTACTCCGGCATTAAGATTCTGGAGCGGGGCCGGCAGCAAATACGCAATTCGAGGCATACGCCGTACCGATGAGGGCGACATAGAATTTGAAGTGATCGAGCCTGTCAAGATGGTCTCCACCGCGGCTTATCAGAACGCGGCGCTGTTGAATTGGACTGTAGATGAATCCCTTCTGGGCGACCTCGATTCATACGAACTTTTCATCGAAGGTGAAAATCAACAGGAGGAACAATTAAGCGGCAAGGCCGACCCTGAGGGCAACATTACGGTATATATTGATAACCTTCAGGACAATACAAGCTATACTGCTGAACTGCTTATTCACGTCAAGGATGAAGACTATTCTTTAACAAGCAAATTCTCGACACTCATCATCGATGAAAGAAATACCATTCCTTTCATATTTCTTTCCAACATAACAAAAAATCCGGACGGGTCCGTTCCGAAAGGGACATCCATTCCGCTTTATGTCTTCAACTCCCATAATGCGAAGAATGTAAGCTGGACATACAATGGAGCGACTATCTCTGCGGATTCAAAAGGAAGTTACACCCTCACGGAAAGCGGCATCCTCCGCGCCGAGCTTCTTTTTGATGACTCTTCTGTCGATGTAATATGCAAAGAATTCACTGTCAGATGAAAAAGATATCACTTTACCTCATATTGCTGGCCGGGGTGCTTCTTTGTTCGTGCAACAATAACACTTTCACTCCGGAATTCCTTACCGACAATACCATCCGTATGGAGATAGGCAAAAAACGCATCTTCACCTATTCAAGCGCCAATTGCCAATATGCCTACAATACGGAGCGTCACGAGTTTCGCGCTCACACGGACAATATGTCCGACTATTTTATGCTCAAGCTTGACAAAACCCCAACCGCACAAGGAGAAGAGGTCAACGCCGCATATATCGAATGGATAGAAAGGAACGGAACTGACAGAATCAAAAAAAATGTCACCCTGAAAGCAGTTCAGCTCGAGGGTGACAATATATGGCTGTGGAGCAGCAAAGAAAACATCAAGCTTTCTATTCTTCTCCCATAAACATAGGATCCCAGGCAGGAAGTTTTATCGGCTTTTGTGCCAATACCTTGACTATATCTTCAGGGACAAAGCTCTTTTCCACCACCAGACGGAACATATATTCATTGAACCACTCGTCCGTCATGATCAAGTGTCCCTTATATCCGCTGGACTTTCCCCAGCTGTTTTCAACCATCCATTTTACAGGCTCTCCCTGTTGATTCAGATCGACAGCCACGAGAGTCATGGCGTGTGACGAACCGCTGGAGTGAGTCTGTATTCTCTGCTTCTTGTCCATAGTGAATTCCACTCCAAGAAGCGAAGCATAATCAAAATTGGCCAAATCAAGAGTTCCCTTCTCACTATTGAGAAATTTAGCTACGTCACAGCTGAAATACATGGCCTGATTGGCCTTGATGCTGCTGATGGCCATCTCCTTGATGCGCTCTATAGGGAGATTGACATACAGCCAATTATCTCCGTCATAGGTGTGACGGTCATACTCTATCTCATAGACTTTGTAATACTCGCGGCTAGGGTCATTCATAAGCATCACATAATCGTGATTCAAATCGAGTCCCACATATTCCCGGTAGAAAGAAAGCGGAGTGTACCTCTTCGTGCTGACCTTGTTGTCAGAAGCATCGTAGCAGGTCCATTCGAATTCCACAGGAGGCTGTCCGAAGCTCAGGCAAAGTATGTTGTAAACCTGTGAGAGCATCTCCTTTTTCACCTTAAGCGCCTGCTTTTCAGATTTTACTGCACGAAGTGCCAATGCATCCTGACGAAGAAGAGTACGCATCTGAGAAGCATAGGAGGAAGTATTGTTTGCGATAAGTGACTCCGGCATAACGTCAGATGGCACCACACCGTATTTCATAACCAGATTGGCCACGCCGGTAAAAGTTCCGCCGTCAGAAATAGGGTTGCTTAAAAGCCAATCCACTTTTCTGTCGTCAACAGGAAGGTTTCTGGTGTCTATTATGGCCTGAAGGAAAAGATTGGCCTTCTCGAGCTGGTCATAAAAAAAGACATAGCTCTGGGAGAACTGGAAATCACCCCAATTGTTGCGATGAATAGCCTCTGCACGAAGAACATTCAGTCCAGTAAAAAGCCAGCACCTACCGGAGCGCTTCTGATCTGTAATACCTTTAGTTTCAACCTTATCCGAAAAATGCGTATCTATCATGGCGGCATTCTCGGCATTCACTGCCAATGTCGCTATGGATGTACTGTTCAAAGCATTGCGTATCGCCTTTTGTTCAGGAGTATTTTTAAATCCGCTCCTGAATTCGGAGAGCATCTCGTCAGTGATCGCACCCTTCTGCTGCGCAAAGAGCGTAAATGATGTGGCCGACAACAAGGCTGCGAGTGCTAATGTTCTTATCTTCATATGTATAAATATTTTTTCAATTAATAACTGTCTTCCACAGAGCTCGCGCTGACAAGAGAAACTGCCGCCCCTATAATTGCGACTCCGCCTATGCTCAAAACAACATCAAGTGCCTTTACCTTTATAGGATATGACGACACTATGCCGTTACCAGGCATCCCGATAAGTCCCCAATGACTCTGCGCCAGACACAAAAGAAGACCCACCAGCACACCGGCGAGAAGGCCGGCAAAAGTCATCATCATTCCTTCAGTAAAAAATATCCCTTTCAGGCGACGAAGTGTCGCTCCCATCGACTTAAGGGTGAAAATATCCTTACGTTTCTCCATTATGAGCATAGAAAGGCTGGCATAGATGTTAAGAGCCACTATCACCACCATAAAAAGCAGAATCATATAGATAGCCCACTTTTCGGAACGCATCACCCTGTATATCTGTTCGTTCTGGGCTTCACGGTTAAGCACCATGAAATCAGCGCCAAGCAGACGTCGGATATCATCAAGAGAAGGAGGGGCACAGCCTAATCCTTCACAATACAGATTGATATATGAAGCGCTGCCTTCCTTCCATCCCAGAAGTTTTCTTGCCGTTCCTGCCGGAGCTATGACTACAGTTCCGCTGATATTGGATACTGAAGAAGGCCTTCCGCTCTCTTTACGCAGATCCGAGTGCAATGAATTTTTCTGTCCTATAGCCGGATAATACAGATCCACCTGAGAAAGTAGCCTGACATTGACACCCAACATCTTGGCGGCATCGGCGCTGACCGAAAAGTTCCCCACAGAAGGAAGACCGCGAAGTGTCACTATCCCCTGATTTCCTTCGTAAGAGGCGGCCACTTTTTCCTCCACTACCGCCTCGGCATAATCCACACCTTCGAGAGCGGCAAGCTTTTCGACCAATGCGCCACTGCCGTCTATCGTCTTTCCCACAACGGGTTCCACCCTGTAATACGGAGAATTGGCATCTATGTTCTCTTCTATAAGCGAAGTGAAGCCGTTGAAAACAGACAGCACCACTACCAGAGCCGCACTGCCTATGGCCACACCGATAACCCCTATGCGCGAAATCCAAGTGACTATGTTGTTAGACCTCGTCGACAGAAGATATCTCTTCGCTATTTTTCCAGTGAATGCCAATTTTTGTCCTATTTCTTCAAAAGTTCGTCTATATGCTCGGCGTAATCCAGCGTAGTGTCAAGATAGAAATCCAGTTCCGGCACTATCCTGAGCTGTTTGGCCACCTGACGGCCAAGTTCTCCGCGAAGATGTCTCTTTTCTTCTTCCAGCATCTTCATCACCTCCTGCTGCTTGGCGGAAGGAAATATGCTCACATACACCTTCGCGATAGAAAGGTCCGGGCTTATCCGGACTTCACTCACCGTCACCATAGCTCCGCCGAATGCCGCCATTCCTTTACAGCGGATTATTTCCGACAAGTCGCGCTGCAGCTCCCTTGAAACCTTCTGTTGTCTGGTTGATTGACCTTCCATTATTTGACTTTTACTATAAAATAATCCTTTTTACCCTTTTGGGCGAGAATATATTTTCCGTCTATGATGTCGCCTTCGGTGATTTCACGCGAAGGGTCCGTAATTTTCTCCTTGTTAAGAGAAAAGCCGTTACCCTGTATCATCTTTCTGGCTTCTCCCTTTGACGGGAATATCTGAGTCTTCTCTGCCAGGAAATCAAGAATTCCCGCCGGCAGGTCCTCCGGGGCGATTTCGAATGTAGGGACGCCTTCAAAAACGGAAAGGAAGGTGTTCTCATCCAGCGAGCGAAGGTCCTCCGAAGTGGCCTTTCCGAAAAGCATCTGGGAAGCCTTGAGTGCTATCTGGTAGTTCTGCTCTCCGTGTACCATTATGGTAACCTCCTTGGCAAGAAGCTTTTGAAGAGTGCGTCTTCCCGGGTCCTGGAGATGTTCTTCTATGGCGGCCTCTATGGTCTCACGGTCCAGCATAGTAAAGATCTTGATATATCTGCACGCGTCGTCATCGCTCACATTGAGCCAGAACTGATAGAACTGATATGGACTTGTGCGCTCCGCGTCAAGCCAGATGTTACCTTTCTCGGTCTTGCCGAACTTACCTCCGTCCGCCTTGGTTATCAAAGGAGAGGTAAGGCCATATACTTCCTTGCCTAGACTTTTTCTTATCAGTTCAGCGCCTGTGGTGATGTTACCCCATTGGTCCGCACCGCCAAGCTGAAGCTTGATTCCTTCATGCTGAAACAGATACATGAAATCATAACCCTGAAGGAGCTGATAGGTGAACTCCGTGAATGACATTCCCTCGGAAGAGTCTCGCGCAAGTCTTTTCTTGACTGAGTCCTTGCTCATCATATAGTTGACTGTGATGAGCTTACCAATGTCGCGCGTGAAATTGATAAATGTATAATCCTTCATCCAGTCATAGTTGTTCACAAGTTCCGCCTTATTGGGAGCGTCAGAATTGAAATCGAGAAATTTCGCCAGCTGTGCCTTGATGCACTTTACGTTATGGGCCAATGTCTTCTCATCCAGAAGATTCCTTTCCTGACTCTTCATAGACGGGTCCCCTATCATGCCGGTGGCGCCACCGACGAGTGCATAAGGTTTGTTCCCGCAGGCCTGGAAATGCTTGAGGATCATTATGCTGACCAGATGCCCTATATGAAGACTGTCTCCGGTAGGGTCTATCCCCACATAAGCAGACATGGGTCCTTTTTTCAGTTCTTCTTCAATTCCGGGGGTTATGTTCTGAAGCATCCCCCTCCATTTCAATTCTTCTACAAAATTCTTCATCGAATGATAAAATAATCGTTTATAGCCCATAAACTTCATCCATACGGGCCAATCCTACAAATTTACGATAAAGAAAGCATTGGAGCAAACATATTAACTTGCGGATTGCATATAAACTATTATCTTTGACCACCTGAATGCACGCATATGCAACCGGCAGGAATGTCCAACCGGGAAAAATAAACGCAACAGCTAACAAGCATATCAAATGAAAAAAAATCTAACAGCACTACTGTCCATCATCATCACCATGAATGCATGTAACACGAATCCTCTGCTCGAAGAGTCAGCCCTTGAATACGGAGCGCCACAATTCGACAAAATCAAAGCCGAACATTATCTTCCGGCCTTCAAAAAAGGAATAGCAGAAGCAAAAAAGGAGATAGACAAAATAGCATCCAACCCTGAAGAGCCTACTTTCGACAACACCATTCTCGCCCTCGAAAATGCGGGAGAGCTCGTAGGAAAAGTATCCGGACTGTTTTTCAACATTATGGAAGCCGATTCCAACGAAGAACTCCAAAAGACAGCCGAAGAAGTGTCACCGCTCCTTAACGAATACTCCATGTACATCTATCTCAACGACGCCCTTTTCAAAAGAGTGAAGAGTGTATATGAAAATTCAGCCCTCACAGAATTGGATCCGGACCAGAAGAGGCTTCTGGATATCACATACAAGCATTTTGTCCGCCAAGGAGCGCTGCTCAACGAAGAAGACAAAAATACATTCAGCGATCTACAGGAGAAGCTCTCCCTCGCGCAATTGCGTTTTTCCAAGAATCTTCTCGCCGCAAACAATGCCTACACCCTTAACATAACGGACTCCGCCGACTTGGCCGGTCTGCCGGAGCACGTAATTGAGAGCGCGCTTCAGACAGCCCGTGAACATGGACAGAACGGATGGACTTTCGATCTTTCCTATCCCATGTACGGTCCGTTCATGAAGTACGCCGACAACGCCGGCCTTCGCCGCGAACTTTACACCGCATACAACTCGCGCGCTACCGCAGGCGAGACGGACAACACGCAGACAGTACAGGAAATCACCAATCTACGGTTAAAGATAGCTCAGATTCTCGGCTACAAGACTTATGCAGACTATGTCCTCGAGGAAAGGATGATAAAGACTCCTTCTGAAGTGAACACATTCCTGGAACAGCTGCTCTCCCCTTCTCTTCCTGCCGCACAGAAAGAAGTGAACGCCATCAACTCTTACGCCCGCGCCCACGGATATAAAGAACGCGCCATGCAGGCCTGGGATTTCTCTTATTGGAGCGAGAAATACAAAAACGAGCATTACGACTTCGACGAGAATTCCCTCAAGCCATATTTCGAACTGGACAGCTGCGTCAATGCCGTATTCGGCTTGGCCGGCAAACTGTATGGGCTGCAATTCTCCGAACGCAGTGACCTTCCGGTATATCATAAAGACGTGAAAGTCTATGACGTGAAGGATGCTTCGGGAAGACATATGGCGCTGTTCTATGCCGACTTTTTTCCACGCGCATCCAAAAGAGGCGGAGCGTGGATGACTGAATTCCAAGGGCTTAAAATAAAAGACGGCGTAGAAAGACGTCCGTTTGTCAATATGGTGACCAACTTCACCAAGCCTACCGCAGACACCCCGGCGCTCATCACCCACGATGAACTCTGCACCCTGCTTCACGAATTCGGACACTGTCTGCACGCCTTCTTGAGCGAAGGCAGATACGAGAGCCTGGCCACAACCAATGTTTCCACGGACTTCGTGGAACTGCCGTCCCAACTGATGGAAAACTGGGCTTATGAAGAAGATTTCCTCAAAGGGTTCGCCAAACATTACAAGACCCGCGAGGTAATACCTTCCTCTTTGATAGACAAGATAATAGAAACCCAAAATTATCACGCGGCCTACTTCCAGGTACGCCAGCTCAATTTCGGCATACTCGATATGGCTTGGAACAACCGCGCCACAGAATTCAACGGCGACATATTCGGATTCGAGAAAAAAGCGCTTGACAGAACCACCCTGTTCCCGCCAGTAGACCTCACCTGCATAAGCACCTCCTTCTCCCATATCTTCACGGGGCAATATGGCGCCGGATACTACTCTTACAAATGGAGTGAAGTACTGGAAGCGGATGCATTTTCGCTGTTCAAAGAAAAAGGCATATTCAACAGCGAGGTGGCAAATTCCTTCAGAGAGAACATACTCAGCCGCGGCAACACTATGGAGCCGTCCGTGATGTTCCGTAATTTCCGCGGACACGACCCGCAGCCAGGCACACTTCTCAAAAAACTAGGAATCCAGTAAATTTCTGAATATTTCCATATCGGAAGGCGACAAGGAGTTGGCAGGGTCAGCAAAAAGAGAGTCAAGTTCCTCTCTGGTCCAGTCCGGATGACTTTCCAGCCAGTTCTTCAAAAACGATTTGCTTCGACTGCGGCGGGCGCGACACACATCGCACACTCCGCAGTCTTTGGTTTTCTCCTGTCCGAAATACTCTATAAGAAAACGGGAACGGCACACGTCCGACTCTTCGCAATACTCCTGCATCTTGGATGCGCGCCTGACAGCATTCTCCTTCAGCTGAGCATAATAAGACTCCGACAAATCCAAGTTGCCCTCACGGAGACGCGAATGACGCAGAGCCACTATCGTGCTCTTGTCACAAGGGATATACTTTATGACATGCTCGAGCGACATCTCATACAGCAGTTTTCTCAATGCCGGGACGCTAAGGGACATCTTGCGCGACACATCCTCTTCATCTATAGATACAGGATAAGCGAAGATACCGGTATACGAACGCATCAGAACTTCCAACAACCTTACCATTTGCGCATCTGCAAGCTCTACTCCATATAACGCCTGCCTGTCCGGAATTATCTTCACCTTTGTCGGTATATCGACATCCTCACTGTATACGAAATGTCCTATCCTGTCCAGATATTCAAGCGCATAATGCACACCGGCACGCTGAAGTGAAAATTGAGAACAGAAAGCCTCAAGAGAAAATTTCAATTCCCTTCCTTCCCCGTGTTCATAAGGGATGCCATAAAAAAGGTGGATTTTCTGATATACATCCTCTATGAATTCAAGCGGGGGGAAAGATATGGAAAGCAATTGGTCAAGCCGGGAAATATCCCTTTTATTATACAGCACCACCGCATAAGAGAGAAGCGAATCCCTGCCTGCACGTCCGGCCTCCTGAAAATAGGCCTCTGGAGAATCGGGAATATCCATATGCACGACGAATCGTACGTCAGGCTTGTCAATTCCCATACCGAAAGCATTGGTACACACCATCACGCGCGTTTTTGAGGATTTCCATTCCTGCTGCCTGAGACTTCTTGTAGAAGAAGCCAATCCGCCATGGTAATAGTCCGCACTGATTCCCGCTCCTTTCAGATAAGCGGCAACCTCCTCACATTTTGCACGATTGCGCATATACACTATTCCCGTCCCTTTTACAGCGGAACAAATGGAAAGCAATTGGCCCATCTTGTCCGAGGTCTCCCTCACCAGATAGGTGAGATTGGCCCTTTCAAAATCAGCCTTGAACAGAACCTTCTTCTTGAAAAGGAGCCTTTCCATTATGTCATCACACACCTGGGGAGTTGCGGTGGCGGTAAGAGCAAGGACAGGAGCCGAAACACGCTCCCGTATCCTTCCTATAAGCAGATAATCCGGCCGGAAGTCATATCCCCACTGCGATATGCAGTGCGCCTCATCCACCACTATCGTAGTAATGGGAAGCACATCCAGATAAGACAGGAACAGCGACGTACCAAGCCTTTCGGGCGACACATACAGGAATTTGCACTCCGCATCATAAGACGCGTTGTTAAGGGCGAGGTCCACCTCTCTGCGGCTCATCCCAGAATATATGGCTATCGCCTTTATTCCCCTGTCCTGAAGATTCTGCACCTGGTCCTTCATAAGCGCTATCAGAGGACTTATCACCAGGGCCAATCCTTCTTTGAGCATCTGCGGCACCTGAAAGCACACGGACTTTCCTCCCCCCGTAGGGAGCAGTGCCAACGTATCTTCTCCGCTTAGAACGGAATCGATTATCTGCCGCTGAAGGGGACGGAACGAGTCGTATCCCCAGTACTTTTTCAGGACGCTTAAAGGCATAAATTTTGTATCAAAATAACGATAAATAGTTAGTTGCGTATCTTCTAAAATTGTTTATCTTTGCAACGCTTTCAAACAGGAGCAAAAATACAAATTATACTTTATATAATATGGCAAATATTGATCTTTCAAAGTACGGTATCACTGGTGTGACCGAGATCCTCTACAATCCTACGTATGAGGTACTTTACAACGAGGAGACCAAACCTGGTCTTGAAGGCTACGAAAAAGGACAGGTAACTGAACTCGGAGCCATTAACGTTATGACCGGTATCTATACTGGCCGTAGCCCTAAAGACAAATACATCGTTCTGGATGCTAACTCAAAAGACACAGTATGGTGGACTTCAGAAGAGTACAAGAACGACAATCACCCGCTCAGCGAAGAGAACTGGGCAGTACTTAAGAAACTTGCTCTCAAACAGCTTTCAGGCAAACGCCTTTTCGTAGTCGACGGTTTCTGCGGAACCCACAAAGACACCCGCATGAAAGTCCGTTTCATTATGGAAGTCGCTTGGCAGGCACACTTCGTTACCAATATGTTCATCCGTCCTCAAAATCAGGCAGAATTTGACCAGGAGCCGGACTTCGTGGTTTACTGCGCTGCCAAGGCTAAGGTTGACAACTATAAGGAGCTCGGACTCAACTCAGAGACCGCTGTCGCTTTCAACGTTACAAGTAAAGAGCAGGTTATCCTCAACACATGGTACGGCGGCGAGATGAAGAAGGGTATGTTCTCTATGCAGAACTACTTCCTCCCTCTCAAAGGCATCGCATCTATGCACTGCTCTGCAAATACAGACCTCAACGGAGAGAACACAGCCATCTTCTTCGGCCTTTCAGGAACAGGTAAGACCACCCTTTCTACAGATCCGAAACGTCTTCTTATCGGTGACGACGAGCACGGCTGGGACGACGAAGGAGTATTCAACCTCGAAGGCGGCTGCTATGCAAAGGTCATCAACCTCGACAAGGAGTCTGAACCGGACATCTACAACGCCATCCGTCGCGATGCGCTTCTCGAGAACGTAACCGTAGACGAGAAAGGCAAGATCGACTTCGCAGACAAGAAGGTAACCGAGAATACTCGCGTATCTTACCCTATCTATCACATCAACAACATCGTACGTCCTTATTCTCAGGGTCCTGCAGCCAAGAGGGTCATCTTCCTTTCTGCAGATGCATTCGGAGTACTTCCTCCAGTGTCAGTTCTTACCCCAGAGCAGACAAAATACTACTTCCTCTCAGGATTCACAGCTAAGCTTGCAGGAACAGAGCGCGGTATCACAGAGCCTACTCCTACATTCTCAGCTTGCTTCGGACAGGCATTCCTCGAGCTTCACCCTACAAAATATGCTGAGGAGCTCGTCAAGAAGATGGAGAAGAGCGGAGCCAAGGCATACCTTGTCAACACAGGATGGAACGGAACAGGCAAGCGTATCTCCATTCGCGACACCCGCGGAATCATCGACGCTATCCTCGACGGATCTATCGAGAAAGCTCCTACCAAGGTTATCCCTCACTTCAACTTCGAGGTACCTACCGAGCTTCCTGGTGTAGACTCACACATCCTTGATCCACGCGACACGTACGCTAACCCTTCAGAATGGGAGACCAAGGCTAAAGACCTCGCAGGACGTTTCGTCAAGAACTTCAAGAAATATGAAGGAAACGAAGCAGGAAAGGCTCTTGTAGCAGCAGGTCCTACAGTTGAATAATATTCACTTACATACTTTAAAAGGTCGGCCGCGAAGGTCGACCTTTTTTTTATTAAGACAAGACACAAAAAAAGGACGACCGTTTCCGGTCATCCTTTCAATATCTCAACAAGAAGTATTACTTCAAGTTAGAAGCTACAGGACGAACTGCATTGCCGTTATAACGATCCTGGCTGCCGGCACCGTTCCATGTTGAGCTCTCAGCTACAGTGAAGCTTGAAGCAAGATCGTAATCTGTTACAGTCTGCTCAAAGATATCAGCTGCCCAGTATGCGCCATATGGAGGAAGAGTTGTGTTGAAAGCAGGGAAGAAGATTGAATTGCTGTTCTTCTTGCTCTTTACTTCCAGACCATAAACGCTCTTGTCGCCTACTTTCTTCTCTACCCAAGTGGTAGTAGTGTTCTCCTGATTGAAGAGCTCTTTGAAATCTGCATAAAGAGGAGTGTGGCAAGGAGCCTTGAGAGCTACTGTTGCGAAGTCGTCTGAAGGATCGAGAGTCTTCTTTCCGTCCTTGCTTGCATATTTTGTGTAAGATGCCTCATCTTTACCATACTTGTAGTTGTCAGCGGTGAAAGTTGACTTGGTCTCAGTCTCACCCCAAGCAACGATAGTACCTGCATCTGTTGAAGAAGCTGCACCAACATTGTTCTCAGCCCAAAGAAGACCGCTAGGAAGTCCGAGGTCAACAAAACGATAACCGTTTACCTTGTAGATACCGCCACCAAGATCCTCGATGGTTGCTTTGTCCTCTTTCTTGTTGTCTTTTTTACAAGAAGTAGCCGCGATGCCAAGGCAAAGAACGGCAACTGCGAGATAGAAAATTTTTTTCATTGATAATCACACTTTTACGTGTCGTGCGCAACCTTTTATTAAATGAATAAATAAAACTCTAACTAAAACTTGGGCGCAAAGATAGACAAAATTTTTATAATCACAACCAAATGACTATATTTGTAAAGTGTGCCTGATGAAGGCACGCTATTTTTTTTTTGCATTTTACTGTATTCAGCTTCGTAAAAACAAGCTTTTAGTATGACTATCAAAGAATTACAAAGCAACATCCGCGTAATAGAGGATTTCCCGAAAGCAGGGATTCATTTTCAGGATGTAACTACCCTGTTCATGAAACCGGATTGTCTGAAAGAGATTGGCGAACGCATCTATGACCTCTACAAAGACAAAGGAGTAACCAAAGTAGTAGGACTCGAGTCTCGCGGATTCATTATGGGAGGCATAATAGCCGACAGACTGGGCGCAGGATTCATCCCCGCCAGAAAAAAGGGAAAGCTCCCCGGTGAAAAAGTTTCCGAGACTTACGAACTCGAATACGGCACCGATACCATAGAAATACATACGGGCTGTATAGAACCGGACGACGTGGTCCTTATCCACGATGACCTTCTCGCCACAGGCGGCACATTGGCGGCGGCAAGCAGGCTGGTAAGCCAATTTTCTCCTAAAAAGATAATGCTGAACGCCATCATAGAACTTACCGGATGCCCTAAAATTAAGGAATTCCCGTACGAGCTTGAATTGGAAACGCTTATCAAGATAAACGAAGCCTAGACTCGCTTCACCTTATTTACATTCCTGGTCCTGCTGATGGCGGACATAACCTTATCCAACTCCGAATTCGAAGGAACGAGGAGTTTTATCTGCATATCATCCTCTCCCGTACGGGAATTGGCATTAACTGTCAGTGAACGCAGAGACACTCTGAACCTGCTTATCGCATCCATTATCTGTGACATCACTGAAGATTCCGGAGTCGTGCTGACTACCAGAGAAACCAGAAATTCCCCACTGCTCTGAGTCTCCTGCCACTTGACCTTCTGTATTCGGTATGGATATTTATCTATCAGACGTGATGCGTTAGGACAGGAGATACGATGTATCTTTATGCCTTCCTCCCTGGTCACGAAACCAAACACATCATCGCCGAACACAGGATTGCAGCACTTGGCCATCTTGTACTGAAGCCCCTTGACATCCTTGGCATTTAGAACAAGAATATCATCTCCCGTACTGGTATAACCGACAGGACGAGAATTTTCCAAAGCCACAGCGGCCGCAACACTTTCTTCCTGCCGCTTGGATTCACCCAGAATGTACTCTTTTATCTCGTTGACATCCAACTCCCCTGACCCGATAGCCGCATACATCGGAATCTGACCGGCATATTTGGATTTCTTACAGAATTCCGTGACCTGATCATCCGTAAACTCCATCTTCCAGTTCTTCAGACGCCTTTCCAAAAGTTCCTTTCCCTCCGCCGCCAATTTCCTCTCCTCAGCATCAAGTTCCTGGCGTATCTTGCTCTTTGCCTTGCTGGACACCACCCAGTTAAGCCAATCGGAAGACGGACGCTGCGTCTTCGTGGTAAGAATCTCCACGACATCTCCCGTCTGAAGTTTCTCCCGGATGGAGACAGCCTTTCCGCCAATTCTCGCACCGCTGCAGCGGCATCCTATACCACTATGGATATTGAAAGCGAAATCAAGCACGGTCGCGCCGGCAGGAAGTATCCTGAGTTCCCCGGAAGGAGTGAAGACAAAAATCTCACGTTGTGAGGCGATAGGCATCTCATCCGGGTCATTGACCATCTTATGTTCAAGGGCATAGCGCACGGAGGTGAGCCACGTGTCCAGAGTCTGCTCCGCCTTTATTCCTTTATAGGACCAGTGCGAAGCCAGACCGCTTTCGGCGATCTCATCCATACGCTTGGTACGAATCTGAACCTCTATATAATTACCCTGTGCATTACGTACGGTTATATGCAGACTTTCATATCCGTTAGGTTTGGGATTGGTAAGCCAATCGCGAAGACGGGTTATGTCCGGCGTGTATTCTTCCGTGACATACGAATATACCTTCCAGCACAAATCGTGTTCTATCTCCCTTACAGGCTCGCAATCTATGATGAAACGCATAGCGAAGACATCGTAAACGCCCTCAAAAGGCACCTTCTGGACGACCATCTTCTTATATATGCTATACGCCGTCTTAGTCCTAACCTTAACCTTATAATGAATATTGTCCTTATCGAGCTTCTCTTTCAGGGGCTCTATGAATTCCACCCTGAGTTTTTCACGGTCCGACGCCGTGGCCGCCAATTTATTCTTTATGGCCCTATACTGCTCGGGTTCAGCGAACTTGAAATAGATGTCCTCCAGTTCACTCTTGATATTATACAATCCCAGCTGATGTGCAAGCGGTATATAAAGCATCAGCGTTTCAAGCTGCTTCTGCTCCCTTGAAGCCTTAGGGAAAATGCTTAAGTTTCGCATCACCTCCAGCCTGTCTGCTATCTTTATGACGGTAGCCCTAGGGTCCTTACTGTACTGCGCAATCAGTTTCTTATAATTATCCGCCTCAAGACGCGTGTCCTTAGGCTTAATGGTGCTTATCTTATTCAGTCCCTCGACAAGTGTCCGCACTTCTTCAGGAAATTCGGACATATCCACCTCCGGATGAGTTCTGGATGCTTCATGAAGGTAAACGGCAGCTACACACTCCTGCGGAAGGCCAATTTCGTCACGAACTATGGCCGCCACCCCATCAGGATGCGTAATAAACGGACTTCCGTTACTGCGGGTCTCATCTTTGAGAACCGTAACGGCAATCTCGCGGGCTTTTGTCACTAAATTTTCCATAACTGCTATTATTTTAAGGCATTATGATATGTCTTGGCATTCTTGGAATGCTCTGAAAAAGATCTTGAAAAGAGATGTTGCCCGGGCGTGGTCGTCGAAGCGCAGAAGAACAGATATCCCGAGGCCGTATTGGCATCAAGAACAGCGTCAAGAGCAGCCTTGGTGGGACAACAGATGGGTCCCGGAGGCAGACCTGCATGAGTATAGGTGTTATATGGCGAGTCTACACGCAAGTGCTTGTTAAGAATGCGGGTAAGTTTGAAATCATAGCAAAATGCCACCGTAGGACAAGCCTGGAGTTTCATCCCACGTTTCAACCTGTTCAGATATACGCCCGCCAGGTCCTTATATTCAGGCGTATAATTCGATTCACACCTTACTATCGAAGCCACTATACTCACTTCCAACGGGGTCAGCCCTGACTTTGAAGCCTTCGCCTTTCTCTCCTGTGTCCAGAACTTATCGTACTCTCTGCGAAAAAGAGAGAAAAGGTCATCAAGAGTCGCATCCCAATAAATCTCATATGTGTCAGGGATGATAAGAGCGAAGACTGTCTGTGGAGTAAATCCGTATTTTTCAAGAAATTTCTTGTCGTTCAGGGCATTATGAATTGTTGTAGAGTCAAGCAGAATCTTCCTGCTTATCCTCGAGGCCACTTCGCTCTTCAGTCTCAAAGACCCCGAAAGCGTCACCTTTACAGGCGATTGCCAAGCGTTGTTAAGCATCCTGGCCACATAAACGGAAGAATAGGACGGCTCGATCTTATAGTATCCCGGAGTTATGAAGTCTTTTACTCTTTTACGCTCAAAGACCCTTCTCATACTTTTTTCGAACCTTATATCGCTGGTCTTTTTTATCTGTGCGATCACACCGTCGATGCTGGTGGTGTCACTCACGAACACTTCACTTTGTGCGGTGAAATTAGGAATCCTCGAATCCCTGACATAACCCCACACCTGCACCAACAGAAAAAAAGCTATGGCCGCAAGACAGTATTTTACCGTTTTGTTCATCTGAGTTTCAGCTCCTGATCCTTAGCGAGGGCATCCCCTTTCTTCAAATGATTACGCCTCATCACGCTGCTCATCTTCACGCCGAAGCGCTGACATATGGAATAAAGATCCTCTCCGTCTTCACTGACTATGTACATGTCCAAACCTCTGGCGGTACGGTTTTTCTTCGCCCTTATATAGACCATCTGCCCGACAGTGATCTCCCTGTCTTCTGAAAGGTCATTGAAACGGAGTATCTCCTTAAGATACAGATTATACTGCGCAGCGAGCGAAGCAAAGGTATCCCCGCGTCTTGCATACACAAAATCCACACCATTGACCTGATATACCGGTCTATGCACGTCAAAAGTGTATTCTTCGTCGTATCTTAGAGAATTAATCTTTTCCACAGGCACGGCTACAGGACGCTCAAGCTTGTCCGGAGATATCACCTCCACCTTCACGTTATCATATCGGTGAAGATTATATTTTTCCACAATGTCTATCAGTTTGGTAGCATACTTCGGATCCGTAGCGTATCCGGCCTTTTTCAGACCGAAACACCAGCTCTTATAGTCCGTGGGATCATAATCGAACAAAAATTTATACCTGTCATTATAGCGCAGGAAATCCGAATGGTCGTGAAACGACTCCTCCGCCTTATCATACGCTCTGAAGCACTCACCTTTCGCGTCGTCATCGTGCGAAATCGTCTTTCCCGTCCAATTCTTATGACACTTGATTCCGAAGTGATTATTAGCTTTCGTAGCCAGCCGCGAATTCCCGGCACCCGATTCCAGCAGTCCCTGGGCCAATGTTATCGACGCCGGAACACCGGTGCGCTTCATCTCGGACACTGCTATGGGAGCATACTTCTTTATATATTCTTCCTTAGGATCACTTTGAGCAAAAAGAGAACTGATCGCAAGGCCAATTCCCACCAAACAAGTAAGCAATTTTTTCATTCCGCTAATTTACTCAATCTTTGGAAATCAATAAAGGTTTTATCAAGCCGATCAGGCTATTTCGAAGACATCACAGTCATTTACGGCGAAAGAATTCTCGAAAATCCTTCTGCACTCCGTCTCGTATACGTTCAAATCACGCTCGCGAGATGAGTAATGGCCCACCAACAGTCTTCCCGCCCCAGCCGATAAAGCGCACCGCGCAGCATCGGAAGTGGTACTGTGATAAAACTTGCCTGCTTTGTCTGCATAAGAGATAGGATATGTAGCCTCGTGATATAGAGTTCCCACCCCACTTACATATCCGGCCAATTCAGCGAAAGGCATAGTGTCAGAACAATAAGCATAGCTTGCCGCCCGATGTTTTTCCAGCTGCCTCTCGGAGAGCAGTTCATCGAAACGGTAGCCGTAGCATTCTATCTTATGTTTAAGAGGGAAGGCGCTGACTTTCACCCTTTTTGAAGTCCACACGCTCGTAAGGTCAGAGACCTTTACCTCGTGAAATTCAATATCATAATTATCTCCGTCTCCAAAATATGACTTATAAAAACGGATTATTCCCTGCAAAGCCTGGGGGCCGAACACATGTAAGGGCTCCCTGCGGTTATACATAGCCATAGTCGAGAACAGTCCCAATAGGCCAAAGACATGATCTCCGTGTATATGACTGATAAAAACAGCCTCCACCCTGAGGAATGAAAGGTGAAGCTGCCTGAAACGCTGTTGGGTTCCTTCCCCACAGTCTATTAAGAACAAGCGCCCCTGTACATTAAGTACCTGAGCGCTTGGATTTTTGTCAGAAATGGGCATGGCCGAAGCCGTGCCCAGTATCTGGAGAGTAAAACTCATTATTCGCCTTTTTCAAGTTTGCTCTTGAGAGCTGCCAGAGCGTCGATGTCTCCGAGAGTTGTTTTCTCTACATTGGCATTGACCTTCTTGACTGCTTTCTTCGTATTCTCTACTTCAGCGGCAGCAGCTTTCTCTTTAACCTCCTGGTATGTACGAAGATGGCTTACAAGAACACTGTGAGTGCTGCGACGGAGCTCTACGACCTTGAATGGAAGGGTCTCACCTGCAACAGCCTGTTTTCCGTCCTCTTTTACGAGCTCACGGTTGAAACAGAAACCTTCAACATCAGAAGAGAGTGTGATATTGGCACCCTTGTCTGTAGTAGAAGCGACTGTTCCCTCTACAACTGTTCCTACAGGGAAATTCTTCTCGATCTCATCCCAAGGATTAGGGGTGAGCTGCTTGTGACCAAGGCTGAGACGATGATTTGTCTCATCGAAATCAAGGATAACCACCTCGATAGGATCACCTACGGCTACGAGCTCTGAAGGATGTTTGATCTTGTTCCAACTGAGATCGCTGATATGGATAAGTCCCTCTACGCTGTCCTCAAGCTGAGCGAATACACCGAAGCTGGTGATATTGCGGACAGTAGCTGTATGCTTGCTTCCAACAGGATATTTGCTTTCGATCTCATCCCAAGGATTAGGAGTGAGCTGCTTGATACCAAGAGACATCTTACGTGCCTCACGGTCAAGTGTAAGAATCTGGGCCTCAACTTCATCACCTACCTTAAGGAAATCCTGTGCTGAATGAAGGCGTGTGCTCCAAGACATCTCAGAGACGTGTACAAGTCCTTCAACACCCGGCTCGATCTCAACAAATGCGCCGTAGTCAGCGATAAGGATAACCTTACCCTTAACTTTGTCGCCCACTTTAAGATCCGGATTGAGTGTATCCCAAGGATGTGCCGTAAGCTGCTTGAGGCCAAGAGCGATTCTCTTCTGCTGCTCATTGAAATCAAGAACGACAACTTTGATCTTGTCACCAAGTTTGACAATCTCCTCAGGGTGGTTGATTCTGCCCCAAGAGAGGTCTGTGATATGGATAAGACCGTCTACACCGCCGAGATCCACGAATACGCCATAGTTGGTGATATTCTTAACCTCACCTTCAAGAACCTGACCTTTCTCAAGTTTACCGATAAGTTCAGCTCTCTTCTGCTCCTGCTCTGCTTCGAGAAGTGCCTTGTGAGAGACTACGACATTACGGAAATCAGGATTGATCTTGACAATCTTGAAGTCAATGGTCTGGTTAACGAACTGATCGTAATCGCGGATAGGTTTGATATCTATCTGACTGCCAGGAAGGAATGCCTCGATACCGAAAACATCCACAATCATACCGCCCTTGGTACGTGTCTTCACGTAACCCTTCACGATCTCTTCCTTTTCGAAAGCCTCGACAACACGGTCCCAAGACTTGAGTGCACGTGCCTTCTTGTGAGAAAGAACGAGCTGGCCCTTCTTGTCTTCAGCTGATTCTACGAATACTTCTACTTTGTCACCTACTTTAAGGTCTGGATTGTAGCGGAAATCCACTGCGTTGATAACGCCCTCGCTCTTGCCCCCGATGGAAACAATAACCTCGCGTTTGTTGATTTCTGTAACTTCTCCTTCCACAACCTCATTCTCAACTACCTTGTTGAGAGTTGCGTCATAAGCCTGTTCGATGGCTTTTTTGTCTTCACCGCCATAAACGCCACCTTCCTCAAAAGCCTCCCAATCAAACTGATCCGGAGCGATAGAGGCGTTAAGCCTTGCGGTTTCTTTTGTTTCTGCCATAACTGGTAAAACAATTTTTTAAATGGTTAAACAATAATACTAAACCCGACGCCCCTGATGCATACGCATACTCGACGTACAAAAGCGGGCAAATTTAAGAATTCTTTAGTACTTTTGCAACATGAATTATAAAAACATTCTGTTCAGATATTGCTTCGCCACTCTCGGGGTGTGCATCGTCGCTTTAGGAATAGTCTTCTCCGTCAAGGCCAATCTTGGAATATCCACCCTCAATACTCCGGCATACGCCATTTCAGCCGAAACCGGACTTTCGCTCGGGCTCTGCAACATCGCATTTTTTCTGCTCTGCATGCTGTTCCAGGCGATTATCCTGAGGAATCGTTTTCAGGCCAAGGACCTCTTACAGCTCGTAACCAATGTCCTGCTTGGCCTTATGATCGATGTATTCACCCATCTGCTGGACAAAGTGAACTTCGCGCCATCCAGTCTGACGGGAGCCATTTTTTTCCTTGTGCTCTCAGTCATCATCCAGGCCATCGGAATCTCTATGGAAGTCAGCAGCGGAGCGTGGATGCTCCCTGCAGATATGACGGTACGGGCCATAGGATTGGCATGGGGAGGAAAATTCAGTGACAACAAGATTAAAATGGACTGCAGCGTCCTGGCAATCGCAGCACTTATGTGTCTTATATTCTTCGGGAATATACTGGGCCCTCAAGGGCAGCCTATCATAGGATGGGGGACACTGGTTCTGGCCGTATGTATCGGACTGTGCATGAAAGTCACCTCCCCTATCATAAACAGAATCCCATTCCTTAAAGGTTAAAACCTTCAAGGCTCACCTGTGGCAATTCAGGACAATCCTTCATGGACACCCTGGCCCTGAGAGTCTTCTGCCCTCCTGCCGGGAGATTGACATAATTATCTGACCAGCAGACAGGAAGCACTCTGTTTCCATTTCTGTCCCTTATCTGCGGATGCAGCATAATGGCCGGAACATCTCCGAGATTCTCCATAAAATACGTAATCTCCCATTCCGTGCCATCAGAGGCGATTTCTCCACCGGCGCGGAGCGTAGCCTTAGGCATTTCCAGCAAAGATTGGCACTGCTCAGGCGTATCAAAGAGGATATAGCTGTTCTCACAAAGCAAGGTATCTTTGTCATAAACACCTATCACCAGAAGACCAGCACCCTCAAAAGGCTGCGGGCAGGCCATCACCTCCGTCACGCTTTCAGCTTTTACAGACAGCTCGCGAACCATCTCCTGCGAATTATTCGAGCAGAGATCAAACCACTGGGCTCCGACTTTAAGGCTCTCATGGTCAGAAAAAGTACGGTTTACAAGCATTACCTTTCCTTCCGAATACAACACGCGTATCATCTCACCGGCCTTTTTAGCTGCATAAAAAGCAGCGGAAGGATTCAGAAAATAATCATATGTAGACCCGGAAACACTCGTGGAATAAGGATGACTTACGACAAAACTCCCGGCAACGGACTCATCTGATAACTTTTGATAGCTCACATAATTAAGAAGCTGCCCGTATTTGCAGAAAGACATCGCATCATCCACCTTGTCTGCGAGCAGATAGATTTCAGTTCCTGCCAATTCCTCCCAGCGTTTTTTGTCCGCCACGTGAGCATCCCAGACATAATTGTCGACAGGATAGAAAAACGTCGAATCCATCATCTGCGCAAGCGATTCGAATTCAGGAATGACAGGTTCATCCACAAGACAGAAATTCTCATCATCAAAAAGGAGGAATCCATATCTCAAAGCAAGCTCTTCAAAAGCGGAAGGGACATCCTCACAGAAAAAAGAATTGAAATTCTGTTCTTTCTGATATCTGGCTATGCTCTCAAGATAATCAACAGAGTACCTTCCCAGCAATTCGAATTTTTCCGCATAGGTTCCACGCCTTTGAATCTTTCTGCCGTTCACCCAAAGGGTATCCCCTTGCGAAGAGACCTCCCTGACGGCAGAAGAGAAATTCCGTCTGTCACACTCTTTGTTTCCTTGATAAAGAGTCATCGACACATCATACAGATGTTGCTGTCCATAACCGTTAGGCCACCACAGGCTCGGGTTATCCAATTCCACACTGGTGGTAAACACTTCGCTTTGCCCCGCCCGCAGAGAAACCGAGATGGTAAAAGGCATCCACGCATACTTTCCTTTCAAGAGGACCTTTTGACTCCGTTTACTGTAATTTATCAGTTCGACCGATATTCCCACCTTGGCAAAAGTCGTATCAGGGAGCGCCAGAGACGTCCGCACATCCACATTTCCTATGGCCACATCCCCACTCGATGTAAAATACACGCTCCCCAGGATTCCGGCATCCAACTGCGTGGAGGATATCTTTACGGCAAGCGCATTTTTTCCTTTGAGTGCTGAGGTGACATCTATCTTATCGCTGAGTTCAAGTCTTTTTCCGTTAAGCCAGATCTCCGAACACCCCTCTAACTTTTCGAGGTTGAGAAAAGTTCTGTCCTGAACAAACGAACTCGGCATAATGAACTCCACCCTGTACCATGCCGGAAAGATATAATCTACAGGAACAGAATAGATATTGTCTGCGTATGTCGGCTCTGACAACTCGCCTGCCTGAGTGTAAGAAGCTACCACAGAGGACGGTACTGATATTTTAAGCCAATCCCCGTCATCAAATTTCCGCCGGGAAAGTTTAGCTCCGTCAGCGTCCTTCAGTTCCGCTTCACTTTGCACTTTCCAGCCCTTCCCGTCAAGACTATAGACATTGGTTTTTGAAGAATTCAGCGGGAAAACCGCCAGAATCAAACTTATAAGAAAAGAAGTCATAACTATCCGATATATCTGCCTTTATGTTTCCACTCCCTGCAACCTGCCACCGCAACTGCCGTATATACCAAATATAATACCGACATCAGATGAAGACCCTGACTGAAACACAAAATTGTGGAAAAGATATCCGAGACTATCCAGATATACCAGTTCTGATGATATGATCTTACCAGCCATACGGTACCCACGACCCCGCTCGCACCGATAAAGGCATCCATTACCGGCGACGAGTCACCTGTCAATATCAACACGTGATACAACACGGCACCGCTGACAAGAAATCCCGCCAACGAAACAAGAGCCGCCCTTAAAGTCAGATGACGAAGCCGTATGGTATGCTCTTCAAAATGGGCGGCATCCTTTTTCCACGTCACAAGACCGACAAAGCCCATCACAAGATAATATGCGTTGAGAGCCATTGAAGCCCACAGCTGCTGATGGAAAAATACCGCGATGGCCGCCGCACAACATAAAATATCGACAGGCCACATCCATATATTCTGCTTTACCTGCAGAAATATGTATATCAGCCCGGCAAATAGAGTAACCGACTCCAATACTGAAAAAACCGTCTCCATAAAATCGAACAAATTTATCGGCTTTTTATTATCTTTGCAAGCCTTATGTACAAAACAGACAACTACCCTTCAAAAGTTCTCCAGAATGCTGTGGAAGCCATCAGTTCACTCCCGGGGGTAGGACCGAGAAGCGCACTCAGGCTTTCTCTGCATATTCTCAAGCAAGATCCGGACTACATACAGAGATTGGCATCATCCATAGGCAAATTGGCCACGGATGTGAAATATTGCCGCAAGTGCAATATGATAAGCGACGGTGACCTGTGTCCCATATGCGAAGACACAAGAAGGGAGCAGAACGTGATATGCGTGGTGGAAAGCGTACGGGACGTGATGAGCATAGAAGCTACAGGTGAATACAAAGGCCTTTATCACGTACTTGGCGGCATAATTTCACCTATTGACGGAATTGCGCCAAGTGATCTCAACATAAAGGGACTTCTGGAAAGAGTAAGCGAAGGGATGGAGGTTATCCTGGCCCTCAGCGGAGACGTTGAAGGCGAGACTACGGCCTTTTACCTCTATCGGCAGCTGGAACCTTTCAATGTAAATGTCACGACACTGGCAAGAGGACTTGGTTTCGGAGATGACCTTGAATATGCAGACTCCATAACGCTTGGCAGGAGCCTGGTTTCAAGACAACCTTTTAAAGTATAGGGAATGAACCTTCTACAGACTTTACTTTTCGGTCTATCCGTATGTGTAGACTGTTTTGCCGTATCGCTTTGTTCTTCAGTGAAGCTCAAAGATAACAATACAGGCAAGACACTGAAGATAGCGCTGTGTTTCGCCGTGATTCAGACATCCTTCCTGCTGGCCGGATGGGGATTCGGCGACATATTGGCCATGTTCATCGAAAAGATAGCTAAATGGATAGGGCTGGCACTTCTGCTGTATGTAGGAGGACAAATGATATATTCCGCGTTCTTCTGCCGTGGCGAGAGCGAAAGTCATGATCTCAACGGAATAAAGAATATTCTGATAGCCGGAATAGCTACAAGCATCGATGCGCTTGCCATAGGAAGCAGCCTTTCTCTTACGGGGCAGAATTGGCACGACACGCTCCCTCAGGCCATATCGGTATTCGTGTTCACAGCTCTGAGTGTAGCACTTGGTATAGCAGGAGGGAAAAAGATAGCACACAAAGCCGGACACTGGGCGGAAGGGATAGGCGGAATTGTGCTTATCGGAATAGGTTTCGGTCTTGTTTTATAGGCAGTTTATTTTTAAATTTGCGGGATATGATAAGGATCTTTCATAGAAGCGGTTCTGAGATTATCCTCTCAACTTCAAAGGAGGCGTTGGACGTACTCCACAGGGAAGATGTCATATGGATCGACCTTATCGACCCTACGGGAGAAGAAAAAAGGGCGGCGGAAGCCTTCAGCAACGCACAGATTCAAAGCCGCGCACAAGCTGAAGAAATCGAGAGTTCATCCCGCTTCCACGAGGCCGGAGGGATCATATTTGCCAATACGAACTTCCTCTCCCCTACAAGCAGCGATATGAGTATGGACCCGGTTTCATTCATATTGGCGCCGTACACGCTCACCACGCTGCGTGAAATACCTATCCGAAGCTTCGACCTGCTTTCAAGCAAGATTCAGGCTCGTCCGGAACTCTACAAGACCGGATTCAGCGTATTCGTGGAGATAATGGACAAGAGGGTTGACCTTGACGCCGATATCGTGGAGCTCATCTCGCAGCAGACCTCCCAGTTCAGCAAAAGAATCAACCAACAGGAAGACATAAATGAAGAATTTCTGCTGGATATCAATCAACTGCAAGAAAACGCGATGGTTATCCGCGAAAACGTGGTGGACAAACAAAGGATTCTAGGTAACATTCTGAAAAGTGACTTGTTCCCTGATTCGCTTGACAAGAGATTCTCCATCATCCTGCAGGATATAACCTCTCTTATAGCCCATATCAATTTTACATTTGAAAGGCTTGAATATCTGCAAGATACAGTGGTGGGTATAATCAACCTGGAGCAGAACAGGATAATGAAGCTTTTCACCTTGATATCCCTTCTGCTTATGCCGGCCACCCTCATAGCCAGCTTCTATGGAATGAACGTCAAACTTCCGTTCGAATCGTTCAGCCTCGCTTGGCTTGGCATACTCCTCATGATGATTTTCATCATCGTGGGAGTCGTATTCTATTTCAAGAAGAAGAAGCTGATGTAATTATTTTACAATCAGCTCTCCTACTGAATATCCCCAACAACCGTCCGTTATAATAGGAATCTTGCGTCCGCTTGCGTTTGTCTGGTATACTATGTCATCGAGAAAGGTATGGCTATGCCCGCCTACCACCAGATCAATGTCTTTAGTAAGTGGCACTATCCTCTTGTCCTCCTTGAACCCAAGATGAGAAAGCAAGATAACCATATCACATTTCTCTTCCTTTTTCAGATACTCGGCATAGCGGTTTGTAACCTCCTCCGAATTATACTGAACAAGCGTAGACGATATTTCATATGCGACATTGGAAGCCAGATCTGAAACCAATCCTATGATGCCTATCTTTTTGCCTGCGCGCGTAACAATCGCATACGGAGTAACGATTCCCTCAAGCGGAGTTCCTTCCAATTTAAGATTGGCACAGACTACAGGGCACTTGATCTGAGCAAGCCTGTCAGCAAGATCCTGCACTCCGTTGTCAAACTCGTGATTACCTATCGTGATGCAGTCGTAACCGAACGCATTGACAGCTTCGAGTTCCAGTTTTCCGCCGAACTGATTATAATAGGATGTTCCCTGATTGAAATCACCGGCGTGAATAAGAAGGACATTGTCCGCACCCCTGCTGCAACGGATGCTGTCCACTATGGCGCCTCTTTCGATAATGCCGCCGTGACCATAACCGCGCTCATCACGGATAGGCTCAAGATGGGAGTGGGTATCATTCACGTGAAGGATGACAAGTGATGGAGAACATGCGCTTACTAAAAGCGCACTCGAAATTATAATAGGGATTAAAGACTTTTTCATTTTACCTGTATTCTGTTATCCAAATGATATTCAAACGGAAGACCCTCAGAGGAAAGGGCGTAGATTTTTTCGAGAATGCAGTCACGCAAAAGGACATCTGTACGGACTACCTGCGCAGCTCCGTCAGCAAGATGAATCTTATCTCCTCCCTGAAGAAGGAAATCAATACTTCCTATTCCATATGTCTTATCATCGCTTACTTCCTCTCCGTTGACTTTCAGACTGAGCAACTGATGGTCAGAGACCGTTACCTCGATATTCCCGCCTATGGCTTCCACCTTACGACGTGCCATCTGGGTAAAAATCTCACGAAGCCGCGCTCCGCTTACTTCCACATATACAAGGTAATTTTTGAACGGGAACATGGACACGATATCATCAAGAAGCACATCTCCCTGAGGAACGGCGCATCTTATGCCTCCGAAATTAATGATGCTCAAATCCACCTTCTTACCCGTCGCCTTCTCTACACCTTTCACGACACAGTCCGCAGCAAAATTCGACAATTCACTCTGCGGATGATGACTCTTCATACTTTTCGGAGCATAGGCGATAACCTGCTTCAACTGTACCATATCAGGCTGGCTGGAAATCAGAATCTCAGCAAGCTTGGGAGTAGACCCTCCTGAATAGATACGTCCGGAAGGAGCATAATATACACCTTCTTCCATCCGGCCAAGGGCCTGAACGGCATTGTCCGCAGTAGCCGGCGTAACTCCGGTGCGGGACGCGTCCGCCTCAATCTTGGACCATGAGTAATGAGTCGCGCAAGAGCATAAGCACAACAAAAGCGCAGAGTAAAGAACTGAATGTTTCATTATTTTTGTTTTAACCACTTCCACAAATCCTTAAACGATGTTTTCTTGCCAAACATCAATATTCCCACCTTATATATTTTAGCCGAAATCCAGGCACAGGCAATCGTGGTGAGCACAAGCAACACCAAAGAAAGAATGATCTGCCAACCGGGGACTCCGAACGGGATGCGCGCAAGCATCACTATAGGCGAAGTGAACGGAATGAGTGACCCCCACAGGGCCAGACTGCTGTCCGGCGCTTTATAAGCATAAAGCGCTATGAAATAAGCTATCATAAGCGGAATGGTGACCGGCATCTGAAGCTGATTGGTATCGTTTTCGTTCTCCACGGCAGAACCTATTGCAGCGAAAAGCGAGGCATAAAGAAGATATCCGAGTGCGAAAAATACGATAAAATATGCTAGCATCCCCAATATGTCAAGACCTGAAAAGGCGCTCAATATATCACCCAACTCACTGTCACTCTGTGATATGACGGCAGTGAAAGCGTCCAATTCACCGGTACCTTCCGGGAGAGTGGACATAACCGTCTGGGCATCAACCGTCCCCATTATCTTAGGGGCGAATATGCCCATAGCACCGGACAGGAGAACAACCGAAAGCACTATCCACAGGAAGAACTGAGTAAGCGCCACCAACGCCACGCCTATGATCTTTCCGAACATAAGTTCCGTAGCCTTCACGCTGCTTATCAGAACCTCCACTACGCGGCTTGACTTTTCTTCTATCACAGCGCTCATCACCATGCTTCCGAACATAGTGATGAACAAAAAGATGAATATGCCGAGCATCATAGACAAGATCGAATTGATACCGGACTCACTCAACTTCTCCTCTCCGCTGTCGGAAAGCGTATAAGTGCGCACAGAAACGTCGGACTTCACACTGTTTATTATATCCTCAAGCCCGTCTATATTATAAGATGCAATCCTGTAATCTTCTATAGCGTCCCCTATATAGCGGTTCATATTATCCGTAACGCCCATTCCCACAGGTTTGAGCGAAGTGAACGTGGCCTTTACACTTTTGTTCTCATCTATTGGCGAGATGCTCAGGACGCCGTCCAGCCCGAGAGCCTTCAGAGACTTTTTCACCGTGTCGAGAGGCTCGGTCGACATATCCTGATAACTTATCTCATCGCTGCTTTTCAAATACGGGAACACTATCCCGGATTCGTCCACCACAGCCACTACCTTGGTCTTATCCTTGGTATGAGCGACCATAAGGCCCATCACCACCCCGCATAAACCTATAAGAACAGGGACAAGTAAAGTAGTGAATATGAAACTTTTCTTTTTTACTCTGGTCGAGTATTCCCTGCTGATTACAACTCCTATCGTCCGAAAGTTCATATCTTATTCCTCCCCTTTTACAAGTTTGATGAAAATATCATTCATGCGTGGCATCAACTCCCTGTAAGAGACTATATCCACACCTTTGCCAAGATAAGACTCAAGAGTGAGCGACCCGTCCGTCTCCTTAGGCAACACCTCAGTATGCAGACCGTCTATATCTTTATATACCAATTCAACCTGATTATTCCCGTATTCACGACGGATATCGTCCACGCCTCCGGTAATGACCAATTGAGAATGATTGATAAGGGCGATGTTGTCACACAGCTCCTCCACGCTTTCCATATTGTGTGTAGAGAGTATGATGGTGGCGCCTTCATCCTTCAAACGCAATATCTCCTTTCGTATCACATCCGCGTTCACCGGGTCGAAACCGGAAAAAGGTTCATCCAGGATAAGCAGTTTAGGCGAATGGACAACAGTAGTAATGAACTGGAGTTTCTGGGCCATACCCTTGGAAAGCTCCTCCACTTTCTTGTTCCACCAGTCCTGTATGCCGAATTTGACAAACCATTCTTTCAGAGCGGCCTGTGCCTCGCTTTTGCCCATTCCTTTAAGCTGAGCCAGATACATGGCCTGTTCACCGACCTTCATCTTCCGGTAAAGACCGCGTTCCTCAGGCATGTATCCTATCTTTTCAACATCTGCCTGAGTGATGGGACGTCCTTGAAAAAGAACCTGTCCTTCAGAAGGAATAGTTATCCGGTTAATGATACGGATAAGGGTCGTCTTTCCCGCTCCGTTAGGTCCGAGAAGACCAAAGATGCCGCCTTCCGGAATCTGAAGACTCACATCCTTCAAAGCTACTTTCTCGCCAAAATTCTTACTGACGTGATTGATTTCAATTATTGGCATGACACTACTGTTATAAATCCTTCAAAGGTATTAAAAATTCGTGGGCCCTAAAATAACTGCGATTACTTTTTGACAATTATTTGACAGTCCGCAGGCCTTTTTATATTTTCATCGAGCGTTACAGAACCTATCCCCTCTGCCACTATTCGGCCCGATGTCGGATTCTTGACGTTCGTTATGGTCCCTTTTATCTCGGCATCCAAAGTGGAATACTCGAACGCCCTGTCACACGCGGCATCGAAACTACAGCCGCGCAGTACCAGATTTTCAGCATAACAAAGCGGCTGTTCCCCACAGATGTGGCAGTTGACCAAAGTGAGATTCCTGGAATGCCAGCCGAGGTACTCTCCATCAAGGACCGAATCATAGACTGTCACATCCTCCACCTCCCAGAAAGCGTCCTTGGTAGTGATATGCGCATTATGCAATTCCACATTCCTGACATATTGGAACACATACTTACTATCACTTACCAGTCCGTCTATATGGATATCCCTGCTGAACATAAAAGGATAAGTCCCGCCGGAAAGCTTCAGGTCACGGGCCACTATGTTCTTACAGCGCCAGAAGGTCTCGTCAGCGTCATTTATCTGCACCCTCTCCAGATACAAGTCTTCCATCTCACGAAACATCTTCGGAGCGTCAATCACGGTGTCCGTCATCTTCAAATGATCTGAATACCATAGTGCCGAGCGCCCTCCCACGTCGAAATAACAGTCCTCGATCTTAAACCCATGGACATGCCAGAACGGATAGTTTCCTTCGAAGCGGCACCCCACAGCCTCTATATCTCTGCATTCCTTTATAGCCGATTCTCCTGCACGTATAATGACATCCTCCAGACGGAGGTCTTTGGATGCAAACAGCGGACGTTCTCCGCCAAACTCTTTTCCTTTAATTACTTTCATAAGGCGCAAGCCATTTTTCTCTGAACAGTCTACCCAAAAACATCACCCCTCGGAAGCAAAGTTCCACGCACATCGCTATCCATACACCCTTCAACCCCATAATCGGCGCGAGGACAGCTGCAAGAGTAAGCCTTACACCCCACATGCTGGCCAAATTCATAAAACATGGAACCACCGTATCAGCCGCCCCCATGAAAACATTATACGCCACTATGCGAAGGACCTCCGCACCGAGCGAGCCACAAAGGAAGATGCCCGCTTATCAAGACTCCAAGCAGCCTATCGCTTGGAAAGGTATTGGTCATCACCGGCAAAGCGGGCGAAGCGCTCGAGCCCATCTTTCAGAACAGAGCGTGGACAAGCCAGATTCCATCTCATGAAGCCCTCTCCTGCAAGTCCATACATACTTCCAGGATTCAGACGCAGAAGGACTTCACGTTGCAGTCTCTCATCGAGCCGGGCAGAAGTCAATCCGCTCTTTCTGCAATCCATCCACGCCAAATACGTTCCTTCCAACTTACAGACAGGATAAGCGCTCAAATGCTCCCTACAGAAATCCTTCATATATAAATAATTCTGATACAGATACTGATTCAACTCGTCCAACCATTCTCCCCCTTCATTATATGCAGCTATGAGCGCGAGAACCCCGAACGGATTCACATCACACACTTCGTTGATATTTATAGCTCTGTCTATAAGGGCCTTGGTCTGCTCATCAGGACAAATTATGTTTGCTATCTGAAGCCCGGCTATATTGAAAGCCTTGGACGGAGATACCATACTTATACATGTTTTGTCCACCAGGGCGTAAGGAATATATTCGCTTCCCGGCATCACGAGTTCGCAGTGAATCTCATCTGAAACCACGCGCACCCCATGTTTTTTACAAATCGCGTCGATCCTGGTCAGTTCATCCATTCGCCACACGCGCCCCACAGGGTTATGAGGATTACAAAGTATGAACAAGCGCACCTGAGGATCAGAAAGCCGACGTTCCAGATCCTCAAAATCCATCCTGTAAGAATCCCCCTGCGGAATAAGCGGAGACTCCTCTATGATGCAACCGTTGTTCCTTATGGAAGAAAAGAAACAGTTATAGGCCGGCGTCTGAAGGAGAATTTTCTCGCCAGGTTTTACAAGTGCCCTAATGACAGCAGAAAGAGCTGAAACCACACCTATCGTGTATATGACCTGACTCCGGTCTATATGCCAATGATGCCTCCCGCTGAACCAGCGGTCGATAGCGGCATAATATTCATCCGGCACCTTGGTATAGCCGAAAGCCCCGTGTTTCAGTCGTTTCCTCAATGCTTCAAGCACAACAGGTGCCGTCTCGAAATCCATATCGGCCACCCACATGGGAAGCACACCTTCCGGAGTCGAATCCCACTTCACGCAGGAGGTTCCCCGTCTGTCAACTATTTTATCAAAATCGTATTTCATATTTTCTGTTTTTATTCCCACCGCGCGATTCAAGATAACCAAACTCAACAAGCTGACGCAAATAACGCTTGGCGGTAGTGACGGAAAAACCGAACCGGGTGATGATGTCCTCAGTCTTCACTTCAGTTCTACCGGACACAAAAAGAAGAATATCGGCCAATTTTACAGCCAAAGCTGAATTTATCGACCATTTATCGACCATTTCCTTTATAAAGTTCGATTTATCGACCATTTTTCCTCCGACAGATTCCACATACCGGTCGATATCCGCTTCGAGATGGCGGCAATGCAATTCAGTCATACGATCCACGAAGATATCAATGCGGCCTTTCTCTCTCGTTTCGATCAACGTCTGTATATATTCCGCCTTGTCCTCCTTCATCACTTTCACCGGAAGGACTCCGAACTCCGCCTGTATCAGATTCATCAGCAGGCGGCATGTTCTGCCGTTACCGTCCGCCCATGGATGAATGGTCACCAATTCATAATGCGCCCAGAAACTAAGCTCATACACAGCCAGAATATTATCAACATTTATCTCGTGGCGACGATGATTCAACTCCTCACAAAATGTAGCCAGCGCCCCCGGGACTTTCTGGAATGCCATATATGAACGGCTTCCAAGACCAGCCGTCACATTCAGCTTACGCAATTCACCTTTAGATGCATCAAAATGCCCACCGATAGAATTATACTCGCTACCGGTATGGGCCATAACCTTCGACGCAAGCAAAATGAGCCCTTCTGATGTAATAAGAGGATGTTTCTTTATCCATTCCAACCCGTACTCATATGCGTTTTTCAGGTCAAGATTCATCATTTGTTCCATCATGGTACGTTTAGAAGATGTAATACCCTCATCGAAAAGCAACTGGGCTTCCACTTCCGTCACGGTACTGCCTTCTATGGCCGTTGAATGGGCGATAATAGAATACAGATAAAACTTGTCGTAATCTATCTGATTCGATATCCCCAACTCCCTGTACCTGTCCAGCAATGCGAGCAATGCTTCTTTATGATCTTTGGCCATACGGCAAATTTAGTCACTTTGTGCGGAAATAGCCAATACTTCAACCGCAACCATTGAAAATCTAATCGAAAAGTTCACCGAAAAGCTCAAACTGATGGGCGGCGAAACCTATCAATATTTCTTCGGGACAGAAAAATCCCTCAAATTCTTGGAGAAGTTATGAGTCAGGAAAATTTTGTAATCGAAGAACTCGTCAAAGAATTGGTTTTACGGCTCATTGACGAAAAATTCTCGACACCCGAACCGGGCTATATTCTCAAAGCACGGCCTATGTCTACGACTACCTCGACAGTGAGTTGACTACCGGTAAGCTGCAATAATCTTCGCTATCACATCACGCTTGTCCGGGAAAAATTCCGCGACATGATCGATCAGGATCTCCATGGATTCCTGCGGAGTGCAATCCGGGATCAGTAAACTATCACATTGGCATTCGATGATATTGGCCCCAAAAGGCTGATCGTCCGATGTGCCAATATACAGCCCCTACATCTCCGATTCTTCCGCCGTAACTACCCCAAAACCACCCCTTACGGCTACGGTATCCGAACATTGGTACCGAAAAAGGTGGTAAAATTTGCAAAGGTGGTAAATAGCGATCACACAACCGCGCTCGATACTTTACAGATGCGTTATGGGGACCCGATAGGCGAACCCTATATTCGCAAAAAGCAACAGCGACGCTACTTCTTCACATGACTTCTGTTAAGCGTGACCAGAACATCCCCGGACTTCAGGGTGGTGTTACCGTTAGGGATAACCCGCTGTTCACCACGCTGTATCATAACAAGCAGACTGTCATCCCCGCAGCTGTAATCCCTAACCTTGCTTCCGACCAGTTTATCATTTTCCGAGAGGGTGTAATACATCAGCGAGTCCATCCCGTCATCCAGATAAGCCTTGGTGCAGAGCACTACATCATCCGAAGATTGCAACAAAGTATTGCCCTTAGGGATAATCCGCTGCTGCCCGCGCAGGACAAGCACGGCCAGACAATCCTGCGGCAGTCCCAACTCGCTTATGGTCTTGTCTTTCCAACGGCTGTTCTCTGAAATATGTATCACGCCGAAAGACATCTCTGACTTCTCCTGAAAATCGGAGAATGTGGTCATGACATCCTCAGAAGAGTCCGTCATCCTGCACACCTTGGCAGCCGCCGGGACCAAAGAGCCCTGAAGCGCTATGGAAATCAAAACTATGCAAAAGACGATACTGAAAATATCGTTCGAAAGCTCCATCTGCGAAGACAAAATCATAATCGCAAACACTATGGATGCTGCACCTCGCAAGCCCACGAATGAAACCAGGGCCAATTGCGATGGCGGATATTTTCGGAACGGCACCAGAACTCCGCATACGGAAAGCGGACGGGCCACCAGCGTAAGGAAAAGGAAAATCAACAGCGCCGGAACCAAAGCCTTGAACAAAGCGGAAGGCACCGCCAACATACCAAGCAGGAAGAAAATTATAATCTGCATAAGCGAAGTAATGGCATCGAAAAAACCCACAAGAGACTTCTTTCCCTCATACTCCACATTACCCAGATAAATACCTACTATATAAGCGCTCAAGAATCCATTACCGCCGAAAATCGTAGGCAGCGCATAAGAAAGGATGGCTATCGCTATGAAAAGCAGTATGTCAAACCCATTACTTGTGAATTTGATCTTCTTCAGCAGCCTTGTCGCCAGATAAGCTATGCCCAGGCCGAAAAGCACACCGAAAAGAATCTGCGAGACGATATCCCATACAACTCCACCGGCAGTAATCGAGCCTCCCAAAAGAGAGAGCATCACCGAGGTAAGCATATATGACATAGGGTCATTGGATCCACTCTCCACTTCTATGAGCGGTGCCGTATTGTTCTTAAGGCCAAGTTTTCTGGTTCTCAGAATGGAAAAGACCGACGCCGCATCCGTAGAACTGATGACGGCCCCCATAAGAAAACTCTCTATCCAATCCCACCTGAGAGCATAGTGGCAGAAAAGGCCCACGAAAGCGGCTGTGAGAAAGACCCCTACCGTAGCAAGCAGTCCGGCCTCCACCGCTATAGGCTTGGCAGACTTCCAACGAGTGCCGAAGCCGCCGTAGAACATAATGAAAATCAAGGCGATAGTACTGACATCACCCACAAGCCAGGCATTATTGTCCGCGAACTGATTGTCGTGACTTCCGAAAAGAAGCCCCAGCATCAGGAAAAACAACAATACCGGAATCCCGAGTTTACTGGAAATCTTGTTCAGAAAAACACAGATGATTATTATCAGAGCAAAGACTAAGAGTAACAGGGGCATAAATTTATGATTCTAACAGACTTACAAAGTAATTTCTGACATCTTCCCACTTATAATACGGGCCGCTTACGGCAGAAAGAGACGGAATAGTGGTTTCTTTCTCGTTAAAAAGGAACTTGACCAGCACATCTCCCTTGCGGTTATGATAGAAAACTATCTGAAGGTTTGAGGCCATTGGCATTCTCTGAAAGCCAAGCCAAACTTCCGGCGCGGTAGCAAGAGGATATTCTCTTTCAACACCCTGCACCTTCAAAAGACACATCAAAGGTGAAAGACCCGTGTCATGACCGAAACGCAAATCCGCCGCATGATCGCCTCCCTCCAATGCTGCATCGGCCTTCTCCAAAATATCCTTCAATATGCGTTTTCCGGTCAAATCTTTGGATCTGTTGTTCTCGACGGTAGCACACATGCTGTCATAATACGACACATCTGCATATTTCCACATCCCATACACTTCGTCGAAGGTATAATGTCTATAAATAAAAGGATCTTCTATATCCAGGCATTGGCCAATTCCTCCGGCAGAAAAAATCGAATACATGAATTGGCGCGAACTCCTGTGAGGAAGAAATTCAAGAGCGGCGGTTGAATCCTTCACCCAAGCGGTCATTACACGGGACGGATCAACAGAGGCATTAAAAATTGAATCTTTTATGAACCTTGAGCGTTCTGAAGAGCGGGGCACTCCCCTGGAATTGCTGATATAATCGGCAAATCTCTCTCCGGCATCCATCGTGAAATCCAAAGACGGATTCTCTCTGGCAAGCTGTACACAGAAATTGGCCATACTCTGAATACAACGCTGCACATTGGTCGCCGCGCAATTGACCTCCCGACGGTCCTTCTGTTTGAATACCTGCGGATAACGGCTATACATCCTGTGAGCTATCGCCTGATGCTGAGCCGCCCCCTTATGTGTAAGATAACCTACCTGGCCTTTATGCGCCTGCTGAAGAATCAAAATATCTTCGCGCACGGCAAGACCTTGCTCAGTAAGCAGATCGTGACACATCAGAGAATCCAGAACACTGATAGCCTCATCTATAGGACGCGACCCCCAGTGATAACGGCTTCCGTGACGTCCGTAATGACTGATATAAAAAGGCGTATATCCCTTAGGGACAGGCGAATCATAAATCTGAGACGGAGCCTCATAATTATGATGCAGATTAGCACTTCGGGTTATGTCTTCCTCAAGAAGACGTCTGGCGTCCAAGGATTGGCCATAAGAAAAGCACCCTACCACACTACCAGAAAGAAGCAGAACAATTTGCTTAAGATTCATATATTATAAATTGGCTATGTTATCAAAAATAGCTATCCCACAAAAATAAGAAATAAAAAGATTATTTTTACACCCCCGTTTTTTGATTCAGGCCAATGGGTGACAACATAAATAGAATATTCAACTCGGAGCATGATTTCTGCCTGGCCAATAACGATATAAGTTACGTGCCAAGCGAATCGGCCGTCCACTTCAGAAATGACTGCGCACCCATAATGCGTTACCTGGAGGACAGCACCACCTTCCCGTTCATAGTCTGGGGATGGGATAAAGCGCTGAAGCATAAACTCTTGAAAGGGGGCGTCAACCCTGTCTCGCTTCCAAGCGACGAATATTTGGAACAGGTACGCGCTCTTTCCCACCGCGCAGAGGCCATCCGTTGTCTTTCTTATATAAAGGGGAAATTGGCCCCTGGAGAAACAATCTGCGACACTGCACCCGTAGAGGTAAAGACATTTGAAGATGTGTTAAAAACAGTGGACGAATATAAGGACACTATCCTAAAGTCCCCTTGGTCCAGCAGCGGCAAGGGGCTCAGGATGGTGAACCTGCACTCATGGACCGAAAGCGACAAAGGATGGGTCAGAAATATCCTGGCCAAACAGGGCAGTCTGATAATTGAAAAACGTGCCAAACCAGCGCTTGACTTCTCCATGCAGTTCGCCACTTCCGCCGAAGGCGTAAAATTCTGGGGATATTCCATCTTCAAAGCCACCCACGGGGCATATCAAGGGAATCTGCTGGCTTCCAACGAATACATGGAGTCCCTTATCACCAGATACATTAAGAAGGAGCTTTTGCAGCAAGTCAGAATCGCAATCAGTGAATTCCTTCTCAATGAATTCGTGGGAAGATACGAAGGAAATCTCGGAGTGGACATGTTCATAGATTCCTCGCAGGCGGGGCGCTACAGCCTGAATCCTTGCGTGGAGATCAACGTACGAAACAACTTCGGCCTGGTGGCAAGACTCTACTACGACAAATATTTTCAATTATCTCACCCTGGGCAAGACGGCCTATTTCAGATGAGCATATTTTACTCACCACAAAACGGTTCCTTAAAACAGATACTTCCCTCCGGCTGTATCGTTCTGAGCGGAGAACTACAAGCTGAAAGCCATTACGCCATAGCCGTAATTCCAGAAAACTGACAAAACGAAATCTTCAATGTTTGGATTCACTTTAGGAGGGAGTGGTCCCGATACGCCCTTGCCAGCCCGTTTGTAAACATTATTACCAAATACTATGAATAAAAATCTATCACTCAATTATATGGATACGACTTCCATTCACTTCAACATACGTAAGGCCCGACTACGATCCGGTCTTAGCCAAGAAGAATTGGCCTCTAAAATCGGGATGTCCCGACAAGCTTACTATAATCTGGAAAGCGGATGTACTAAACTGATACATGCCAAACTTGAGCAGATCGCCAAAGAATGCGGAACCACGCTGGAACACATTCTGCTTGGAGAAAGCGACTTGGGAACCAAATAAAATACTATATTTGCACAAAATAATTTTTACTGTCTTTTACCGACGTCTTAAAATCGCCAATTTTATTATTTCCACGGTAGAAGAGGGTTTGCCTTTAGGCGTGACCTTCTATTGTGGATGCGGGTTTCTGGCGATTCCTTAGACGACAATAAGCGGGCCGCGCCTTTTGCCATCTAACTTTCGTCTTTGCACATCAAGCGGGAAAGTTCACTGTCCTGATACTTTTCCACCTTTTTCAAAGTTTCTATATAACCCACCTGTTGATCAAACAATTGCTGAAGCGTTTCAAGCCGGATACGCATCTCGTTACGCTCTTTTTCAGAATAAGCCAGTTTCTCAGTTTTTTCATGCAGTTCCCGTCTCAAAGATGCGGTATTAGGAGCGGGCTCATAGCCCAGCAGCAGATTATCAACACTAACACACAATTGGTTTGCGATTTTAACCAATTTGCGGTCCACAAGACGTGTTTTTCCGATTTCAATACTATTATAGGACTGGCGTGACATTCCTAATTTCTGCGCCATTTCCGCCTGCGTAATCCCCAGTGACCGTCTTTGTTTTCTAATGTTCTTTTTGATCAGTTCGATATTCATAGTTATGTGTTATTAAAGCGTTTGGCAAAAATACACACACGCCTGTGAACTGTCAACCAAGAAGAACTTTACACTGTCA
>CAVFNP010000006.1:0-73369 GCA_963624185.1 Firmicutes bacterium CAG:460 | reverse complement strand
ACGACTCTTAATGTATCGAACTGTCCTGCGCTCGAAAGTTTGGACGTGCCATGTACGGTAAAACTTATAGTTTCTACTGGGCTTAAATCGTCCATTTATCAAGTCGGGCAGTATGTGTCGATTGATGGCGTCACCGGAATCGTGTATGAAACATCTTCTCCCGCGATTGTCTCCACAGACGAGATTTCGGAAGCATGGGACAACGGTAAGACTTGGTGTACAAGCAAAGGCTCAGCCTGGTCTATGCCAAGCCTTGATGAACTGAAGTTGATTTACTACAACCGAGCAACGCTGAACAAGACACTTTCCTCGATAGGAGCAACCCAGTTCAGTTCGAATTATTACTGGTCGTCTACTGAAAACAATAGTAACAGGGCATACCTTCTGGGTTTCTGGTCCGGCAGTTCAGACTACTCCAGTAAGAGCAATCTTTACTGGGTGCGTGCAATTCGTGCTTTATAGGCTTTATATTTGAAAAACAGAACTTTAGACAATGAAAAAATAAGAAAAACCACACAACATACATGAACATTATGGCTTTCAATTACAAATCAGAAAAGGGAATGGGTTTGACCAAATCCCAAGAAAGGCTTTTTGGAAAGGCTACATTATCCATTCAGATTAAATTCAATGACTTCTTTACAGAGCCACATTCTCGGCACATATAAGGCGGATGATTGTCTGGCGCAAGTCCCGAATTTTGATGAAACGGCCTGTAAGTTAATTGCAGCCACGGCCATCTTTTGTGATAAAATTGAGGCTGATAGGGTAAAGGCAGGGGATTTAGCTTCCAAAAGATACAATGTCGGGAAGGGAAATGCTTACTATTCCTGGGAAAACTGTACTATCAGACGGGCTCATTCTAAAGAAAAAGCCCTGAACCTGAAGGTTGATTCCCGGAATCCCAATATTCGCCTCGATAAAAATAATCACGCCAAAGATGCCATCAGAAACGCCGTCTGCAAAAGTTTAGAAAGAAAATATGGAGTTTCTGTAAAACCTGGTGATTTTGAGGGATTTGAGGCTTGCCACATTTGGGAGGATTCGTGTTATGATCCAAACTATCACACCTCCGTTACTAATCTTGTTCTGATTCCAAGATGTCTTGCGGCTTTGGCTGACCATTGCGTAGCGGTAAGGGATCTTCTTAAGTACGAGGCTTTCAAAAGGTTCGGATTTAAGCCGGATGTCGAGCCTGATCCAGTTATGCCATGGATGTACGCCAAGGTGACATGGCGGCCTCTATAAGTTATCCGGATATTTAGCGCCCCAATAGCCATTTCCAGGCCGGAACGACTCTTATTTTGAGCCCGCCTTCAGTTATTTCCTGTTCATCATCGAGGGTGATGATTTCTGCTTTCGCGAGCGGGCTCTGCTTATGCAGGGATAGAAGGGCGTTGACCTCCCTTTTGCGTGTTTCGTAATCCGTCATATCGCAAGAGACTTGAACGGCATAGGCCTCGTCTGGAACGAAAAAATCCACTTCGGAGTTGCGGTTATAGAAATAGAGTCTCGGTGATAGCGTGTCTTTGTTGTATTTCCTTTGCAGCTGTATCGCACAAAGATTCTCCAGTCTTTGTGCTTTTTCTTCAGAGAGGAATATGCTGAGCAGACCATTGTCGGTGAAATAGTGTTTTTTTACCGTTTCCTTTTCTGTGAATTTTGAGGCATAGTTGCTCAGGGTGAACATTAGACAGGCGTCCTTTACATATTCTATGTAATCGATTATGGATGAAACATTTGTGTTTACACCTGAAGCTTTTATCATATTGGTGAGCCGATTGTAGGAAACGGGTTGCATTGTGCATTCCGCCAGCCTTTTCACGGCGAGACGGAGTGCGTGCTCGTTCTTGACTTTGTTTCTCATTATTACATCGCCGAGAATTATCTTTTCGTAGAGCCCATTGAGCCAGTAACGCTTGTTGGCATAGTGTATCAGTTCAGGAAATCCTCCCCAGAGAAAATATTCATTGAATTTCTGTCGAACCAGATTTTTCCCCTTTCCATACTCCCATCCTTTTTCGAGTGTAATTCCTTGAGAGGAAATGTATTCACTGAACGTATATGGGTATATCTTCTCATCGAAATAGCGTGCTCCCAGAGTCGTGGCTATATCGCGGCTAAGCATTTTAGCGTTTGAACCTGTGATATAGACGTAGTATTTCTGGTTGGCAAGCCTTCTCGCAAAATGCTCCCATCCGTCGATATTTTGGATTTCATCGAAGAACAGCAGCGGTTTTTCGGAAAACATTGCACCGTACGCTTGAAGGATGAGGTCGAAGTCTTCAGCCTTCATTCCAAGAAGCCGCTCGTCGTCGAAGTTGATGTAGACGATTTCGTGAATGGAATGTCCTTCGTGGAGTAGCATTTTTGCTCTCTGATAGAGAAGATATGATTTTCCGGCCTGCCGAATTCCGACGAGGACATAACGCCCCTCTTTTTCGAATTCAAATTCCCTAGGAAAGAGCTCCAGGGATTGAATTATATTCTGACCTTCCTTAATAAGAGTTTTAAAGGTTTCAGTGTTCATAAAAGCCTGTTTTGTCAAGTCTTATATTCAGCGTGTATGAGTAATTGTATTTGCAAAGTTAACATTTTATCTATTACTGGCAAATAAAATTCGTCAATTTTATATATTTATAGTAGATAAAGTAGAGAACTTCCGCTTTATCTACTGCACTTGATAAGTTCGGAAAGTGTTGAATTTGAGGGGGCCGCGTTACTCCGTTATGACCAGCACTTCGGCGGGGTGGTTCAGTTCAAGGCGGATTTCGTCTTCGCTGCAGCGGTTGAGGGTCGCCACCCACCACCGGGAGAACTGAACATTGTCAAGCGGCCACTTTAATCCGGTGCTTTTTATCCTGAGCGAAGGGTCGTCGCTGAAAAAGGACACTTTCCTTCCCTCTCCCAGCTGAAGGGAGCAGCTTCCGCTTATGGCAAAAGCGGTGCAGTAGTCAGATACTATCTGCAGGCCAATGCCCTTGTCCCAGAAGCCCCACCATTTTTCGTAAGTCATAAGAAGCGAGAGATTTCCTACCGTATGTGCCTCGTGCTTTCCGGTAGCTCCCAGAATGTCGATGGACTCTATCCCGTCAAAAGTCTGCATCACGAAGCGCATCGCCTTGGTGAGGTCATTATAATCCTGCTCTGTGACGTGAACCTTTTCTCCTGAGAATCCGGCCAATACGCTCGGCTTTATCGAATCCATATCACCCACTACGGCTTTTACTTTAAGCGAATGTCTGAGTGCCGATTCCAGCGCCCCGTCGCAGCAGATGATGGCATCCGCCCGGCTCAAAAGGTAACGCGGGTATGCTTTTCTGGGATAGTCCCCGGCGGCGAGTATGGCTATTTTCATATAAGAAGCTGTTTTTAAAATAATTCTTTATGGACCTTCCCGGTCAAAATCGAAACTGTCTTGAAATCGCTCATGATAAAATTCGGGAACTATTTCAGAACAGATACCATATCTGTTTCACCACCTGCGGTACAGCGGTTCGCGCCGCAGAGGATAGTCCGACCGGAGACGTTCAAAATCCTGAGGTCGCGAGCGAAGTCGCGCATCGTCCCCAAGCACGTCATAAGCCGGTTCGGTGGCCTGCGGGATGTCTGTAACCTTAAAATCTGCCAATTCTTTTATCCCCAGGGCTTCGGCCACCGCTCTTACTGCCTGCGACGTGCCGTCGGCCTTCCCGTCCGCGCTATATCCGGCTATATGGGGAGTACCTATATCCACGAGCTCAAGCAGCTCTGTATCTATCGCCGGTTCGTGCTCCCATACGTCCAGAACGGCGTGAATGTCTTTCCTTGTGCGAAGAAGGTCTTTCAGAGCGTCGCCGTCCACCACTTCGCCGCGCGAGCTGTTAAGAAGGATCTGTCCCGGTCGCAGAAGGGAAAGTGTCTTTGCGTCAAACAGATGAAAAGTGCTTTCGTCAAGCGGAACGTGCAGGGTGATGATGTCGCTCATGTGGATGAGGCTCTCGAGATCCACGAAATCCCCAGCCCCCTCTTTTTCTGCGCGCGGCGGGTCGCACAGCACTACATTCATCCCCAGGCTCCCGGCCAATTCCTCCACCTTGCTTCCCACGTGTCCGACTCCCACTATGCCAAGCGTTTTGCCTTTCAGGTTGAGGTCCATTTTGTGGGACAGGGTTTCGAGAACGCTTCCCACCCATTGGCGCACAGAAGAAGAGTTGCATCCGGGGGCATTGGCCCAAGAGATGCCGTGCTGCGCGCACCAAATGGTGTCTATATGGTCATATCCTATGGTGGCGGTGGCGATGAAGCGGACGCTCGTCTCCTCAAGCAGGTCCGCGTCGCAGCGTGTTCTGGTGCGTATTATCAAGGCGTCGGCATCCAGAACGTCAGACCGTTTGAATTCCGACCCTTTGATATATTCGACGCGGGCATAAGGCTCAAGCACGCCGCGAAGAAAAGGAATCTTGTCGTCGCAGACTATTTTCATACTTCCACCCAATGTATTTTTACCCCGGAGCGCTCCATTCCGCGGAACCATGTCATCTGCCGTTTGGCGAACTGATGTATGGCCGTGGCGAGCTGCTCCTGCATCTGAGTGCGGTCCAATTGGCCTGTAAGATAAAGAGTAACGAACTTGTATTCAAGCCCGTATGAGATAAGTCGCTCGGCGGGGACGCCCTGTCTTAGGAGCCCTTGGATTTCCTCTGTCATACCTTCTTCGAGTCTGCTCTTCAGACGGCGGTCTATGCGGCGGTTGCGTTCGTCTCTGTCGACCAAAGTGCCTATGAAGAAAGTTTTTAACGGAAAGTCTTCCGGCGCTTCGCTCAACGGAATCTTCTCTCCGCTCCAATTATATCCCCTGGTTACGGCCGAGATGTACAGGCCTGTCCCTCCGCAGAGAATGGGAATGTGTCCGCGGCCCTTTATCGTTTCGTAAGCCTTATGGAAATCTATCTGATAGTCGTGCACGTTATATTGCGCCCCGGCCGGAAGAATATCTATGATATGATATGGCACGTCGCCGTATTCCGCCAGGTCTTTGCCCGTGCCGATATCCATCCCGCGGTAAATCTGCCGCGAATCGGCGGAGATGATCTCCCCGTCTATCTTTCGGGCCAATTCCACAGCATAGCGTGTCTTGCCTGAAGCGGTGGGCCCCAGCACGCATATCAGATCTGTCCCGCCACTTTTATAGAGCCGGGCCAATTCTTCAGCGTCAACGATTTCTGCCGCAGGAAGCGGCGCGGGAGTTGTTTTCATAACTTGTGCAAATTTACTAAATTTGCCCGAATTCGACCGCTGCTTGCGGAACTTGATTTGAATTGAAATTTCAGAAGGGCCAAGGAAGACCCCATTGAGAGAGAAGAATATGCCGAAGGCTAAAAGTAAGGTACAGATAAACAATAAGAGGGCGTCGTATGACTATGAATTTCTGGAGCAGTACGATGCCGGGATAGTTCTTGTGGGAACGGAGATAAAGTCTCTGCGTGCGGGGAAGGCTTCGCTGCAGGAGTCTTTCTGCTATTTCGTGAATGGCGAACTGTATCTTAAGGGAATGAACATAGCTCCGTATTTCTGGGCCTCGTGGGGAGGACATGACCCGGAAAGGGATCGTAAACTCCTGCTTACCAAAAGGGAACTCAGACACCTTGCGCTCGCCGTAAAGAACAAGGGCCTCACCATCATCGCCACCAGATGCTATATAACCGACGGCGGTTATGCCAAGGTGCACATCGCACTTGCCCGCGGTAAGAAGGAATACGACAAGCGCGCTTCCATAAAGGAAAAAGACATCCGCCGCGAACTCGAAAGGGGATGAACTATTTGATGTGGTATTTTTAAAGAGGGTGTATTCTAAGACTTTCCCAAGAAATACACCCTTTTAATTTGTCTTTGCATGACGCAGCGATTTCACAAATTTTGAATTTCTTCTTGCGACAGTCCGGTAACTTTACAAATGATAGCTATTGGAATGCCTTCTTTTAAGAACCCTTTCGCCGTCTCCAGTTTACCCTTCGCTTCACCTTCCGCAAGTCCTTCAGTACGACCTTTTGCCTCACCTTCAGCCAGTCCCTCCGCACGACCCTCGGCAAGACCTTTTGCGCGACCTTCCTCTGCCGCTTGCTCCTTGGCGTACTCCATTACATTCTCGTAATCGTACTTCATTTTCTGATTTTCTAGATAAGATTTCTGTTCGTTGGCGGTGAAGTTAGCAATTTTCGCACTTTCGAACAATCTTTGGAAACAATTTTCCGACAATTCCTCAGGAATCGCGTTCAGCTGCGCTATGTTGTTGAATACGAAGGCCCATTTCTCCGCCACGCCCGATTTGCGCTCCAGAGCCTTGCGGAAGCGTGGCAGTTCTATGAAGATGTAATTCAGCGTATCGCAGTACGGCTCCCCATTGGACACCTCGCGGATGTTGTATCTGCTTACAAACCTGTCTTTAGGCCAATCCGGCTCGTGGTCGAGCTTGAAGTCCGTTATGGAGATGATGTACACCGGGCAGAGACGGTAGTTGAACACGAACGGGGTGTTCGGATCCTCCCCGAACTTTTCCATGTGTTTGAACTTCGCCTCTTCGTACTGGTTCTGAATGGGATAGGTGGAATAGAACACCATCCTCTCGCGGTAATACTTCTGTGAGCGTCGCTGCATCTCCACGATGAAGTCCTTGCCGTCCGAGCAATGGCAGTAGAGATCGTAATAGACCTTGCGGTCTTCAGCATCGAATCCCAGCTGCTCGACATTACGGTAGTCGATGTCCTGGATTTTGTCAGTTCCTAAAATGTCGTTCAAGAACGGGATCATTATGTCCTTCTGCCCGAAGGCTTTCTTGAACATAAAATCGTTACGCAGATCGGCATAGACCGCCGTCCTGGCGTTTGAAGTGAAATTTTCCATAATTTAAAATTTTTAATAGTCTTCCCGAAAGCTCTCCGCGCACGTCTTCCGCAAAAGACATGTTTAACAATGCAAATGTAAACTAAAAGTTAGCAAACTTATTTTGCATCAATTGTTTACCTTGCAAATATACGAATAATCCCCGAACCTGCAACATTTGCTATGTCGGTCGTCGGCATCCGCGCCAGGTGAGGAACATTTTAGCCATTTATGTCCCCACCTGGATTAATAGAGGGAAAAGCTGTGGTTTTGTGCACAACTCAGAGGCGTATCCGTCGTCAAATGCAACCTCTTCAAGCTCAGAAAATATATGCTTAAACACATACTTTTCCCCCTGACCCCATTTTATCGGTAATAGCACCGAAAATAAAAACAGCCGTCGGAGAATAATCTCTGACGGCTGTTTTGTCGGGGTACTGTGACTCGAACACAGGACCCTCTGGTCCCAAACCAGATGCGCTAGCCAACTGCGCCACACCCCGGTTCCCTCAATTGGGACTGCAAATGTACAAATGATTTCCGGATTTGCAAAATTTAATGCGAAAATTCATATATTTTTTGAAAGATGCGTATCTTTATGGCTATGATTATTCGTGCGGAGAACATATGTAAATCCTTCGGAGATCTGAAGGTGCTTTCGGATGTGAATTTTACGGCCGAAAAAGGAGAGGTGGTATCTATTGTAGGTGCGTCCGGTGCAGGAAAAACCACTTTTCTGCAGATACTTGGCACGCTGCTTCGTCCAGATAGCGGAGTTCTTCAGGTAGCTGGGGTCTCTGCGGAAGGAAACGAGAAGCAATTGGCCGATTTCAGATGTCATCATCTGGGGTTCGTGTTCCAGAGCCATCATCTGTTGCCTGAATTCACAGCGCTTGAAAATGTATGCATTCCGCTTCTAATCGCAGGAAAAAGGGAGAGCGCGGCACGGAAGAGAGCCTCGCAACTGCTTGATATGGTAGGTCTTTCGGCTCGTCTTGAACATAAGCCCTCAGAGCTTTCCGGAGGAGAACAGCAGAGGGTGGCTATAGCCCGTGCATTGGCAAACAGTCCTGAAGTTCTTCTTGCAGATGAGCCTACGGGTAATCTTGATTCGGCGACGAAGGAAGAGATTCACTCTCTTTTATTTTCTTTAAGAGAGAACTTGGCACAGACTATAATAATAGTTACGCATGATCCTGCGCTTGCTGATATGTGCGACAGGAAACTTGTTATGAAAGACGGAAGGCTTTTGGGATGAGCGTATTCAGATTCAAGAGATTTGATGTGAGCAATTCCCGTTCTGCCATGAAACTTGGCACGGATTCCGTCTTGCTCGGATCCTGTGCTCCTGTCGCTTCGAACGTAAAAAAGGTTCTGGATGTGGGGACGGGAACCGGAGTGGTGGCTCTGATGATCGCGCAGAGGTTGTCGGAAAAAGACGGAGACGGTTTTAGGATAGAAGGAATAGACATCGATGAGCCTTCAGTTGTGGAGGCGTCGGAGAATTTTGCAAATAGTCCGTGGGCCGGGAATTTGTCAGTAGAGCGGTGCGCGCTTTCGATTTGGCCCGGGAAAGAGTATGATCTGATTGTAAGCAACCCTCCGTTTTTTGACGATTCGCTGCTTAATCCAGATGAAAGGCTTAGTGAGGCGAGACACACCGTGTCTTTGTCGTATCGAGAATTGTGTGAATATGCCAGCGGGGCGCTTGCCGAGCAGGGAATTCTTTCCATGGTGCTCCCGAAAGATGTGAAAAAGTCTTTGGTTCGCGTGGCCGGCAGTTTCGGCTTATATTTGCTTGAGGAGGTGGAGGTCAGGACCACGTCCGGGAAGGCGGCGAAAAGAATGGTGATAAGTTTTTCAAAAGTAAAGAGGGATTGGCAGAAAAAAGAGCTGGTAATGATGGAGAGCGGGGGTTATACTGCGCAATATCGCGCTTTGATGGAGCCTTTTTTAATAAGCCTCAAATGAAAAGACGTAAAGATTACGGATTACTTGCTAAATTTGTGGGATGATTGTCCTCCATGATGTGGTGACACGTGGCTGACAATCTGAATATCAGACAGTCTAAATAGTTTATGCAGAAGAATATGGAGATACAGGAACTTCAAAAAATAGCATCTCAGGTACGAAGAGATATCGTGCGCATGGTGTGTATGGCCAAATCCGGACATCCGGGAGGGGCGCTTGGCATTACGGACGTGATGACGGCGCTTTATTTTGATGTGTTGCATCATGATCCTAAGACTTGGACTAGAGAGGGTGTCGGACAGGATATGTTCGTGCTTTCGGCCGGACATTTGGCCCCGGTCTATTACAGTGTTCTTTCTCGCAGCGGGTATTTTCCTGTAAGCGAGTTAGCTACGCTCCGTAAGTTTGGCTCTCGCCTGCAGGGTCACCCTTGCGTGACGGATCATCTTCCTGGAGTGTTCAAGCCTTCCGGGTCACTCGGGCAGGGCCTTTCAGTGGCCGCAGGTATGGCGCTCGGAAAGAAACTCTCCGGAGATCCCGATCGCGTGTATGTGCTCTGCGGAGACGGGGAGAGTGAAGAGGGCCAGATATGGGAGGCTGCCATGTGGGCTCCGCATAAAAAGTTGGACAACCTGATAGCTTTCACCGATCTTAACGGCCTTCAGATAGATGGTCCTACGGAGACTATAACGGGTATCAATAACCTGTCGGACAAGTGGCTTTCTTTCGGTTGGGATGTGATAGATGCCGACGGTAATGATTTTGAGTCCATCCTTAAAGCTTTTGAACTCGCTCAAGCGGAAAATGGAAAACCGAAAATGATTCTTTTCCATACTGTAATGGGCAAGGGAGTGGACTTTATGGAAGGTCATCATAAATGGCATGGCAAGGCTCCGAGCGAGCAGGAGTGTGCGGATGCGCTTAATCAACTTGAAGAAACATTGGGGGATTTTTAGGATGGAAAAATATATCAATACAGGGAATAAGGATACCCGCAGCGGTTTTGGCGCGGGGCTGTTGGAGGCAGGAAGAATAGAGCCGAGAGTAGTGGCGCTCACAGCAGATCTTAAAGGATCAGTAAAGATGGATGCATTTGCTGCGGAATTTCCTGACAGATTCATTCAGTGCGGTATAGCCGAGGCCAATATGATAGGCGTTGCGGCCGGATTGGCCATAACAGGAAAGATTCCTTTCGCCGGCTCTTTCGCTGAATTTGTGACAGGAAGGGTTTATGATCAGCTTCGCCAGGAGGTTGCCTATGGGCATACCAATGTGAAAATTGCTTCATCTCATGCCGGCATAACGCTTGGTGAGGATGGTGCTACGCATCAGACTATGGAGGATATAGCCCTTATGCGTGCTCTTCCCGGAATGGCTGTCGTAGTTCCGTGCGATTATAATCAGACAAAGAACGCCACCGTGGCGGCCGCTTTGTATGAGGGTCCCGTTTATCTTCGTTTCGGCCGTCCTTCCGTGCCGAATTTTACTCCCGAGGATGGAAAGTTCGAAATAGGCAAGATATATAAGCTTAATGAAGGAAAAGATGTGACGCTTCTTGCCTGTGGTTATATGGTATGGGAGGCCCTGCAGGCGGCTCAGATTCTGGAAGAGCAGGAGGGCCTCAGCGCAGAAGTCCTGAACGTGGCTACTATTAAGCCGCTTGATGAGAAGGCCTTGCTTGAAAGTCTGGGAAAGACCCGTTGTGCTGTGGTGGCTGAAGAGCACAATATGGCAGGCGGACTGGGTGAGGCGGTAAGCGGTGTTCTGGCCGCACATCTTCCTTGTCCTGTGGAGTTTGTCAACGGAGCTGACCGTTTCGGTCAATCCGGCACTCCATCCCAGTTGATGGAGGCTTACGGATTGAATGCCGCGGCTATCGTGCAGAAAGCTTTGATAGCTGTAGGCCGCAAATAGAGTTTAATCCTCTTTCCCTGCTATCAGACGGTAAAGATTGCACCCTAGGGTATTACCGGCGACGATGCATGCGTATAGCGCAAGAATCGGCCAAAGGTTTGCTTTAAGAAAACTCCACGGAGCGCTCAGATAATAGAATGCGTCGGCTATGCAGTGCGGGAAACCGCATACGATGAATAGCGGGACAGCGAAAAGAAGAGGCAGGAATCTGCCTTTTCTTGCAAATGTTACGGCAGTGGTCATCATAAACCCGCACCCTATGGCAAGTACGCCGCACTTCAGCGGGCCGCAGGCAAGACGGGCACTGAGCACTTTTCCCGCACCTTCCACTATGCCAAGCGGACTGACACGGCTGAGCAGGGACACCAGCAGGGTGCCGATGATGTTTCCCAGCAGAATCAGAAGCAAGTCTCCGATTTCATTTTTCTTGATGAATCCGGCCGTGCCCGTGAAGAGTTTCAATTTATATTCGACTACGGTAAGAAGTCCGAAACAGAAGACGACAGCCCCGACAAGGGCTCCGTATTGCATTTGGGCGCTGCATGCGAGAAATCCGAATCCAGCGAATCCTATGGCAAGGCCTGCCAAAGTGGAAGAACGAAGAATATTTGTCATTTTCAAATATACGAAATAAATGGGATTCTTCTGTCTTATTTATCTGTAGTGGCACAAATGTGAGAGCGGATCGTCTTCGTGCTCTGCGGGGTGTGGTGTTGTGGCATAGATATTGCGCAATGCGCGCACGGACATTTATAAAAAATATGACAGTATTAGTTAGTTGTTTGTTTTTCCTTGCCCAGACTTTCATAACGCTGGATCAGGCTCTTGAAATCGCGCTCAGCGAGAACGTTTCCGTCAAGGTGGCCGATAAGGAAATCGAAAGAAGCACTTATGCCAAGCGTGGCACGTACGCTTCATTATTCCCTCAGATCGATGGGTCGGCATCTTTTCAAAGAACCATCAAGAAACAGGTGATGTATATGGATTTTGATATGTCATCCATAACAGGAGGCGGAGAAGGCGGATCTTCGTCAGAGTCCTCCTCTTCTTCAAGCTCAAGCGGAGGCGGATTGGAAGTAGGTAGATGGAATACATTTTCTGCCGGAGTAAGTGCGGCGATGCCTATAGTCAACGCTCAGCTTTGGGAAAGTCTGCATATAAGCGGGCAGGATGTTGAATTGGCCGTTGAAAAAGCTCGCAGCAGCCGTCTTGAGATGGTGAGTCAGGTAAAAAAAGCTTATTATGCCTGCCTTCTGGCCAAGCAGTCACATGCGGTATATAAAGAAGTGTATGACAATGCTGTAGCCAATTATGAACGCACAAAGTTGAAATATGATGCCCAGAAGGCTTCTGATCTTGATCTGGCCCGTTCAGCCACCACACTTGCCAACGCAGTTCCGAATATGTACGACTCGGCTAATTCAGTGGCACTTGCTCTGTGGCAGTTGAAGGCTGTGATGGGCGTGGATTTGGATGAGGATATAGATGTATCCGGGGACCTGTACGATTACGCTTCGGATATGTCCGCCCTTTATAGCGAGAACGACCTTTCTTTGGAAGGCAACTCGAGTCTGCGTCAATTGGCAATTCAGGCCGAGCAGCTTGCCTCTGCCGTGAGGATGCAGAAATACTCTACTCTTCCTTCGCTTTCATTGGCATTTGCATATAACTACAGTGCTATGGCTAATGATTTCGAGTTCAACCAGTATAAATGGACTCCTTATTCTTATGTGGGATTGAGCATAAATGTGCCGATTTTTGCCGGCGGTAAATATTATCATAACATAAAGGCGGCTCAGGTGCAGTCTGATGAACTTGCTCTGCAGCGTCAGGAAAGCGAGCGTCAGATTAAAATATCCATAAGGCAGAATATCAATTCGATGGAGTCAGCGCTTCATAGTTTCGATGCGGCTGACAAGGCTTTGGAATCTGCGCAGAAGGCGTATGATATCACTCAGCAGTCTTATGAAGTGGGGAGCAGTACCCTCACTGACCTTAACGATGCACAGCTCGCCTTGGTTCAAGCCAAAATGACTTCGGCTCAGGCTATCTATAATTATCTTACGGCCAAGACCAGTCTTGAGCAGACTCTGGGCGTGGATGAAAATGTTACAGAAGAAAATAAGTAATAAGATGAATACAAAATTAGTTTCAATGGGGGTTATGGCGCTTGCCCTGTGTTCTTGCGCAGGAAAAAAGCAAGCGGAAGTGTCTGCGTCTCAAGGTGAGCAGATACCTACGGTAAAAGTTACTCAGGCAAAAAGGGAGGCCGTGGAGATAGATCAGAAATACTCTGTGACTCTTCAGGCCTATGCGGTGAATAATATTGCTCCTCAGAGCAATTCCCGTATCGTAAAGATAAACGCAGAGGTGGGGGATTTCGTGAAGAAGGGACAGGTGCTTGCGCAGATGGACAAGGCGCAGCTTGAACAGGCTGAGCTTCAGCTTAATAACCTTAAAAGCGAATATGACAGAAGCAAGGCACTTTATGAGAAGGGCGGCGTGAGCAAGTCTGATTTCGAATCGGTGGAGCTTCAGTACAAGGTGTCCAATACCACTTATGAGAATCTCTTGACAAACACGGTTCTTCAGAGTCCGCTTGACGGCGTGGTGACGGCCAGAAATTATGACCAGGGAGATATGTACTCTATGTCCTCTCCTTTGTATGTGGTTCAGCAGATTAATCCTATGAAGGCTCTGGTGAGTGTTTCCGAAAAGGATTACAGTCTTCTGAAGAAGGGCGCTAAGGTGGAATTCACCACCGAAGCCATTCCCGGGAAGACTTTCACAGGAGAGGTAAGCAGGATTTATCCTACGATAGACGCTTCTACACATACGGTTACCGCAGAGGTGAGCATTCCTAACGGCAAATTTGAACTTCGTCCGGGAATGTATTCAAACGCTCGTCTTGTATTCGGCGTGGCTAATTCTGTAATAGTTCCGGATGCGGCTGTCCAGAAACAGCAGGGGTCAGGCATTCGAAGCGTATATATTCTCAAGTCTGACAACACGGTGGAACTCCGTAACGTGGAACTTGGCCGTCATATCGGAGACGAATATGTCATCACGAGCGGGGTAGAAGAGGGAGAAAGCGTGGTGGTCAGCGGACAGAGCGCACTTAAGAGCGGAATTAAAGTTAAAGTCATAAAGTAATGAGCATATATCGTTCCGCAGTAAAAAAACCTGTGACGACGGCCCTTATATTCGTGGCCTTCGCCATTTTCGGACTGTATTCCCTGTCCAAGACATCCATCTCGCAGTTCCCGGATTTTGACTCGAACACGATAATGGTGATGTCTTCATATCAGGGAGCCAGTGCACAGGATATAGAGACGAACCTTACCAAGGTTCTGGAGAACTCGCTTAACGGTGTGGCTAACCTTAAGGAGTTGACTTCTTCTTCAAAGGAGAACGTGTCTATTCTTACGCTCGAATTTGAATATGGTACAGATATAGAGGTGGCGACCAATGATGTCCGTGATAAATTGGACATGGTCAATTCAGCTTTGCCGGATGGGGCGTCGGTGCCGGTTATCTTCAAGTTCAGCGCCGATGATATGCCTATTCTCATCCTTTCAGCAACGGCCAAGGAGTCATTGGCGGGATTGGATAAGATTCTGGACGATAAGGTATCTACGCCATTGGCCCGTGTGTCAGGGGTCGGTACCGTGTCGGTATCAGGTGCCCCGACACGCGAGATTTACATTTATTGTGACCCGCAGAAGCTTCAGGCGTATAACCTGACTGTGACTTCCATCGCTTCTATCATAGCGTCAGAGAACAAAAACCTTCCGTCAGGTAACATCGATATAGGTACGGAGACGTATACCCTGCGTGTCGAGAAGGAATTCGACGACCCTAATGACATGCTTGACGTGGTGGTGGCGACTTCCGGAAACAAGGTGGTGTACCTAAGGGATGTGGCTACTGTCTATGACGGCTCGAAGGAGCGGGAGCAGGAGTCATATACCAACGGAGAGCGCAGTGCCCGTATCATAATCCAGAAGCAGAACGGAGCCAATACGGTGGACGTCATCAACAAGGTCAAAAAGCAGCTCGTAAAGATAGAGAAGACACTTCCTTCAGATATCAAGATTACCACGGTGGTGGATTCTTCCACGAATATCATCAATACCATACATACCCTCAGGGACACGATTATAATAACGTTCCTGGTGGTTATGCTTGTGGTGTTCCTGTTCCTGGGACGATGGAGGGCTACTTTCATCATTGTGCTTTCCATTCCTATCGCCCTGTTGGCTTCGCTGGTATACTTGTATGCGACTGGCAATACGCTCAATATCATATCCATGTCTGCGCTGTCCATAGCGATAGGTATGGTGGTGGATGATGCCATAGTGGTGCTCGAAAATATATCTACGCATCTTGAAAGGGGAGAAAAGCCTAAAGAGGCGGCCGTGCTTGCGACCTCCGAGGTGGCCATATCTGTAGTAGCCTCTACTCTCACGATGCTTTGCGTATTCCTCCCTCTTACTATGATAAGCGGTATGACGGGAATCATGTTCCGTCAGCTGGGTTGGATAGTGAGCATCATTATGATAGTGTCTACGACTGCGGCTCTTACACTTGTCCCTATGTTGTGTTCAAGGATACTGCGCAGCGGAAAGAGCAAGAGCAAGCTTCACGTGAAATTCTTCACGCCTATAGATAATTTCCTTACCAGAATTTCTTTAGGATATGCCAAGATCATCAAGTGGGCCACTTCTCACAGAACGGTGGTGGTTACCAGTGCCGCACTCGTATTCTTCCTTACCCTCGGTCTTCTCGGTCCTAAGATCAAGACGGAGTATTTCCCGACCAGTGATGACGGACGTATAAGCATAACGATAAATCTTCCTGTGGGAACAGCCCAACAGACGACAGCCCAGGTGGCGGCATCCATCTATAAGGATATAGTTGACGCAGTTCCTGAGGTACAGGTACTTAACTACACTTTCGGTCAGGCCGATTCCGATAATGCTTTTGCAAGTATGCAGAGCAACGGTACTCAGATTATATCGATGAATATCAATATAGGTTCAGTCGGCGAACGTAAGAGGGGTACTTCCGAGATCTGCGATCAGATTCGCGGCATTCTCAAGAATTATCCTCAGATACGTAAGGGTATCGTGACGGAAGGCGGCGGTATGATGGGTGGCGCTTCGTCCATCAAAGTGGAGGTTTATGGCTACGATTTCGAGAAAACGGATAAGGTGGCGCGTGAACTCCAGGCCAAGCTTCTTGAAAGTGACTGTTTTGCGCAGGCTACTCTCTCAAGGGATGAGTATACTCCTGAATATCAGATGGATTTTGATCGTACGAAATTGGCTCTGAACGGACTTTCTTCCACTACTGCCGGAGCTGCATTCAGTGCGGCCATGTCGGGAACGGTGGCTTCTTATTTCAGAGAAGACGGAGAAGAGTATGATATACGTGTGCGTTATGCTCCTGAATTCAGGACAAGCATAGAGGATCTGGAAAATATCACCGTCACCAATGCCGCAGGCAAGACCGTCAGGATGAAGGAACTCGGTACCATTAAAGAGACGAGTGTCCCTCCTACCATCGAGAGAAAGGACAGGGAGAGATATATCTCGCTTAACGGTATCGTGGCTCACGGCAAGGCTCTTTCAGATGCGGTCGCTTATGCGCAGAGCGCGATAGACTCTGCCGACATCCCATCGGAGCTGTCCGTAGTGATAGCCGGAGACTATGAGGATCAGCAGGATATGTTCGGCGATATGATAGTGCTTATCATATTGATGATTATCCTTGTATATATGGTGATGGCTTCGCAGTTCGAATCTTTCATGTCGCCTTTCGTGATTATGTTCTCACTTCCTTTCGCACTTGTCGGCGTCATATGGGGACTTACCCTTACCAATACCGCGCTCGGAGTGATGGCCATCATCGGTATAATCATTCTGTTGGGTATAGTGGTGAAGAACGGTATCGTGCTTATAGATTATACCATTCTCTGTCGAGAAAGGGGGATGAGTGTAGTGGACGCTTCGGTGGAAGCTGCCAGAAGCCGTCTTCGTCCTATCCTTATGACTACTCTTACTACAGTGCTTGGTATGGTTCCTATGGCGCTTGGTATAGGAGAAGGTTCTGAAATGTGGGTGAGCCTGGGTATGGTGGTATGCTGGGGTTTGACCGTTTCCACTATAGTCACGCTTGTGTTAATCCCGACTGTTTATTGTATATTTGCCACAAGGCAGGAAAAAAGAATTAAGAAATGATTGCTATATTTGTAACATATAGTCAGGCTTTCGGCGAGGAAATCGTGGATATCCTGGATGAATTCGGCCAGAGAGGGTTTACCCGCTGGGGTGAAACTTGGGGTCGTGGAAGCGAGAATGGGACTCCTCATTATGGTAATCACGCTTGGCCTGAGACAAATCAGGCGATTCTTACCATAGTTGATGATGACAAGGCTGACGCTTTGCTTCAGGCCCTGCATCAGAAGGATCTGGCTTATCCGGATTTGGGCCTGAGGGCTTTTACTTGGAGAATTGACCAACATATTTAAGTTTATTATGGAAGTAACGATAACTAATCAGAACCTGGAGGAAGTTCTATCATCCTCTGCTGTAGTGGTGATAGATTTCTGGGCTACCTGGTGTGGCCCTTGCCGGATGCTCGCTCCAACCGTGGAGGAAGTAGCTGTCGAGATGGAAGGGAAAGCCGCTGTCTGCAAATGTAACGTGGACGAGGCCCGCGAAGTGGCGCTCAAATATAGGGTTATGAGCATCCCGACACTGATTTTCTTTAAGAACGGGGAGGTCGTGGACAAGACTGTGGGTGTCGTGTCAAAAGAAGATATTATTTCAAAAATCAATAATTTGTTATGAAGAAAATTATTCTGTCCGCCGCCGTCGCTTTGATGGCCACGCTTAGCGCAAATGCTCAGATAGGTATTGTAGGTGGTCTTACCACTACGGCTACAAATCTTAATGATGCTTATAAGGATATAGCTGAGACTAAATCAGTAAGCCAGTACCACGTGGGTCTTGTTTATAATGTTAATCTTCCGTTGGGATTCAGCGTTCAGCCGGGAGTGCTTTATAATGTCAAGGGTCAGACCCTCAATACGACTCTCAGCCAGCTGGGCCTTGGCAACTATGATGTTTCGGTTGACACTAAGACCGGATATCTCGAGGTACCTGTCCGTGTGGCTTGGGGGATTGATTTTGGTGTAGTGGAGCCTTTTGTGTTCGCTGAACCGTTCATAGGATATGCTCTTACTACAGAAGCAGTCAGCAGCTTTAAGGATGAGACTACGAAAAAAATAGTTTCTGCTGCGGCATCCGCTGCCGGATACAGTCTTGATACTTCAAACAGTGATGCCAACAGGTGGGATAACCGTAACAGGCTGACTTATGGTGTAGGTCTCGGTGCCGGTGTCAAGGTTTTTGATTTTGCTGCCATATCCGTCAAGTATTATTGGGATCTGGGCGCCATGTACAAGGAAGTGGACGGCTCTACCAAGACCAGTATTTCTGCTGATGCCGTATGCGGTGCAGTAAAGAATCAGAAATGCACCGGAATCGCCGCAACACTTACACTTTATTTTTAACATAGGAAAATGAATGGTAGACAAGCCGCACGGATTTCGCGCGGCTTGTTTTTAGGTAATAAATGTTAAGAGAAGAAATCATAGAATTCCTAGGAGAGGACTGGCAGAGTCTCAATTCCTATATAAAGGAGTATCTGCACTCTGAAATACATCTGCTTCAAGAGGTTAATGACGAGATAGTATCGCACGGCGGGAAGATGATGCGGCCAATAGTCGCGTTATTGGTCTCTCGTCTGGTGAGCGGGGCGTCCGGAGCCGGCGATGAAGCTGTCAGAGTGGCAGTGGCTACGGAGTTGCTTCATAATGCTACGCTCCTTCATGATGATGTGGCGGATGACAGCCCTACCCGAAGAGGCAACCCTACGCTTTCTTCGCAGATTGGAGCGCATTCGGCCGTGCTTGTCGGAGATTTCTGGCTTGCCAGGGCGATGCAGGTTGTGATGTCTACTGAGCGGAAAGGGGCTATCGCGAAAGTGTTCTCTACGGCGATGACAAACTTGGCCGAGGGCGAGATGCTGCAATTGCAGAAGTCTTTCGGTGAAAAGACTACTTGTGAGGATTATCTCAGGATTATTTATTGCAAGACCGCGTCTCTTTTTGAAACTGCCTGCGAAGGGGCGGCTATCACAAGTGGGGCCAGCGAGGAGCAATTATCGCATATAAGGGAATATGCTGTCTGTATGGGCATAGCGTTTCAGATTAAGGATGATATTCTGGATTATGTGGGGGATGTGGCGCTAGGCAAGCCTGTAGGAATAGATCTTAAGGAGCAGAAGATTACTCTTCCTCTTCTCTGCGCTATGGAAGGCTCGGGACGTGAGGATGAAATAAGAAAAATGATATACGACATTCATTCTAATCCTCAGTATTGCGAGCAAATTCGTACATTTGTATTTGAACGGCAGGGCGTACAGAAGGCGGCCTCTATTTTGGAAGAATATATACAGAAATCAGGGCACGCGTTGGACTTTTTCCCTGATTGTCAGGCAAAACGCTATCTTGTAAAGATTGCTGAATATAATACTGTCAGAAAGTCATAGGATGAGTTTTTCGCAGATTAAAGGTAACGAGAAGACAATAAAAGCCCTTAAGGGGATGGTGGATTCCGGTAAGGTCCCTCATGCCATTATGTTTCACGAGCAGGATGGAGGGGGAGCTCTCGGGCTTGCCATAGCATTTCTTCAGTACCTTTACTGTAAAAACAGGACATCCGGTGATGCTTGCGGGGTATGCCCGTCATGTAACAAGATAGGCAAGCTTATTCATCCGGATTTGCATTTCATCTTTCCTGTGAATACGGGCGTAAGTGCGGATTATCTGGATAAATGGCGCGAATTGGCATTGTCAAATCCTGCGTTCACGGAAAATGATCTGAGCGAGGCCTTGGAGATAGAGGGTAAGAATGCGATGATAAAGGTCGACGAATCCAAATCGTTGATTGATAAATTGTCCCTGAGTGCTCTTGAAAAGGGGTACCGAAGTGTTGTCATCTACCTTCCGGAGAAAATGAACAAGGACGCCGCGAATCGTCTTCTCAAACTTATAGAAGAGCCTCCAAAGCTGACAGAGTTTATTCTTATCACACATTCTCCTGGCCAAGTGTTAACCACCATCGCCTCGAGGTGTCAGCAGATAAGACTTGACCCGTCTTCTTCGGCTTTCTCATCGACTGCGAGCTCTGAACAGATACAGCTTTTCCGCCAGCTTATGCAGGGTCTTCTTGCCCGGGATTTATATGCCTGCCTTGAGATAGGAGATTCTCTGGCCAATCTTTCCTCACGTGAAAAAGCGAAAAGTTTTTGTAAATTTGCTTCTGACGTGCTCAGAGACATCTTCCTTTATCAGCAGAAGATGCCTTCATTGGTAAAGTCAAGCCCTTATTCCGAGGATGAACTTTCGGATTGGGCGTCAAGAAGCAAGAAAACGTTCCCACGTAAAGCATTGGACAGCTTCAGCCGTTCTCATATGCTGATTTCAAGGAATGTTAACGTAAAAATTCTGTTCACCGATTTGGTGAATTCACTATATATGAACATATGAACGAATCTAAAACATACGATTGCTTCCGGGGTTGCGAGGTTGTGGATTGTGAGGACGGGACCAGGGAGGTTACATATAAGGAAGGCTGTTGTAAATTGGCCGTACATAATTACTTGAAAAATATACCTGCGATAGAGTATAAGGATATTTTCGAGGTGAGGTTCAAGAATACCAGAAAAGGGTATTACCGTAACGATTCCGGCCAGAGCATACGTCAGGGGGATAAGGTGGTCGTGGAGGCTGCTTCAGGCTATGATCTGGGTATGGTTTCTCTCGAAGGTCCGCTTGTATTCAAGCAGATGCAGCGCCGCAGGATAGATCCGAAGACTTTTGAATTCAAAAAGATATACCGTAAGGCCCGTCCGCTTGACCTCGATAAATGGATGGCGGCCACGAAACGGGAACAGCAGACGATGATAGAGGCCCGTCGTATAGCTGCGACTATGGGGCTGGAGATGAAAATCGGTGATGTGGAGTTCCAAGGTGACGGGACCAAGGCCATATTTTATTATATAGCAGACGGAAGGGTGGATTTCCGCCAGCTTATCAAGGTCTTCGCCGAGGAGTTTCATATCAAGATAGAGATGAAGCAGATAGGAGCCCGTCAGGAAGCAGGGTTGATAGGCGGAATAGGCGTGTGCGGACGGCCGTTGTGCTGTGCCAATTATGTCACGAATTTCAAAAGTATCAATACTTCTGCCGCACGTTGCCAGGATTTGTCACTCAATCCGCAAAAGCTTGCAGGTCAGTGTGGCAAACTAAAATGTTGCATCAATTATGAGGTGCCTGTATATCTGGATGCGCAGAGCAGGATACCGAAAGTGAGCGAACCACTTGAATTCGAGGACGGTTTGGCATATCTGAGAAAGACGGACATACTCGCGGAGATGATGTATTTTTCTTATGACAAGTCATCTGATGCGAATCTTTATCCGGTGCCTGCCGAGGAAGTGCGTGAAATACAGCGTATGAATCGCAGTGGAATACGTCCTCAGTCTCTTATTCCTGATGCTCAACCGTCTTCTCCTGAATTTGTCACGGCAGTAGGTGAGGGAAGCATCTCCCGATTCGATACACCTAAAAAGAAGCGCCGTAAGAATAAGTCTCGCGGCAATGCCGGCAAGAATGAAAATAAGAAGTAAGTGGACACTCCTGTTTTTGGGAGCGGTTCTTTGCCTGTCTTCTTGTGGCGAACCTGACGGAGGGTCGCATTTCATAAAGGGATGCAGGGCGGAGTATGAATTTGTTCTTCCGCAGATAGATTCGCTTTCTCTTTACGATTTTTCTCTGTATACCAGCTTGAAAAACAAAAGTGTTGGCAATGAAGGAGCGTGTTTCCCCATTATCGTAAGGTGGATTTCTCCTCAAAGTGAGGTCTTTTCTGAAAGAGTGTGGATGTCATTGTCTGAAAAAAAGCAACTATATAGGAAGGGGATGCTTTTCCCCCGGAGTGGAGAATGGAGAATGGCAGTATATCCTCAGGAAGATATTAGCGGGATTAATGGATTGGGAATAAGTTGGGAAAAATATGGGACACGATAAACTCAGACGATTCGCAGAGAACGAAACTTTCTCTTGTCTTCTGCAGCCATCAAGCGAGCAGGTGCTTTCAGAGGGCTTTTTTAATCTGACCGACCATCCGATTAAGGGTCATTGGGCAGAGAAGATGTTCGGCCGCGAGAAAGCCGAGATAATTCTTGAACTTGGCTGCGGGAAGGGTGAATATACTATAGATTTGGCCAGAAGATATCCGGACAAGTGTTTTATAGGTGTGGACATCAAGGGAGCGCGTCTGTGGAAAGGCGCCAAGACGGCTACGGTGGAGGGGATTCCGAACGTGGCTTTTCTTCGTACGCGCATAGAATTCATCACCGCTTTTTTCGCTCCCGGTGAGGTGTCTCAGATATGGCTCACTTTTTCTGACCCTCAGATGAAAAGCGAGAATTCCCGGCTCAGCTCGCCTCTTTTTCTGGAGAGATACCGTAAGATGCTCTGTCCCGGGGGCATAGTGCACCTCAAGACCGATTCGCGTTTTCTTCATGAATATACCAAGGCCGTGGTTAGGGCCAACTCTCTTGCTCCCATCTGTTCCACTAAAGACCTATACGCGGAAAAAGACCGTCTGGAGGGCCTTGACAGCGTGGTCTATGAGGTTCAGACCTTCTACGAGAAGATGTTTTTGGAAAAAAATATCCCCATCACATATCTTTCATTTAAGATAGACAGGCAGGGGGACTATGTCCACCCGACCGATTTCGACGAGAAATACTGGCGTACTCTCGAAAAGGCACGCTAAAGGGGGAAATATACTATTTTACGCCCAGCATCTGCAGGGCTTCGTCGAGGGAGACGGCGTCGTCGATGGTAAAGCCGCCGTTGGCGGTGCGGCGAAGGGAAGAGAGGAAAGCGCCGCTTCCGAGCGCTTCGCCCAGATCGCGTGCGAGGGCGCGGATGTAAGTTCCTTTGGAACAGTCTATTGAAAGCATGGCTGTGGGGAGGTGTTCTCCGCTAAGATCCGCCACATTGATTTTTCCACGGGCGTCGCGCTGCCCGGAAGGTTCGGGTTCCGGAAGCCAGTCTTCAAGACGTATGTCGTAAATATTTATCCTGGCCGACTGGATGATGCCGGTGTCATCGAGCGGAAGACCTGCTTTGAGGCGTTTGCGGGCCAATTCATATACCCTTACTCCGTCCACGGACTTGGCGCTGAAAAGCGGGGCTATCTGTTCCTGTTCGCCTATGAACTGCGGTAATATGCTCTCAAGGGCCTGCCTGCTCACTCCATCCAGAGAGCATCTGCGGTCAATTTCTTTTTCTCTGTCGTAGGATGCTGTGGTGGCGCCGAAGCTCACGCCCGCACGATACTGTTTGGCCGAACGCTGAAGCTCTTCCGCCTTGCGGGTGGCAGGACCTATGCATACCAGAAGTATCCCTGTGGCAAGGGGATCGAGCGTCCCCGCGTGTCCTACCTTCAGGTTCTTCTTTCCGAAATGGCGGCAGGCGGCCCACTTGATCTTTCTTATCACGTCGGCCGATGTCCAGCAGTAGGGCTTGTCTATCGGAAGTATTATACCTTCAGGATAGTCTTCTATATTATTTGAGAACGGGGATTTTTTCAATTCTTCTGAGGTGTCTTCCGCCTTCGAATGTGCTGTCCAGCCAAGCGTCGGTTATGGCGCTGGCTTTCCGGTATGAGATGAACCTGGCTGGAAGCACGAGCACGTTGGCATTGTTATGCTGTTTAACGAGTTTGCCTATTTCTGTCTCCCAGGCCAATCCGGCACGGATGGCGGGGTGGTGGTTGAGCGTCATGGCCATTCCGTTTCCGGTACCGCAGAGCGCTATTCCCTTTTCCACTTCGCCTGCTTCCATGCCACGTGCGAGGGTGTGCGCATAGTCACAATAGTCGCAGCTTTCTGTGCTGTTTGTCCCGTAATCAACCACTTCAAAGCCTCTTTTTGTGAGCTTTTTGATGAGCTTCGCCTTGTATCCCACCCCGGCGTGGTCGCTGCATATTCCTATCTTCATTTCTCTTTATTGTTTTTAAGCGGCCAATCTTTCCTTAATCCAATGCAGACGCTCAAGCGTCTCGTCTTTACCGATGAGGTTCATTATGTCGTGAATGCCCAGTCCGCTGGCGGAGCCGGTGAGTGCAAGTCTTATGCAGTTCATCACTTTGCCCATAGGCATCCCTTCAGCGCGGATATAGTCCTCAAGTGAATTGGCATCGGAATTCTCCACTGCACGAAGGGCATCAGCGTAGATGTCTTCTTTCCAGAACTTCTCCACGTCTTTCGCAAGGAATGGGGCCGTAAGGCTGTCGTCATAGACCTTTGCGCGCGGGTCAACTGGTCTGTCGGACGGCTTTTCCGTTGCCGCACCGGCCTTTATTCCGTACTTGGCATATTCTTTCGGAGCCACGAAGAGATAAGGCGCTATGGTCCAGAAATCTGAAACGAATGTGGCTCTGTCCTTGATTATGCTTACAACCTTCTGTACATAAGCCAAGTCTGTTTCCACTCCATGCGTTTTGAGAATTGGCAGGTAAAGCGATGCGAGGGCCTCGTCGCTCTTCATTCGGAGGTATTCCTTGTTATACCATCTGGCCTTTTCAGGGTTGAATTTGGCGCCGCTCTTGCTTACTTTATCGAGAGAAAAACTCTCTGTCAGCTCTTTCATCGAGAAGAGTTCCTGTTCCGTGCCCGGATTCCATCCCAGCATGGCGAGCATGTTGACGAAAGCCTCAGGGAAGTATCCGTCTTCACGGTATCCGTGATATTGCTCTCCTTCTGAATTGGTCCACACGAGTGGGAAAACGGGAAATCCCATCTTGTCACCGTCGCGTTTTGATAGCTTGCCGTTACCTACAGGCTTGAGAAGAAGCGGCAGGTGGGCGAAGCGAGGCTGCGTGTCTGTCCATCCGAAGGCCTCATAAAGGAGGTAATGAAGCGGAAGTGACGGAAGCCACTCTTCTCCGCGTATCACTTCAGTGATTTCCATGAGATGGTCGTCCACGATATTGGCCAGGTGGTAGGTTGGAAGCAGGTCCGTGCGTTTCCAAAGCACCTTGTCATCGAGTGTGGATGAGTTGACTTCCACGTGACCGCGTATGAGGTCATCCATCTTGACGATGCGGTCTTCCGGCATCTTGAAGCGGATGGTCCAGTCGGTGGTCTCTTCCAGAAGCCGTTTCACTTCTTCTTCCGGCAGGGTTAGGGAATTACGGAGTTTTCCGCGGGTCTGATGGTTATAGATGAAGGTCTCGCCTTTCGCTTCCGCTTCATTGCGGAGTGCCCCGAGCTCTTCTGAAGAGTCGAAAGCGTAGTAAGCCCAGCCGGCGTCCACCAACTGCTTGGCATACTTGTAATAGATGTCCCTGCGTTGAGACTGTCTGTATGGTGCATGCGGATGACGCTCTGAAGGGGTCTCTACCACGTTCCCGCTTTCATCTACTCCCTCGTCGGGGATGATACCGCACCAGGAGAGGGCTTCTATGATATATTTTTCCGCTCCCGGAACGAACCGAGCAGAATCGGTGTCTTCGATTCGGATAATGAAGTCTCCGCCTTTCTGTTTGGCGTATAAATAATTATAAAGTGCTGTACGAACGCCGCCCATATGCAGCGGACCTGTAGGGGATGGCGCGAATCTTACTCTTGTACGTCTCATTTCTGTATTCTTCTTATGGCTGGTATTGTTTCTATTTCTTTTAGCTCATCTTCATCGGCGCCAAGCATGGCCGGTTTGTTTTCCGGATCGTATTTGATCTTCGATTTGTTCTCCGTATTGAAGCCTATGTGCCCTGAACCGAATGAAGTCGTAGTGTCCTTGAACTGTATGTCGTCTTCGCCCGGCGAGTAGGTATAGTTGCGGTCTATGAGGATAATGTCACTCTTGCATATCTCGGGTGCCAAGATGGTGCTTGATGTGAATCCGGTGGCTATGGCAGTTATCTTTACGGTGTCTTTGAACTCCGGATCTTCATTGAGGATAAGCCCGTATTTGAAATTGTTCGCGTCTCCCGTGTAATCTGCGATTTTGTTATTGAGCACTTTAAGCTCATCCATCGTGATACTTTCCTTGTTGGCCCCGATTGTGATGTTAAGAAGGACATTTCTGGCGGTACGCAGATCGAAATCGTTAAGAAGCGGAGACTTGAACGCTTTTTCCACGGCCTCGTCGAGACGGTTCTCTCCGTGGCCGACGCCACTTCCCATGAGGGCCATCCCGCTGTTTTTCATCATATTCTGTATATCCTTGAAATCGACGTTGATATATCCTTTTTCCTTGATGATTTCAAGAATACTTTTTACGGCCTTGCATAATATCTCGTCGGTTTTTGGGAATGCCTCGTGCACGAGAGTATCTCCATAGACTGCGTAGAGATTCTCGTTTTTGATGATAATCAGGCTGTCCACGTTCTTCTCCAGTTCGTGTATGCCGTCTATGGCTTTGGAAAGTTTCTGCCTGCCTTCAAATTCAAAAGGGATGGTGACCACGCCCACGGTAAGGATTCCTGCGTCTTTGGCCATCTTGGCTATGACTGGGATGGCTCCCGTCCCTGTTCCTCCGCCCATTCCCGCCGTAATGAAAAGCATCTTGGTATTTCCGTCGAGAATCTTTTCCCTTATGGCGTCCTGGCTTTCTATGGCGGCGTTACGGCCGGTGCTCGGATCGGTTCCGGCTCCAAGCCCTTCGCCAAGCTGAATTTTAGAAGGGACATCACAGGCATTAAGGGCCTGCGCGTCTGTATTGCATACGATGAAACTGCATCCTGCAATGTTCTGCCGGTACATGTAATTAACGGCATTGCACCCGCCTCCACCGACGCCAAGTACTTTGATGGTGGTGTTCGACGTGCTCCAATTCAGAGGCACGATTATGTTCAAGTTGTTATCTATTTCGCTCATTTTGCTTACTGATCGTTTTCCGGGTGGCTTTTCACGTCGTCATATAAGTAGTCGAACAGGCCTCCTGCCGAGTTTACCACAGAGCCCACAGCTGTTTTTATCTTTCCGAACAGCGGTGCTTGTTTCTGTGATTTTACCGGAGTTTTTTTCGGTTCCTGCGGCGCAGTCTCCTGTGGTTTTACCTCTATCTCTTTTTCTTCAAACAATGCCGGCTCCAAAGTCTTTTCCTCTTTTATCGCGCAGTTGATATGCGTATTCTTGCAGGATTTTATCAGCATGACCTGCAAAGAATTGTCTTTAGGGGAGGAGAAATTCTCCGGATAGGCTATTCTGCAGGGAAGTCCTGTCATATTTGACACCAGGGAGCAGCAGCAATGGATAAGAGAGCCACCTCCGCTCAGTACGATACCTGAACGAAGTTTGTCTGCGTATCCGCTCTCACCTATCAGATACATGACACTGTTGACGATTTCCGTCATTCTGCAGCTTATGATTTCTGACAGATATTTGACAGGCAGCTGCTGGTAGTCTCCTGAAGGGGATTCTATCTTCAGCGTCTTGTCTGAAAGTGTCTGTAGTCTTTCAGGTGTGCAGAAACCATATCCGAGTTTGATGTTCTCCGCCAATTTCTCCGAAATGTTGCATTCGGTATGTATGTCTTCACTTATGACTCTGCCAGCAAACGGGAAACTGCTGTAGGCGCGCAACGCCCCTTTGTGATAGATGGCTACGGAAGTCGCTTCGGAGCCTATCTCCACGAGAGCTACGCCTCTGTCCATCTCTTCCGTTCGGAGCAGGCATTCAGGATAGCAGATAGGTGTGAATTCATAACAGCAGGCGGATATTCCCAATTCGTGGAATACCCTGTCGATATTGTCCTTATATTTTTTAGCTCCGATGAAGCCTATGAAATGGCCTTCAAGAAAACTGCTGGATGAGCCTATTATCTCACTCTCGTTAACCTGAATGAAATCATCGGTCGAGTAGGACTGGGCAAGTATGCCGTAGAGGATTTCCGTGTTCTTGTTGAGCTTTGACCTCAGCTGATCGGCGGCCATATCCTTTAGAGAGATGATTTCTTCCTGGTTGATGTACCCGCGGTTCTCGTTTCGACTGTTTCTCTGGGAAATGCTCTGGGTCTTTACATTCCATCGCGGAAGATTGGCCACTACCTCATTTATTTTAAGCCCGGTCTGTTCCTCGGCTTTGTCTATGAGCTCTTTCAGAGGTGCTGCGACTTTCTGCGGATTGAGAATATTTCCTCTGCTGATTCCCTCCGATGGCAGTTCTTCTTTAAACAGCACTTCTGCGGGAGTGGCATTTACTGTCTCGCACACGCAAAGGCTGATTTTGGAAGAACCGAAATCGACTATGGCTACATATCTTTCTTCCTGCATATTATTTGTCCCTTATATTTTAAATTCACTATTTTGTATCCGTCTTCACGCGGCTGTATCTTCGTGAAGTATTCGTCCAGATAGGAAAATTTCCTGTCTCTGTCGTTAAAGTCTCCAAAGATAATCTGCTCTTTGTCGGAATGCAAGATAAAATCGTTATTTTCTGCTATGGAATAGCTGATTATTCTGCTGTTCCATCTATCGCTTCCGCTGATGTAGTTCACCAGGGATATGGCCTGCGTCAGCCATTGGATGGACATCCCTTTGGCCGTTGAGCTTAGAATTTGAGGCACAGGAGCGTCATAAACCGGGCTCAGCGGGAATACGATACCCTCAGCGTCCGCATAGTAACCCCTTCCTTTTTTATCCACTATTTTCACCACCGGTTCTCTTTGGTAGACAGCAACGTGCAGGACTCCGTCTTTTGTTACCCAGGCTTCGCTTTGTCTGACGGACGGTTTGATATTAAGAATATTTTCTATTCTGCCCAGATTGATATCACAGAGCCTCTCCCCGATCAGAACTCCGTAGGAAGACGAAAGTGAATTGAGAATATCCTCTGTGTTTACAAAATGCAGTTCCCCCGGGATGGAAACTTCTATATTTTTACATGCCAACTCGTGACTTTCTCTCTGCGACAGGACAAGCAGTGCCCCTATCCCGGTAAAGAATACCAGGACAAAAAGGTAGCAGAGCCAAGTCTTGAGAGTGAATTTCATCGGCTTAAAAGTTTTATGATAGGGTCTACCAATCTGTCTATGTTACCGGCTCCGAAAGTGACCAGCACGTCAGGGTCGGCATTTGAAAGCCAATCCAAAAGCTCATCATAGCGCAGCAGATGTTTTTTAGGACAAGTCAAGTCCTTGAAAATGATTTCGGAGCTGACTCCTTCAATCGGCTCTTCTCTGGCAGGGTAGATGTCCAGAAGAACCACTTCGTCGGCAAGACTCAGCGCCTGTGCAAATTCCGGCGCGAAATCTCGGGTTCTCGTATAAAGGTGCGGCTGGAATATGGCCGTGATTTTCCTGCCAGGAAAGATGTTCTTTATGGTCTTGATGCTGGCTTTAAGCTCTTCCGGGTGATGGGCATAATCGTCAATGTAGGTAAGCGTCGGAGTGTTGATATGCTCCTCCAGACGCCTTTTCGCTCCCAGAAAACTGCCTATGGCGGAGCGTATTTCATCCTCGCTGCATCCGTGAAGAAGGCAGATGGCTGCGGCTGCTATGCTGTTCTCGACGTTGAGAAGCCCGAGCGTTCCTACTTTTATGTCTTTGATGATACCGTTCGGATGCACCAGATCGTAGGTGTAATGGCCGTCTTTTGAAAGTCTGAAATTCTCCCCGTGGAAATCCGCTTTTTCTTCCGATATGTGATAAGACCACAGCCGGGCGGAAAAATCATCGGACTTCAATGGCAACCCCCATTTTGCCACTATGTGCTCACTTACCTGAGAGGCGAATTCCCTATATGCCTGCTGCACATGTTCCAGATCCCCATATATGTCCAGATGGTCCGCGTCCATGGCGGTGATGGCGGCTATCTGAGGATGCAACTGAAGAAAGGAACGGTCGAATTCATCGGCTTCCACCACTACCACATTGTTCTCGCTCACAAGGTAATTCGTTCCATAGTTTTTGGATATGCCTCCCAGAAATGCGCTGCAACCCTGACTCCCTGAGTGCAGAATATGCGCCACGAGGGTGGAGGTGGTAGTCTTCCCGTGAGTCCCGGCCACGGCAAGCGTGCACTGTCCTTTGGTGAGCTCTCCCAAGGCGCGCGAACGTTTCACCACCCTATATCCCTGATTAAGAACCTTCTGCAGTTCCTTCAGATCTGAAGGAATGGCAGGGGTGTAAATTACAAGAGTGTTCTGCTTGTCTGCAGGAACAAGATCCTCCCTGTCTTCATAGTGTACAGCAATCCCTTCAGCTTCCAGTTTTCCGGTCAGTTCGCTCGGCGTCCTGTCGTAACCGCTGACATTGTAGCCTTTGTATTTATAGTATCTGGCCAAGGCGCTCATGCCAATTCCGCCGATACCGATAAAATATACTGTATCCATTTTAATCCAATAATTTATATGCTTCGTCCACTATAACTTGAGCCGCATCCTTAAGCCCCATTTTAAGGGCGTTCTGCTCTATCTGTGCCAATTCTTTCTCGTCGTGAACAAGTTCAATGGCCTGTTTCAGGAGAATCTGTCCGGCTTGGGAATCTTTCACTATCCTGCCCGCCCCTTTGTTTACAAGCGCCATTGCGTTGTGAGTCTGATGATCTTCGGCCACATTAGGAGACGGTACGAAAATGCAGGCTTTCCCGGCCACGCATATCTCCGAGATGGAACTTGCTCCTGAACGGGAGATGACCAAATCGGCGCAGGCATATGCCAAGTCCATCCTGTCTATGAAGGCGCTGTAGTGAATTGAGTCCCGCTTGTGGCTTGCCATAAACTCAGCCACGCCTTTTTCATAGAATTTGCCACACTGCCATAATATTTCTATGTCTTCTCCCTGAGGCATCCCGTCACTTATCCATTGCATTATGGCACGATTGAGGGTTCCGCATCCAAGACTTCCGCCCACTACCAGAAGGTGTTTCTTTTCCGGGTCGAGTCCGAAGTGTTTCAGGCCCTGCTCGCGGAGTTCTTCTGTGGCCTTTACTATATTCGGCCGTATAGGATTTCCGCTGAGTATGATTTTATCGGCAGGGAAGAATTTGTCCATCCCTTCATATGCGACGCAGATTCTGTCGACATCCTTGGCCAAGACGCGGTTGGTGAGCCCGGCAAACCCGTTCTGCTCCTGAATGAGGGTGGGAATGTGGCATTTGACGGCCGCGCTCAAAAGAGGTGCGCTGGCATATCCGCCTACGCCTATCGCTATATCCGGGTGGAATTGGCGTATTATCTTTTTGGCCTTGGCCCGGCTGTATAACACTTTGAATGGGACTTGAATGTTATGGAGTATGCTTTTCAGAGATATTTTTCTCTGAAGTCCGCATATTGGAAGTCCTATTATGTCGAAGCCTGCGGCAGGAACTTTTTCCATTTCCATCTTGCCTTTCGCCCCGACGAAGAGAATTTTGCTCTCCGGGTTAAGTTCTCTGAATTTGCTTGCGATGGATACGGCCGGAAAGATATGACCTCCGGTGCCGCCGCCGCTGATAATGATTCTGATTGCTTTATAGTTGTTCATCTGATTCGAAATCGTCTAAATCTGAAAGTGCGTCTGAGACGCTGTCTGTATGGTTGTTTTCGATTGGCACCATAAGCGGTTCAGCCTCTTTGCTTGCTTTTATCATGCCTTTGTATGCCATACGGCTTATGGAAAGGATTATTCCGAACGCTCCGCTGAAACACAGGAAGGCAAATGAGCCGTGGCTGAGAAGCGGGAGAGTCTGTCCGGTAAGCAGTCCGAAGTCCATATTCACGAATATATGCACAAAGGCTTGTCCGGAGATGAGAAGCACTAGAGAGAAGATGGCGCTTTTGGCGAACAGGTCATTGGCGCAATTCTTTATGATAAGCGTCCCTCTGGCCAGAAGTGAGAGGTATAGGGCTATGACAAAGATGCTCAGCCATCCATACTCTTCCACGATGAAGCTGAACATATAGTCTTCGGCGATATCCGGCACCACATATCTCTGGGTGCTTTGTCCGGGGCCTTTCCCCGAAAGACCGCCTTGCTTTATGGCAAGCCTTGCGCTATACGGCTGGCGCAGTTTGTCCAGAGCGGCTTGCCTTTCAATTTTGGTGGAGGCGTGTTTGTATTCCTTGACCAGATCTCCGGGAGCCAGACGGCTTATACCCGTGCCTATTCGGGCGAATTTCGGAGGATTGTCGCCGTGATTTTTAGAGATATTGTAGATGCTGTATACGCCGGCCACCAGTACGAGTGCAAGTGCGCCCAATATGAACGCCTGTTTGAGTTCGTTGGTGCCTACGGCTATGGTTATGGTCATCAGGATAGCCAGAAACAGGGCCGTGGTGTTGGAGCCTCGCATTACCATGACGACGGTAAGAACAAAAGGAACGTATAGGAAAACTATTCTTCTTATACGCTTGTTTTTTAATTTTTCCTGTATCGGAGGAATTTTGTCGAGCAGGGTGGAAGTGCCTGTCTCTATCATATCTATGGCCCAGGCCAGGTACATCATCATAGATACCTTCACCACTTCGAAGACATGGAATTGGAATCCGCCAATTTTGAAAAACCGCACAGCTCCGTTTACATTGACACCCCTGACCAGAAGAATGACGAGCAGGAGCAAAGAAAACAGAAAGCCGAATCGTGACAGATTTTTGAAAAACTTGATGTCTTTGATATTGTAGATGACTATGACGGCGAGAAGTGAGATGCCTACTATCTTGAGATGGTCTATCATGATGTCCACTCTGGATGTTTCGGCTGTAATCAGTCTCGAAGAGGAAGAGAAGATGAACAGGATAGAGAGCAGCATGAGCATAAGAAAGATCATCCAGACCACCTTGTCTCCAGTCAGATGGTCCAGAAAATGAAGTATCTTATTCTTCAGCGCGCTTGTCATAGATTCCTTACGGCTTCTTTGAATTTTTCTCCTCTGTCTTCGTAATTCTTGAACAGGTCAAAACTTGCGCAGCAAGGGCTGAGGAGCACTACGTCACCTTCGCTTGCGAAAGCGGCTGCCGCTCTGACTGCATCTTCGGCGGAATGTGTATCCACCATATTTTCTTTCCCCACGATTTCTTCAAAAGCTTCGTGTATGCGTTCGTTATGAAGCCCCATGCACACGATAGCCTTGACTTTCTCCTTGACGAGCTCGCTCAGAACCGAATAATCGTTCCCCTTATCCTTACCTCCGACGATCCAAACGACAGGTTTTACTTGACAGTCAAGAGCATACCACGCCGAATCGACGTTGGTTGCCTTAGAGTCGTTGATATACAAGACATCTTTGATGCTCAAAACGGGTTCCAGCCTGTGCTCTATGGGCTGGAATGAGCGCAGAGCCTCCCGAATCACGTTGTTGCTTATCCCTGAAGCTTTTGCGGCGAGTGCGGCGGCCATAGAGTTGTAGATGTTATGCTTTCCTCCCAAGGCCAATTCTTTCAGATATATCTCGGTCTGATCCTCGTCGTAGTCAAGTATGATTTTATCGTGGTCAAGATACGCCCCTTGTTCCACTGTCCTTTCTTGCGTGTAGGGCAGCTTACGCGCCTGTACCAGAATCTGGCTCAAGTGTCCTATTGTGATCTGATCGTCGGAATCGAAAATGAAGCAGTCTTCCGGACGAAGATTTCTGGTGATGCGGAATTTGGCCTTCACGTAGTTCTCCATCTTGTGCTCGTAGCGGTCCAGATGGTCAGGCGTGATATTGGTGATGATGGCTATATCCGGACGGAAATCGTAGCACCCGTCAAGTTGGAAGCTGCTTATTTCCAACACGTAATAGTCGTGATGCTCGGTAGCTACCTGGAAGGCGTAGCTCTTGCCAATGTTGCCGCCCAGACCGACGTTAAGCCCGGCCTGCTTGAACAGGTAGTAGATTAAAGAGGTGGTCGTAGTCTTGCCGTTTGAGCCGGTGATGCATATTTTGCGGGCGGAATCATATCTGGCGGCGAATTCGATTTCCGAGATTATATGTATTCCCTTATCTTCCGCTTTGCGTACGATTTCTACGCTCGACGGAATGCCGGGGCTTTTTATTATTTCGCCGGCACTGAGAATCTTCTCCTGGCTGTGTCCGCCTTCTTCGTACTCTATGTTCCATTTGTCAAGAACGCTTTTATATTCGTCCTTGATGGCGCCGTTGTCTGACAGGAATACTTCAAATCCCTTTACTTTAGCGAGAACAGCTGCACCCACGCCGCTCTCTGCACCTCCTAAAATTACTATCCTGGACATTTCTATCTGAGTTTAAGTAATGCCAATGTGCTTACAGCAAGCAGTATCCCTACAAGCCAGAACCGTATGACGATGCGAGGCTCGGGAAGTCCCTGCTTCTGAAAATGATGATGTATAGGGGCCATGAGAAACAGTCTTCTGGCCTGCCCGTATTTCTTTTTCGTATACTTGAAATAACCCCTCTGGAGTATTACGGAAAGTCCCTCCACCAGAAAGATTCCGCAAAGAACTGGAAGCAGCAGCTCTTTACGGAGAAGAACGGCTCCCACTCCTATCACTCCGCCTATGGCCAGGCTTCCTGTATCTCCCATAAAGACTTGGGCAGGGTAGGTGTTGTACCATAGGAATCCTCCTAGAGCGCCCACGAATGCCGCCATGAATACGGCCACCTCTCCTGAACCTGGAATATACATTATGTTCAGGTAGGAGGAGTCTATGGCGTTGCCTCCGAGCCAAGCCAATATTCCCAGGACGACTCCCACTATCGCGGAGGTCCCTGCCGAAAGTCCGTCGAGTCCGTCAGTAAGATTGGCTCCGTTTGTGCAGGCCAGAATGATGAAGATGATGACTGCGGCGTAGATGGCCCATTTGCAGTACCAGCCCCAAGTCCCGCTGAAAGGGGACAGGGTTTTATAGTCGAATTCGTGGTCTTTGACAAAAGGAATGGTGGTCGTGGTGGTCTTGACTATGTTCTCTTTGACGATTTCTTCCTGTTGCGTGTCCTCGTTGATGTTGACGGTGTTCTCGCGAACCACTATCTTCGGGGAGAAGCATACGAAAAGAGCTACGGTAAGCCCCAGGACGAATTGGCCTATGAGCTTTCCTTTTTCGCTCATTCCATTCTTGTCGTGCTTGAAGACTTTTATGTAGTCGTCCCAGAATCCGAGACCTCCGCACCAAAGAGTGGTTATGATAAGTATCTGTATATAAACGTTGGACAGGTCGCAAACCAGCAGAACGGCGGATAGAAGGGAGATGATGATTATGATTCCTCCCATAGTCGGAGTGCCTTTTTTGCTCATCTGGCCTTCAAGCCCCAGATCGCGTATGGTCTCGCCGATTTGTTTTTTCTGAAGTGCCGCGATCATCTTCTTTCCGAAAATGATGGACACGAGTATGGAAATGATGCTGGCGAGGATGGCTCTGAACGAAAGGTAGTCCATAAGCCCACCGCCTGGCAGATCGAATTTTTTAAGCAGATCAAAAAGATAGTTCAGCATAGTTTATTCTCCATTTATGATTTGGCGTATCACTTCCCTTTCGTCGAAGTGCAGCTTTTCCGTTCCCAGTATCTGGTATGTTTCATGACCTTTTCCCGCGAGGAGAATGACCGCTCCCTTTGTGGAAAAGTTTATGGCCGTGCGTATGGCTTCCTTACGGTTGGCCATACATATGCTCTTTGCGCGTCCGTTCATGTCGAACCCTGTGCATATTTCGTTCATTATGGCTTCTGTGCTCTCTGAACGGCTGTTGTCCGAGGTGACGATTATTTTGTCGGCATATTTTTGGGCTACGCGGGCCATCTCCGGCCGCTTTGTGTGGTCTCTGTCCCCTCCACATCCGAATACGCAGACAAGTTCGGCTTTCGGAGATACTTCGCGCAGAGCCTTGAGAATATTGTCGAGGGCGTCGGGAGTGTGGGCGTAATCTATGACCACAGTCTTGTCATCTGTGATTCTGATGGTCTCCAGCCTGCCAGGAGCGCCGGAAAGTGAACTTAGAGCTACCAGAACCCGGTCTTTATCGAAGCCAAGTTCTACCGCCACGGAGTATATGGCCAGCAGGTTGTAGGCGTTGTGCTCGCCTATAAGTTTTGTCCACACGCTTGTGCCGTCTATGACCAGCTGCATCCCTTCTATGCACTGTTCCAGTATCTTGCAGTTATGGTCCGACGCGCAGTGACATGAATAGGTGACTTTCCTGGCCGCTGTGTTCTGGAGCATTACCAGACCATTTCTGTCATCGATATTGGTTATGGCGATGGCTTTTTTGCCAAGATTGTCGAAAAAGGCTTTCTTGCATCTGAGATACTCGGCAAAGGTGCCGTGGTAGTCGAGATGGTCGTGTGTGAGGTTTGAAAAAATGCCTACTTTGAATTCGAGCGCATCCACTCTGTGCTGGTCCATTCCTATCGAACTGACCTCCATAAAACAGTATTGGCATCCCTGTTTGACCATATTGCTCAGAAGAGAGTTGATCGTGATGGGATCAGAGGTGGTGTTGGTGGTTTCTTCGCGCCTGTCGTCTATGTAATTGGCAATTGTGGAGAGCAGACCGCATTTATAGCCGAGGGTCTTGAAAAGGTGATATAGAAGGGTGACGGTGGTGGTTTTGCCGTTGGTACCGGTAATGCCGACCAATGTCAGGCGTCCTGACGGATGCTCGTAAAAACGGTCTGCTATCACTGCAAGACCTTGCCTGTCAGTATGGATGGCGGCTGTGGCCCCCTTCTGGAGAGCCTGTTGAAGGTAATCGTTTCCGTCTGCGGCTGTGCCTTTGAGCGCTATGAAGAGATCGCCTTCCCTCACTTTGCGGGAGTCGCAGCAGATGGAGGAGACTTCTTGAGAGGGGTCTCCGTGTATGATTGTGCTCGATGTTCCTGATATCAGTTTAGAAATCTTCATTCCAATATGGATCTATCTTATAAAGTTCTTTTATTACTTCAAGTGCCACTTGTACGGGAATGACTCCGCCGAAGTAGTCTTTACGGGTTAAGCCTGTAAAGATACTGCATACTATCGTATATTGTGGATCTTCCGCCGGGAAAAATCCTACGAATGTTCCTTGCTGCTTATGTTCGCCTTTGGCGTTCTGATATCCTCCGGACATGGCTACGTACGAGGTGCCGGTCTTTCCCGCTACGCTGCATGGCGCATTTTTAAGCCTCCATGCGGTACCGCTTTTTTCGGTCACGGAAGAAAGTGCGTCGGTCAGCATAAGAGCCGTGGCAGGACTGCAGATGGAGGCGCTGAGAACGGAAGGTCCGCGCTTTTCCACTACCTTGCCGTTTTCCTCTATGGCTTCCACCAGGTAAGGTTTCATCATTTTTCCTTTACCTGCTATGGCATTGTAGTACATCAGAAGGTGCATGGGCGTAACGCTGACGGAATATCCCATAGCTATCTGCGTAAGGTCCTTTTTGCTCCATGTCCTTTTGGCCGGAGTGCTGATGTCCGGGGATGTGATTTTCTCCGCCACGTCGAATTCGAACGGGGTAGTCAGCTGATATTGCGCTATCTTGTCTATGAAAGCCTGAGGCTGGGTGGAGTAATAAGTTTTGGCCAGATACCTGAATGCGTAGTTGCTGGACACCTGTACGCAGTAGCGAAGCGGAATCTGGGATGTATTGTGTTCTTTTTCGTATTCAGTGATATGCTTGTCCTGCTGTTTCTCATATCCGGGCAGGATTCCGTGGTTCCCGGGTATGGTCTCATCTATCGATTTGACGTGTCCGTCCTCTATGGCTGTCATAAGGGTGGATATCTTGAAAACGGAGCCGGGCTCTCCTCTCCATGTTACGGCCACATTCTCATTTTCACCTATCACTCCGGAGGAATTGCGGCTGAGATTCACCATAGCTTTGATCGCTCCAGTCTTTACATCCATAATTACACAGCATCCGGCATTGAGTTCCGGATTATCGCTTATCCGGCTTCTCAAAGCTTTGTCGGCAATGTTCTGATAATCGACATTGATGGTGGTGCGGACGTTTTTCCCGTCTACCGCCTCTACATAGAGGCTGTCTGTATCAAGAGCGAATCCGTTGTCTGTCTTTTTTGTGTAATAATACCCGTCTTTTCCTTGGAGAATATTGTTGAATTTGCCCTCTATGCCGCTATAGTAAGAGGCGTCTTCATTTTCAGTGACGCTTCCTATGGTTCTTCTGGCTATGGCTCCGTATGGATATTGGCGTATGGGAACAGGCTCTGTCCATACTCCTCCCTTGTAGCGTCCGTCCCTTATCAGCGGATACTTTTTCAGCTCTTCAAGCTTGTCTTTCTCTATGGGTCTGCCAAGTTTGAGATAGTGGCTTTTCTTGTCGAAACTGTTACAAAGCAGGTTTTTATAGTACTCGGCACTTTTGCCCTCCCCTTCAAATGCCTTGGCCAATCCCTGTGCGAAGAGAGCGGCGCCACTTTTCCATTCCCTGACTGCTTCTTCTCTTTGTGAGGCGGACATTTTGACAAGCTTGTCTTCCTGGTTGTAGCAGTCGATGTAGAGCTGATAACGGGGGTAGGAGATGGCAAGCGGTCTTCCGTCGTCGGAAAGGATACTTCCTCTTTTTTGCGGAAGGGTTTCCCGACGGACAGGCAGGGACAGTTTCTGACTGATCTCAGGGTCCGGTTTCCAGATGACTTGGATATAGAAAATGCGGATGACAAATATCACGGTTGTCACCAGCATGATAAGGTAAATGGCGTAAAGGGCATGGCCAAGTCTGTCTCCTGTTTCTTTCTTGCTCATTTTAATTTTCTGGCCGGTTTTTCAGGGGGACACACGTGCGAGTCCTGCTCTTTGAGCATATCTTCAATTTTGTATCTGCAGCTTATCTCACTTAACTGGAAGGTTTTGGCTGCTATGATATTCTGCTGTTCCTTGATAATGTCGTTATTCCGCTTTACTTTGGTCAGAGTATTGTCCATCAGCAGACTTGTCCATATGGACAAAAGTCCCATGAACATGCAGATCATGATTTTCAAGAAATGCTTGTCCAGGTGAATCTGCAGGAAGAGAGTGCCGTTGAGGATAGCCTTCAGGATTCTCTGTAAAAATATTAGGCCCCTTTTCATCGTTTGACGGCTATTCTGAGTTTAGCGCTCCTCGCTCTGGTATTTTCGCTTATTTCATCTTCGCAGGGAAGGATAGGTTTGCGGTTTACGGCTTCGAGTGGCTGTTCGCTGCGCCCGAACATGTCTTTTTCCGCTATGCCCTCCAGATTTCCGGCTTTTATGAAATTCTTGACCATTCTGTCTTCAAGCGAATGATATGTGATGATGGACAGCCGTCCTCCCTTTTTCAAGGATTTGATGGCTCCTTCAAGAAATTTTTCAAGCGAGCGCATCTCCTGGTTCACTTCTATCCTCAGCCCTTGATAAACTTTTGCCAAGTATTTGTGTTCGGCGAATTTTGGTGTCGCTTCTTCTATCGCCTTATCGAATTCGGCGGTAGTGCAGATGGGTTGCACGCTGCGCTTGCTCACTATGAGAGATGCCAATTTATGCGCGTTTTCCACCTCGCCGTAGATGCGGAAAATCTTCTCCAATTCTTCCTGACTGTAAGTGTTTACAACTTCCTGCGCCGTGAGAGAGCCTTGCGTGTTCATTCTCATGTCCAATGGCGCATCGTATCTGAAAGAAAACCCCCTCTGTGCGGTGTCGAACTGATGCGAGGACACTCCCAGATCTGCCAATATCCCGTCGAACCCTTCAGGACATAAAGTCAGGCAGTAGTTGTGTATGAAACGGAAATTGTTATGAATCAGAGTGAATCTGTCATCGTCAAGGGCTCCTTTCAGTGCATCCTGGTCTCTGTCGAAGGCTACAAGGCGCCCTTCCCCGGAGAGTCTTCCAAGTATTTCACGGGAATGTCCGCCCCCTCCAAAAGTGGCATCGGCATAGATGCCATCGGGTGTAGAAACAAGCGCGTCCACGCTCTCTTTCAGAAGTACAGGCTTATGGTATTCGTACATTGAAAAACTTGAAAATTGAACCCTTTTTTGCTTCGCGCAAAGATAACAAAATTCCTTCACATTTCCTTATATTGGCTCCATGTGAAAGGGGCGATCTCCTGCCTGTCGCAAAAAAACTCCCCGGATGGGTGGTCCAGCCGAGGAGTGAGTATACGTTATTTGAAAATTTCGCTAATATAGGGCAAGCGCGAAATCCCAAAGGGTGAAATCATTCGGCGCCGAGGTGTCCACATTCACTGACTCTTTGTTTTTCCAAAGGTAGCCTTTGTTGATGGTCTCGAATGTTGTGTAATCCATATCGGTGAAGGCCCCCAGATTATAGACGTCATCTTCGTGCACAAGCACACCAAGGCCTTGGCAAAGAGCCATGTCGGGCGTTATGTCCTCTGATGTACCGTCGCTGTACCAGTTGAATGCGCTGATTCTGCCATCGGAAGTGGACATGTTGCCGTTGATTATCCATTTGCCGTCCTTGACATACAATCCTCCGACTTCTACGCTTGCGGGCTCGGTAAACAGCGTCAGCTCTCCGTCTATCCAAAGGGCTCCTTGCCAAGATTCCCCGTCAGCGACATTCTTGTAGGCTCCGGCGGCATAGACATGCCCGTTTTCCACTTGAATCTTGTTGACTTTGGCGAGCACTCCGTCAGAGGTGAGCTTCTGGGCCACTCCGTTTTTCCATATCACGGCAGCGCCTTCTTTCTTGAAATCGGCACTTTGAATGTAACCGCCCACATAGACATCGTCCCCATCTGCAGCGATACAATATGCCAATGCATCTGTACTGCCGTCTGTCAGAAGAATTTTCTCGTCGTTTTTCCAGTAGAGGGCACGTCTGTCATATCCCGGGGAGTCAAATCCGCTTGTATAGATATTGCCGTTGGAATAGGCGATACCCGATGCTGTGGAATTGCCCTTGACATCGCTGTGAACGGTGCGGTGGAATTTAGATTCCTCACCTATTTTGAAAGAATAGATTACTCCGTTGTTGGCATTGTACGGATCGTAGTAGCCGTCGTCTATAAGTTCTCCGACGGCTTCGCATCCTGCTATAAAGACACTGTCCTTATAAGTGTATACCGCATTGCAGAATGCATCGTGTTCACCTTCGGAGAGAAGGAATTTTTGTCCGTCTATCCATACGGCGGCATTATAATAGCCTTTTCCTTCAACGGCCTCCTGTCCGACAAGAACAAGAGCGGCGGTTTTGGGAACTTCCGGCTCTACAGGCACTACAGGTTCATCCGGCTTATCCGGAGTGGTGTTTTCTTTCTTTTCGCAAGAAAGGACCAGTGCGCACCCTATCAGTGCGCAGAGGATTAATGACTTTTTACGCATCTTACGTTGATTCCGTTAATTTTAGCTATCCCTGCAATTACTTTAGGCGTTCCTGTAGAAGTTGCATTGGATATCAGTACATACTTTGCTTTGGCTTTGTCAGAATCGCTCTCCGCGTCTACCCAGATCATGACACTGCTGTCAGGAAGCATACCTTTGCCAGAAGAACCGTTTATCTGTCCTCCGTTTCTGAACACAAGCAAGCTTGAGTCAGGAAGGGTGAAGGTGACATTGTCTTTAAGAGTTCCGGCATATTCACAGGTGAAGAGTTCTTCAAATTCGGATACTGTAGGCATTCTCCATGTTCCCGCAGGAGCTACAAGAGAGCAAGGGTCCACGTCGGAATTAGGAATGCTTGCCATTTTGTCGAAGGCAGTCTCTTCAGGACCATATGCTTTCTTGTCGAATGGAGCGGACGTGATGGCATATTTGCTCTTCCAAGGGAAATATGCGCCTTTTTCAGAAGGCTCGGCAAAGCAATATGCTCCGTCTTTGACCGTAAGGTATCCCGTACTCCAGTCTACAGAAAGAGAAGAGGCGGGAGCCCCTTTCTGGCTTATGGTTTTGCCTGTGCTTTCGCCGTCTATCCAGAGAGTCCAAATAACAGGCTTGCCATCAGTATTTTCAGGGATGTTGAGCTCTACTTTTCCTTTATCTTTTCCGGCAATGCCAATTATTTCTTTACCATTGTCTCCCACGGCTTTGACTTCCACGCTTTCGTGGTCTGTCTCTATATTGACGGTGATGGTGAAGGCGGTATAGTCCTGACCTGTCGTAGGGGTATATCCTATAAAGTACACAAAATCCGAAAGGGCAGGCTGAAGAAGGGTCTGCTCAGTATAGATATTGTTGACGAACACCTTCCATTCGGTTGCCTTGTCAGTGTGCTGGCTGTCTGGAAGAGTAATGGTTACGCTGGTTTTGTTGTTTGTCGCGGTAGCTTTTTTAACTGTTCCGTCGTTTGCCTCCAAAGACACCTCGTAGAGAAGGAATTCACCAGGGTCTGTAGTGATAGTAACTTCTGTTGATCTGCAACTTTCCAGCTCTGAAGGCTCTACCTTTACAAGGGACGGGAGTTTGATGTTCTTTACGCATCTTACCGAAGCCATATTCTCTCCTACGTAGTCAAATGCAGGAGCAACTGAGTATTGCAGATTGGAAGTCAGGATAAGTCCGTTACCGTCGAAGTCTGTGCCGAGGCCCCATCTTGCTCCGGTCGTATTTTTGCCCTTAAGATTTCCTGAAGCGATGTTGACATAGCCGTTGAACGGAAGGAAAAGGTCAGACCCCTTATAGTGTGTTCCCTGAACGTCTTCGACGGTGGAGGTGTTATCTGTATCCTCCATATAATAAAGCATATAAAGCTCCTGGTAAGAAGGGGTTCTCAAGTTTTCGCTTAGAATGGTGCAAGGATCCGACCCTGTTTTTTCTTCTATGTCGGAAATTGCCACATCTATGGACTGAGGATTATAAGCTGCCCCTGCATAAGTCTCGTCAGCGGGTACTGCATAGTGACTTTGGTGGCGGAAGAAATAACCTGTGGCTTGAGGAGCGTCGGCCAAAGCGAATTTTCCATCTTTGACGACCAGATCACTCTTGGCATAGAAATAAGATATTCCGTCTTCTCCCAATTCCAACAGACCTGCCTCCTGGGTAGTGGAAGCCACTTCAGTCCAATTGTCTTGTGCCTTGTTGTTGGCGATTTCAAGGCTTACCTTAATGTCTTTTTCGCTGTAATTGCCTTCGACATGGAAAGTTACCTTGTCTGTCTTCTCTTCTATTTTGACCGCTTCTCCATTTACGCCGTTATAGCAGATTCTGTATGACCACGGAATGAATGTGGTGATAGGTGCGGATTTAAGAGAAGGGTCTTCTTTGCGGAATGTCAGGGTGAAGTAGTAGTCCCCTCCGTTGTAGCCTATCTTTTTAGGAAGGTTGGTCGTGCCGAAGTCTGAAAAAAGATCTTTGATCTTCGCCGGGTCGGCTTCCTGCTTGCTCTGCGCTATTTGCTGCCAAGTTTTCTGAGAGTCGGAAGAAAAGTCCACGCTGACCTGGCGTATGCAGTCCGTGTTGTTCGCACCGATTGTAATCTGCACGCTTTCTAGTGGGGCGTCGAAGACGACGGCCTCTCCTTCGATGTCATCGTAATTGATACGATAAGCCCAGGCGATGTCCGTGTTCTCCGTTCTGCTCTTGGTTTGGATTTCCGGTTTTAATGTAAGGGTGTAAGTTCCTCCAGTGTAGGGAATTACTTCCGGAATGTCGGAACTTTCATAATTAGTGGTCGTCTCCGTAATCTCTTTTACGCAAGACGACAGGCAAAGTGACATCAGAGATGCACCAAGCCACATCAGCTTTTTTTTCATGAAAATTAAATTGTGATATAATGTAAAATGGTTTTCTGTATAGGCTTACTGCTAACTGTTTTTATTGCTTGAGCAAAGATTTGGCATTGGCCAGGGCCTCTGCTGTTATGGTGTCTGCGCTCAGCAGGCGAGCGATTTCCTGTATTCTTTCTTCTTGGGAAAGAAGGCATATGGTGGAGGTGTTCCGCCCGTTTTTTTCATTTTTTTTCACTATGTAATGTGCATCGCCCTTGGCGGCCACCTGAGGCAAGTGCGTGATGGCGAAGATCTGCATGTTTTTTCCCATCAGGCAGATCATCTGTCCTATCTTGTGCGCCACGCTTCCGGATACTCCTGTGTCAATCTCGTCGAAAATCATAGTCGGCATGTGGGAGAATCGCGCCGTCATCTCTTTGATGCATAGCATTATGCGTGACATTTCTCCGCCCGATGCGCTTTTTGCCAAGTCTGCTGGACTGTTACCGTTTGCATCGAACAGGAAGCAGACCCTGTCTGTCCCTGTGGCGGAAGGCGAGTCTTCTTTCAGGCTGACTTCGAAGACGGCCCTGTCAAGCTCCAGAGAGCGTATGCTCTTTTGAATTTCTTCAGAAAGTCCCGCTGCGGCCTGGACTCGTTTTTCGTGAAGAAGGAAGCAGATATTGTCATATTCTTCCTGCGCCTTCTGAACGGTTTTTTCCTGTTTTTCTTTACTTTCCTGCAGTTCTTCTATGTTGAACAGGCTTTCGCTTAATGAATCGCGTATCTGGATAAGTTCCTCTATGCTTGTTGCGTTGTGTCTGCGCATTAGGGACAGAAGCAAAGAGAGTCTCTGCTCCACACTGTCAAGCTTTTCCTGCGAGAATTCCAGAGAAGAGTTTTTCTTGTCAAGTTCAAAAAATATGTCTTCGAGCTCTATTCTTGAACTTTCCATACGTTTAATAAGGTCTTCTGCTGCCGGAAAGAATCGAGAGACCTTCTCAAGGCTTTTCTGCGACTCTTTCAGCAGAGTGCAACAGTCCTGAGCTTCAAGACTTTGGGTGAGCAGCTCCTTGATGTCTTCCGCGCTTGATAATTCTTTCTGCTGCGCTTCCAGTTCTTCGTATTCCCCTGCTCTCAGATGGGCCTTGTCCAATTGTTCCCATTGCGCGCGGTTGTATTTTTCGCTTGTGCGATCTGTCTCTATTCTCTTGACAATTCTGTCAAGTTCTTCTTTTGCTTTGCACAACTCCGTCCAGCTCTTTGAACATTTTTCCAAAAGCGGCGAATAAGCGCCAAAGTGGTCAAGCAGGGAAAGCTGAAAAGAGGATTTGCACAAAAGCAGGTTCTGGTGCTGGGAGTGTATATCTATTATATAGGACGCCAATTCCTCCAGCACTCCGGCCGATACCGGGGCGTCATTGACAAAACAACGCGACCGGCCTGTCCGGTTGACTACTCTTCTGATAAGAAGGGTCCCGTCTTCGCTGTCTAATTCGTGGTCTTTGAGATAAGCGGAAAGCCCTTCTGCGGAGTACTCCACGTCGAATTCGCCTTCCACTATCAGGGTGTCTGCCCCCTGTGAGATGAGTGATGCATCTGCCTTTACTCCGGTAAGCAGAGAAAGAGCCCCCAGCAATATGGATTTGCCGGCTCCGGTCTGCCCCGTAATTATGATAAGACCCTCTGGAAAAGTTATGTCCAAAGAGTCTATCAACACGTAATTCTCGACGTGTAAGGCGCGAAGCATAATATTATTTTATATTCTCGTCCGTGTGTGCCTTACGGAAGACCAGCTCTCCGTTTTCGTATTCAGAGATGGCGATAAGGTCAGGTTTTGGCTGTCTTTCGTAGAACTTTGAGATTTCTATCTGCTCCTTGTTTTCGAACACCTCATCCATATTGTCACGCTCGTTTTTGAATTCTTCAAGCTTGCGAGATATCTCCTTTTTCTCGGCAAGAGAGATTTGATTGGCTCTTTTGGAAAGAATTACTACGGTCTCGTAGAGGTTGCCGGTTTCTTTTACCAGATCACGGGTGTCACGGGTGATGGTGTTTGTAGGTACTTTTTTAATATCCATGTTTATTTGTTTTTCGTTCTATTTGTATTACGGGTAAGAAAGAAGAGAAAGTTTCAAAAATTTATTTCTTTCTTACTTTTTCGTAAAGTGAATCCAATTCTTTGCGATACTTCGACTCCGGAAACTCTTCCACGAAATTGAGATAATCGTCCACGAATACCAGATATCTTTCCTTCTGCTTGGCCTGTACGCTGAGTCTGGCGTAATTGTAGGAAGACATGGTGGTGTAGTAAAGAATATCTTCGCGGTAGATATTGTCCGCATCATCTTTCAGCACATTCTTGAGAGCGACTCTCGCAGCCTTGTAGTCTTCCATCGTATAATAAAGCTTGGCATTTTCGTAGGCTTTCCTGTCCAGTCTTTCTTCCAGCTCTGTAAGCATACGGTTGCAGATGGCGACATTAGGCGAGTTTATATGCGATATCTTATATTCGCTTATCGCCTTGATGGCTTTATATGTGGGAGCCTGGTCCAATTCGTAGCGGAGAGTGCTTCTATACAGGCAGTCTATCATCAGGAATTCGGCGTTTTCCGCGAACGGGCTCGAAGGATAGTTCTGTATGAAGTGCTCCAGATTGGATTCAGCCGTATAATAATCTTTCTGATTATAATTGCTCAAGGCCCAATAAAAATTTACCGTATCATCTTGGGCTGTACCCTGAGTCAGCATGGCAAGTGATTCGAACAGCTGCGCGGATTTGCCGTATTTGCCTTTATTGAAATAGTCGAAGGCGGCGCTGTATTTGGCTTGCGTGTCATTGCTTTGCAACAGCTCTTCGTACTGTGATTTGCAGCCAAAGGCGAGAATCAGCCCCGCAAGGGCTGCCGTTGTTAATCTTTTATAGTTCATTTTTAATGTATTTTTCTGCTTCAAGTGCCGCTCTGCAACCGTCAGCGGCTGCAGTAATCGCCTGCCTGTAATCGGTATTTCTTACATCTCCCGCCACGAACACTCCTTTTACGGGTGTTTTTACGCCATCTGAAAGGATGTATCCGTCTTCCGTCAGCGGAAGTGCACCTCCCAGCCATTCAGTGTTAGGATGTCGGCCTATAGCCAGGAAAAAGCCGTCGATCTTTATTTCAAAAATCTCGCCATCCCTTTCCAGTCTTGCGCCTTTCACTCCCAGCGCATCTCCCAGAATCTCTTTTGTGACACTCCCGAATAGAATTTCTATGTTCTCTTGCGCCGCGACTCTTTTTTTCATCGCCTCGGAAGCCCTGAGAAATGGTTTCCGGACGATTAGGTATACTTTTTCGGCGATTCCGCTGAGGTAAAGCGCCTCTTCGCAGGCTGTATCTCCACCACCCACGACCGCTACCGTAAGACCACGGTAAAAGAATCCGTCACAGGTGGCGCAGGCGGATACGCCCATCCCCCTGAAGCGTTTCTCGCTCTCGAGGCCAAGATACTTGGCACTTGCCCCCGTGGCTATTATAAGGCTTTGATATGAAAGGATTTCCCCGTTCTCCAGGCTTACATTTTTTTCTTTAAGGTCGCACCCTTTGACAGTCCCGCTTATAAGAGCAGTCCCCAGATTGGACGCCTGTTTGCGCATATCGTCCATCAGGCTCTGCGCATTGATCCCTTCTGCAAATCCCGGATAATTCTCTATCAGAGAGGTGGTCATGAGTTGTCCGCCAGGTTCCGGACCTTCCACCAGAGTTGGCTCCAGGCCTGCTCTGCAAGCATAGATGGCCGCCGTATATCCTGCCGGCCCACCGCCTATTATAAGACACTTGATTCTATTCATTTTTCTCTATGCCAATTCGCACAGCAGGGTGGCCTGCGTGCAGTCCTTAACTTTAACTTTAACATAATCTCCGGCTTTGTGGTCGGAGTCTTGCCATACGCATACTTTATTAGTGGAGGTGCGTCCCGAAAGCTGGCCTTCTCCTTTCTTCGAACTGCCTTCTACAAGCACCTCGAAGGTCTTGCCCACATCCTTTTTGTTGCTTTCGAGGGAAAGGGTGTTCTGCAGAGCGATGATCTCGTTAAGGCGTCTGGTCTTTTCTTCCAAAGACACGTCGTCCGGATATTTCTTGGCGGCGAGAGTTCCTGGCCTTTCGGAGTAGTAGAACATGTATGCGGCATCGAAGCACACCTCGCGGAAAAGCGACAGGGTATCTTCGTGATCTTGAACCGTTTCCGAACAGAACCCGGCTATTACATCTGTAGTGATGGCGCAGTCGGGGATGATTTCGCGTATTTTGGCCACGCGGTTAAGATACCACTCCCTGGTGTAACGCCTTCTCATCTTTTCGAGGATGCGGTCAGAGCCCGACTGTACGGGAAGATGTATGTGATGGCAGATGTTGGGATACTTGGCTATCGTTTCTATCACTTCGTCGGATATGTCCTGGGGGTTGGATGTGGAAAAGCGTACTCTCAGCGAAGGGTCTATCCTGGCCACCATTTCCAACAATGCGGCAAAGGATGTGTCTTCATATTTATATGAGTCCACGTTCTGTCCCAGAAGTGTGACTTCCCTGTAGCCCTTCTGCAGGCATTCGCAAGCTTCCCTTACTATGCTGTGAGGATCGCGACTGCGCTCAACTCCTCTTGTGTAAGGAACTACACAATAAGAACATACATTGTTGCATCCGCGCATTATGGAGATGAAGGCGCTCACTCCGTTTTTGTCTATTCTTACAGGAGCGATGTCCGCATAAGTTTCTTCTCTTGACAGAATCACATCTATCTGCGGATGTCCGTCCTGAACCGCTTCCAGAAGAGCGGGAAGATTACGGTAGGCGTCAGGGCCTGCCACGATATCCACTTTCCCTCCGCTCAGGAGCTGTTCCTTCATCCTCTCGGCCATACATCCGAGTATCCCTATTATGACGGGACGGTTTTTCCTTTGTAGCACGAACTGATCGATGCGGCCGAGTATGCGCTGCTCGGCGTTGTCACGCACGGAGCAGGTATTGGCCATAATTACATCGGCGTTATCTATGCTTTCGCATTTGCTGTAGCCATGATTGGCAAGTATTGAAAAGATGACTTCGGTGTCCGCCACATTCATCTGGCAGCCATATGTCTCGATATATACGTTTTTCATTTGGGCTCAAAGATACGAAGAAAGTTTGTATCTTTGGGCGATGAAAAAATTTATTGCTCTGCTTTCAGCATTTTTGTGTATTGTTTCTTGCACTGGCTATAAAGACATAAAGATTAATTCGGTGCAGTTGGAGAAGGTCTCTCTGATCGGTGCTCCGCTTGGCGCATCCATTGCGCTTGAGATAGAGAACCCCACGGTAACATTGAAAATCACCGACGTCAGCGGAGTGGTTAAGGTGGCGGGGGAGGAGGCGCTTGATTTTACGCTTGAGCCTTTTACGCTGAAGGGTCATAGTACTCAGGTCTATCATCTGGATCTTTCGGCTTCGCTTAAAAGCGGATTCGGCATATATAGCGTGTTGCGGATAGTGCAGTCATCGAATCCGGAGGACGTGAAGGTGGACGTGTCGGTTACGGCGCGTGATCCGCTTGGCATAAAACATGTTAAAGAGAAAAAAGATTTATCGGTATTATGAATAAGAGATTGACAGCTCTTCTGATATGCATGTTCTCCGCTTTGACTGTGCTCAGAGCGCAGGTTGACTCATCTCTGGTGGCCCCGGAAGGATATAAATACGTGGATTCGCTGGTTTATGTCCCTGTACCGCGTTATACGGACTCGCTGAAAGGGAAAAGCATATTGGAGGTTATGCCGGAGGGCGTCACCGTTAATCAGAGCATGGCTATTTCGCGTGCTGCTGAGCGTCAGGTTGTTTTCAATTTGGAAAATTCGCTGGAGACGGAAGGCTACCGGATACGGATATTCTTCGACAACAGGCAGGATTCGCGCGAGGCTTCGGCACAGGCCGAAAAGATGTCACGAAAGATATTTCCCGGCTATATGACGTACAGGACGTTCATCTATCCTAATTTCAAAGTCACAATAGGGGATTTTCGTACGAAGGCCGATGCTCAGATAGCTTTAAAGGAAGTGTCCAAGTATTTCCCAAGCGCTTTTGTGGTTAAGGAGCGCATGAAATTTCCGGAGATATCTCTTGACTCGCTATATACTGTAGATACAGTCAAGGTGCTTGTCCCTATAGTGGTAGAACCTCTTCCAGAAGATACTAAATAATGGTAAAACAAGGATTGTCCATAGCGCAGACGCAGACCCAGAAGCTCTCGCCTCTTCAGATTCAGACCATAAAGCTGATAGAACTTCCTATTCAGGACCTGGAGCAGAGAGTACGGCGGGAACTGGAAGATAATCCTGTTTTGGATGACACTCCGTCTTCGGATTCGGAAGATCCGAAGGAGGTGTCGCTCGACGATATACAGTCGCAGGATGATTATATCCCCGATTATAAGACAAAAGTGTCCAATTGGGGAAGGGATGCGCGCCCGGAGTATAACACGTTTTCCGTCAAGGAAAGTTTTTTCCAGAATCTCTATGAACAGCTTTCTTTCCGTAATCTTACTGATCGTCAGAGGGATATAGCCGTGTTTATCGTAGGGTCGCTGGATGAAGACGGCTATCTTCGCCGTGATCTTGATTCTCTGGTGGACGACTTGGCATTTCGTGCGGGGATAGAGTGTGAGAGAGAGGATGTGGAGGAGATGTTGAAGGTGGTGCAGTCCCTTGACCCTGCCGGGGTAGGTGCAAGAGACCTTAGAGAGTGCCTTCTTCTGCAACTTAGAGCCTCTGGGCAAACAGAGAATGTCAAGCGCGCCATAGATATTCTCGAGAAAGATTTCGATGCCTTTGCAGGGAAGCATTATGCGAAGATAATGCAGAGCAGGGGGATGGATGAAAAGGCCCTGAAAGATGTTCTGAAGGTGATAGTTCGCCTTAATCCTTCGCCCGGAGGGTCGATCAGCGATTCTTATGAAGATGTGGCGGAGCAGATTGTGCCGGACTTCGTGCTTAAAGAGGAGAATGGCAAGATTTCTTTCACTATGCCGCGTTTCAATATCCCTGAGATTCGTATCAATAAGAAATACGTGGGGATGCTCGAGCAGGCGCGCGGAGGAACGGATAAGCAGAAGAAGGAAGCTGCCAATTTCGTGAAGGAGAAGATGGATTCGGCCAAATGGTTCATCGAGGCTCTCAAACAGAGGCAGAACACTCTGTCCAAGACGATGCAGGCCATAATAGATTTTCAGTATCCGTTCTTTGAAAGCGGAGATGAGACCAAGCTTAAGCCCATGATACTTGAGGATATAGCCAATGTTACCGGCTTTGATATCTCCACGATATCCAGAGTGGTGAACAGCAAATATATAGAGACTCCTTATAAAATATATCCCCTCAAGTATTTCTTTTCGGAGGGACTTATCAATCAGGCCGGGGAGGAAATCTCCACACGTGAGCTTAAGACTGTCTTGCAGCAGATAGTGGATGCCGAAGACAAACACAAGCCGCTCACGGATGAGCAGCTTGTGGGTGAACTTTCAAAGAAAGGATATAACGTGGCCCGCAGAACTATCGCCAAATATCGTGATCAATTGGGTATTCCGCTTGCCCGTCTGCGAAAGGAACTCTAAAGCTTAGGTCCATAGCAGAGGTCTCCGGCATCTCCCAGACCTGGAACTATGTAAGAGTGGCTTGTCAGTTCAGGGTCAATGGCGGCAACCCAAAGGGTAGTGTTTTCCGGAAGCCATTTTTTCAGATTCTCAACAGCCTGTACGCTTGCAAAAGGACAGACAAGGTGAAGTTTTGAAGGAACTCCGCCTTCGTGGCAGAGCACTTCGTAGGCTACCTGTATGGATGAACCCGTGGCGAGCATCGTATCTGCGATGATAAGAACTTTACCGCTTATCTCCGGACAGGTGCAATATTCCGTGTGTATATGGAAGGTGTTCTCGTTATCGTATTTTCTGTATGCCGCCACAAATGCGTTCTCTGCGCAATCGAAGCAACTCAGTACACCGTTGTGAAGCGGAAGACCTGCACGAAGAATCGTCGATACGACCACTTTTTCACTAGGGACGTCAAGGTGCGCAATGCCGAGCGGTGTCGTAACTTCGCGCGTCTCGCTTTTCAGGGTCTTGCTGATTTCGTAACCGAAAATCTGACCGAGTCTTTCAAGGTTTGTCCTGAATCTAAGGCTGTCTTTCTGGATGTTTTTGTCTCTGAGTTGTGCGACAAAAGAATTGAGAACGGAACTCTTCTCACCAAGGTTGATTACTTCCATATATTTTGTTTTTTGAATTGGCGTATTTGTAATGTCAAATCAAAATGCAAAGATATAAAAAGAATCAGATTTTAAACGCCTCTTTTATCTTATCCACCATATCAAGACGTTCCCAGCCGAAAAATTGCAGTCCATCTTTAACATAAGGCTCACGTCCCATATGCCCATAAGCCGCTGTCGGTTCGTAAATCGGGGCTTTAAGACAGAAGCGCTCCACGATGGAAGCCGGTCTGAGATCGAAAAGACTCCTGACGGTATCGGCTATATAAGCATCAGTTTGCTCCTGACTGCCTTTATTGATATGTGCGCTGCCATAACTGTCGATAAATACGCTCACCGGCTCCGCCACTCCTATGGCATAGGCCAATTGCACCAGAATTTCATCTGCTACGCCGGCGGCTACGAGATTCTTGGCGATATGGCGTGCCGCATAAGCCGCGGAACGGTCAACTTTTGAAGGATCTTTTCCTGAGAATGCTCCGCCGCCATGAGCTCCGCGGCCGCCATAGGTGTCGACTATTATCTTTCTTCCGGTCAGACCTGTATCTCCGGCAGGTCCGCCTATTACGAATTTTCCTGTAGGATTGACCAGGAGCTTATAATCTCCTTTGAAGAGTGCGGCAGTCTCGGCCGGAAGACTCTCTATGAGGCGGGGAATTACGATATCTCGGACATCGCTTTCTATGCGTGCGTGCATAGCCTCGTCGGTGTCGAACTCATCGTGTTGCGTGGAGAGTACTATGGTGTGCACCCGTAGAGGCTTGTGCTTGGCAGAGAACTGAACGGTGAATTGACTCTTTGCGTCAGGTCTGAGGTATGGCATAGGGCTGTCCTGCTCTTTTCTGATATCCGATAATATGCGTAGGAGAGCGTGAGAAAGGGACAGGGCCAATGGCATATACTCTTTGGTGTCCTTGCAGGCATAACCGAACATCATTCCTTGGTCTCCGGCCCCCTGATCTTCAGGGTCCTTGCGGACCACTCCGCGGTTGATGTCGGCGCTTTGTTCGTGAATGGTAGAGATAATTCCGCATGAGTCCGCGTCAAATCCGTATTCTGACTTGGTGTAGCCTATTTTGCGAATGACGCGGCGTACAGCGCCCTGTATGTCTACATGTGCATTGTGTGAAAGCACTTCTCCGCCAACGACTACCAGTCCTGACGTGCAGAAAGTCTCGCAAGCGACTTTAGCTTCGCTGTCCTGACGCAGGAATTCGTCCAATATGGCGTCTGAAATCTGGTCGGCAACCTTGTCTGGGTGCCCTTCGGAGACGGACTCCGATGTGAAGAGGTAGTTCATCTTTTTTAGCATTTTTTGTACGAGGTTGCAAGCAGGCAAATCTGTCCTCGTATGTTGTAAAGGACGGCAAAGGTAAGTTAAATATTCCAATAAACCTAACGGAAAATTTATCTTCTATTGAAACGTGTATTCTATGCTGTCAGACATGGTCGTTCCGTCGACAAAGGTGAGTGAGACAGTGATGTTATGCGTGGTATTTATCACTTCTTTGGCTCTTTTTGAATCGAAGTAGAAATAAATGCCGGTTGAAGAATCAATTATGGATAGCCAGTCAGACTGTAATTTATTTAGTTTTTGATAATATCGGCTACAATTGTTTCCGGTATACCCACGGTCAATATAATCACGATAAGAAAAAAACATTGTGTAAAAAAGATCATTGAGCGGCGTACCTGATGGATGGGCGGAATCGAGATCGGAGTTACTTGTGATAAGAATAGAACTTATGTCAGGATAAATGGAATGTGGATAAGCCCATAAGTATTTATATTCCTTAAATCCCATATCTTGATTAATCTCACAAATCTTGTCGTATTCTTCCGTGTTTTCGAAAAGGCTGCAGAATACCACTTTTTTTTCAGGATTGAATCCGAATTCACATTTTATCGCATTCTCTGGTTTATATAGGGATAATCTGATACACGGGGATATAAGATATGCTCCGACGTATGACCGATGATAAGTCCCCTTGCCACAACCCGACAAAATGAAACAAGAACAAAGTATGAGTATTGTTTTTTTAAAGTTGTTATCTTGGCGCATCATAAGTTATGATTTTTAGGTATTTGGTATAATTGTTACTAAAAGGAGATTTCTTTTCACTATCGTCCAGTCTGACTTTTTTCAAGTCGAACACGCCGGATGTGAAGTATCCATTTCCATATGATTTCCAACCGAAATTACAGTGGATTAGATTGATGGTGCGAGATGTATAGTTCGAGTATTGATATATGCCGTTCTTATAGTGCTTTATTGTAGTATACTCATGCAGATCTTTATATCCATCAATGACCCATGCATGAGAATCGCGAATACCTTCTGTCGGTATAGAACATATTAATATAGGACAGCCGTTATTTAATGCTTTTACAACTTTTTGTGTATTGTAATCAATATATTCCACGTTCTCGTATAGATTGTTGGATAGATACTTTGCCGCCGTGGATGGGAAGGTGAATGTGCCCTTGGGTAGATATATGGATAAATTGGTTTTTCCCATATGTCTTAATAAGGTCGCTGCTGTCAATGTATCAGTTATAGACGAGTATGGTTTACGAATATCCTCCCAGTCGATCCGGTATCCGTTAATTTCGTACATGTCGGGGAATTTCCAAAAGGTCATTATATATGCGAGTGCCAAATTTACACATCCGCAGGCTGTCTTTGTTTTAAAAACGAAGGGGCACAAAGCATTGAAAGGCCCATCTTGTGTCCAGTCATTAAAATCTGCGAGAAGAGGAGTAACTTTTTCCTCGTAATATTGTGTTGTAGAGTGCTCAACTGTCATTTTAACGTCGCCGGATCCGTCGTTGAAGGTGTCGACGAATTCGCGCTCTTTGTTTTTTGAGAGTTCGCCTTCTGCATAATCTAATATCACATCCGCGATAATGGGAGAATTATTAATGATTTTAACTGAATCTTCTTGCCCGTCACCAGTATAATCTCCAACAAGATAATCGTCCAATTCTTCGTCGTATAATTTCAGTGTGTCAGAAGGGATGATTACCTCGTCTTGAAATTTTTTGAAGTCTTTTATGCTCAGCGCTCCTTTTTCAGTAACTGCGATTATGTTAGAAGAAATTCTGTCATCTGCGGCGAGCACGGCATATCCGTTATCGTCTGAAAAATTAATGATGTATAGAAGGGAATCGCAGTAGGATTCTGTAGATTTTGTGCCTATACAGGACGAAGGTATTACCGCGATGGAATAATCTGTGGATAATTTGGTTTTGAAATTATTTTCTGATTCCAGAAATCTGTTAAGGTTTTCTAACGCCTGATTTACAGGGATAGTGTGTGAATTGATAGTGCGTGCGGTTTCTTGCTGCGAAACGACATTCTTTGTACATGAAAGAATGCAAATAATAAGTAATAGGAGTAAGTGGTTAGTTTTCATAGGATAAACGTGTATTCTATGCTGTCAGACATGGTCGTTCCGTCGACAAAGGTGAGTGAGACAGTGATGTTATGCGTGGTATTTATCACTTCTTTGGCTCTTTTTGAATCGAAGTAGAAATAAATGCCGGTTGAAGAATCAATTATGGATAGCCAGTCAGACTGTAATTTATTTAGTTTTTGATAATATCGGCTACAATTGTTTCCGGTATACCCACGGTCAATATAATCACGATAAGAAAAAAACATTGTGTAAAAAAGATCATTGAGCGGCGTACCTGATGGATGGGCGGAATCGAGATCGGAGTTACTTGTGATAAGAATAGAACTTATGTCAGGATAAATGGAATGTGGATAAGCCCATAAGTATTTATATTCCTTAAATCCCATATCTTGATTAATCTCACAAATCTTGTCGTATTCTTCCGTGTTTTCGAAAAGGCTGCAGAATACCACTTTTTTTTCAGGATTGAATCCGAATTCACATTTTATCGCATTCTCTGGTTTATATAGGGATAATCTGATACACGGGGATATAAGATATGCTCCGACGTATGACCGATGATAAGTCCCCTTGCCACAACCCGACAAAATGAAACAAGAACAAAGTATGAGTATTGTTTTTTTAAAGTTGTTATCTTGGCGCATCATAAGTTATGATTTTGGTGGTTATGAAGATTTTTTGTGGGCGGACAAATATAGAAAATGCGAGAGGTTTTTCCAAACAGATGAATCTTGCCCTCAAAAGTCGAAAGGATGACAAAGGTACGCCAAAAATTCCAATAAACCTAAATTAAAACAACTATGTAATGAAGTATTTTATGCATATCTTTGCCGGCGTAAAACTTAATTCGATTCTTGTTTGTGAATCAAGTCGTTAAAAGAGTCAGTAGTGCCTTTAATACCAGTGTTCCTGGTATTCCTATATATTCGCAGGTGAAAAACTATTATTTCAATTCTAATAAAAAAGTATGAAAAAAACAGTCAAAAGTTTATTGCTGTCGTTCGCAGCGATGCTTTGTGTTATCTCTGCTTCTGCTCAGGTAACAACCTCCTCCCTGAACGGTAAGGTTACTGATTCTGCGGGAGAAGTTCTGCCAGGCGCGGCCGTCATAGCCGTCCATACGCCTTCCGGAACTACGTACCATGCTGTCGTAAACACTGATGGACGTTATTTCATCAATGGTATGCGCGCTGGTGGCCCTTACACAGTAGAATTCAGCAGCCTGGGATACCAGACCGTCACTTTTACTGACGTTACCCTTCAGCTTGCAGAAAGTTACCTGCTGAATGCTTATCTTAACGACGATCAGGAGATGCTTTCCGAAGCCGTTGTGGTTTCGACTGCCACATCCAAATTTGCAGTTGAGAAGACAGGTGTTGCCACCAACATCAGCAATGAGCAGATCAGTGCGCTTCCTACTGTCAGCAGAAGTATCTCTGATGTCACGAGGCTTTCTCCATATGGCGGCAATGGTATGTCATTCGCCGGCGCTGACGGACGTACCGGAAACTTCACGGTTGACGGTGCCAACTTCAACAATAACTTCGGTCTTTCCAGCAACCTTCCTGGTGGCGGCAGCCCTATTTCGCTCGATGCCATAGACGAGCTTCAGGTTGTCATCTCTCCTTACGATGTTCGCCAGACCAACTTCATCGGCGGTGGTGTTAACGCCATCACCAAGTCTGGTACCAACACCTTCAAGGGAACTGCCTACATGTATCACCGTAATGAGAACATGCGCGGTGACACTGTAGAAGGCGAGACTGTTTCCGGTGCGCGTGACACAGACCGTAACACCACTTATGGTTTCACTCTCGGCGGACCTATCATCAAGAATAAACTCTTCTTCTTCGTCAACTACGAATTCCAGAAAACTCCTTCAGTAGCCAACTATTGGAGAGGATCAGAAGACGGTATCGGAAGCTCTACCGCTTATCTTTCACGTACTACACTTGCTGATCTTGAGAAAGTGTCCAACTATGTAAAGGAAAGATACGGATACGACACAGGCTCGTGGACAGATTTTCCTGCAGATGAGAGCAATCGCAAGATTCTCGCCCGTATAGACTGGAACATCTCGGACAAACACCACCTCGCATTGCGTTACAACTATACGCTCAATAAGTCTTGGAGCTCACCTAACTCATCTTCAATGGACGGTGGTTCACGTTCTTCTTACGGACGTACATCCCTCTATGCAATGTCTTTTGCCAATTCAATGTACTCACAGCAGAATTTGGTGAATACTTGGTCTCTCGACCTTAACAGCCGCCTCAGCGACAATCTTTCAAACCAGTTCCTGGCAACATATTCTCAGCTTGACGATATTCGCGGAACGAACTCAAGCGACTTCCCGTTCATTGACATTATGGACGCCGGCCAGAAGAGTCCTGACGGAAAAGATGACGCTGACGGATCCAATACCTATATGGCGCTCGGATATGAGCTCTTCACTTGGAATAATGCCGTGCATAACAATGTCCTCAACATTAAGGACGACCTTACTTACTATGCCGGCAATCATAAGATCGTAGGTGGTCTCAGCTACGAATATCAGATGGCTGACAACTCCTATATGCGTAACGGTACCGGTTACTACCGTTATGATTCTTTGGAGGATTTCTTGACTGATGCTGCACCTTCAATCGTATGTCTTACATATGGTTATAACGGTGAGGAGAATCCTGCTGCCCGTGTGCGCTTCCATAAGGCCGGAGTATATGCTCAGGATGACTGGTCTGTTTCAGACAAGTTCAAGCTTACCTATGGTCTTCGTGCTGAAGGTCTGTTCTTTGACAACAGAGACCTTATGACCAACAATGCTATCTATGAGCTCGATTATAACGGCAAGCACATAGATACCGGCAAGTGGCCTAACAGTACACTTACGCTTTCTCCACGTATCGGTTTCACTTATGATGTACTTGGCGACAAGAGTCTTAAGGTTCGTGGCGGTACCGGTCTTTTCTCAGGACGCCTTCCTCTCGTATTCTTCACCAATATGCCTACCAACTCAGGTATGGTTCAGTACGCTGCCAAGCTTAACGCTACAGGAAAGAACGGTGGTACCAAAACTGACATGTCGCAGTTCGCAGGTGGCGTTCTTACACGCAACGAGTTGAAGAACAAGCTCTTCTCTTTAGGATATCCTGAAACTATCACTCCAGAGAAGGGTACAGCTCCATCTGAAATCTCAGCAGTTGATCCTAACTTCAAGATGCCTCAGGTTTGGAAGACCTCTCTGGCAGTTGACTACGCTTTCCCTACTTCTTTCCCATTCTCTGTCACAGTTGAGGGTATTTTCAACAAAACCATCAATGGTGTATGTCTTAGAGACTGGAGCATAAAGGATACCGACGGATTCGCAAGATTCAACGGAGCAGATAACCGTGCTATCTATAACAATTATAAGCTTACATATACTAAAGCTGACGGTACTGTAGCCAATATGCCTAATGCATATGTCCTTGAAAACACAAGCAAGGGCTATGGTTATACCGGTAACGTTACTGTAAACATGCAGCCTGTCAAGGGATTGAGATTGATGGCGGCTTACACTCACACTGTATCGAAGGAACTCACCGGTATGCCTGGTTCAAACGCTTCTTCAGTGCTTAACTATATGGCTACCGTCAACGGTCCTAACGATCCGGGTCTTCACAACTCCAGCTATGTTACCCCTGACCGTGTAGTTGCTTCCCTTACTCACGATGACAACTCAGGCAATCACTATAGTTTCATATATGAAGCTTGGAGGGGTGGATACAATTATTCTTATATGACCGTTAACGATATTAACGGAGATGGTTATAACTATGATTCCATCTATATCCCTACAGATGAGCAGGTAGCCAACAACGAGTTCCGTTTCGTTTCAGAAGACGACCGTGACCGCTTCCTGGCCTATGTTCACAATGACAGCTACCTCAGCAAGCATCAGGGAGAATATGCCGAGGCTTACAGCGTTTACTCACCTTGGGTTCACAGACTTGACTTCAGCTATAAGCACGATTTCAAAGTAAATGTGGGCCACTCTGTCAATACTCTGCAGCTCAGCCTTGATATCAAGAACATCCTTAACCTCTTCAATTCAAGCTGGGGAGTCAGCAAATATATGAACTCCTCTCTTGGTGAAGGACGTATCCTCAAGTATGAGGGAGTTGACGCAGATGGATATGCCACATTCTCTACAGCCGCAGCTTATGGTGCAAATACACAGACCTTTGTGCCTTACCACGCAGTAGGCCAGTGCTGGTACGCTTCCGTAGGTATCAAGTATATGTTCAATTAACATAATATCCCAGGATATGAAACTTAAAAACATAATCACAACTCTTCTGGCAACCGTCGCTTTTGCGACCGGTTGTCAGGAAAGCCTCGAGAGACATCTCGCCGAGGTACAGGTATCGTCTTCGTATGTTGCGATTCCTGCAGAAGGTGGTTCAAAAACCATAACGGTCACAGCGACTGCCGATTGGACCATCAGCAATATTCCGGAGTGGCTTGCCATAGCACCGGAAACCGGAGCGGCAGGCAAGACTGACGTGGTCTTTACCGCTGAAGCTGCCACTTCTACCAACGAAGCAACCGTAAATCTTGTATGTAACGGAAAGACACAGCAGATCAATATCATTCAGCAGACGGAGAAGCAGGATCTTCCTATCTCCACATGTGCTGAGGTCAATGCCGGAGAGGATGGCGTATCATACCGTATCAAAGGTACGGTAACTAAGATTACAAGTACCACATATGGCAATATGTACATCAACGACGGCACTGATGAGGTATATGTCTATGGTACTCTCGATGCCAGCGGAGCTGAGAAGAATTTCGCAAGTCTTGGAATTGAGGCAGGTGATATCGTGACGGTTGAGGGTCCGAGGGTTACATACAGTGGAACCATCGAACTTAAGAACGTGACAGTCATTGCCATCGAGAAGTCTCTTATTAAAGTTGACTCTCTTTCTGTCAAGACTGCACTTCCTCTCGAGGGCGGTGAAGTCAAGGCTTACTTGACTTGCAAGGGAGACGGCGTATCAACCGTTATTCCTGAGGATGCCAAATCTTGGCTTTCCGTTACCGGAATAGAGCAGGAAGGAAATAACGTGACTGTTATTTTCAACGCAGCTGCAAATGCCGGCGGTGATCGTTCAACTGACCTTTCATTTACAACCAAAGCAAGCGGAAAGACCTATTCTGCAGTTACCACTCTCGAACAGAAGGGTGCCATTATCGAAGCTACCGTAGCTGAATTCCTCGCTGCCGAAGAAGGTGATACCCAGTACAGAGTCAAGGGTGTAGTGACAGAAGTTTCTGCCAACAGCCAGTATCATAATGCCAATATCACAGTTTCTTCAGGTGATTTCGCAAGCAGTGTTCTTCTTTATCGTGTCGTAACAAGTGAAGGAAATATCGAAGACCTTGGCATCAAGGAAGGTGATATCGTTACCGTAGTCGGTAAGAGAAGCTCATATAAGGAGGAGCCTCAGATGGCTGCAGGTGGTATTTGTGAAGACGTTAAATCTTATGCTACAGCCACTGTTGCTGAGTTCCTTGCCGCTGCCAACGATTCAGAATTTGCCGTAACGGGAGTAATTACAGAGGTCGCAAGCCTTAGCGGTAAAGACAAGTATAATAATGTCAATATCACTATCAAGGATGGAGAGAATTCTCTTTACCTCTATCGTGTGACTACTTTTGACAAGTCTGACGTCGCAGTTCTTAATCCTGAGGTTGGCGCTACGATTACCGTTGCAGGTAAGAGAGGCGAATATAACGGAAATCCTCAGATGGCCGCTGGTGGCGTAGTTCTCGCTTACTCTGCTTCTGAGACTCCTGCAGACGAACTTAAGGTTAACCCTGTATCATCTCTGTTGAATGCAGAGAATACAGAGCTTAACGTTGAAGTAACTTGCTCAGGAGAGTGGACTGTAACTAAGGATGAAGGTGACTGGATTACTTCATACACTGAAGGCGGCTCCGGGAACGGTACTATCAAGATTACATATCCTGCCAACACCACCACTGAGACTCGTGAAGCTAAATTCACTGTCACAAGCGGAGAGCAGACTGCTTCGTTTAACGTAAAGCAGAAGGGTGTGGCTGAGACTATATATACTTCTCTCGCAGAAGTTAACGAGGCCATCATCGCAGCCGGTAAGACAGGGACAGAGTTCAAAGTCAATCTTACCGGGGCAGAGGTTACCAAGATAGGTTCAGACAGTAAAACTTCTTATATTCAGGATGCGACGGGCGCCATAATGGTTTATGGCGCTCCTCTCACCACTTATATTAAGGACGCGGCTGAGAAAACAACTATCTCAGGAATCGTTACCGGAACAGGTGTCGTTTATAATGGTCTTCCTGAAGTTACAGCTCTTGACGTTACCGAGGCTACTATAGCTCAGGACGGAAAGGGCATCTGCACGGAGGCTACTATCGCTGATGTTCTTAAAGATTTCGACAAGTATCTTAACTGCAAAGTTAAACTTACCGGTGCAATCGTCAAAACGGCATTCTCTAACACGGCTAAGAATGGTGTCCTCGCTCAGGGTGACAGCGAGATAGCCGTATATGTCAAGAATACGAGTGAGGCTTTTGCTTTCTCTGCCGCTACAGAGGGGGACGTATATGTTTACCCTGCTCTTTACAATACCACCAAGCAGGTTTACTTCTGGGGTAAAGAAGATTTTACCGTAAAGACAGTAGGAACACAGATCGCTCTTAAATCAAGCTATACTGTCAATGCGGGAGAGACCGTAGAACTTGGCGCTACTTGCACTTCTACAGCTGCTCTTAAGTATTCTTCAGCAGACGAGACCATCGCCACTGTTTCCGAGACCGGAGTAGTATCCGGCATTAAGGAAGGCACGGTCGTGATAACCGTCAGCGCAGACGCTGTCAAGGGCTATACTGCCGCTTCTGCCACCACCACTATTACAGTTAACCCTGCCGGAAGCATAGAGCCTGTAGTTTCATATACTCTTCAAGCAGTAAAAGGAACACAGAGTGCTTATGCCGGTTCAGCAGATTTCACGATAGATGGAATTACTTGGAACGTTACGGGTAATACTACATTTGACGAGTATTGGCGTATCGGAGGAAAGAGTCTTGATGGAGTAGATAGAGCGATTTATGGCAAGAATGCGATTTCTGATAAAATAGTCAAGGTAGAGGTTACTCATGGCGCCGGGACAGGAAGTATAACTGTTAATTCAATGACATTGTCGTTGTATGATACAGCAGAAGATGCAGCGACAGGTAAAAATGCGGTTTCTTCAGTGAACGGAACATATGAAGCTAATGGAACCACTACTTTCACTCCTGCGTCTACTGACGATTGGACAGGAAAGTATTACAGCCTTGTTTATAATATAACGGTTACTGATAAGAGTAAAAATAAGGGTATAGATTTCGTTAAAGCTGTATTCTATAAATAGGAGCTAATTTTTTATAAAAAAGGAGCCGACTGAAATCAGCCGGCTCTCTTTTTTATATTGGCAGTGTTTTATCTGTCGCTCACTTCCACTTTGTATCCTGGAGAATAAACTACTCGTCTGATTCCGGTATTGACAGCGCCTTCGCTTCCGTCCGGTTTTCTGAAATGGAAGTAAGTCTGCAGTCCGCTCATGGTCAATTCTTCAAGATGCTCGCTCCACTTTTCTCCATATTCCGCGTATGCGCTGATGAAGTACTTCACCGTGTCGTATCCGTGAAAAGCATAGCTGTCAGGCTCTCCTCCATACAATGCCCTGTAGTCTTTGATGAAGCGTATTACCGCTGCCGAAGAATAATCGATATGGTATGTCACGCTGTTATGCAGGAAGGCATCGCACATCTCTTCCATCTCTATGGATTTGGTCTTTGCAGGGCCGTACATAACGACATTCTTCTTCATATTCTTCTGCAGGTAGACATTGCGGATGACATCTTTTATGAAGATGTCGTGTTCCGAAGCCGCCACGACTCTTGTGACGGAATCTTTAAGATGTGTGTGTACATCGAACCATTCGTTCATCTCGAGTCCGGAAGAAAGTGAATAATTCACCTCTATCTTTCTGTCCGGATAAATGCCTTCAAGGCTGGATTCCATCAGAGTCTGAGTCGAACTCTGCTTATAAGCGGTTTCCGTTACCACGATAAGCGAATCGGTTCCTGCCTCCATATCTTCTGCAATCCACGAAGCCATGTCTTCTATCTGTATTTTTGCAGGGGTGGCGGCCAGTATCACGTGGTCCGTTTTCGTAAGGGATTCGGTTCTCGGATCCAGCGGAGAGATAATGTATTTGTTGTCAGGAATCACGCTTAAGGTGCGGGCGATATCATAGGAACTTATCGGCCCTATTATGATGTCGCTCTCTCCTATGACGCGCTTGTTCTGCTGTAAGGCGTTCTCTTGCGATACGTCTATGGCGTTCACTTCTATTATCGCTCCTTTTTCTGCCAATTCCTTGACGGACAGAAGAGCCCCGAAATAAAAGTTAAGGTAATTCTTGTTAGCTGTCGTATCCGCGTCAAAAGGAAGCAGCAAAGTCACACTGACGTGTTTGTCTGTAAAATCCACATTGCCGGCATCCATCAGGGGATTGTCCAAAAGCGCTGTCTGTGGCCTGTGAGGCTTTCCGAAAGGCCTGCCGAAGAGCACCAATGCTTCACTGACAGGGGTTTCGTCAATTTTAGAAGTGTCTTCTGCCGCGGTGACCTCCGGTGCTGGAAGTTCCGCTTGGCCGGCCGACTGGATATTAGCCTTATCTACAGGGATAAGCAGCAAATCGCCTGCGCGCAGTGGCGAAGATGATAGATGAAGTTTTGGATTGGCTTCGATAATGTCGATCACTGCTATGCCGTAGACTTTGCTTATGGAGTAAAGAGTCTGTTTCTCGGCTACTACGTGGCTGTAATAGAGTTTTCCTCCCACTTTGACTTTATCGGTGGAGACTTTTACTTCCACTTTCTGGTACGGTTCCTGTCCTCTGGCAATATTGGCACCAAAGGACAGGACCATAAGAATTATGCAGAAAAATTTTTTCAAAAGATACTATTTCTTTGACTTGTTGTTCTGATATTCGGCATTGAGGCCGGCGATAATTTCGGAAGTGATGTTCAGACTGGCCGCTGCATCTACGACAGGAGAAGAAAGAAGGTTGCCTTGTGTAGAAAGTATGAGGTCGTAGTGATGCTCTGAATTGTATTTCTTTACATATTCCATCACAGAATTGGCGATATTGTTCAGAATGACCTGCTGCTCTTCTGCCAATTCATTCTGCTTCTGCTGGCCGAACTGCTGAAAATCAGCGATTTTCTTTTGAAGATCATTATATTTGACTTCAGCTACGCTTCTGGTGATAAGCCCTTTGTTCAGCTTGTCGGCGAGGTCCTTGTCTTCATTTTCAAGTTTGGTACGGCGTCGTGTGACGTCATCATTGATTCCGTTGGCCTTTTTTTCGAAATTCTGCTGGAGATCGATGGCCATCTGATAATTGGCTACCACTTCGTCGAGATTGAAATATGCAATTCCCGATGTGTTTTCAGCTGCTGCCCCGGATTCGGCGTTCCCGGTAACTTCAGTTTTTGGTGATTTGGACACGAAAGTCAACACAAGAGCGGCTGCAGCCACTACAAGAGCGCAAATGCTCAGGATATTGGATGTTTTTTTCATATATGGAAATTATTTATTTACGTGTGTTTTGACAAGATATTCCTTCACTGTCTTTTCCAGCCCCATATAGAGGGCATCACAGATAAGCGCATGGCCAATCGAGACTTCGTCTGTCCAAGGAATGGTTCTCAAGTAAAATTCCAGATTCTCCAGACTGAGATCGTGCCCGGCATTAAGGCCAAGCCCGCATTTGCGGGCCTCTATGGCTGTGGCCAAGTATGGCTCAATGGCTTTATTCTTGTCTTTTAAATAATTACGGGCATAATCCGCCGTATAAAGCTCCACTCTGTCGGCCCCGCATTCTTTGGCTTTGCGCGCCATTTCTAGGACAGGATCTATGAAGATGGACACTCTTATTCCTTTGGAGTGGAAAAGAGTACACATTTGCGATAGAAAATCACGGTTTTTCTCCGTGTCCCAGCCTTGATTGGAGGTAATCGCATCATGTGCGTCAGGGACAAGCGTCACCTGGTCAGGGACCACCTCCATTACTAGATCCCTGAATGAAGGCTCAGGATTGCCTTCTATATTGAATTCAGTGTGCAGTATGCCTTTTAACAGACGTACGTCTTCATACTTTATGTGTCTGCCGTCGGGTCTGGGATGCACAGTTATGCCTTCTGCGCCGAACCCTTCTATGTCCAGCGCGGCTTTTTGAACGTCGGGAGTGTTCTCGCCACGGGCATTGCGAAGTGTGGCGATCTTGTTTATGTTGACACTTAACCTTGTCATAGAAGTGCAAAAATAGAAAATATTATGCTAAATTTGAGGCTGTAAATGAAAATTGCGTATTTAATAAAGAAAAACTCCCTGGCGCAGAATCCTTTGGTGACTTCATTATTGGATTCGTTGCGTTCGCGCGGGGTGGAAGTCTATGATGTTCGGACTTCACTTAAAAGCGGAACGGACTTACTGTTGAGTTTCGGCGGAGACGGTACGTTTTTGTCTGCCGCCAGTGAGGTCTGTCAGGAGGGTGTGCCGGTTCTAGGCATTAATCTTGGCAGGCTGGGTTTTCTTTCAGAGAATGACGTACATGATGTCCTTACTCCTATTTTGGAGCAATCGTACGACATACAGGAGAGGAGTATGCTTCATGTACATTTCCCCGGAGGACAGATTCCGGAGAACTTTTTCCCATATGCGCTTAATGAAGTGGTCGTCAGACGTCAGGGCACCGGTACGCCGGCTCTTGACGTTACTTTGGACGGAGAAATTCTTCCTACTTACTGGGCAGACGGTATGCTTGTTTCCACAAGTTCAGGAAGTACGGCTTATTCTTTAAGCGTGGGCGGTCCTATCTGCAGACCTGACGTGGATGCGTTCATTCTGGCTCCTATAGCACCGCATAATCTTAATCTTCGTCCGCTGGTGCTTCCGGAAAGTTCCCTGTTTCAAATCTGCGGGACGGACCGTAAGGGTGCTTCGCTTGCATTGTCGCTGGATAATAGAGATTACGTGATAAAAAGCGGGACCGTGGTTGAAGTCACGTCAGCACCGTTTAAACTGAAGCGTGCCGTACTGGGCGGCTCCAACTTTATAAAGGCTCTCCGGGAAAAACTCCTTTGGGGAGAGGATGTAAGAAATGTCTGAGAATGTCTGAACTTGTAATACCGCAGCATATCTCCATCATAATGGATGGAAACGGAAGATGGGCTCAAAGCCGTGGACTTGGCCGCAGCGCCGGTCATGTGGAAGGCGTCGAAAGAGTCCGCGACATAACGGAGGAGTGTGTCCGTCTGGGCGTGAGATATCTTTCGCTGTACACGTTTTCTGAAGAGAATTGGACCAGGCCCGAGAGTGAGATATCTTCTCTTATGTCCCTTTTGGGCAAGGCTATAAAAAACGAATACTCGACTCTTATGAAAAACGGTGTGCGGTTCCGTGCATTGGGACATAGACAGAGGCTTTCCCCTGCACTTCAGATGGCCCTTTCACACCTGGAGAAGTCCACGGAGAACAATACCGCTTTGGATCTGTGTGTCATGTTGAGCTATAGCGGGAGATGGGATATATTGCAGGCGGTGCAGTCTCTGTTGAAGGAAGGAAAAAATCCGGATGAAGTTGATTATGAAGATGTGTCCCGTTCTCTGGTGACGTCCGGAATACCGGACCCGGATCTGGTCATACGCACTTCGGGAGAAAAGAGAATAAGCAATTATATGCTTTGGCAGACGGCGTATTCAGAATTTGTATTTACGGATGTACTTTGGCCTGATTTTAGAAAAGAAAACCTGCTGGCCGCTCTGGAGGAATATTCACGGAGGGATCGCCGTTTCGGAAAAGTGAAATAAAAGAGTTATATTTGTGAGATTTAAGACTCGGAGAATGAAGTTTTTGCGGTTAATCACAGTTTTTACATTCTTATGTGCCTGCATTTCTGCTTATGCACAGGTGGAGATAGATTATAATCGCCCTAAACAATACTATGTCGGTAGTGTAAGGGTTGAGGGGAATACGTATTTCGATCAATCGCAGATTGCGGCTCAGTCCGGACTTTACGTAGGACGAAGGATAACTCTTCCCGGAGACGAGATTTCCTCGGCTATAAAGCGCCTGTTGGCGAAAAAGTATTTCGAAGACGTGGCCATATATGCGGAAAGTCTCAACGAAACTAAAGATTCTGTCAACCTTTTGATTTCCATAAGAGAACGTCCGAGGATGTCCCGCTGGAACTTTACCGGGATTAAATCCGGGGACAAGAAGGAACTTAATGAAAGAATAGGTTTCCGCAGGGGCGGAGATTTCTCTGAATACACCAGGACCACCGCGGAAGGAATCATTAAACGGTTCTATGCGGAAAAGGGATTTCTTCTGTGCGAGGTCAACACCGAGGTTCAGCGTGACACTATGGTACGTAATGCCATTATGGTCACGTTCCACATAGACAAGGGGCCTAAGGTGAAGATTAAGGATATCAACTTCATTGGCGCTGATGACTTTTCCGACTACAAGCTTGCCAAGGCCATGAAGAAGACCAAATCCAACAAGTTTTATAACTTCTTCAACAGTAAGAAATTCAACGAGAAGGAATATCCTAACGATAAGAAAAGTCTGGTAAGCAAGCTGAATGAATCCGGTTACAGGGATGCCCGTATCGTGCGGGACAGCGTCTATATCGTGGATATAGTCCAGAAGAACGGTAAGATAAAAAAGAAGATAAACATCGATATCGTCCTCGACGAAGGAAAGAAATATTATTTCAGGGACATCTCGTGGACAGGTAATTCTGTGTACCCTTCAGAAGTTCTCAATTCCATTCTGGGCATAGAGAAAGGTGACGTTTACGACGTGGTTTCTATGCAGAAGCGCCTTTATGGCGGCGGTAAGCAGGGCGATTATGATGTATCCAAGCTTTATCGTGATAAAGGATATCTCTTCTTCAACATCACTCCGGTCGAGACCAATATCCAGAGCGACTCTGTTGATGTCGAACTTCGTGTGACGGAAGGCAAGCAGGCCACGCTCAACAACATAATCATCAACGGTAATGACCTTACTAATGAGAAGGTTGTACGCCGTCAGATAGTTACCCGCCCGGGTTATCTTTTCAGCCAATCGGATTTCGAGCGATCTATCCGCGAAATCGCATCTTTGGGCCAATTTGACTCCGAATCGATTATGGATCCGAACAGCGGCTACAGCATATTGCCTAACCAGAAGGACAATACTGTGGATCTGGTATATAATGTCACTGAAAAGCCTTCGAGCCAATTGGAACTTTCCGGAGGTTGGGGCGGCAATACTTTTGTGGCAACGGTCGGTGTCAGCTTCAATAACTTTTCAACCAAGAGATTCTTTGAAAAGGAGGCCTGGCGTCCTGTCCCTCTCGGCGATGCGCAGAATCTGGCTTTCCGCTTCCAGACGAACGGAACATACTATACGGCACTTTCTGCAAGTTTTACGGAACCTTGGCTGTTCGGCAAGAAACCTACTTCGCTGAATATGTCGGCTTATTATACGCGTCAGACCAATTCATATCTTGCGCTTAATATTTTAAGCCATGACCGTCAGATGGAGGTGTTCGGCGTGTCTGCTTCGCTAGGTAGCCGTCTCAAATGGCCGGACAGTTATTTTGTCGCCTATAACGGACTTAACTGGCAGACATATAAATTGACCAACTGGTATTCCGGATACTTTATTTTCGATAACGGATTCGCGAATAATATAAGTTATTCATTTAACTTGTTGCGAAATTCAACAGACCAGCAGATTTATCCGCGTCAGGGCTCTGAATTTTCGTTCTCCCTTTCGCTTACTCCGCCGTTCTCTCTGTTCAGAAAGTACGACTATGACTCGGATGGTAACCGTGTATCGGTAAAATCATGGAAAGATGTCAATTATGATAATTGGACAGCTCAACAGAGATACCGCTGGATTGAATACCATAAATGGAAATTGTCCGGTGCGCAGTACATAAAGATAGTCGGAGATTTGGTTCTTATGACCAAGGCTCAGTTCGGATATCTTGGATTCTATAACAGAAATTGGGGTTATTCTCCTTTCGAGGGGTTCTTGCTTGGCGGTGATGGAATGTCCGGATACAGCACATACGGTTCGGAGGTGATATCTCTCCGCGGTTATGAAAATTATTCGCTGACGCCATATACCACTACCGCTTATAAGTCGGATAGCGGAGCATATGCAGGTAATGTATACGATAAGTTCACCATGGAATTGCGTTATCCTGTGATTATGCAGCCATCTTCTACCATATATCTGCTTGCTTTTCTGGAGGGAGGTAACTGTTGGTCTGACATCAGGGATTTCAATCCATTCCAGATATATCGATCAGCCGGAGTGGGCGTCAGAGTATTCCTTCCTATGGTCGGACTTATCGGAGTCGACTGGGGTTATGGCTTCGATGGGCGCAGCCAGAATCTGGGAGGAAGCCAATTCCACTTCGTGATTGGCCAGCAGTTCTGATAGTTAACGTTGAAAATTATAAATTGATATATTATGAAAAAAATTGTTTTGATTGCCGCAGCTTCATTGCTTTCTGTTGCAGCGTTTGCTCAGCCTAAGTTTGCTCATGTAAATTATGCAGAACTTGTACAACTTATGCCTGAGGCCGATGAGGCCCGTGCAGCTATGGAGGCTTCCAACAAGGAGGTGCAGGAGACATATGCTGCCATGGTAGAGGAGTATAATACGAAATATGCTGCATATCAACAGAAACAGAGTACTTGGACACCAGCTATCCGTGAGACTAAGGAGAAAGAGATTCAGGGTATAGTTTCCCGTATTCAGGAGTTCGAACAGAGCATTAACACTGAACTTTCACAGCAGCAGCAGACCCTTATGGCTCCTATCCAAAAGAAGGCAACAGACACTGTCGCCGCTCTCGCTAAACAGGGTGGCTACATCTATGTTTTTGATGTAAACGGACCTCTTTACATCGATGACACTCAGAGTGTAGACCTTACTCCTGCCGCTCGCAAGGCGCTGAATATTCCGGAAGGAAGGACTCTCGAGACTCTTCAGCAGGAGCTTGCTGCCAAGGCTTCGGCTCAATAAATATTCGAAAATACCACACATACAAAAGAGATTCGCAAATGTTCAGGCAGTTGCGGGTCTCTTTTGAGCTATAAAACCACTAATAATATGAACACTAACGAACTAATGAGCAAGCTTCAGGTCAAATATCCTGGAGAAACTGAGTATCTTCAAGCCGTAAGGGAAGTTTTGGAGAGTATCGAGGACGTGTATAATCAGCATCCGGAATTTGAAAGAGCAAAGATTATCGAGAGGATGGTCGAACCGGAAAGAATATTCACTTTCAAGGTGACATGGGTGGATGATTGCGGTCAGGTGCAGACAAATACGGGATACCGTGTCCAATTCAACAGCGCGATTGGCCCGTATAAGGGAGGTCTGCGTTTCCACAAGGCTGTCACTCTTTCGATGCTGAAATTCCTGGGTTTTGAGCAGACTTTCAAGAATGCCTTGACGACACTTCCTATGGGAGGCGCGAAGGGAGGATCCGATTTTGACCCTGTGGGGAAGAGCGATGCGGAGATTATGCGTTTCTGTCAGGCATTTATGCTGGAATTGTGGCATTGTATAGGCCCGGATCAGGATATTCCTGCCGGAGATGTAGGCGTGGGCGGCCGTGAAATAGGCTATCTGAACGGAATGTATACAAAACTTGCACGTCAATACAATACGGGAGTGTTGACAGGTAAGGGCGCTAATTGGGGCGGTTCTCTTTTGAGACCTGAGGCTACCGGTTATGGGGCTCTTTATTTTCTTGTGAATATGCTTGACCGCCATGGGAAAGATGTCAAGGGAAAGAAAATAGCCGTTTCCGGTTTTGGAAACGTGGCCTGGGGTGCTTGCAAGAAAGCCACTGAGCTTGGGGCCAAGGTAGTAGCCATCTCAGGCCCGGACGGGGTATGCGAAATTCCGGAGGGAATAACACCTGAGATGATTGATTATATGCTCGTGATGCGCGCCTCAAACCGAAACAAAGTGGAGGATATGGCACAGAAATTTCCTTCGCAGGCATTCTTTACCTCCGGGAGGAAGTCTTGGAGCGTGAAATGCGATATCGCGCTTCCTTGCGCGTTCCAGAATGAATTGTCCCTGGAGGATGCGCAGCAGCTGAAAGCCAATGGCTGTTGGTGTTGCTGTGAGGTAAGTAATATGGGATGTCAGGAGCAGGCAGTCAAGTTCCTTAATACCAATATGCTTTTCGCTCCCGGAAAGGCAGTCAATGCAGGAGGCGTTTCGACATCCGGACTGGAGATGACGCAGAATGCCACGCATATCTCGTGGAGCGCGGAAGAGGTAGACGAAAAATTGCACTTCATTATGAATTCCATCCACGATGCTTGTGTGAAATACGGGAAGCAGCCGGACGGCTCTGTTGATTATGTGAAAGGGGCCAATGTGGCCGGTTTCATGAAGGTCGCCACCGCGATGCTTGAACAGGGTATAATATAGGATATTCCATTTTAAATGAGTAAATTTGCCCCGCTTCGTATAGGCGGGGCAAATTATTTTAAGCTAAAACAATATCAAATGGGTTCAGAGAAAATCAGTTATAAGAAGCTGATAGGTCTTCCTATCGTCATTCTTGTAACGTTGTCACTTTTTTTTGTGCCGACATCTTTTTTTGGAATTGATGCCTTGACACTTACACAGCAGAGAACTATCGCTATCTTTGCATTTGCAGCATTAATGTGGATTTTGGAGATTATCCCAGCCTGGGCGACATCCATTATCACTATGGTGCTCTTGATTTTCACAATTTCTTCGGGTGCATTCGGTTGTCTTCTGCATAAACTCCCTGAGGGCGGTTATGCGGAAGGTGCCGTGGTTGGATATAAAGACCTGATGGCATCGTTTGCCAGCCCTACCATCATGCTTTTCATGGGAGGATTCGTTCTTGCCATAGCGGCGACTAAGGTGGGTCTTGATGTAGTATTGGCCAGGGTTTTGCTCGCGCCGTTCGGAACTAATCCAAAAATGGTTCTGCTCGGCATACTGATGGTTGTGGCATTCTTTTCCATGTTCATGAGCAATACCGCCACGGCAGCCATGATGCTCGCTTTCCTGGCCCCTGTCCTCAAGAGCCTCCCTTCAGAGGGGAAAGGTAGGATAGGATTGGCATTGGCTATACCGATAGGTGCGAATATAGGTGGTATAGGTACTCCGATAGGCACCCCGCCTAATGTCATCGCACTGGGTTATCTGAAAGAACAGCTTGGAATAGATGTGGCATTCGGTGACTGGTGCGTGAGAATGGTCCCTTTCGTTATTGTGATGATTCTTCTTTCTTGGGTGGTCCTTCTGCTTTTCTTCCCTTTTACGGCCAAGACGGTGGAGTTGAAGATAGAGTCAAATAAAAAGAAGGATGCCAAATTCTGGATTGTGGCAGCCACTTTCATTTTGACTATAGTGCTGTGGCTTATTCCGGAGAAGATTACCAATCTTAATTCTTATGAGGTGGCTCTCATTCCATTTGCTGTGTTTGTGGCTACCGGTGTTTTTGAGAAGAAAGATTTTGAAGAGATTAACTGGGATGTTCTATGGATGGTGGCTGGCGGACTTGCCTTGGGTACTGCACTGATGAAGACAGGTCTCGCTTCTACGCTGGTTAATGCCATTCCTTTCGGTGCGATGCCGGCACTTGCGGTGCTCATTGTATCGGGTCTGGTGGGTTATGTCATATCCAACTTCCTGTCACATACTTCCGCTGCCAATCTTTTGCTGCCTATTCTTACAGCTATCGCGGTGGGTGCTACCGGAACAACTATGGGACAAGAACTTGAGTCACTTGGCGGAGTACAGGCTTTGCTTATAGGACTTGCGATATCCACTTCAGTGGCTATGATTCTGCCTATCAGTACACCTCCTAATGCCATAGCCAGCTCGACAGGTCTTATCGAGACTAAAGATATGGCCAAGGTGGGCATAATCATAGGTGTTCTGGGTCTCGTGTTGGGCTATGGCGTACTTATATTGATAGGTTTCTAAAGGTGTATATGATTTATGCGGAAGTGGAAATTCTTTGCTGGTATATTTTTAATTTGTGCAAATAATCTGCTTGCACAGGTTTCTACATCCGACTTCACATACAGTCGCGGGGCGAGCATAGAGGAGTCTGTGTTGCCGTCGA
>CAVFNP010000005.1:40978-75932 GCA_963624185.1 Firmicutes bacterium CAG:460 | reverse complement strand
ACACGCTGAATTACATCTTCATAGAGCTCCCACGATTCCGTAAGGCTCTGGAGCAGAAGTCGGACGTGGCGGAGAAATGGGCCTTCGTATTCAACAATATAGCGCAACTGAACGCTATTCCCAATGAATTGTCGGAAAATTGTTTCCAAAGGTTGTTCGAAAGTGCGAAAATTGCTAACTTCACCCCCGACGAACGGGTAAATTATCTAGAAAATCAGAAAATGAGATTCGATTACGAGAATGTGATGGAGTACGCCAAGGAGCAAGCGAGAGATGAAGGCCTCGCGGAAGGGCGTGCAAAAGGTATGGCTGAAGGGCGTGCAAAAGGACTTGCTGAAGGTGAGGCGAAAGCCAAACGGGAGACGGCGAAAAACCTGAAAGCAATGGGGCTTTCGATGGAGCAAATCATTTGCGCTACAGGGTTGTCGCTGGAAGAATTACAAAGCCTGTAACTCTTAAGGTCTGCCAAATAGATACGACATACTGAAAAATTTGAAGCCACGTTGTTTTACGACGACGTGGCTATTTTTTTAGCGCGCACAAACTTTTTTCCAGACTAGCAATCTTTCACGAATTAGCGCCATTTTTTCTTGCCAGTAACCTGAATAGCGGTCTCGTCAAAAAGGCGTTTTGGAGGCATAATAAAAATTTTACATATCTTTGCGACGTACAAAATCTAAACCTTTTAAAAAATGAACGCATTATTGAATGAGCTCTGTGGCAAGTACACAGTACCTCAAGAGACTAAGGCGGCAGGGATTTATCCCTACTACAAGCCTATCTCATCGGGGCAGGACCCGATTGTAAAAATGGCGGACGGAAGCGAGGTGATGATGTTCGGGTCGAATTCCTACCTCGGTCTTTCCGATGACCCTCGACTCAAAGAAGCCGCAATCAAAGCCATCGAAAAATACGGAACAAGCTGCTCGGGCAGCCGCTTTCTCAACGGAACACTCGATCTTCACGAAGAACTCGAAGAGAAATTGGCCCGTTTCGTGGGAAAAGAAGAAGCGGTCACCTTCAGCACCGGGTTCCAGGTAAACCTCGGAGTAATCAGCGCGCTTGGTTTCCGTGGCAGTTACACCCTTCTCGACGACACTGATCACGCATGCATCATAGACGGAAGCCGTCTGGGGTGGAGCACGGTCTATAAATTCAAGCATAACGACATGAGCGTGCTTGAAAAGAAACTCAAGGCCTGCGAACCGGAGGCATTCAAACTTATCGTGGTCGACGGAGTATATTCCATGCTCGGCGATCTCTGCCCGCTTCCGGAAATATGCGAATTGGCAGAAAAGTATAATGCCGCCGTCATGATAGACGACGCTCACGGACTGGGCGTATTCGGAGAAAACGGTTCCGGAACGGCCAATCATTTCGGCCTCACGGACAAAGTGGACCTTATAATGGGCACCTTCTCCAAGAGTTTCGGATCGCTCGGTGGATTCATAGCCGGCAGTCACGAGACGCTTAACTTCCTGAAACACAACGCTCGCTCTCTCATATTCAGTGCTTCGATGACTCCTGCCGCTGTAGCAGCCGCTTCCAAAGCGCTTGAGATAATGCAGACGGAGCCACAGAGAATAGAGCACCTGTGGGACATCACCCGCTATGCTTGGAAGAAGTTCCGCGACAATGGGTTCGACATCAACGCCACGCAGTCTCCTATCATACCGCTTATGGTACGCGATACACGCAAAGCCATGCAAATCGTGACATTGGCATATAAAGAAGGCGTGTTCATCACTCCTGTCATAGCTCCGGCAGTACCGGAAAAAGATGTACTCATCCGCTTCGCGCTGATGGCTACACATACCAAGGAGCATATCGACATCGCGGTAGAAAAACTCACCAAGATATTCAGAGATCTCGAAGTCATTGAATAATATGGTTATCCTTATTACAGGTATCACTTCGGGATTCGGCAAGGCTATGGCTGAGCGGCTTCACGCCGACGGCCATAGCGTTTACGGGACCCACCGCAAAGCCACGGACTTCATCCCGGGCGTGCACTATATCAAGGCGGAATCCACTTCGCAGGAGGATGTAGAAAAGGCCGTAAGGGAAGTGATGGACGCCGAAGGCAGGATAGATGTCTTCATCAACAACGCAGGCATGGGAATAGGCGGACCTCTTGAGTTCTGCACCATGGAAGACTGTCAGAGACAAATGGACGTCAATTTTTTCGGAATGGTGCGCTACATAAAGCAGGTGGTTCCCATAATGAGGGAGCAAGGCCACGGGCATATCATCTGTCTGAGCAGCATAGGCGGACTTGTCGGCCTGCCTTTCCAGGGGATGTATAGCGCTTCCAAATATGCCATCGAGGGATATTGCGAGGCCCTGCGCCTGGAAGTGAGCGGATTCGGAATCAACGTGACCGTAATCGAGCCCGGCGATTTCGCCACTTCGTTCACGGCACAGAGAAAGAGCGTCTCAGACGAAAATGTAAACCGTATCTACACTTCTTATGCACGCTCGCTTGCGAGCATAGAAAAGGACGAGAATTCCGGACTGAAACCTGAATACCTGGCCCGCAAAATCAGCCGTATAGTACGCAAAAAAAAGCCTGGGTATAATTATATCATAGCAACTTTTCTCCAGAGGCTGTCCGTATTCGCCAAGAAGGTGCTTCCTGCGCGTACATTTGCGTGGATAATGAAACTTTACTATAAAGTTTAGTCACGGCTCTCGATTTTCCTTAGAAACTGTTTTGAAATGGTTCCCGAATGGCCGGAAAGTGCCATAAGAAAAAAGACGAATCATTTTAAAACAGCTTTCTATTTTTTGAGTATCTTTGGCGCTTTAAATCAGTAAGTGTATAATGAAAAATCTACGATTTGAAGCTGTGCGCATAATGCGGTCACGGCCCGAAAGAGAAACGTATGAACCCTCTCCGCTCAAGTCTGCCATTTTCGGAGAGAACGTCTTTACGAAAAAGCAGATGCGACGCTACCTCTCAAAAACAGTATATGAGAGCGTCGTGGAGGCCATAGAAAGCGGCAAACGCATCGACAGAAAGATTGCGGACCAAGTCGCCGAAGGCATGAAAGTCTGGGCTATCGAAAGAGGGGCCACACATTACACTCACTGGTTTCAGCCCCTCAACAATTCCACCGCAGAAAAACACGACGCCTTTCTCGATCCTAAGCTTGAAGGCGATTCGTTCGAATCATTCAGCGGAAACCTCCTCTCCCAGCAGGAACCGGACGCGTCATCTTTCCCCAGCGGCGGTCTGCGCAATACCTTCGAGGCTAGAGGATACAGCGCATGGGACCCTTCCTCTCCAGCCTTTATCGTAGATGGAACTCTCTGCATTCCAAGTATTTTCGTATCGTATAACGGTGAAGCCCTGGATTACAAGACTCCTCTTCTGAAATCAATGGCTGCGCTGGACAAAACAGCTGTCAGCGTATGCCAATTCTTCAATAAAGACGTTAAAAAAGTCGTTCCGACGCTTGGCTGGGAACAAGAGTATTTCATCGTAGACAAAGACCTAGCACAGGCTCGCCCCGATCTTGTACAAGCAGGAAGAACCCTTATGGGACACACCGCCGCAAAGGATCAGCAGTTGGAGGACCACTATTGGGGCGCCATTCCGGAGAGAGTGGCCCTCTTCATGAAAGACTTTGAAGATGAGTCCTACAGGCTTGGCATTCCTATCAAGACCAGACATAACGAAGTGGCCCCTAACCAGTTCGAATGCGCGCCGCAGTTCGAAGAGGCCAATGTTTCCGTGGACCACAACCTGCTGTTGATGTCGATAATGAGAAAAATCGCCCATAAGCACAATCTGGAGGTTCTATTTCACGAAAAACCATTTGCCGGGGTCAACGGCAGCGGCAAACACTGCAACTGGTCGCTTTGCACCGATGGCGGAGTAAACCTGCTCGCACCGGGTCATACTCCGGAAGACAATATACAATTCCTGACCTTTTTCGTCTGCACACTGAAAGCCACAGCGGACTACGGTTCACTAATTATGGCCTCAATAGCTTCCGAGAGCAATTCTCACAGACTGGGAGGCAACGAAGCCCCGCCAGCTATCATGTCCGTATTCACCGGCACTACCCTGAACAGCATTCTGGACAACATCGAAGCCAAGATCGACGATAAAGCCCTCACTACGGATGCTAAAAAAGAGATAAAACTGGACATAGGCAAGATTCCTGAAATCCTGATGGACAATACCGACCGCAACAGGACTTCTCCATTCGCGTTCACTGGGAATCGTTTTGAATTCCGTGCAGCCGGATCCTCCTGCAACTGCGCCATGCCACTGATTGTTCTCAACACCGCCGTAGCTGCGGAATTGCAGAATTTCCACGACGCCGTAGACGTCCTTCTCAAAGACGGATTCAAAAAGGAAGATGCCATTCTCAAAGTAATCCGTCAGTTCATCACTGCGTCGCGCAAGATACGCTTCGAGGGCAACGGATACAGCGAGAATTGGGTTCGTGAAGCGGCACAAAGAGGACTCCGAAGCGCAAGCAAAGCCACGGAAGCGTTCAAGGAATACCTGCGTCCAGAAGCAGTGGAGATATTCAGACGCTTCAACGTTCTCAACGAGGCTGAACTGAAAGCCCGTTACGAAATCAAAAACGAGATTTTCCTAAAAAAAGTACAGATAGAGTCACGCGTCATCGCCGACTTAGCTGCCAATCATATCATTCCGATTGCCGTACGCTATCAGAATGTACTGATAGACAACATAAAAGGCATTAAAGAGGTGTTCCCTGACGAACTGGAAGTTCTCGCCCATGATGAGATACGGACACTTCGGGAAATCATAGATCACGTCAATATAATCCGCCAGGCATCGGAGGAGATGACAGAGTGCCGTCACCGTCTGAACCGTAATCCTGACATCATCGCACGCGCCACCGGCTACGAGACCGAAGTACGTGAAATGATGAGCAAGATTCGCGAGCATATCGACGCACTGGAGATGATAGTGGATGACGACCTGTGGCCTCTTCCAAAATACCGCGAGCTGCTCGCCACGCTGTAGGAGTTATTCTACGACCTTCACTCCCATAGGAGCTTCCCAAATAGCATCTTTTTGCGGAATGAGCCTTTCGGCAATGTCCACAAAGGCGACGTTACTATAAGTCAGTTTGCTGAGTGTTTTTTGTACTTTCTCCGTAACATATTTATAACAAGTATGTTCGAGAATAAAAATATCACTTCCGTCCCACGATTCAAGATCCAAAGGGTCTCCTTTATATCCTGGGACTGAAGGACCGCCTTTATAAGCAGGTGGAATTATTACTTCTTCGCAAAGAGATGGCTTAACCGCCCCACAACGCCCAGTTATAGTAAAACCATTCAGGCCTTTCTCTCCTATGAAAACGCTCCAGTATACATCGATGAATGAACAGCTCCATATTTCGTCATCGAAAACGACTCGGGCGAACTGACCTCGCAAAAACCTTCCCCTCGTTCGTATATGCTCGGCTGCGAATAAGAGACTGCCGACAAAAACAAAGGTACGATTATTTTCTTCAAAGATTAATTATCTTTGCCGCGGTTTTGTTCTTGGTCTGACTTATGAACGTCACATTTAAAATAGAATACCATACGAAATGGGGGGAAAGTCTGACCCTCGACCTGGGAGGGAAGAAATTCCCCATGCAGTGGACAGATGGAAACGTCTGGACGGTTACTGTCAATAACCTCACCAATTCAGATCTCGACTCCTATTCCTATCAGATAATCGAAGACGGCCTCATAACCCGTCTTGAATGGGATAATCATCACGCCAAACTTAACGGAAGAGCGAAAAACCATATCCTTACGGACAAATGGATAGACTCTCCCATCCCCGGATGCCCTTTCCCGAGAAAACATAACGCGGCAAAATTTGACATAACGGGATTTCGCGGAGCGGGAACGGTCATCCCCGTGTTTTCTTTACGCGGCGCCGACGATTTCGGAATTGGCGAATTCCGCGATCTGCGCGCCCTGGTGGATTGGGCCGCCTCTACAGGCCAATGCATAATACAGCTTCTACCTATAAACGACACCACGAGACGCGGAGAATGGAAAGATTCTTATCCGTATAGTCCCATAAGCAGTTTTGCGCTTCACCCTCTGTATATTCACCTACAGGACCTGGGAATAAAAGAAACAGCATCTTTCAAACAAGCCCAAAAAGAACTTAACAGTCTCCCGTCTGTGGATTATCCTCGTGTATTCAAAGAAAAATCCGCACTCATAAAAAAGGCCTACACTGCCACTGGTGCGAAAGATCTGTCAAGTCGAGCATTCGCTTCCTTTTATAAGGACAACGCCTTCTGGCTGGAAGAATATTCACAGTTCTGCGCCCAAAGAGACGGAGACGAGAAAGAATACCACCAATGGATTCAATTCCATCTGGACAAGCAGCTCGGCGAAGAAGTGGCCTATGCCCGGAGCAAAGGCATATCCTTTAAAGGGGACCTTCCAATAGGCGTGAGCGCCGACAGCGCCGATGCGCATTTTCATCCGGAACTTTTCAACCTCGATTCCTATGCCGGTGCACCGCCCGATTATTTCTCCCGCGACGGACAGAACTGGGGCTTCCCCACATACAATTGGGACGCAATGGCCAAAGACCACTTCGCATGGTGGAAAAGCCGTCTGAAAAAGATGAGCCAATACTTCGATGCCTTCCGCATTGACCACGTACTGGGATTCTTCAGAATATGGGAAATACCTTCGGCCTATAAAAGCGGAATGATGGGGCATTTCAATCCGGCCCTCCCATATAAACCGGAAGAAATCTCCTCTGCAGGGCTTCCTCTCGAAGGTCTCTTCCTCCCGGACCCCCGTAATCAAGGCTGCTGGCAACCTATGATTTCACCGGACACGACAGGGCTTCAGGACTGGCAGAAAGACAGATTCTACTCTCTCTATAACGATTTCTTCTATCACAGACACAATGAGTTCTGGAGAAGGAATGCCGAGCGCAAACTCCCCGAACTTCTCAGCGCCAGCGGCATGCTGGCCTGTGCGGAAGATTTAGGAATGATTCCGGACTGCGTGCCGGGGGTGATGGATCATTGGAAAATACTGTCTCTGGAAATGGCTCAGATGAACAAAGGCCGCGATTGGCCTTACCTTAGCGTATGCGCCACTTCGAGTCACGACATGTCCACACTTCGCCTGCAGAACAAGGAATCAGGCAAAGGTGATATGAAAGGATGGGAAGCAAAACGTATTTTGAAGGGGCATCTCGACGCGCAAAGCATGCTTGCCATCTTCCCTATACAGGATTGGCTTGCAATAGATGAAACCATTCGAAGGGAGGACTTCGAAAACGAACGCATCAACGATCCTTCCAATCCGGACAACCACTGGTGCTACCGTCTGCATCTCAACGTCGAGGACTTGTCAAAAGACAAGGCCCACGAATTGAGAGTTCAAATCGAGGGCCTTATAAAAGATAGCGGAAGATACTATAAGCAATAGATTCTATTCTTTCGCTATGCTTTCTCGCATATCAGTGTCCGCCTGGACATTTTTCATGCGATAATAATCCATCACACCGAGATTGCCGTTTCTGAACGCCTCCGCCATAGCAAGCGGAACTTGTGCTTCAGCTTCTATCACTGCCGCACGGGCCTCCTGTGCCTTGGCCTTCATCTCCTGTTCGAGAGCTACGGCCATAGCACGACGTTCCTCGGCACGGGCTTGAGCTATATTCTTGTCCGCATCTGCCTGGTCCATCTGAAGAACGGCTCCGATATTTTTACCGACATCTATATCCGCTATGTCGATGGAAAGAATCTCAAATGCGGTTCCCGTATCAAGGCCTTTGCCAAGAACCAGTTTAGAGATGGTGTCAGGGTTCTCGAGCACAGCTTTATGGCTGTCTGCCGAACCTATGGAAGACACGATACCTTCACCGATACGTGCGAGGACAGTCTCTTCTCCGGCGCCGCCGACGAGCTGCTTGATGTTGGCACGGACAGTTACTCGTGCTTTACAGATAAGCTGAATACCATCCTTAGCCACGGCCGTAACCGGAGGTGTATTGATAACCTTAGGGTTGACTGACATCTGCACAGCTTCGAAAACGTCTCGTCCCGCGAGGTCAATGGCCGCAGCCATCTTGAAATCAAGAGGAATATTGGCCTTCGCCGCCGAGATGAGGGCCATCACCACGCGTCCGACATTACCTTTGGCAAGATAGTGGGCCTCAAGTTCATTGGCATTAAGCTGAAGCCCGGCCTTGGTTCCGGTGATCATCGCCACTACTATGGTATTAGGATTCACCCCTCTCCAACGCATGAGGATAAGATGAAGAAGAGACATCCTTACCCCTGAGAGAATGGCCTGGAACCACATGCCAACAGGGAAAAACCACAAAAGAATGATAAGCGCGACGAGAATTATCGCAACCCAAAGAATGATTTGTGTCATATTAGTTCTTATTATTAATTGGTTTTACATATACCTGGTTCCCCTCCAACTTCACCACTTCCACCTCAGTAGAAGGATCGATCAGGGTATTGTCGCTTGATTTGGCTTCACAGGTCACATTCTGAAAAGCCACGGTGCCCATAGGGGCGAGACGGGTGAGACTCCGGCCTCTCTGCCCTACGTGTAGAAGCGCACTGTCGTCTTCCACCGATGACTTTATCTCTTCCTTGAGTTCAAACTTCTTCCACGTCTTTTCCCTAAGCATGAAAACGACGGTAAGCACTATAATGACAATGTCCACCGCCACTACTATAGTGCCTATGGTATTGCCCATAACATGAAAAGCATATACGGCAGAGTAAATGATGGACCCGAGTCCTATGATTCCGCATATTCCTATCCCCGGGATGAGAAGGAACTCCGCAAGCAGGGCCAATATGCCGAAAACGATCAACGTTACGATAATTAGAGTTGGTGTCATATCAGTCTTGTGTTAGTGTTACTTTTATGGGTGCGCCAAGTTTTCTCTTATAGAAAATAAACGAGCCTTCCACTCCCGCCACATCACGGTCTACCTCCTGAGAAATGGTTCTTGTCTGAGAATTGCTTTCAAATATATATTCCTCTATTTCCCTTTTTTGAGCCGACAATTTTTCAATTTCTTCACGCAACGACGCCTCCTGCTCTTCTGAAGCCGTCTGAAGAAGCGCATTCAACTCTTTTTCCCTGGCTATCACTTCCTGATATTTATCTGTCCACGGATTCTCGCTCTGCTGAGGAGTTCTTACCAGCATATCGTTTCCGACATTAGGAACGAGCTCTGCCAATTGCAGACGGGATTCCCCGTCATTGAATTGGGTGGAAGCGTTTACCCTCGTCTTGTCTATGACATAGACATAGACGCTGTCCGCGCTGCAGGAGCGGTCAGAAGCGAATAAAGAGAATCTCCCGTCTTCCGTGTCCACGAAAAGATAATCATTGGCGGATGAAGAGTACGGAAAACCAAGATTCCTGGCATCCTTCCATTCCCCCAAATCACTATCCCACTGGCTGCAATAAAGATCATATCCCCCAAAACCGTCGTCGGATCTTTTTGAAAAATACTTATTGTCGCCAATGGTTATGGACAGGAATTGGCCCTCTGATTCATCACGGCTGATAAAGATATGGTCTTCGTCTCCGGGATAAAAAATGACACCGCCGCCCTCAACCGGTCTGAACGAACCGTCAGGAAAAGGATAGTACAGAAAAAAGTCTTTTTTTGAAAACCGCGCCCTTGAAATCACGACCGGGGCTGAAACTGTGGTGCTTAAGGAAAGCAATGTGTCACAGTGGCCTCTGCGGGCCTCTATTTCTGACATTCCTAAAGAATCGGCAACATAATACTCCGCTTGATCATAACATTTAAGAGCCTGCTCGTAACTGTATTCCTCGATATACTTTCCGGCCTTTACAAGTAAGCTGTCTTTCACCTGAGCTCCGGCAAATACGGAAAACAAGCAAACACAAACTCCCAATGTTATAAATCTCAAAAAAACCTTCATTCTTCCCTTTGAATCTTATCCTCACAAAAATAGTAAATTAGAGTGATTAGTCCTTTATTAATGGGAAAAATTTTGTAAATTTGCGCTCTTGCATTGATTTTGGAAGGAAATAAATAAATTATAAACATTAATAAAACTATGCAAAGTAAAGGCGCAATCAGATTTGTTATCATCGTACTTGCACTTGCCTGCATCTATCAGCTTTCTTTCACTGCTGTCACAAGCATCATCGAAAAGAAGGCTGACAATTACGCTCAGGCTAAAGCAGAGGCTTTCGATATCAGCAAAGTCTCTGATGAGAACAAGGCTTATGTCCTCGATTCTGTCAAAAAATTCGAGAACAGATGGTATACAGACTCAATTTCCACCGAAAAAGTATTTTTCGGCCTAACCTACAAGAACGTAAAAGCTAAGGAGATCAGCCTCGGACTTGACCTCAAGGGCGGTATGAACGTGATGCTTCAGGTTCAGCTTGAAGACCTCGTGAAAGCCCTCTCAGGAGACAATCAGGACCCTGAATTCCTTAAAGCCATGGCACTTGCGAAAGAAAGGACGGTTACCGAGCACGGTGATTTCATCACTCTTTTCGAATCTGCATGGAAGGAAGTCAGCGGAGGCAAGAAGCTTTCTCAGATATTCGGCACATATGAGATGCGTGACCGTATCAAACCGGAAAGCACCGACGAACAGGTAATCTCCATCATCAGAGAAGACGCAGATGCGGCTATCGCCAATTCATTCAACGTGTTGCGTAACCGTATCGACCGTTTCGGCGTCGTGTCTCCTTCTATCCAGAGACTAGGCAACACCGGACGTATCCTGGTCGAGCTTCCTGGTGTAAAGGAGCCTGAACGTGTACGTAAACTCCTCCAGGGAACAGCGTCACTTGAATTCTGGACCACATTCGAAAACAGTGAAATATATCCTTTCCTCGCAGAAGCCAACCAGGCTCTTGCTGAATTGGCAGGCGATGAAGAAACAAAAACTTCAAGCGAAGCCAAGAGTGTGGTAGAGAGCGAAATCGAGGCGCAGAATTCCAATGCAGAGTTCGAAGCATATAAGAAGAACAATCCGCTTTTTGCCGTTCTTCAGCCTTCGCAGAGCCAGAGAGGCGCCTGCATCGGTTATGCCAACGCTTCCGATACCGCTAAAGTAAACTCTTACCTGAAGGCTACCAAAGACATATTCCCTATAGAATTCCGTCCTATGTGGTCTGTTAAACCCGTAAGCGGATTAGGTGCAGACAATATCTACGAGCTTGTAGCCATAAAGGCTTCTTCAAGAGACGGCAACGCTCCGTTGGACGGTAGCGCAGTCACAGACGCACGTGTTTCTTATGCGACACAAAATGGCGGTAATCCTACCGTTTCCATGTCCATGAATGCTGAAGGAGCGAACACCTGGGCAAGACTTACCAAAGACAATATAGGAAAACAGATAGCTATCGTTCTCGACGGCACCGTTTATTCTTATCCGGTAGTCAATACCGAAATTACCGGCGGTAACTCCGAGATCAGCGGCAACTTCGACATCGAAGAGGCTACCGACCTTACCAACGTACTTAAGTCCGGTAAACTTCCTGCACCTGCCACCATCGTTCAGGAGCAGGTCGTAGGTCCTTCCCTCGGTGCTGAATCAATACGCGCGGGACTCATATCATTTATCATCGCATTCTTGCTGGTACTTTGCTATATGATCCTGTTCTATCGCGGAGCCGGTGTAGTAGCGGACATAGCTCTTCTTACCAATGTCCTCTTCCTCTTCGGTACTCTCGCGGCATTCGGCGCCACACTTACCCTTCCAGGTATCGCCGGTATCGTGCTTACCTTAGGTATGGCCGTGGATGCCAATGTGATCATCTACGAACGCATCAAGGAGGAGCTGAAAGCAGGTAAGGGATTGAGCAAAGCGATTGCCGACGGTTACAAGAACGCATACTCAGCCATAATCGACGGACAGGTTACGACCATGCTTACCGGTATCGTTCTGGCAATGTTCGGCTCAGGCCCTATCAAAGGTTTCGCTACGACCCTTATCATCGGTATCGTAACATCTGTGATCACCTCTATCTTCATCTCACGCATCATATTCGACGATAGAGTAAACAAGGGCAAGAACATTACCTTCGAAAACAAGTTCACTGCCAACTTCCTTAAGAATACGCACGTAGACTTTATCGGAGCACGCAAATACTCTTACCTTGTATCCGGAATCCTCATCCTTATCTCAATAGGAAGCATCGTATTCAAGGGCTTCACCTATGGTGTAGATTTCACAGGAGGTCGCACCTATGTAGTACGTTTCGACAAACCTGTTGTCGCTGAGGACATCCGTACGGCTACACTCGACGTATTCAACACAGCTGCGGCTGCCGATGAGACAGTAAAGAGCGCATCTGTTGAAGTCAAGCAGTTCGGTGGAGACAGCCAGATGAAGATCACCACTTCTTACAAATATGAAAACGAATCTACCGAAGTGGACAAAGAGATCGAAGGTATGCTTTATACGGCTCTTCACGGATTTTTCGCTGAAGACCTTACCCTGGATGAATTCACATCTACTCTTGAGAACCCTAACGGTATCATCAGTTCCGATAAGGTAGGCGCAGCTATCGCCAATGATATTAAGCGTAACGCCATCATCTCAGTGATCATCGCGCTGCTTGTCATCTTCGCTTACATAGCTTGGCGTTTCAAGGGCTGGACATGGGGTCTTGGCGGTGTCGTTTCACTTGCACACACGGCCATCATCATCATCGGTTTCTTCTCGCTGTTTACAGGAATTCTTCCATTCAACCTCGATGTTGACCAGACGTTCATCGCTGCCATACTGACCATCATAGGTTATGCCATCAACGATAACGTGGTTATCTTCGACCGTATCCGTGAGAACCTTCAGATTCACCCTAACGCAGACTTCAAGAGCACTGTAAACCAGGCAGTCAATGCTACATTGACCCGTACGGTCAACACGTCAGTAAGTACCCTGCTCCCTATGCTTGCTATAGCAATCTGGGGTGGTGAGTCTATCAGAGGTCTTTCCGTTGCACTTTGCCTTGGTATCTGCATCGGTACATACGCTTCTATTATGATCGGTACTCCTATCATGACAGACTGTGCGCTTCACGAAGCTAAAAAGAAAGCCGCTCAGGTAAAGAAATAATCCCTGCGCGCATACATACAAATTAAAAAGTCGGCCCCGCAATGAGGTCGACTTTTTTAATGTACTATAATGCCTTCTCCAGTGAGTCTTATTTCCAGAAGGAAACTCCCGTAGAGAATGTCGGAGCTTCTTTACCATTCTTTCCTACATATTCAGTGAAATTAGATTCCGTAACTTCTATCACTTCACTATATTCACCTTTATTGTAAGACGTAGCCCACGACCCTTTGGCAAGGTTTCCTTCGAACAGTGCACCGGCATTATTCACATTCGCCAGGAATATGCCCTTGAATTTGGTGTATTGACCGGAAATGATATTATCACACTTGTTGTTCTTATAAACACCCTTACCGGCTACTACAGATGTGATTCCTCCTACGCAAGTATCCTTTGTGTCAAGAGAATGGACATTGCCATAATTCTCACATCCCGTTACGGTACTGTTTCCCTGATCATAACCTATAATGCCTCCGACCCTGCAGTTTCCTCCGGAATAGTTGTCAAATATGCCGCCACGATTAATGCAGTTCTCTATATATGCATCATTGTATGTCGCCCCGACTATACCTCCCATTCTCCATACGGAACCTTCAATAATTGATTTATTCTCACATCCGATAATCATGGTTTTATGTTGATTGGCCGCATCGGCCCATCTGTCATCTCCCTCTCCCGTATCATGAACAGCATAGCCGACAATAGCGGCTACCGTCTTAGGATTGGATGTGCCGTGACCTATCTGTTCTACTATGCAGGACTTTCCTTCATACGTACAATTCCTTATGACCGCATCGCCCACTTTATTACTGCAGAGAACTCCCGCGATAGCACCGACATAAAATCCCCTGAAGGTCTCTCCGTCAGGCAATGTCTGCTTAATGTTGATACTGCCTTTGACAATGACGTTTTCTATTGTCGACGCGATGGCCGATGGCGTAACGAAACCATAAGCATCAGTTGAAGCGATATCTCTTTCCACCGTTATCGAACAGGTCTCATCAAATATGAGATTCTTGACGGTTGCATTCCAAAGCGGGCCGAAAAATCCTTGATAAGCCTTATCCGACTCATTGCCGACATTTATCTTCAAACCACTGATCACGTGATTCATGCCGTTGAAAATTCCCTTGCCGGAATTATAATGATTACCAAATGCTCTCACGGTATCAGCTACGGCAGAACGATTCTTGATAGTTGTCAAATCCGTAGATTGGCCGATAGGAGTCCATTCGCTTATACCGGACAAATCAAGGTCACAAAGAAGACAAATCTCACCTTCCTCATTAACCCACTTGGAGAGGTCATGTTTCTCATAATCTCCTACATTTGAAGCCTCCACGAATTCCAGAAAATCAGAGAGAGACTTGATCCCTATATTTGATGAATATGCGTCCTGATGCACAGCTATTTCAACAGGGTCAAGTCCTTCAGTTGAAAATGTAACCGTAGCATCTCTGTCGCTTGCCACTTTATTGGCTTCTATCGTAAATTTGGCCGTTCCATTCCCTGAAACAGGATTTTGAGGGTCAGCGACAATCCAGTCAGCGCCTTCTTCGACCGCAATCACATAATCGACACTTGACTGCACGTCCACGTTCATCACACCACCTTCCATAGTGAAACGGGTATTGTCCGGAGTAACTGTCATATAGATTCTAGCCAACGGAGTCTGCACTACTGTCAATACTTGGCTTTTAAGCCCGGTATAAGAAATAGTCACTACGGCCGAGCGTGAAGCCTCTGTAGACTTCGGGAAAGGTTTTACGGTAAATTTTAAAGTCTCATCCGCAGGAGCATCCGCCTTTGTCGGAATATAACTAAGCCAATCAACTCCTTCCTGAATATCCACCTTATAATCAACATTTGTCGTCAAAACAGCCGACACATCGCCTCCGTTGCCGTCTATGGTCAAGACTGAACCTTTAAGCGAGAGAGTTGGATCATACTGCGGAACGTCTTCTTTCGGAGCGCACGATACTGCCGCAACTGAAATCAGGGACAGCATCATCAATTTTTCAATCAAGCGTTTCATAATTCTATACTTTTATTCATAACTATTCTATTCCAAGTACGGTTTCTTCCGCCACTTTTCTTAAATAAACCGCTATTGCAGGTGGCAGATTGCAATCAGAAACCGTTTCAGTAAATTTTTCACCGTACAAAACCAGATAATTCACACAAGCCTTAAGATAAGCACCATATTGGCTCTGATGTTTATTGTCAGATATGGTCAGGCCTATTCCTTGTCCGCGAGCCACAGCAAACGCACTGCATATAGGGGACATCACGCATCCGCTTTCGGAAGAAATCAGTTCACATCCCTTAATCAAGGCCTCTGCGAACAATTCATAACTCCCGAATCCACCGTAATTTGAAGCGGCAAATGCCCAAGTATTCTCCAAGACGACTTTGCACTCCGGAGATTTTTCAAGAATTTTGCTCTTGAGCGAACGGGTGTCTTCCAAAACATTGGCCTTGGAAGAAGGTGACTTATAATAAGCTGAATGCTGCGTGCTCTGGTCCTGAAGCACAGCCGCGTCGTATCCACCTCTGTCTATCACCGCTGCCGTAAGAGGAAGCGAAAGATGATCCGCAAAAGTCTGAGCCGGGCGTACGTTCATACGTAATTCTATCTGATGTCCCTGGGTGCGTGCAATTTCTTTCAACATCCACACCGGAGCATTATAATAACTGAACGAATTACCCAGAGCCATAAGTTTTGTCAAAAGTCCCTGCTTCGGGAACTTTTCAACAGGATATGTCAATATCCAACAAGTCTGAAAATCAGCGGGCGGGAAATAAATGAAAGCATTCGAATTTTCCGTTATCTGCTCTCCTGCAGCGTTTACAGAACTGCAGACGCGACATCTCACCTTAAGCGTATCCTGAACGATACTCTGGGAGAGAGTGAAATCTCGCACGACTGTGGTATGATTTCCATAGCTGCTGTTGACAACGAATTGTTCTCCCGCGGCAGTCCACTGCCCGCCGTCAAAATACTCAATCTGCCAATCCCGCGGTGCATCTGTCGACGTAGCGTCAATAGAGAGCATGAAATCAACATCCGATTCGGCAGAAAGACTCTCGATCGGCACACAGAAAAGTAGATAGTCGTTCTCTTTCAAGCCCCCGACTGCCGGGCCGTTTTCCTTCACTTTAAAATTCAGGCTCCCTCCTGTTGCGCTTACCGCCGTAAAAAACGACTTGCTCCGCCCTTCCCCGAATGTGGCGTAACATTTATGCGTACCTTCCCACGGGAACTCCCTATTGTTGGTCAATTGCAGAGACAGTTCCCAGCGGCTATCAAAAGGAGTCCCGACTATCTCATCCGGATTCGGCCTGGGATCAGGCTCCGGGACAGGCTTCTGCTTACAAGAGCAAGACAAAGGCATCGCCAAAGCAAGCATCAAAATTGAACAAAAACACCAATTTGTTTTTCTCATAGCATTATAATCTTTAATCTGTTTTCTCAACTAACCCGACAACTCCCCATAAATGACGGGCATAAACATACCCGCGAGCATCATAAATACCGGCATGATAATTCATTGCCTTGCGGAAAACGTTATAATCTTTTCTGGCAGGAGAACACCATTGGACTTCACTCAGAGCGGCAAGTCGTGGCAGCAACATATATTCCACCTGACTCCAGACGCCTATTACATCTGTCCATAGATTACCCTGCACCCCAATTATATGAGAGGCCGCATCTAAATCCAATCCTTCAAGCGGATTGAATCCATAGACATCCTCTATAGTTACCGTTCCTGCAAATGCTCTTGGCTCGCGCTGCAAATCTCTGGACTGACGATAATCCAGATAACAATGCTGCACCGGAGACATTATGACATCAAAGCCACGCCTCGAAGCTTCAAGACCTGTCCTGACTCCTCGCCAAGACATCACGACGGCCCCTGAATCCAATTTCCCATCCAGGATTTCATCCCACCCGATGATTCTGCGCCCCTTGGAATTCAAATACTCCTGAATCCGGTTCACAAAATACACCTGCAGATACTGTCCTGACGTATAGGTACTGTCAGAAACAATTCCCTCTTCCTGAATGCGTCCCTGACAATAGGGGCATTCATACCATCTGTCTTTTATGCATTCATCTCCGCCTATATGAATGAGTTCGGAAGGAAAAATCTCCAGCACCTCATCCAGCACATTCTCTATAAAATCAAACGTGCTTTCCCGCCCTACGCACAAAGCATCCTTGGCAAGTCCCTTTCCCCGTGGGCCGACTACCCTTATAACTTCGTATGGCCCTTGAGTACATCCAAGAAAAGGATACGCGGCCAGTCCTGCGGTAAAATGGCTTGGCATATCTATTTCCGGAACTACCGTTATACCCAGGCTGTCAGCGTAAGAGACTATCTCGCGTGCTTGGCTCTGCGTATAGAAACCATCATAAAGAATCTCACCTTTCACCTTAGGATCCGCTTCGAGAACAGCCCCGCAATTATGCGCACCGACCTCCGTCAAGAGCGGATATCTCTTTATCTCCAGACGCCAGGCATGATCGTCAGTCAGATGCCAATGAAAATGATTGACCTTATAAATAGAAAGGATATCAAGATATTCCTTGATTTGCTCTACTGTAAAGAAATGCCGCGCACAATCCAAATGAACACCCCTGTACGCAAACTGCGGAGAATCCCTGATCTCTACGCAAGCCACAGTCCATTCATGCAGAGGAATCAACTGACGCAGTGTCTGTATGGCATAAAGAAAACCGCGACGCTTTGACGCCTTGACCTCAATTCTCTTATGGTTGACAGAAATAGCATATTCTTCTTCCCCAAAAGACGCATCCGTAATGAAGCGGACCGAATGCCTCACAGGGCGAGAAACCATCTTACATCGCTTACCGCTTCCGGTCGAAACATCAGAGGCCAATTTTTCCACGGCGTACACCGCATCACAAGCCTTGTCGACATAAAATGATGCCCCGGCGATATCAAAACTCCCCACCCTGCATTCTACAGATGCAGGGCGAGGTATCACATTAATGTCTTGTGCCGTGACTTCAGATATGAAAGCAAGCGTTACGACAAAAAACGCCAATAATTTCTTTACAGTCATCTAAATTTTACTGCCAGAAAGTAATGCCGGAAATATCAGTACCGCCAGCATATTTACCTATCAAGTACTCAGCAGCATTCTCTGAAGTCAACGTAACAGGATCCACCAGAGCGTTATCATAATTCTTGGCAAATTGGCCCTTACCTTTGATTGAAGTAAATGTCGCCGCACTATTTTGAATGTTGCCCACTACAACACCTGCATTATATGCTATTGATTTCGATGTATCAAGAGGATTTTTGTCTCCATAATACTTTGAAGCAACCTTTGCGTCTACAGTACAATCGGTGTATGATGCCTTTTTAGTAAATCCTACAAGTCCTCCTACAGCGCCTTGCATAAGATCGACAACGGTTCCGGATACCTTGCAAGCGCTGAAACTGTCAAGGTTACTGTCTTCCACAGCCTCCACATAACCGGCGATTCCGCCTACCCTGGCAACGGCATAGATATTTGTTCCGGTGTTGTTATTTTCACAATTATTAACCAATGTACCGTTAAACTCACACCCGCTTACCGTATTACCTCCTGCTGTCTGACCTACAATACCGCCATCTCTGAGTCCCTTAAGATTCAATGTCCCCGTTACGATACAATCTTTTATATAAATATGATAATCTCCAAGCGGAGCATAGCTCTGGCCGGCCTTTACTCTCATAGAAAAGCCTACGATTCCTCCCATTCGAGGGCTTGTACTTGTATTATTGTTGGTTCTGGACTCGCCGGACATCGTTCCTTCGAAACGGCAAGACTTGATATATGCGTCGCAAGGATAACAGGTAGACGCTGCTACAATTCCGCCATACGACATAAAACCTGCCGAAGTGCTGTGCTTGAGTTCTACGGTTCCTTTATAAACGACATTCTCTATGGTTCCTCCATTAAGCAATGCGGCTACCGTACCATAAAGAGTACCTCCGGCCTTTCCCGTCTCAACATAATTTATCGAGCAAGAAGAATCAAAAACAATATTTTTAACGGTCCCTTTATAAATGGCACCGAAAAATCCACATGTGGAATTGTTCTTATTATCACTGATTTTCAAATTCTTAATGGCAAAATTCTGACCGTCGAAAACTCCTGACCAACCTTTCTGACATCCCAGATTCTGATATGTTCTGGCAATATCCTTATCACAGATAGGAGTCCATTCGTTTTCCGCTCCGGAGCCGGTACAATCTATGTCACATAGGAGTTTCACGACCGAATTCTTATCCATAAAACGAGAATAGTCCGGAGTCTCAGCATTGGATTCTTTCTGGAATTCAAGCAGTTCAGCATAATTACGTATTCCGTGAGCCGCTTCCTGCACCACTTTCAAAGACTGAAGGACTACGTCACCGGCTTTAATGGTAACGACAGCCGTACGCGCTTCCAGTCCGGTATTCTCATCTGCTCTGAATGTAAATGTAGTGGTAACGGCCTTTGTGTCTACCAGATGAAGCCAAGACTCAGAGAAAGAAGCCGTGCAAGCTACATTATATGAATATGGATGAGAAAATTCCTCACCGTTAGCCGCAACTGCGACATCTGCCGTCTCGACATATGCATCATCATTGGCAAAAGCGACAGTCTTGATAGATGTTCTTCCTGCTCCGTTGTCTGCATAAACAAGAAGTTTTCCTTCTGAACTTACAGACGGCGCGGTAACTTTGATTATACCTTCCGATTTGGACGAAGGAAGAATTTCCGCCTTATAACTTCCGCTGACCAGATAATCGACTACGGTCTTTTCCGTGGCGTTAGTGACAGTATAGGTAAGTTCCACCTCACGTCCATTAGTGATTTTCTGTGCCGCTGTGTCAATATTAAGGGCAAATGCCGCCTCCAGAGGGATGACAAATACTGTCCCGTCAGACAAAGTGAACGTCACTTCCGTATCGGAAATGACTACATTGGAAAAGAATGAATCGCCATCCTGGCCATCTTTTCCGTCTGCGCCATTGTCTCCCTTATCACCTTTATCGCCTTTGTCTCCTTTATCACCCTTCTCTCCATCAGCACCATCCTTACCGTTAAGTACAGTCACCGATTTTCCGTTCGTAAATGTGAACGTATAGCCACTACCATCGGAAAGAGCCTCATATGACCGGATATAATAACCTTTTTCCGTCGCCTCCTGAATAGCTTCAATGGCCGCCTTCAGATCAACTTCAATCTTGTCAACGCGTTTTTCGATATCGTTGACTTTGTTTTCCAATTCTTTGGTGCAACCCGCCGACAAAAGGGTCGTCGCCAGCAATCCTGCTAATAAAATCTTTTTCATAACGATAAAATTTGGTAATTAGTTTTATGTTTTCTTAAAATCCATAATTTTGAGTCATTCCGGGCATCTGCTTAAGCCACGCCGAGGAAATCGGATAGAAATAATCTCTGTCCGTAAAGACAAGCGCGGACAGGGCAATCTCATCGTCAACTCTTTCATACGATTCCTCATAAGTGGAGGCGCTGCACTTCAAAGACCAGCATCCGGCAGGATATTCATCCTTAGCCGTCATCCATCTGCAAGCATCATAATAAGAGAGCGGCTCCATCGCGAATTCCACCTGCCTTTCCCTTCTTATAAGAGTACGCAGAAGTGCCTGGTTTCCAACCACCTCTGGATATGCAGTCTTTATTGAGCAAAGGCCTACACGTGAACGTACTTTATCCAGATATTCTATAGCAGTAGCCTCGTCCCTGTCCGGCTTCTCATTACAAGCCTCAGCATAAGACAGGTATACCTCAGCTAATCTGAATTCAGGGTAAACGGATTTCATCGACGTATAATCGGATTCCGTTTCAAGCGAAGTATCCGCCTTATAATTCCGGCGCCATGCATATCCGCTACGTGGATGCTGAATCGAATTGAGACTGTAACGCGAAGATGACTCGTCACTGTCGTATACGGAAAAACGGCCACCTTTTCTGACCTCGTATTCATCGGAGCCTATGGCATCCTTGTCGGCATTATTGGCATTAGGCCAATAAAAACCGCTTGGCACTATACAGGCATAGAAACGGGGTTCCCGTCCTACACAACTGTTATGCGCCTTGAATGCCGGCGCCCAAGATGCATCTACGGGTTGTTTGTAATTATCTGTCCAGCCTTCTGGCTTATACCCGGATACAGGGTCTATGACAGGGCGGGAGTAATCCTGTCCGTGAGCATCTTTTTCATATCCTTTCACTGGATAACGCCCTGTCTCCCACATGGCGTAGCTGTCTACCAATTTTAAAGAAGGACATATCCCGGAATAGGCGTATTTGCCGAAATTCTTTGGGACCTGCATGGCTACTATCAATCCGCCCGAGCCCAATGAAGAATACGAAGCGGCCGAATATTCATTATCCGTGCGTCTCCACCATCCCCATATGGTCTCCTCATTCCACGAATCAAAAAACACTTTTTGATATGACGCGGCGCCATCTTTAAAAGCATCGCCGGTTTCTTCGCTGCGACACAGATTATACAACCCCAAATCAATCACCTTCTTGCAGGCATCTGCAGCCTGTTGCCATTTGTTCAAGTCCGCCTCCTGAGGGAAAAGATACTCCCCGTCATAGTTTTTCATGACCCCTTTATACAAGGCACAACCATTGAACAGTGGAGACGCGGCCATCATAAGCACTCGCGCCTTCAGGGCCAATGCCGCCCCCTTGGTCACACGTCCCTGCCACCTTTCCACACTTTCTGACGTGTCGCCAAGAGTAAGAGGAAGTGCCTCGGTAGCCTTGTCGAGTTCAGAGACTATCCATTCCACACACTCCTGAACGGTATTTCTGTCCAGTGTCATAAGATCCTGCTTGTCATCATATAGCCCATCCCCGAGAAGCACTACCGGCCCATATTGTCTGAGCAGGAAATAATAGAGATATGCACGGAGGAATCTCGCTTCCGAGCGCATATATTCCCTGATTTGAGGAGTATCGTTGACATCCAGATCTATATGCTGAATAAATATGGTACATTGACGGATACCGTTATAATAGTCATTCCAATAATCCGAATATGCACCGGCATTGCCATCCATACTCGAAGCGGAATAGTTTCCGGAACGAAAAAGTTCATACTTTCCCTTGGTGTACCACGAAAATCTGGCCTGGTCAGAACGTGCCACCACATAACCGGAACCGCTCACAGGATCTTCTTCCAGAGGTATATAATTGTAAATATGCGCCAAATAGCTGCGGACCGTTTCCCTCTGGGAAAAGACATCGTCAAGATTGGCCTGATCGACAAGATTCGTGTCCAGATAAGAACAAGACGAAACCAGGCAGGCAAAACACAAACACAACGATATATATATTCTGTTCATATTTTTAAAAATTCATATTAAGGCCCAAAACATATGAGGATGTCATAGGATAAGCAGCACCGCTATCAGTGCCCAATTCAGGATCCCATAGGCTGAAAGTGCTGACTGTAAGTACATTATTAAGGGACACAAAAACTCTGAATCCTTTATGGAAAGTATAGCCCATCTCTATGTTTTTCAGACGGAAGAAACTCATATCCCTTTGCCACCAAGTGGATTCTTGAGAATTATTCGGGCTGCCGTTAAGATACATCCGCGGATATGACACGCGATCGGAGAACTCTCCGCCTGTCCATCTTTCAGATGCCACTTCCGCATAAATCTGACCCAGATAACGGACGTTGTCTCCGCCGCCTCTGATGGTTGACCCGGAAATCAATCTCGTCATATGAGAAATTCCCATACAATCCACGGCAATATCGACATTGCGGGCTTTGACCTTCACACCAAATCCATAGTATATCTCCGGAATGGCGGAATACCCTATGGCGCAGACATCACGATAATCTATCACGCCGTCTTCATTCTGGTCTTTATAACGTATGTCCCCAACGTGCACGTCACCGAATGTCTGCTTCGGCGAAGAGGCTATCTCGTCTTCACTGCTGAAAAGCCCCAGAGCCACCAGTCCAAACTGCTGTCCGTATGGATGTCCTGTAGCGTTCATATACGATTCCGCCTGAGAAGGCTTTCCGTCGGCAAGAATGTTATTTTTTCCGTATGAATATGTAACATAAGCATCTACCCCATAATCTTCAGAAAAATCATGGGCATACGCAAGAGAGAAATCCACCCCCAGGCTTTTCATCTCACCCACGTTGATATAATTCTTTGTCAGACCCGCGACAGACGGAGTGGAAGCATCTGAGATGAATATTCCGCTACGATGATCTGACCAGAGTTCTGCCGACAAATTAAGTTCTTTGAAAAAACTGACGTATGTTCCAACATCGGCCTTGACGGATTTTTCCATCCCGAGAGAAGGATATCCGTGATACTGAGTGGTTATGCCGTTAGGCGAATATTGGCCGGAAGTGCCAAATGTCGAACTCGAGGCATAAATATCCATTGTGTTGTTGAAAACGTAGCGACGGCTGTATGAACCCGTCTGGTCACTTCCATTCACGCCGTAACCGCCCTTGATTTTAAAGTCGGACACCACGGGTTTTATATTCTCCCAGAAATCTTCCTCACTGACATTCCATGCCAATGAAGCCGCAGGATAAAAGCCGAAACGATATTTACCCGTAAAATTGTCCGATCCGCTATATGACGCAGCCAAACCGACCGTATATCGGTTCTTATAGCTATAACCAATCCTTCCCCCAACTCCCATATTCTTATATGGATATGAGTACAGATAGGAAACCGGAACATTCTCTGTCCTGTATCGCAAATCGAAAAGTACCGCTGCATTTATCGTATGCTCTTCGAAGGTTCTATCAAAAAGAAGAGACGGGGTGAGCGTAATGGTAGTGGTGCTTGTAACACCCTTACTTAACGTAAGATAATTAGATCCGTTATTCTTGGCATGCAGCCTCAGAGAACCGTCCTGTTTATAAGCATCGTCCGGGTCCAAGTAATAATAGATAGGATTGCAATAACGTGAAAGAGTGTTTCCGTTAACAATAGCCCATGTGAAATCCACCTTGGCCTGCAATCCATAAAGTGCGATTGAGGACAGGTCGTGGGACAATGTCAGAGCCGTCTGCGCATAAAGAGTCGATACCCTCTTGTAGCCCTGAGAATTTACATCGTTATATGGGTTAACCGTCCCGTACTCCTGCACCTGCGAAAGTGACCCGTCGGACCAGCGCGCCGGCATTGCGGTAGGAGAACAGCACAGGGCATCTCCCATTATGGTCCCTATCGAGGTAATAGGAGAATTATTCATCTTATACTGCGATGATATGCCCAGCACAAGCTTTGTGAAAGAAGACAAGGAGACGTCGACATTTGACCGGAAACTGAATCTCCGGCTATTTATCTGTGGCGAATAACTGTTGGAGTTGTCTATATTCAGAAGCCCGTTGACATCACTATACGACCCGGATATATAATAGTGAGAACGGGCCGAGCCGCCGGTAACATTCACATTGGCCTTTGACGTCATCGCAAGAGAAGTAAGTGTCTCTCCGACCCAATCTACTGAAGGATACAAATCCGGGGAATCCCCCTTTATATAATGTGCCTTCTGCTCGGCGGTAAAAGGTTCCGCAGCACCGTTCAAAGTAAATAGAGAAGAGTAATAGTCCAGCCACTGCTCCGTGCTCGCCATTTGCGGCAGATTTATAGGCTGTACTAATCCAGTCATAAGCGAAGATTTGACACGAGGCTTGGACTCAAAGCCCTTTTTAGTTTTCACCAAGATGACACCGTTTGCTCCTCTGACACCATAAAGGACTGTGGAAGAAGCATCTTTCAGAACAGCAACCTGCTCAACATCATCCATATCGATAAGGTTGACATCACACTCCACCCCATCGATGAAAATCAATGGCGACGAATCCGTCCCTGACGTCCGCACACCCCTTATCCAAAGTGTCGCACCATCCCCGGGAGCCGCACTTCTCTGCAGGACAAGCAACCCTGGAATCCGCCCGGAGAGATTACTCGACAGCATTCCTGTTCCGGAGCGGAAATCTTCTCCCAGCAAAGAGCTGTTTTCAGAAACGCTTTGGGCAGAAGCCAAGTTCCATAGCATCACAGCCATGCACGCAAGCGGAATATATTTACGATTATGTTTCATATCATCGCTTATTTTAGTTTATCCCTTAAAGGATTCTCCGTAACAAAACGGCAAAAGTCGTAATAAAGTTCCCTGTCCTTGGCATAAGATGAGGTTCTGAACAATTTCAGGACATCATCATTCCAGTCCGTCATTATGTAATATGTAAATGGTCTTTCTCCATAGAATCCGGAACTGCGGGCCCTTGACAGGTAATCTTTCATTCTTTGAGAATATGTAGCCGAATCATATTGCCCGTCATATTTGTAAAGCGCTTTACGGTCAAACTCTATCTCCATCCCAAGCCCGTCATTGATGATATTCTTCAGAGCCGTGTTCAAATAACCTCCACCGTGTTCATAATAATTAGGCTGAAGCCAGATATAATCTATCCCCAGATCCCATCCTCTACTGCGTCCCGGGGCTGAACTATATGGTATCCAATAGAGATATTCATTGACAGAATGCAGATAATCGGCAAGCGGAGCAATACAATTATACAACTGGGCATAATCCGTATAACTCTCAGCCGGATGCTTCAAATCCTCCGAAAGGATATAAAAGCCGATGAGTTCGATATTGGAATACATTCCCTCCGACCGTCTTTTGTCAAAAAGTTTCCGCGCACTATCTATATACCATCTGTAAGCGGTCAAGCGGTCTTCATCCTTTGAGAAATCCATCGCGCGGCCATCGATCTCTCCCCAATATATGCTTGAAGAAGAAGGATCATCATAAATCTCATATGGAAGAGGATCCGGTAAGAACATCACGATCCTGCGCTTTACTGAAGGCTCCCCCAGACGTTCCGCAGCCATAGATACCGCCTTGTCAAGGCCATTGAAACCGTTATCAGCATCTGTAAACCAGAAATCCAGCTGACGTTGCCAGCCTTCCTTTTTTGCAGAATGCCTGTCGTGCCCTCCTGTCAAGGCATATGCACCGTCGGCATTAAGATCTCCGATGTCATCCTCATTGAAAATCTCCATATCCACATCCCGCCATTCAAGAGCAAGGAAAGAATCAAAAAGCCAATGTTCCTGAGAGTTCTCATCCTTACATGACACATATTCACTGAATCTGGAAGAAGGCCAATCAGTCGAGTGTCTTATAGGACTTCCTCCATAACACAACACCATATCCGAAATAACTGGGGCGCGGTTTCTTTTCTGCTCCCATTCGTACATGTTCGGGTCTGATTTGTCCACTATGACCGTATCGTGTTTTATGACTTCTTTCTCACGTATTATTTCCCTCTCAATAACCTTGGTACAAGAAGACAAAGCCAACACAGCCCATATAAAAACAATATCTAAACGTAATGTCTTCATTTCTTCCTTCTTAACGGGTTATTTATCACAAACTCACACACTTCCCTGTAGAACTCCCTGTCACTCTTGCTCGAGGAAAGTTGAAGGTCTCGTAAACAGTTGCTGTCCACATAGTAAGCTAAAGGCTGCGTGCCATATACTCCTTCCCGCTTTGCGCACTCCATATATTCGCGGAACCTGCTTCTATACATCTCATGCTTAGGATGGCTTTCAAGAACTTTAGTGTCAAATTCAAACTCCATCCCCACTCCTTCTTCTCTCAAGTATCCTGCAAATCTGTACATAGGACAATCATCCCCACGCCAAAAATGATTGGGCTGCATCCATACGTAATCAAATCCAAGCTCTCGTCCCCGTCTCCAACCGGCTCCCTGGGAGAATGGAATCCAATATAGGTACTCATTCACAGAATGCAGATACCTGGAAAGAGGCGGCACCAAATCGTGTAATTTGGCATTGTCTGTCCAAGGTTCACTCGGGATAGTGAGGATTTCACTCATGACATAAAACCCCACAAGCTCTATATACTTGAACTTCCCTTTGGAAAAACGCTCCCTGGCGCTGTCTATATACCATTTATAGGCGGCAAGCCTGTCTTCATCCTTAAGAAAATCCAATTGGCGACCTTCAAGACTACCCCAGTATATATGACTCGAGTCCGGATTTTTCGACTCCAGATAAGGAATAGGATCGGGAAGAAACATTATGACTCTGCGTTTATACTCCGGCACTCCGAGCCTTTTGGCAGCATCCGATACGGAAGCTTCCAGCGCATAGAGCCCATTGCCGGCGGAAAACCAATAATCAAGCATCCGCTCCCAACTGAGCTTTCCACCTGAAGGGCCGTTGACCTGATCAGCCATCAGCGAGTATTTCACTCCGCTCTCCGTGTCCAAATCCGCAAATTCAAGACAAAGAAATGCGTCAAAAAGCCAATACTCCTGTCCAGAAGCGTCTGTATAAGTCACATAAGAATCAAACCTTTCCTGGGTCCAAAGATACTCCGTGCGGTGTCTGCTTCCTCCGTAACAAAGTACCATATCGGCAAACTCCGGCGCTCTGTAACGGTTCTTCTCCCATCTATACAGCCTGTCGGTGCTGCAAGAACTCCCGGAGACAAGAATTCCGAACACGGACAATACTATGATAAAACATTTTCGCATCTATAGAACTATTTTACCGGTTTGATTATTACTGCAGATTTGCCTTCCATTACCTGCGCACCCTCACAAGAGATAGACAAAGGAATGGCGTACTCCCCCAAAGACAGGAGTGCCGAAAGTGCGGCAGGTTCCCAAGACACTGTCACCACCCTGCAAAAATCTGATTTTGAAAAATTCACGACAGACTCCGAAAGGCTGAAAACATTATCAGGTAGATATAGCAGGGACTCTCCCTCACTCGCATTGTACTCTTGCAGAACCTGCTCATCCGAAGAAACACTCACCCTACAGGAAGTGAGCCCCTTACCGGATTTTACGATTACCACTCTATACTGCCCGCTGGACAATGATACGCTTTGAAGCGAACCCTCCAGCAGATAAACACTCTCCGAAGGGAGGTAATTATTCCTGTCATCTTTTATGCAGGAAGCGGAAAAAAACAATAGAGCTATCCCCAAGAACAGAACATCAAGTTTTCCTTTCATCTTTCTTCCTCCTGTTAAAACCCATAATTTTGAGTTAGGTTCACCATCTCCGCAAGCCATTTTGCACTTATCGGATAAAGGTAATCCCTGTCTGTAAACACCGCCTCGCTTCCGACGAACTCGTCATCCACTCTCTGATAAGATTCTTCATATGTCTGCGAACTGCACATCAATGTCCAGTTGGCGGCAGGATACTCGTCCTTAGCAATCATCCACCTGCAGGCATCATAATGCCTCATAGGTTCCATAGAGAATTCTATCATCCTCTCCTTTTGTATAAGAACACGCAACAAGTCCTGATTGCCTATCACCTCCGGATATGCCACCTGCACATCGTTAAGACCTGAGCGGTTGCGCACCTTATTGAGATATTCCAAAGCCGTAGCCTCGTCGCGCAGGGGCTTCTCGTTACAAGCTTCCGCATAATTCAAATAAATCTCTGCCAACCTAATTTCCGGCCATACGGCATTAAGCGACGTATAATCACTTGAAGTCTCCAACGGAGTGTCTGCAGGATAATTCTTTCTCCATGCATAACCCACTCGACAATATTGGCCGGAACTTATATTATAAGGAGAAGAGCACTCGTCACTATTATATGTAGTGAAGCGCCCGCCTTTTCTCTGCGGGTATGTATCCGTATCCTGATTACTGCTGTTAGGCCAATAAAACCCGTTAGGTACTAAACAGGCGTAGAAGCGTGGCTCTCTTCCCACACAACTGTTGTGTGCTTTAAAGGCCGGAGCCCACGGCGCGTCCACCGGTTGCTTGTAATTTTCAGTCCAACCTGTAGCCTTGTATCCGGAAGCCGGATCTATGATAGGACGTGAATAATCGTTCAATTCGCCATCCTTTTCATATCCTGTGACAGGATACCGTCCACTCTCATACATGGCATACGAATCCACCAGTTTCAGTGAAGGGCAAATCCCGGAATAGGCGAAACGGCCGAAATTCTTTGGAACAGAACAGCCCAAAGCCTGCCCGGCGCCTCCCATGTATGTGTACGCATCGGTCCAATAAGCATTTGAATTTCTCTTCCACCATCCGAATATGGTCTCGGAATTCCACGGCTCAAAATACACTTTCTGATAAGATGCGGCCGCATCCTGGAATTTGTCTCCAGTCAATGAGCTTGTACATAGCGAATAGACATTCAAATCTATTACCTCCTTAGCCGCTTGGGCAGCCTTTTCCCATTTCTGAGGATCAGCACTCTGAGGGAAGAGGAAATTGCCGTCCTTGTTTTTCATCTGCCCCTTATATAGTTCGCATCCATTGAATAAAGGAGACGCTGCGGTGAGCAACAGTCTTGACTTAAGAGCAAGAGCGGCACCCTTTGTCACTCTTCCCTGCCATCTCTCGACACTCTCCGAAGTATCACCAAGAGTAAGAGGAAGATCAGCGGCAGCCTTATCCAATTCAGAAACGATAAAATCGACGTTCTCCTCCACGGTGTTGCGATCTATCTCCGAAGCCAGAATATCTTCCTGCGAAAGAGAATCGCCCCAGATAAATACGGGACCGTACTGCCTGAACAGAAGAAAATAAAGATACGCCCTCAGGAAACGGGCTTCTGCTTTCATATATGTCCTTACGCTCTCTGAATCTTCCTTATCCTGATCCACATGAGAAAGAAATATGGAGCACTGCTGTATCCCTTGATAATTGGCACGCCAATAATCAAAATACGTCAACGGGGCGGATTTCATCGTGGCTTGAGAATAATTCCCCGTCCTGTAAAGATTATAATAGACATACTGATACCACGAATACAGAGCCTGATCAGAACGACCTACCACCCATCCGTTGGAACCCACAATATCTTCTTCCAAAGGAAGATAAGCATACAGATGAGAAAGATATCTGTGCGTAGTCTCACTCTTGGAAAATATCTCGTTTATATCCGCCTGATTAGACAGATCGACCGCGAAGAATTTCTCACACCCCGTAAACAATACCGCTACGGCAACAAGCAAATATGTTGATATCCTCTTCATCTTTTAGAAATTAAGGTTAACTCCGAAAACAACTGTCCTCATCTGAGGATAAGCATTACCGTAACTGCTGTCCAATTCAGGATCCCATAGTTTGAATTTCGAGAAAGTCAAAAGATTGTTCCCGGAAATATACACTCTGACCTTATCGAATTTGGCTTTTCGGGCGATGCTCTCCGGAAGAGTATATCCAAATTCGACCGTTTTAAGCCTGAGAAAACTCATATCCCTGAGCCAATACGTGGAATTCTGCTGGTTGTTGGTATTTTTCGACATCGAAAGGCGAGGATACGGAGCATCATTATTCTGATTTTCAAGAGTCCAGCGATTCTTGGCCACGTCCTCAAATATTTGTCCGAGATACATGATATTATCGGACGCGCCGAAAAGATTCTGGCCGTGTATGATTCTGGTCACATGTGAAACACCGGAAAAGAATACATTGCAATCGAATCCCTTGAACATGGCGCTGACTCCGGCACCGTATGTTATCTCAGGAATAGTTGTATAGCCTATGGCCACCATATCATACGAATCTATCTTGCCGTCGCCATTGATGTCCCTGTACTTGATGTCACCCGGACGAACACTGCTGAAAGTCTGTGTAGGCCACTCCGCAATCTCCTGTTCACTCTCAAAAAGGCCTTCTGCGATAAGTCCGAACTGCTGATTATATGCAAATCCTGCAAGATTCTGGTATTTCCACACCTGGTCCGGCATATCATCGTAAAGTTTGCGGTTACGGTTGAACGAATAATTGGCATTGACAGACAGGAAGAAATCATCTGAGAATTTATGTTCCCATTTGAAAGACATATCATAACCTTGATTCATCATACGTCCAAGATTCACATACTGCGTAGTAGTAAGGCCCACAACAGAAGGAGTTGACTGACGCTGGATGAAAATACCCTCACGACGATCGAGGAAATAGTCAAACGTAAAACTGAAGTCCCCGAGGAACTTGGCCTCAAAGCCGGCATTGGACTTATGCGCTTCCTCCCACGCCACATTAGGATTGCCGAATTCGCTTGTAGTAATGCCTTGCCCTGACATATTGTTCTGGGCATTTGTTCCGAATATGCCTCCACTTGCGCTCGTATTCATCGTGGTATTATATGCAAACCTGCGGCTGCCGCCTATCTGGTCATTTCCTACCGTTCCATACGAAGCCTTTATCTTAAAAGTGTCTACATATTTCTTAAGGTTTTTCCAATACGGTTCATTACTTAACATATAGCCCACCGCATATGACGGGAAAAATCCGAAACGATGACCGGGGGCAAAATTCTCAGATCCGTTATATCCGAAATTAAATTCGAGAAAATAACGATCGCGATAAGAGTATGTCGCTCTGCCGGCTATACCCATATTCCTATATGGATATGCATAGATATAACTTGACGGAACATTATTGGTGCGGCTTCTCATACTGAAGAGGAAAAGTCCACCGACCCGGTGAGCCTCGGCAAAAAGTCTGTCATACGTAAGGGATGACTCGAGATACACAATAGTCTCACTGGAGTTGGAATTGTACATCGTCAGATAATTGGTGCCGTCGTTACGCGCAATCAGGTTCAGACTGCCGTCCGGATTATAAGGAGAGTCTGCATTGATGTAATAGTAAGTGGCGTTCCTGTCCCTGGTTATCACATTTCCTGCATTGGAATCCCAGGAGAATTTCAGATTGGCCTTCAGCCCCTCCGTCAGAATTTCCGACAAATCCTGCGTAAGAGAAGCCAAAGACTGCACATACATATAAGTGGACTTCTTATATCCGGAATTATTAAGATCGTTATACGGATTTACTCCGCTCAACGCTTGAGGTACCGCCAAAGCCCCGTTGGAAAAGACGGTAGGTGTCGCCACGGGCGTGCAATACATAACATGGGAATATATGGTCGAAAGATCAGTCGACGGTGCATTTCTCGATGTGTATTGCGTAGAAAGAGACAAGTTCAAAGTAGTGGAAGAAGATAGGTTTACATCCACATTGGAGCGGAAACTGAACTTATTGTAATTAATCTGAGGGCTGTAATTCAAATTCTCCGCCACATTGAAAATACCGCCTTCCGTGTAATATGAGCCTCCGGCATAATACCTCAAGGCTTTGGTACCGCCGCTTACGCTGGCGTTGACTTTACCTGTAGATGCGAAATCCTTGAATATCGTCTTAGTCCAGTCCACGGAAGGATACAGGTCAGGATTGCCTCCCGAAAGATACTGCTGCTTCATGGAAGCATCAATCGGAGATGTGGCACCTACGTCCGTGTATAGTTCATTATAAAAATCTATCCAGTCCTCGGTTGACGCCATCTTGGGAATGGTAATAGGCTGAGTCATACCATATTCGGCCTTAAAGGTGACTTTAGGCGCCTGTTCCGAGCCACGCTTGGTGGTGATTATGACTATTCCGTTCGCTCCCCTGACACCATACAAAGCAGTCGCGGTAGCATCTTTGAGAATTGAAAAAGATGCGATATCGTCCACATCGACCAGATCCATCTCCCGCTCCACGCCATCCACGATGATAAGAGGCTTGCTGTTGGCTCCGAATGTACCTACTCCCCTTATCCAGAATTCGGAACTCGACCCCGGTTCAGACGATGTCTGCAAAGCCACCACCCCGGGCATTCTTCCCGCAAGAGCACTGGAGATATTGGCGACAGGAGTTTTTAGTTCGTCAGCATTGACTGTACTGATAGATCCTATGACACTGGCCTTTCGCTGCGTTCCATAAGCCACCACGGTGCTTTCCTCAAGCATCGTGGAAGACGGTGTCATACTCACATTTATAATCGTTTTCCGGCCTACCGTGACATTTACTTCTTCGTAGCTGAGAACGGAAAATACTAACACATCTTCAGACTTGGCAGAGATACTGAATTTACCCATATCATCCGTCATAGTGGCCTCAGAGCTGCCTTTTATCAAGACGAAAACTCCGGCAAAAGCCTCCCCGTTTTCATCCAGAACAGTTCCCTGCACAACAAATGACTGTGCAGAAAGCTTCTGTGGGAGAATTACCCCACAAAGAAGCGCCATCGCCAGAAATAACCTTTTTACTATTGTTTTCAGCATAACCGTGTAAACTATCTTCTTCTGAAAAGCCCGGCTGTAGACATTACTTTTCTGTTTCCGCCTACTGATGTATCTCCCACATGAACATCACCCACCATCATACCTGTAGAACCTCCGCCATCAAGATTCAGGGCATCCACGCAGCCAAGGCCCTTCATTATACTGGCCAATTCTCTAAGATTCAGGCCCTTGCTGTCATCCATGCGCCCATCACAGATAAAGAATACTATCTTGTTGTCTGCTGTGACGCCCACTGCCGTCCTATCACAAATCACTGAAGCGCCGAATATGTCATCGGCCACAAATTCGAAGTTGGTATAATAATAATTACTGCCCCTTTCAGTATTGGTAAAATCAAAAGGACACTTTCCGTTCTTCAAAAGAACCGGCGCCGCACTGATAGCCGCTCTTGGCAGCCAATGTACAATCTCCGCAGAAGACCATTCTTCAGGATTGGCTGGGTATTTGGCCTCTCCTTTAAGAGACGGAACAGGAGAAGCAAAATAATTTACATTATAGCCGGAACCGTTCGCCCAATAAACTTTAGCATCCCCCGCGTCATTTACCCCGAACACTCCACGTGTAGTAGGATAGGTTACCCTGTTTTCAGGATCTCCGACATCTATGGTACCCTTTTGATTATTTATACTGCCACTTACTTTGAAATCATTGATAGCCAATCCGGTATGCATGCCAGAAGCGAAATAACCGCCATTGACGAGTATATGACAATCCCCCCAGAAAGATGCTGCCTGCTCATCAATTGTGCTAAGGCTCTCCGGCAGATTGGTACGGAATTCATATTCTCCCGAATCAAGTGACGCCGTGGCATACCAAGCCCTCAAAGGCCTCCCGCTGATAATGGCGTCAACGCTCTCAAAGACATGTATCCCCTCCGGAAGATCTTTAAATTCTCCCTCTTGCCAATTCAGTTTGACCGCAGAAAGTTCCTCTCCAAGAGTCATATCCCCCGCATCCACGTAATATGTACCTTGCGAAGAACTCAGATAAACACGGACATTATATGTAATGCCATATTCAAGATAAGAATTCGGTATTATCTGAAGAACTTTTCCGGTCGACGGCAGTTCCGGACCCGCAAGATGAGCGTCTTGCACTACGGCCTTACCTTCTGAACTCCAGCATAAACCTGTCTCGACATCCGAAAGAGAAGAATAATCCCTCAGGTTATACGTTAAACTAAGACACGAAGGCAGACTCTTCGCCGATATTACAGCCCCGCTCGGCAAGTCCTTGAACGGAAGCATAATAATCGGAATATATTCTATCTGCGAACAGTTCTCTTCCTGCTGCGCTGAATCGGTGCGTACACCTATCTTATAACTCGACCCCGTCTGCAGGCCTGCCGTCACGATAAAAGATGTCTGATTCTGATCTGTTTCAGAAAGCAGTTCTGGCGACTCGTCCCCTTCTTTAAGAAGCCACACACTGTAACCCTTTTCAGAATCCGAAACATCCCTCCAGAACACCTGTACTATGGATTCAGTCATCCGCTCAAAATAAAGTCCTTCCGGGGCAGGTTGCTTCTCCGGTACGACTATGGGATCACCATGTGTGCCTGCACAGCCACATACTATAACGGAAAGCAACAGCGCAAAATTGAATCTGTTCAAATGTTCCATAGGTCGTCAACGATGATTATTTTTCTTC
>CAVFNP010000005.1:0-40746 GCA_963624185.1 Firmicutes bacterium CAG:460 | reverse complement strand
TCTTTAGCCTTTCTGGCCACGGTGACATACTCCCCAGGTTCAGCTTCAAGATAATGACTTTCAGACCAATCCAGAGCCACATCCTTAATGAACTGGAACGCATCAGGGAATCTCTCATAATTTTCAGGGAGATCACAGGCCATCTGCAAAGGTGACGACATGACCACATAGATACCCAACTGATTAGCTATCGTACACAAAGCACGTGAATGATTGGAAGGATTAATCTTGTTTATATCCATCTCAAATAATCCCGGAGTATAATCCATAGGCCCTCCTATAAGACGTGTGAACGGCAGAACAGACACGTGGAATGGCTTGGACCCGCCAAAGGCCTGGTACTCTCCACCTCTTGCACTCTCATTTCCGATAAGATTAGGCCAAGTCCTGCAAAGACCTGTCGGACGTACCGCTTCATGCGCATTGACCATGATATGATGCTGAGCCGCCTTCTGCAGGGTATACATATAATGATTCACCATCCACTGATTATAGTGATTGTTGCCCTTAGGTATTATTTTCCCGACATAACCCACCTTGACTGCATCATAACCGTGATCATTCATAAACTGATACGCCGAGTCGAGGTGACGTTCATAATTTCTCGGAGCTGCGGAGGTCTCGTGATGCATAATCATCTTCACGCCCTTTTCTTTCGCATATCTTTCAATCTCTTCGACATCAAAATCCGGATAAGGCGTAACGAAGTCAAAGACATCTTCCTTCATATGACCGAACCAGTCCTCCCAACCTATGTTCCAGCCCTCGACCAATACGCCGTCAAAGCCGTTGGCCGCGGCAAAATCTATATATCTCTTGACATTGGCAGTATTGGCCCCGTGACGTCCGTTAGGGCGCACCTTAGTAAGATCATCGGTATAAATATGCACACTGCGCAGATCGTCAGTATATGCCCACGAACTTTTCCCGGTTATCATCTCCCACCAGACACCCACATACTTACACGTGTGTATCCATGAAGTATCCTCTATCTTGCACGGTTCATTCAGATTCAACGTTATCCGCGAGGCCAATATGTCCCTGGCATCATCGGAAACTATCACCGTTCTCCACGGGGTGTTGCAAGGAGTCTGCATATAAGCGGCTTCTCCCGTAGGATCCGGAGTAAGGTGCGCATGGAAAACCATCGTCTTGTCGTCCAGATTCAAATGCATGGCAGGATAATTTACCAGTGCGGCCTCATGAATATTGATATATATCCCTTTGTCCGTCTTGAGTTGAAGAGATGTCTGCACTCCGGTAGCGGAGAACGATGTCTGCGCCAGATTATCCGTTATCGACTTCTCCATAAGGGAACGTATCTGTGAAAGACGCGAGCGGGTATAATCATATTCCTGCGTATCGTAATCTCCCGGAATCCACCAGGCTGTATGGTCTGCGCACATGGCAAATTCGGTCAACTCCTCTCGGATGACGAAATAAACGAGATTATTCTGCTGAGGGAACTCGTATCTGAAACCAAGTCCGTCGTTGAACAATCGGAAACGTATGTGCATACGCCTGTCGCTCGATGTCTGACGTAATTTGACCGTCAGCTCATTACAATTATTACGTATCTCGCTTTCTTCTCCCCAGACAGGTTTCCACGATTCGTCTATCGTCTGATTCTCTATGCCGTAAATCTCAAACCAGTCAAAAAGCCCACTATCGTTAAGTCTGATTCCCAGACGGCTCCACTCCACGACAGTTTCCCCCTTATAAAAGAGTCTGTATTGCGGCTTGTCGCCATCCAGCAGACGGAATTCCATCTCAAGATTACCGTCTGGAGAAGACAATGATTGAATAAACGATGGCACTTCAGCCTTCAACTCATTACAAATCATCCCAGAGGATACAAGCAACAGAGACACTGCCTCAAAAAACTTTTTAAACATTTTCATAATACCGGTTGATTCTTGGCTCCAAGGTCAGAGTCAAACCCAAGAAACCATAGTTATTGTTCTAGTGTTCGCTATGCAATATTATAAATTGTGGTAAACAATAAAAAGCTCCGCTACCTAACAAGTAGCAGAGCCGCAATGCTTTTTTATTGAATATCAGAGACTTCTCTTCCTTCTTTGGAGGCTAATTAGTAGTGAATCAAGACAGCCTTCCGATACGCATTATCTGTTTTTCAAGGTCTTCACGGGATGATTTTGCAGCATTTCTCATCTTAACACGATAGTTATAAATGGTAGAAACGCTACGTCTGAGGAACTGCGCAATCTTCACAGAATCCGTCACGCCTAATCTTATGAGAGCAGCCACCCTTACCTCAGTAGTCAAGATTCCCTCTTTACTTCGCACATCCAGCTGTTTATCTTCACAAAGCAGAGCGTTGAGCTGCGTGACAAAATCAGGGAATAAATCCAGGAAGGAAGCGTCAAATTGCGCATAAAATTCATCCAGTTCCTTGTTAATGAAATCAACGGATTTCAACTCCTGGTTAACCTCGGCAAGCCCCACTTTGGCCGATTTACGAATTTTGGTACGATACCTCTCCAGACCGCCTATATAATAGGAGCACATATCCATATACCGTCCAAGATATGAATCCCTGATATCATTCGAGTCCTGCAACAGGGCGACATATTCTTTCAATTGTCTGTTCGCCACGGAGAGTTTGCGCCTGCGGTTTGTCAGCAGACACAAAGTAACCACAAGCATCACCGCCATTATGCTCATAAGAATCAGCGCCAGCAGAATCTGATTCTGTCTATGCCTCATCAACCTGTCATAAGAGCGAGAAATAACCGGAATAATGGTGTTTATGGCATTAACGTTCATCCTGGCATTAGTCGCTATGGCGTCAGTAATCGAACGGTTGATATAGTTATAGGCTCTGGTGAAATCACCCCTCTGATACAAAAGTTCCGCCAATTCATACAGGGACCTATACTCCTTTGTGGGAGTAATCAGATCATTTATAGCACTTTCCGCAAGCAGTGCGATAGCCTCCTCATCTTTCCCGCACTGACGGCAAGCTTTTGCCGCTATATAACTTACCACTGAACGCTCCGAAGAAGACAGCCTACCGGAAGAATGAACGGTAAGCAACGAATCTATAATGCCTGCACTGTTTCCACGGTCCATCTCTATGGCAGACCACACGTATAGTTTTGAAATATCGTCATTACCGAGAAGTCCATAAAGTTTCTTCCGGTAAGAGCGCATCTGAGCATAATATTCATTCCTGAGGATAGGATCATCCGACGATTCGGCCAATCCGCTGTAAAGAGAATTACAGATATGATAGAACCTCGGACGAAGCATAAAAGGAAAAGAAGTCACATCCAAAGAGCGAACTATATCGAGAACCTCAGAATACATTCCCGAAAGCACATATCTGTCAGCCAAATCAAATTCAGCATCACAAAGCAAGGAATCTCTCATTCCGGCATCTGTAGAGGCTTTCTTCTGAGAAGAGAGCCTCTGGGCTATCGCAAGCTTTTTTCTGGCGTATGTTATCGCCGAATCGATGTCGTACTTGAAATATTCAACATATAAAGCATCATAGAGATCGTATAACTCCCTTTCAGAAAGCCCGGAAGACAAATTGCTTTTTATGTCTTCGATTCTACGGACCTTCGACTCATTATACACGTCATAACGCTCCACCACCCGGTCAAGCTGACTTAAAAGACGCTGCTGTTCAGAATTATAATCATATTGCTGCCAACAGGATGTGGCAACAAGCGAGATAATAAAAAAAGTCAGTAAGATCTTTCGCATTACGCAAATTTAATGATAATTGCGAAAAACCTTTCTCCTTTTATATATTAGCCTTCTCCAGAATATAGGTCAGACCCATCTGCGAAAGAGCGTAGACGAAGTCTGAATTGACCCTGACCTTGTATTTCCTAGAGCCCAATTCCACCTTCCAACCTTTTGTCTTATCTACCAAGATAATGTTAAGAGGAGTCGTGCCCTTATTTTCTTTAAGCAGATTGACCAGCTTTGCTCTAAAATCAGAAGAAAGCTGTTCCGAGCGAATCTCTATCTTGATGTTCTTCAGGAAAATCTCCGTAACGTTCCCTAAGGCTATAACCTCGGTCACATTAAAGCGATAATTCGGTTTCACTTTGCTGTCCTTAGGAATAAATCCAGGCTTTATCTCCCCTTTCACGAAAACCTCTGTCTTGACTTCCAGTTTTCCTCTGAACTTGTCGACATCATTTCCGAAAAATGCCAGCTCCGTGTGACCGGAAAAATCCTCTATGACCACATTCAGCTTAGGACTTCCGTTACGACTCGTCCCATTTATCGCGGAATTGACCACCCCGCCAAGATATACGGTCTTTTTACCAGACTGGGCGGCCGTGCTTTCTTCTATCTGCTTTTGAAGATCGACTACTTCGAAAGACGTGAAATTACGCAGTTCGAATTCGTACTTGTCCAAAGGATGAGATGACAGATACATTCCCACCAGCTCTTTCTCGGCCGACAGAACAGCATCCATATTCTCTTCGCTTAGAAGCTCCGGAATCTGCGGACGAACAGGTTTCATCTCTTCAACATCCCCGAAAAGCGAAACGCTGCTGTCTGTAATGTCCTCTTTATACCTGTCCGCATACGTCATCAGTTCATCTAAAAAGACATTACCGTTAGGACAAGGCGAGAAAAATTGGCTTCGCTTGAAGCCGAAAGAATCAAACGCACCTGACGAAACAAGTATTTCAAGAGCTTTACGGGTCACGGCCGCATTATTTTTCGGATCCTTGACATTATACTCCACCATTCTTTCCACAAAATCCCACACATCCGTAAACAGGCCGTCCTCCCTCACTTTTATTATGGCATCGGCGATATTCGAGCCGAATCCCTTGACTCCGCCGAAACCGAAACGTATCTCTCCTTTCTTATTTACCTTGAAAGTATTGCTAGACTCGTTGATATCAGGGTTAAGTACGGCTATCTTGTGAAGCTTGCAGTCAGCCATAATCTTCTTGATCTCATCCATCTTGGATAGATTGCAAGAAAGATTGGCGGCAAGAAATTCTGCCGTATAGTGACATTTAAGCCAACCTGTCTGATAACTTACCCACGCGTAACATGTGGCGTGGCTCTTATTGAACGCATATTGGGCGAATTTCTCCCAGTCCTTCCATATTTTATCAAGAATCTTTTCCGGATGTCCGTTCGCTACGCCTCCGGCCATAAATTTGTCCTTCAGCGACATAAGCGTCTCTATCTGCTTCTTTCCCATCGCCTTTCGCAGAGTATCCGCCTGGCCCTTGGTAAAGCCGGCCAATTTCTGCGAAAGAAGCATCACCTGCTCCTGATAAACGGTAATGCCATAAGTGTCATGCAGATACTCTTCCATATCAGGAAGATCGTACTCAATTGGCTTGACCCCAAGTTTTCTATCTATAAAATCCGGGATATAATCCATAGGACCCGGACGATACAGCGCATTCATCGCAATCAAATCCTCAAACCTCTCCGGGTGAAGCTTCTGAAGATAATTCTTCATGCCGGCAGATTCGAACTGGAACACGACGGTAGTATCTCCGCGTCCGTAAAGCTCATAGGTCGGTTTATCATCTATGGGAATAGCCTCTATATCTATTTCCTTTCCATACCTGTCTTTTATGTTGTTCAGGGTTTCGTGTATGATGGACAGAGTGTTAAGCCCCAGAAAGTCCATCTTCAACATACCGACAGACTCGATATAATGCCCGTCATACTGCGATGTCCACACATCCAGTCCTGTCTCCTTATCCTTAGACAGGCAGATAGGCATATGTTCCGTCAGATTGGACGGGCCAATTATGGTAGCACAGGCATGCTGCCCCACTTGACGCACGCAGCCCTCAAGTTCCTTGGCATATTTCAGAACTTCCTTATTGATTTCGGGGCCGTTCTCCAATTCATTTATGAAATCGGGAACAAGCCTGTAGCAATTTTCAAGATTAATCTTGACATCCACGTCCTCCTTTCCTACCTGGAAAGAACGCATAACCCCGTCGACTTCTCTTTCCACCACCTTAAAACCAGGTTTCAGTTCATCGAATTTCGGATTATACGGATACTCCTTTTCCTTCTTTTCTGACAGGCGATCCGGAACCATATTGGAAAGTCGGGTGCTTTCACTTATCGAGACGTTGCTTATCCTGGCTACATCCTTAATGGCGCTTTTCGCCGCCATAGTTCCAAAAGTAATCACCCTGGATACGTGCTCTGACCCATAAGTCTTCTCCACATATTCATGCGCGGCGGTAAGATTCTCGAAATCCACATCAATATCCGGCATGTTGATACGGTCCGGATTAAGGAACCTTTCGAACAGGAGCTGATATTTGATAGGATCCAGATTGGTAATCCACAGACAATATGCAACCACGGAGCCGGCGGCGGAACCACGTCCCGGGCCCACCATATAGCCCATCTTCCTGCTGGCGAGAATATAATCCTGAACTATAAGAAAATAGTCCGGGAACCCCATTTTCGAGATAGTCTTAAGCTCGAAATCTATACGGGAAGACTGCTCTTCGCTGAGAACAGGCCCGTACCTTTTCGCGGCACCTTCGTAAGTCAGATGACACAGATATGCTACGGAATTAAAAAATTCCTGCCCTCGCCCCTCCTTACGGCCCGCGTCTATTATGTCCGCATATTCTTCAAGATGCCCGTCTATGTTCTTCAAAAACTCGGGATCTATCGTATATTTCGGAAGAACCGCATCGCGGGTTATCTTATAGGCCTCCACCTTGGAGGCTACTTCAAGCGTGTTGTCAAGAGCCTCCGGGTGATCCGGGAACAGGGCCTCCATCTCCTCACGGCTCTTAAGATATTCCTGCTGAGTATAATGCAGACGGTTAGCGTCCTCGACCAGAGCATTGGTCGTAAGACATATCAGACGGTCATGCACAGACCCGTCTTCACGGCGAAGAAAATGCACGTCATTGGTAGCGATAACCTTGACGTTCATCTCTTCCGCCAACTCGAAGACCTTATCGCAGACTTCCTTCTGGCTGTAATATGTATCCAGGCTCAGATTCTTTACTTCCGTCTTATGGAGCATCACCTCCAGATAGTAATCGTCTCCGAATACGCTCTTGTGCCACTTTATGGCCTCTCTGGCAGCGTCAATATCCCCGGAAGTAATATCCTTTGCCACCTCTCCGGCAAGACAAGCCGAGGAACAGATAAGATTATCGTGATATTTCTCTATAACCTCGTGGCTTACTCTCGGTTTATAATAAAAACCTTCCACATGACCCGTGGACACTATCTTCATCAGGTTTTTATAACCGTCATAGTTTTTTGCCAGAAGAATAAGGTGATAATATCCGGTTTTTCTCTCCTTATGGTCAAAATGACGAGTTACATAGACCTCACAGCCTATGATAGGTTTAACTATATACGACCCGTCCGGGTTCTTGTTTGACTTGTCATCCGCCACTTTGAAGAACTCGGGCACTCCGAACATATTGCCGTGGTCGGTGATGGCCACAGCCGGCATACCCAGTTCCCGAGCACGCGCAAAAAGCTTCTTGATATTCGTAAGACCATCAAGAATGGAATACTGTGTATGCAGATGAAGATGAACAAAAGACATACTCTTCTCTGCTAATTCCAACCTTGTGCACGCACAGGCATCTCAGCCCCGTCAGGAGTGAGAAGCACCGCCCCTACCTCGCTTTGTGCCAAATGGCCTATTATGTCAAAAGTCTGAAAGTCTGCCCTGAATTTCTCAAGAGAGAGAATAGGGACAGTAAAAAGGAGTTTATAGTCATCGCCTCCATTCATGGCGGCAGATATTGGGTCTATATTCAATTCCGAACCCAGAGCGAAGGAATTGCCTTCGAAAGGAATCGTCTGCGAATAAATTTTCACGCCAAGCCCGCTGTCACGCTGTAGTCTTAAGACAGCATCCGAAAGACCTCGGGAGATGACATATCCGAAAGACGGATAGATCTGGGCATCTTCAAGATTCTTGACCACATTGGCATCTATCTCCGGACGAAGATATGCCCCGACCAACATCTTATATTTTTCGAGCATTTCAGATTTGACAGCCCCGTTCTCGAAATGCTTTTTCTCACTTTCAAGAAGGGATTGGCCCAGAAAAGCGGCACCAAGAGCTCCGGACACGCATATAAGATCCTTGCTGTGCGCCGTGCTTCTCCTTTTATAAATCAGCTCTGAAGTCTCTCCGGAAGCGGACACCGAGATGGAAAGCCCGTTTTTCGAAGGCTGTATATCCAGGCCAAGGCCTTGATAGCCGAATTCTTTGGCGGCCACCACCACTCCCTGCCAGAGCTCCCTAATCTGTTCATAATCAAGCTTGGCAGATACCCCCAGAGAAACGCTCATCACCGCAGGATGCGCCATCCTCGAAAGAAGTTCAGCACTGCAGGCCAATGCGCACTTGTATCCCAGATGTTTGAGCGGGAAATATACCAGATCGAAATCTATCCCCTCCAGAAACGACTTCTGCGCATGCGTGATATATGAACGTGTCTTGGCTTTGAAACTTACCGGTTCTTCAAAAGGCTTGAAACCGCTTCCTTCATAAAGCAGCCTTATCGCCTCCTGTTTGCCAAGCGTTGAAAAAGTCTGTGCGGATGATGACATCAGAAAAACGGTAACTTAAAGTTTACGGAGCAAAAGATTCATGTTGACCTTTTCGTCTATGATAGAGCGGAGTTTCTCGATAGGAACTCTCTGTTGCTGCATAGTGTCACGGTCACGAAGCGTCACGCAGTGATCATTAAGCGATTCGTGATCGACTGTAATACAGAACGGAGTACCTATGGCATCCTGACGACGATAACGTTTACCTATGGAATCCTTCTCTTCGTATTGGCAGTTGAAATCATATTTAAGGTCATCCATTATCTGCTGCGCGAGCTCAGGAAGACCGTCTTTCTTGACAAGCGGAAGAACAGCGGCCTTTACCGGTGCAAGTGCTGCCGGAAGTGAAAGCACCACCCTCTTCTCTCCGTTTTCAAGCGTTTCCTCCTTGAATGAATGACTCAAAACGGCCAGAACCATACGATCCACACCTATCGAAGTCTCCACTACATACGGAGTATAGTTCTCGTTCGTGTCCGGATCGAAGTACTGTATCTTCTTGCCTGAGAACTTCTGATGATTGCCAAGGTCGAAATTGGTACGGCTGTGGATTCCTTCGAGCTCCTTGAAGCCGAACGGGAAGTTGAACTCTATGTCGGTAGCCGCATTGGCATAATGAGCAAGCTTCTCGTGATCATGGAAACGGTAGTTCTCCGCACCCATTCCGAGATTGACATGCCATTTCATACGGTTCTCCTTCCATTTCGCAAACCAGTCAAGTTCGGTGCCCGGCTTGATGAAAAACTGCATCTCCATCTGCTCAAATTCTCTCATACGGAAGATGAACTGACGTGCAACGATTTCATTTCTGAAAGCCTTACCTATCTGGGCGATACCGAACGGAATTTTCATACGTCCGGTTTTCTGCACATTCAAGTAGTTGACGAAGATACCCTGGGCTGTCTCCGGACGAAGGTATATGATATTGTTGCTGTCGGCGGTGCTTCCCATGTTGGTCTTGAACATAAGATTGAACTGACGAACCTCTGTCCAATTGGCTGTTCCGCTTATAGGGCATACGATGCCGCAGTCTATGATAATCTGCCTATACTCCTGAAGATCATTGGCATTCTCCGCGTTGACATAACGCTCGTGAACCTCGTCATATTTCTTCTGTTCGCGAAGCACGTTAGGGTTGGTGGCGCGGAACTGGGTCTCGTCGAATGAGTCGCCGAATTTCTTGCGGCCTTTCTCCACCTCCTTATTGATTTTCTCCTCTATCTTAGACAGGTAATCTTCGATAAGCACATCGGCACGATAACGCTTCTTGGAGTCTTTATTATCGATGAGCGGATCATTGAATGCGCTCACGTGTCCTGAAGCTTCCCATATGCGCGGATGCATAAAGATGCAGGAATCTATGCCTACGATATTCTCGTTAAGACGAGTCATCGCCTTCCACCAATATTGCTTAATATTATTCTTCAGCTCCACTCCCATCTGGCCATAATCATATACGGCAGCAAGTCCATCATATATCTCACTTGAAGGGAAAATAAAACCATACTCCTTGCAATGGGCAACAAGTACTTTGAACAATTCGTCCTGAGTCATATCTATCTGTATTTTATTTCTTTACTCTGTTTTTCGCTCCAATCCGCCGGCCATAAGAAGGCCGCTGATTTCACGGCTGCAAATTTAATCATTTTGAAGATATAATTCACACCCTTGGGTCATCTTCTAAAAAAGCGTCGGTTCAAGCTCCTTAGGATGAAAACTTCTCCTGTGATATGGGCTATATCCCCATTTTTTTATGGCCTCTATGTGTTCGTGCGTGGGATAACCCATATTCCTCTCCCATCCGTATTGCGGATATTCCTGAGCGAGAAGACGCATCTTATCATCCCTGTATGTTTTCGCGAGAACGGAAGCCGCCGCTATGCTGGAATAAGTGGCGTCTCCGTGCACCACCGTCTCATAAGGTATCCCGTCAATGGGCTTGAAGCGGTTACCGTCCACCAAGATGAATTCCGGGGTCACTGCCAATTTTCTTATGGCCCTGTGCATGCCCTCCACTGAGGCCCAGAGGATATTAAGAGAGTCTATCTCCTGCGCGCTGACCTCTACCACCGCCCAAGCGAGAGCCTGCTTTTCTATGATGCCTCGAAGAAGTTCGCGGTCAGCTGCGCTCATCTTCTTGGAATCATTAAGCTTAGGATGAAAGAAATCCTTAGGCAAGATCACAGCCGCAGCAAATACCGGCCCTGCAAGAGGTCCTCTTCCGGCCTCGTCGCAACCGACCTCCACCAGGTCTTCGTGCATGTATTTTTTCAACTCGGGCATAGCCTACGAATTTACGAAAATTATACAAAAAACGGAGGGCCTGGTTTTATGCCATCCCTCCATTAAAGTATATTTAGAGTACTGTCTATTCGTCCTCGGTATCCTGAGCCGCGTACTCGGCGAGGAGCTTGGTCTGAACATCTCCCGGAACAGGCTGATAGTCCGCAAACTCCATCGTGAAGGTAGCTGAACCTGAGGTAAGCGAACTCAGAACGGTAGAATAGCGGTACAGCTCCGCAAGAGGGACTCTGGCCTTGAGAATAGAGAAGCCTTTGTCCGCTCCGAGGTCGCCGAGAATACCGCGTCTGTTCTGAAGATCGGACATCACGGCACCCTGATACTCACCGGGAGTCGTTATCTCTACGTTATAGATAGGTTCCAAAATCTTCGGCCCCGCATTACGGAAAGCTTCCTTGAAAGCATTACGTCCGGCGATGATGAAAGCAATTTCCTTTGAATCCACCGGGTGCATCTTGCCGTCATACACGAACACGCGGATATCGCGGGCGTATGAACCGGTAAGAGGTCCCTCTACCATCTTATCCTTGATACCCTTAAGAATAGCCGGCATAAAGCCAAGATCTATGGCGCCACCTACAACACAGTTATAGAATTCAAGCTTACCTCCCCATTCGAGATCAACCACTTCGGAAGTCTTGACATTGAGTTGGGTTTCCTTGCCGTCTATATTGAACTTGGTCTTGAGTTCTCCTTCGGCAGGACATACGAGAAGATGCACCTCGCCGAATTGGCCCGCACCGCCGGACTGCTTCTTATGACGGTACTGCGCATTGGCAGTCTTGGTAATGGTCTCGCGATATGGCACCTTAGGTGCGAAGAGCTCCACATCGATGCCGAACTCGTTGTTGATACGCCACTTGACCATGTTTATATGCTGTTCACCGTTACCGCTGAGAATGGTCTGGCGAAGTTCCTTGGAATATTCGACGACCACCGTAGGGTCCTGATTGGATATCTTTTTAAGGGCATCTCCGAGCTTCTGGTCATCCTGCTGAACCTTGGCCTTGATGGCACAACGGTATTTAGGAGCAGGGAAGACTATCTTGTCGTAGCAGATGCCTGCTCCAGGAGCGCAGAATGTGGTATTGGCCTTTCCGTTCTTGAGCTTGACGGCACAGCCGAAATCTCCGGCACGAAGATTCTGAACACTTTCTCTCTTGCTGCCGGCCACCGCATAAATGGCTGAAAACTTTTCCCTGTTCTGCGTTTTCGGATCTTCATATTCCGCACCGGCACTTATCACGCCGGACATCACTTTGAAATATGAAACTTCGCCTACGTGTGGCTCGACGTCGTTCTGATATATGAATAGAGATGCAGGTGCACTTTCATCCACATCAGGAGCCACCGATACATTCTTAGTAAACTCAAGCAGACGTTTCACACCTATATCTTTCTTTGCACTCACGCACATGATAGGGAACACTTCCCTGTTCTTTATGCCAATGGCAAGGCCCGCGCGGATCTCGTCTTCGGTGAGAGCTCCCACCTCAAAGAATTTCTCCATAAGAGTATCGTCGAATTCCGCGGCCTTCTCGATAAGCTCCTGCCTTCTTAGTTCGGCCTCGTCCTTGAATTCAGCAGGTATTTCCAGGTCTTCCCTGGTTCCGTTCTCATCTTTGAAATGATAATATTTCATGGTAAGCACATCGACGAATCCGTCAAAGCCTGCGCCTACCTTCGTAGGAAACTGAATAGGTATTATCTTATTCTTTCCAAGCTCTTCCTTTATGGAAGCAAATGTCATATCCCAGTCGGCCTTATCCCCGTCAAGCTGATTGACAGCGATAACCAACGGAATATTATATTTATCCGTATAACGGAGCAGCCCTCTGGTTCCTACCTCCACGCCCTGCTGAGCATTGATAACCAGAATGCCATTCTCACACACTTTAAATGCGGATACCGCCCCGCCTATGAAATCGTCTGAACCAGGAGCATCTATAATATTGATCTTCTTGTTCATAAACTCTGCATAAAGCGGAGTCGCATAAATGGATCTTTGATTAAGCTTTTCAAGTTCGCTGTTATCTGAAACAGTGTTCTTATCCTCTACGGTTCCACGTCTGTCGATAACTTTGCCCTCGAAAAGCATAGCCTCAGATAACGTGGTCTTGCCTGACTTTGTAGCGCCCAGGAGTACCACGTTTCTAATGTCATTTTTAGAATACTCTTTCATTTTTATTAGTTTTATGTGTATTGGTTCTACAAATCTAAACTTTTTTAATATCAATTCCAATTCCTGTGAATACCTTTACTCATCAAAATATTCAGAGCTGAAAATTATCGTATATTTGCAGTCCGCTACAATACTTTCCCGAAAAGACATGAGCAGAGCATTTTCCGACACCAAACCCCACTATGAAATACTGGACGCACTCAGAGGGGTGGCGGCCCTTATGGTCGTGTGGTATCATATCTGCGAAGGCTTCTCATTTGCAGGACAGACTCCTATAATCCAAGGACTTAATCACGGCTATCTGGCAGTGGATTTTTTCTTCATCCTTTCGGGCTTTGTCCTCTCTTACGCCTATGACGACCGTTGGGGAAAAGGCTTCACGGTCAAGAATTTTTTTAAAAGACGGCTTATCCGCCTGCATCCTATGGTGATTATGGGCGCCCTTATCGGAGCCGCCGCGTTCCTTGTTCAGGGGAGCGTACAGTGGAATGGAACGGAGAAATGTTCCCCCTCAACGGGCCATCCTGGTCGCTCTTTTTCGAGTACATCGGCAATATCCTCTATGCTCTGCTAATCCGGCGGCTTCCAGACAAAGCCTTAGCCGTGCTGTGTGCCGTGCTCGGAATCGCACTCGGAGCATTCACCATAACGGATCCTACCGGCAGCGGATGCCTTAGCGTAGGCTGGACATTGGACAACATGAATTTTCTGGGCGGACTTCTGAGAATGCTCTTCCCTTTCACTGCCGGGATGCTGATAGCACGCACATTCAAACCCATCAAAATCAAGGGAGATTTCTGGATTTGCTCCATAATATTGATTTCTATTTTCGCCGTTCCATATATTCCATCTGCGGACACGAGCAGAATCTGCCTTAACGGAGTTTTTGAAATCGTGTGCATTATCTTGATTTTCCCTGCACTGCTGTGGATCGCGGCAAGTGATAATTCCACATCCTCTCGCAGTGGCCGATTATGCCGCGCACTCGGAGACCTTTCCTATCCGCTCTATATCACGCACTATCCGGTGATGTATCTTTTCTACTCGTGGATGATACGAAGCGAACGATACACCTTCGCCTCCACATGGGCACAATCAATCATGGTCTATGCCGCGTGCCTGGCGCTTGCCGCCCTCTGCCTGAAATTCTACGACACTCCACTTCGCTCCCTCCTTACACGCAGCAAAAAATAGCCGGGCATATTTCTTTCTTATTCTTCGCTATTTTAATATTTTGCAGGAGTAGGATAAAAAAGGAGTCATTATGCTATACCCTATTGAAATACAGACTTTTTCAGATATCCGTAGAGACGGATATGTCTATGTGGACAAGACTGCACTGGTCTATAAGCTCGCCCGTACGGGAAAGTATTACTCTTTGAGCCGTCCGCGCAGGTTCGGTATCAATTTCTCTTCTGCGACCCGCTGCGTGGACGGCTGGAAGCAGAAAGTTGACTAAGTAAAAAAGGCTGAACCCTGCAGATTGAAGATTGGCCGACTATCTGAAAAAGCGTCCAAGCCAATCCTGGTCCACACGCACAAGCCCCTGTGCGGCCTGACGGATAGAAGGGTTGCGGGAAAGAATGCCAATGGCATCGTTATAGATGTTCTGCCCTATCTGAAGCATCTGCATCTCTCCATTTTCGGGATATGCGAGCGTTATCTCCCCGTCCGTTCCGTCCGCGCGATAGAATTTCAGAGAAACGTTCTTTTTAATCTCCTGAGCCGTAACGAATTTGCATATCTCTATAGCTATGTCGTCCAGGCCCGCATCGAAGATGTTTATCTTCTCTATGAGTTCCCCCACGCTCCCCACAAGACGGCAGGTATAACCCTCAAGCCCGGGCGAGGACATAGAGGCAGAACTCAACACTACCAGCAGATTATTCGCCGAATCGTGATAAATGAAAGGCTCGTCGCACAGGCTCACCGCCCCGCAATGCGGACAGGCGTGAAGAAAAAACGTTCCGTCCTTTATCTTTTCCTTCAAAGAAGGCTCTTTGGCTACATCCACGCTTCCATCCTGCCCGGAAGAAAAGGCCGCACCACATTTGCTACAAATCATAACTCAGCACAAAATTACATTCAACTTTTTTCGTATCAGTATTATACCCGGTCTTTACTCCCACTCTCATCGTAACCGGAATAAACCATATATTGCCTATGATCGCGTTAAAGTAGCTTCCCGCCACATGCCAGGATTTAGCATCCAAAACCTTGACACGATTATATTCATAGAACGGAATCAACTCAAAATTCCTGACATATACCAATGGAGAAAATTTAGCACAGTCTATAGACAGGAATGGAATGCCATATCTGACGCTGGCAGTCCAAGTTTCTGACCTGTAGTCTGTTTCAGATACATTTACAAAAGCATTGGTATACTTGGCATTGAGCGCAAAAGAATGTGTCTTGAAGAATCCCGGCAGATAGCCATAAAGTGACACCGACGGATAAAGATTGGCATTTACAACAGAATTGATATTTTGGTAATTGGAGACCTCTATGTTGGTTCCTATTCCGAGTCGTGGAAAAATGGCGCTTGTCCTTGTCGGAAGAATGCTATAAGCTCTGATTCCTCCGGCGAGTCTCCCGACACTTGGCACTTGTTCATAGGTTACGACAGGGATTATCGCCGAACTCCAGGCATTGCGGGAAAGATTGAATGGGATATACGAGCGCAAGACTACATCATACGTGTCGCCATACGCATTATTTCCGTACACAGAGAGCGATTTGGAAGCAAGAGCCTTAACCTGAAAAATAGGATAGAGCCCCCTGTATGTCATATTGGCAGAAACTCTCCCCACAAATTGATTCTGCTTGAGCATAATTCCCGTACCGGCACTGCCATAGAACGTGCTGAGATTATTCTGAAAATACAGCATCGGTCCTATACCACCTTCCGAAGTCACCTCTTCATATGTCAGCGTGCTGAGATCGTCCGTTTCGGAATAAAGCGGCGACCACGAATGTATGCGAAGAGCATGACCGAGCTTACCGTATTTCTTTGTTTCACCTATATTCACCAATTTATCATCCAACGGTGCGGGCCTTTTTATTGCGGACAAAGAATCTGCCAATGCATAAGCATGCCTCTGATTAAAATTCACCACCTTCTCCGGCAGATCTTCTCTTGTGCAAACACATATATTGCGTCCTCCTGTTGAAAGCACGGTAAAATAAAGGCTGTCTCCTACAAAAGTGAAATCCTTACCTCCGCGAGGAAGATTGGTCAATTGGCAAATATCGCCTGTATCTACATTTAAAGAATAAAGTTCATTGACACCGGTACGGTCAGAAGTAAAACATAGGTGCCCGTTGTCCTGAAACAGATGGTTAATCTTGACAAAAGATGCCTCCACAAGAGAGCGGAATCCGTTTTCCACGTCATAAATCCCCTGCCCCTGAGGAGACAGGGCACTTGCATAAAGATGCCCATCCACCCAGACGGCCTCTAAAACCTGAAGACCGGACGGAGCGTAAAAAGACTCTTTTTCTTGCATTTTAGGGAGAGCCTCATACACTCTCACCACGACTTCTCCCATCGGAAGGTTCTCAACTACAGCCACTTTACCATTCTCTACAGAAGGATTGTAGAGCCTTCTCCCACCTACTTCCGTACGGATGCGCCTTCCGTCAAAAGAACGGAGAGCCGATGTCGAATGCATCTCCCAACGCAAATCCGGAATCTCTTCTGTCCAATATATTTTACCATCACTTCCTTCAAGTGGAGAATCTGCCCCGATATGCCTGAGCACCTTCTTTTTAAAACCGTCCTGCGGATCGAAAGATACCAAAGCGGGATTTTCTGCCAATCCTGCCTGAACCGCATAGACCTTCCCCTCCAAAGAAGTCAGCCCGGAATATGAAAGATAATATGACTCATTCTCAGTCAATTGGGTATAATTCTGGAATGGCGCGCGGCTGCGGGTATCTTCCTCCCACTCTCTCTGAAGTTTTACAGAAAAAGCGTCAAATTGCTCGCCAAGCGTATTGCAGAAGAACTCATCGTGCGGGCCAATCCCCATTCCGCCCGCTGCCAGATAGCCTATTTTATAATAATCGGGCGTGTAGAGCTTTTGAGAACCGTATCGCCACCTGTAAATATTCCTCGTATCCCCTTCCTCGAAACTCGTCCTGATATATTCCAGAAAATCAGCCGAACGACCGCGACCGGCCTGGCTCAACGCCGTCTCCGTAGCCACGGCATCTCCTTCCATATACATGGATGTAGAATAAACCAGACAAAGCGGATTGGAAAGAAGTTCTCCGAAAATATTGAAAATCTTGAATGGCATTTTGTACAGAAATCCCTTCTGGGCCACGTGCCTGTTCTCGTGAATGGCAAGAAGCGTATGCCACGGAAGCGGCTCCGGACTGTACATGTCAGGGGCGAGAAACATCTCCATACGGCTCGGTGTCCACGCTACAAATCCATTTGAAGTCGACGTATATGGATGAAGTACGACAGGCAAAGGCTTTCTGGTCACCCTGTCATAGCCTACGCTCAATTTATATTTCTCCCACTGGAAAGCATATTCCCTGGCTAAAGAATCACATCCAGCGGGGAAAATGAACTGATATGAATCCGTGCTGAAAGTATTCCATCTAACAAATGTCCTTTCTGTACCTTCCACAGCGAATTGGGCTCTCAAAGATACCGCTGTAAGCACCAAAGACATTGATAATAAAAAGAGTTTTTTCATCCCAAAGAAAATTTTGGCAAATGTAAAAAGACAATAAGATTTTAACAAGTTATTTTCTACATTTGCAAAGATTAAAGCCATCTCCATGAAACAGTACCTTGATCTCCTTCAATATATTCTTGATAACGGTACGGTCAAGACCGACCGCACAGGTGTGGGGACCAAAAGCGTCTTCGGATACCAGATGCGCTTCGACCTCTCGAAGGGCTTCCCGCTTCTGACCACCAAAAAGGTCCACCTCAAGTCCATCATATATGAACTTCTGTGGTTCATAAGCGGAGATACGAACATCAAATACCTCAAAGACCACGGAGTGAGCATCTGGGACGAGTGGGCCGACGAGAACGGAGACCTGGGCCCGGTGTACGGACACCAGTGGAGGAGTTTTCCCAAACCCGGAGGCGGACAAGTTGACCAGCTCTCTGAGGTTATCGACCTTATAAAGAACCACCCTGATTCACGCCGCATGCTCGTATGCGCGTGGAACCCGGCCGAAATCGAACAGATGGCGCTTCCTCCGTGCCATTGCCTTTTCCAGTTCTATGTAGCGGACGGGCGCCTTTCCTGCCAATTATACCAGCGCAGCGCAGACACCTTCCTGGGAGTGCCTTTCAATATCGCCTCATATGCGCTTCTTACCATGATGATGGCACAAGTATGCGGGTTGCAGCCTGGCGAATTCATCCACACCACGGGAGACACGCACATCTATCTGAACCATCTGGAGCAGGTACACGAGCAGCTCAGCCGAACGCCTCGCTCGCTCCCTGTCATGAAGCTCAACCCGGAGGTTAAAAGTCTGTTCGATTTCAAATACGAAGATTTCTCTCTTGAAGGGTACGACCCGTATCCAGCCATCAAAGCTCCAGTAGCCGTATAATTATGCTGAAATGTCTTATCGCCGCAGTAGCGGACAATTATGGAATAGGAGTCAAGGGCGACCTCCCTTGGCATCTGTCAGAAGACCTGCAATACTTCAAGGCCCAGACCAAGGGATTCCCTGTCATTATGGGCCGCACCACATACTTTTCCATTGGCAGACCCCTTCCGGGAAGAACCAATATCGTTCTCAATGCCGGTGGCGGGCCGATAGATGGCGTTCTGTGCGTGGATTCATTCGAACAGGCCTATGCCGAGGCAGCTAAAACTGGCGCGGAAAAATGCTTCATCATAGGCGGAGCGTCCGTCTATAAGGCCGCAATCGATGACATGGACCTTCTGTATATCACGCACGTGCATACCGAAGTGAAAGGCGCCGACGCCTTCTTCCCCGTCATCGACAGCGCCCGTTGGCAGATTAAAGAACAGAGCGCCACGCACACCGACCCTGCGAGCGGTCTCACCTACGAATTCACCGTGTACGAAAAGCGCTGAGAATTTATTCAAAAATGCGGCTGAGCATATCGGCAGGCGTAATCGCCGGTATTTCCGACAGCGTGAAATCGTGAACGTTCCTGGTGACTATAACGTCACACCTTCCTTCCAACGCCGACTGCACCTGAAGCGCATCTTCTATGTCGCTCATTTGTCCGTTCAGCATATTCGCCACATGTTCAGGCAGCGAAGGGAGAACTTCCACTATATCCACAAGATCACTAATTATGCTTTTCTTAACTGACGGCGACATATTTTTAAGCACGTATGCTATCGTAGAAATAGAAAGCGCCGACATATAAAGATCAAAAGTCCCGTTCTCCCCGAGGCTGAGTATTGTAGCTGCATCTTTTGCAAATTGAGGATTATCCCTCGCCACGAGAGTATCCAGCAAGACATTAGTGTCAAGAAAAACTCTCATCGCGATAAAATATATTCAAGCCTCTCATCTCCGGCCAATTGTTCCGGAGTAAACTCCACAACACCGGTAATATTTTTAACCTTTCGGGAAATGGACGGACGAGATAACTTGGGAAACTCCAAAGATTCAAGAGATGGGTATCTGCGCACGATACGAAAGCCATCATTGGTCTCAATGATATCGAACTCCGTCTTGCAATCGTATTTCTTCGCCTTGATGATCTTAGCAGGAATAATCAAGGCCTTGCTGTTCCCTATCTGTACTAATGTGTGTGGCATATCGTATATAATTTTTACAAAGATATAAAATTATAATAATCAAACGAAATGTTATAACAAAAATCATCTTCGACCACCGGCTTGTTGGAATAAATGCGATTTTTACCTGCGATTTTGTTAGAATAAATGTATTTTTGACCCAACAAAAACACGTACTAAATGTAGTACGCTATGCTCAAACGAAAGATTTCCAACAAGATAGATACACCCCCTTCCCTTACGCCAGAAGGCGTGTCAGGCGGACGAAATCGTCAACTGAAAGTTTCTCGGCGCGAAGATCAAAGATAGGATCTGTAGTGTCCGTTCCTTCTTTCAGGAGTGGTTTCAGGGCGTTGCGAAGAGTCTTGCGGCGCTGGTTGAATGCGGTCTTCACCACCTGACGGAACAGGCGTTCGTCGCAATCAAGACCGGTCCTGGAATTACGCCTTAGCCTTATAACCGCACTCTGCACCTTAGGAGGAGGACAGAAAGCGCCCGAGCCCACCGACATCACATACTCTATATCATACCACGCCTGCAGAAGCACCGAAAGTATCCCATAAGTCTTAGTCCCTGGGGGTTCTGCGATACGCTCCGCGACCTCCTTCTGTATCATGCACACCACTTCCGGCACCAAGTCCTTATCGTCCAATATCTTAAAGAATATCTGCGAAGATATGTTGTACGGAAAATTCCCTATGACCTTATAACTCCCCGGGAAGACCTTCCGCATGTCAAGTTTCAGATAATCCGCCTGCAGAAGTTTTCCCACGATTCCCGGAAAATGCTCCCTCAGATACACCACGCTCTCACCGTCCACCTCCACGAGTTTCAGGTCAATATCCTCGCGCTTAAGAAGATATTGGCTCAAAACACCCATACCCGGGCCTATCTCGAGCACATCCCTCACTTCCGAAGGCATGAGAGCGTCCACAATGCCCCTCGCGATGCTCTGATCGGTGAGGAAATGCTGGCCAAGGGCCTTCTTCGCTCTTACCTCCATACCTAGACGTTAAAGAGGAAATGCATTATGTCGCCATCCTGCACGATGTAGTCCTTCCCCTCGATTCCCATCTTTCCGGCTGCACGGCACGCCGCCTCCGTCTTAAGAGAGACAAAATCGTCATATTTGATGACTTCCGCCCTTATGAAACCCTTTTCGAAATCCGTATGTATGACTCCCGCGGCACGCGGAGCCTTGTCTCCCTTATGGATGGTCCAAGCGCGGCATTCGTCCGCTCCGGCAGTAAAGAATGTCTGCAGGCCAAGCAGATGGTATGCGCTCTGGATAAGACGGACCACGCCCGATTCGGAAAGTCCCATTTCTTCGAGAAACATCTGACGGTCGGCATAATCATCCATCTCGGCTATCTCCGATTCCGTACGGGCCGATATGATAAGTATCTCAGCGTTCTCTTCCTTTACCGCCTCTTTTACCGCCTCCACATATTTATTCCCCTTAACGGCAGAAGCATCATCGACATTGCACACGTACATCACAGGCTTGTTCGTAAGCAGAAACAGGTCACGGGCCATCTGAACCTCTTCTTCATTATTGAGAGCCACGCTGCGGCAAGAGCGGCCCTGCAGAAGAGCATCACGGTAACGGGTCAGAAGCGCCGCCAATTTGGCCGCCTCCTTATCCCCGGCCTTCCCCGCCTTTTCAGTTTTGGCCAATCGAGCCTCCACCGTCTCAAGGTCCTTAATCTGCAACTCGGTATCCACCACCTCCTTATCCCGCACCGGATCCACGGAACCGTCCACATGCACCACATTTCCGTCATCAAAGCAGCGAAGCACATGCAATATGGCGTCGCACTCGCGGATATTGGCCAGAAACTGGTTGCCAAGTCCCTCTCCATGGCTTGCGCCTTTCACCAAACCTGCGATATCCACGATATCCACCGTGGCTGGGATGGTACGCTGCGGGTGACAGATATCACTGAGCACCTCAAGACGCTTGTCCGGCACATTGGTTGAGCCCAGGTTAGGCTCTATCGTACAAAAAGGGAAATTGGCACTCTGTGCTTTTCCTGAACTGATGCAATTGAAAAGAGTGGATTTGCCGACATTAGGCAGTCCTACTATACCGCATTTTAAAGACATAACTTTTTCTCGAAAAATTCGTGCAAATTTAGCAAATAATCCTCATATTAGTAAGTACAAAACTTATGTAACACATAAACTATGAGACTTCACCTTAAACTTCTAATTTCAGGGGTCATTGTGTTCTGGAATGTAGAGAATTTCTTCGATTACAGACAGACCTCCACTATCAGTTCAAAGAATTGGACGGCAAGCAGATTCTATGCTAAGGCCCGCGGCATAGGCAAAGTGATTCTTAGTCTGTCCGACAGCACGGGAACACCGCCGCAGCTGGTAGGATTGGCAGAAATAGACTCTCCTGCCACGCTTAAAGCGATAACTGGAAGCAGCGTGCTTTACCCCTATCATTACCGCTTCATCCATTTCGAATCGCCCGACCCCAGAGGAATAGACTGTGCGCTTCTCTATAGGGACTGCACGCCTATAAACAAGAAGGCCATTCATCTGACCCTGGACGGAAAAGTGCTTCCGACAAGAGACATGCTTCTGGTGAATTTCGAGGATTTCTCCGTTCTGGTCTGCCATCTGCCATCCAAAAGAGGCGGTTCCACCGAAGCACAGAAAAAACGCGATAGAGCCATGTATATGATAGACTCCATAGCCGCCACCTGCCGGAAGAGGCTTATCGTTATGGGCGACTTTAACGAAGAGAAGCGCGAGAGTGATGCACTCGAACACCTTTACGAAATAACAAGCCCGCAAAAAACGGGAAGCATCAAATTCCAGGGACGCTGGGAGAAGATAGACAGGTGCCTTGCCACCGACACCACGGGAATCCGTGTCAAAATAGCGGATCTGGACATTCTAAGCGAGAAGGACAAAGGCTACGGAGGCACCAAGCCCCTCAGAACGTATTCAGGCCCCCGATATCTCGGAGGCCTGAGCGATCACTACCCAATAGTGATATATTTTAATGACTAAAGTTGACGGGCGCCGTCTGAAATCACGACGTCATAAACCTTAGGCTCGTGACCGAACTTGGCGGTGAATTCCTTTTTTGCCACAGCGATGAACCCATCATAGAGTTCTTTCTTCACAAGGTTGATGGTGCATCCGCCGAATCCTCCGCCCATGACGCGCGATCCTGTTACGCCTTCCCTGCGTGCGAGGGCATTGAGGAAGTCAAGCTCCTCGCAGCTTACCTCATACAGACGGCTGAGCCCGAAATGAGTCTGATACATCATCTCCCCTACGGTGAGATAATCCTCCCTTTCGAGTGCATCACACACGTCCAGAACTCTCTGTAGTTCGCCGATGACATACTCTGCACGAAGGTAATCTTCCTGAGAAATCTCCCCTCTTACATCTTCCAACCAAAGGCGGTTAGCATCTGAAAGGAATTCCACTTCCGGGTGGTTCTTCGCTATGGCCTTGGCGGCCCTTTCACAAGAAGCGCGTCTGTCGTTATAGGCAGATGATGCCAATTCATGCTTTACGCAAGAATCCACAAGCACCAGACGATAACCATGAGCTTCCGGGTCAAATGGGAAATATTTGTATTCCAGAGTCTTACAGTTAAGTCTTATAAGACATCCGGCCTTACCGAAGCAGGAAGCGAACTGATCCATTATACCGCAGTTCACACCGCAATAGTTATGCTCGGTGCTCTGCCCTATCTGTGCAAGAGAGAATTTGTCCAGTCCATTATGGAAAAGCGACTCCAAAGCATAGGCAAAGCAGCTTTCAAGAGCGGCTGAGCTGGAAAGACCGGCTCCGAGAGGAACATCGCCTGCGAAAACGGCATTGAATCCTCCGACCTTGCCACCTCTTTTGGCTGTCTCGCGGCACACTCCGAAGATGTAGCGCGCCCAAGCCTGCGAAGGAGCGTCTGTGTCGCTACCTATGGCAAATTCTGCCATCTCATTATAATCAAGAGAATAAACGTTGACCTTATCGGTTCCGTTCAGTTTAATCTTGGCCATTATTCCCTTGTCTATAGCTCCAGGGAACACAAAACCACCATTATAATCCGTATGTTCACCTATCAGGTTAATACGGCCTGCGCTTGCAAAAAAAGCCCCTCCCTCTCCAAAGAGAGAAAGGAACTTATCATTGATCTTTTGTTTCATATAGTGCTATTAAAAGTATCTTGCCCTTTCGTCCACTACATCTGCAGCATCCTGCATTACCGGTAAGATAAGCTGAGAGCTATACTGCGTCTTCTGTGTGGTGAAACGCTTGGCGTCGTCTTCTGTGTAGAAACTGCCGTTAACTTTATTATCGACTTTTACTACATAAATTCCGCGTGTTCCCTGAATAGCTCCGCTGACGGTTCCGATCTGTGTCTTAAGTATGGCACCTAAAACAGCCGGCTCCACAACAGGTGCACTCATAGGTGAGAAGGAAATATCCTTGCGCGATGTAGGCTCAACAGAAAGAGTCTTGGCAATCTCGTCGATAGACGAAAGACCAGCTATCTGAGAAGCTACCTGTGCACACTTGTTGGCATTACGCTTCTCAGTGTAAAGTACATTTTCAATCATAGGAGTAAGCTCTGCAAGTGAGCGATAACCTGATTTACGTACTTCTTTAACAGTAGCTACGAAGAAATACTTGTTGTCCACCGTTATGATTCCTGAAGTCTTACCTTTCTTCGCATCGAACACCCAACGGGTAACTTCCTTCGCGTGATCGATGGAGCCATAAGTATCTGTACTTTCAAGAACGCTGTTCTGAACGTGTGAATATACTGAAAGCGAATCCACTGCCTTCTTATATCCTTCGTAGGTCTTGCCTGCAATGACTGAGAAGTTATTTGCCTGTGCGTAATATGAGCTGTATGTATCCTTGCTTGCTACAGCGCTCTTCTCAAGTATGGCCACCTGCTTCTTAGCCAATGCCTTGGTAGTTTTGGTAACCACCACCACGTGTGTACCGTACTGGCTTTTTACAACATACGGCTTGTTAACCTGAGCAGTTATCACGCTCTCGAGTCCGGGAATCATATAAGTCTGTGTCATCCAACCTATGTTGCCAAGTACACCGTCAGCCTGAGAATTCTTGTCTGCAGAATACTCACTGACAAGTGAAGCGAATGCAGACGGACGACGCGACACCACGTTGCAGAGGCTGTCGGCTTTTCTCTGAGCGTCAGCACCCTGAAGCAGAATATGTTTTACATATACGGAATCAGGAACATTGGCGCTCTTGAGAACACGTGCGGCATAATATGTATTGCCGTTTTTGAATACCTTGGAAACGCCCTTGCCTGAAGTAGAGAATACGAAGTTGTCAACATCTGAACTTACAGTATTGAGCTCACCCTTACGATACCAGTACTCAGAATAAGGTCTGTCTGAATATTTGAGAAGGAAACTCTTTACGTTGTCTGTAGATGCAAATTCATCTATCACGCTCTCCACTGAGCTTGCGGCTGCTGCGATATCATCCTGAGAAGGTTTAACCTCGAACACTACATACTCGACGTCACGGTTAGCCACCTGCTTGTAATCCTTCTTGTGAGCATCATAATATGCCCTTATCTCGCTCTTCGAAACATTTACAGTCGAATCACGTTCAAATCCATAAGGAACGCTTACCAGCTGAATATCTGCAGTAAGATTGCCTTCAAACACGAGTTCTTCCTGCTGTGAGGGAGTAAGGACACAGCTGTTTGTAAAAAGAGCGGCGTATTTGCTGTAGAATTGGCCTGTACGCACACTGTTTTTAAGATAATCCCAGTAAATCTTGACTGTCGGATCAGTCTGTGCGAGGGTATTTATCTCTCTCACGCGAGCAGCGGAAAATGCACCGCTTTCATCTGCGAACATAGGGTTCTGAGAGATGGCCGGGCTTACGTGTTCTCCGGCAAAAAGATCTGCCACCTCCGCATCGCTGACACGGATACCAGCATTCTCACAGTTCTTGAAGAACATATAACGATCCAGAAGAGACTGCCAAGCGGCGTTACGTATCTGCTGCTGTGCCTGCTCATTCTGTACAGATGAACCTGTGGTAATTTCGTTAATCTTGGAAAATTTGTCGACTTCCGCCTTATAATCCTCGTAGGTAATCCCTGTACCTGCAATTTCTCCCACGTTCTGAGGCTTGTCAAACATCCTCATAATGTCATCCATAGGTGCAATAAAGTACAGAAGAGAAAGCGCGATGATCACTGAAATAGCGACACCGAATTTATCGCGCATTTTTTGAAGTACTGCCATATAATTTTTAAAATTTTAATTTACTTTTCAATTTCCGCCAGGCGAAAACTCAAATATTCAACAATAGGGTTGCGAAGTTAATAAAATTTAATCATTTGAGCAACGGTCCTATAAAGTTCACGGTATCTATAGCTACAGTCGTGCTGTCCTGCTGAGTGATTCCGAAACTGTCGAAAACAGATAGCAGGGTCGCATTTCTGGCTCTGTCGTCAGAACGCATACCCCTTCCCTGCATAAGTCCCTGCGGAGAATAAAGCTTGACGTAACAATCAGTATAAATTTCCGCCTTTTCCCTGTTCCAGTATATGGTGTCCGTTTCCATAGTCTCATTCTTTATGACATTGCTGATGACTACATTGCCATAAGCTTCCCAAAGTTCCGATTTCGACATCTTCCCCTCGTTGATATGTTTGGCCTCATCTGAACGGATATATGTCTCCAACAATCCGTCCTCCGTATAGGCATATACATAAAGGCCTTTGGGGAAAGTCTCATAATCAAGAGAATCTGAAGAAAACCGCAACATCTGTTCAGCCTCCATCCTTTGAAGTATCACTCCGTTCTTTGTCTGGACGGCGAACATATCATAGACCACCTGAACAGGCGTCTGCGAAAGATTTATTGCATCCGCTTCCTTAAGATGTGAGGAACACCCGTCAAACAAAGAGATTGCAACCGCACCGACGGTTGCAATCCGCAATATGACTGATATTCTTCTTTTCACCTTCCTAGTCCTGTGTTCTGACAGTTGTCACGGCACGGAAACCTCCACAGTTCACCTCGTAAGACTCACCCTTGCTTACCCCGTACATGAAGGCATCCGCTGTAAGAGGATAGTACTTGCTATACTCTGCAATCCTCTTGTTTGCTTCTGCAGCCAAAGAAGGATCTGCTGCCTTAGCCCTCTCGAAATAGTCCACGGCCACCCAATAAGGAGCACGCTTGGCGATATCGTTGCCATCGCAATGTACCGCACCCCAAATGGTTCCCAAAAGCAGATAGGTCTTTCCCTTCATCTCGCCATCCTTTGCGTTAGGAATTACACTGCTCGCCGCACGCGCCGCAGCAAGGTTGTTGCCGCATTTATAGTTATACACAGCCAATTCATACTGATACTCAGCGTCTTGAGCCGCATCAGAATCCTCCCTGTCAATAGCCTCCTGAAGATACTTGATGGCAGTAGAAGAATTGCCTGTTGAAGAATAAAGCTGATAAAGAGTGTGTGCCAATGCATGGCTTGGGTTATTCTTATAAAGACTTGTCGCTGCCGAGATAAACAGCTTATTGTTTGTACATCCGTCCGCAGCCGACATAAGCCTTACAATCTTGGATGCAAGTTCAGTATTTTCAGGATCTGCGTCGAACTTAGGAGTATACAACTCTATAAGCTTATCACAATCGGCAATATTGTTGGATGCGAAGAGCTCTTCTATATTGTTTTTGATGTCATCTACCATCTTCTGGTCATCTTCAGTCTTGACCTCAAGATTAGGGAGCATCTCTACACAATCCTCATATACGCCTATTATCTCCTCTTCGCTGATTGACGCGTCCTTATAAAGTTCTACTGCAGCATTGAAGTAGAAAAGGAAAATCGTAGCCTTGGTCTTTGCCTGATTGGCATCGATAATCTCCTTGAACTCCTTGTAAAGGCGCTCCGGGTCGTTCTGAACATAATTGGCCAGGTCAAGTCCCTTATTGTTGCGAGCCACTACTGCATATCTCGGATAATTGGCGATACGTGCATCGTGAATCATCATAAGTGAATCCACAAGCTTGGCCTTATATACCGGATTCTTCGAATTCTTGGAAATAAGTCTTCTCATAAGAACCGTACCGTCTACAAGCATGTTCTGATTGGCAGTGGCAGGACAGCGTTTGAAAGCCTCTCTCCAGTTAGGGATAGCCTCATCATAACTTTTCTGTTTGAAGTACTCCTTGTAAAAAGAAAGATACTTGATACAATTCGCGCTATCCGCGCCATACTTTCCTTGAGCAAAAAGACTTGTTGAACTCAAGGCCATTACGATTGTCGCAATTATAAGAATTGATTTTTTCATATTGTGTTATTTGTTTTTATTCATAACGATATTGCTGAAACCAGATATCAAACAGATTCAGGCCAATGGAGAAATTGGCATAGGTTTCAAGAATCATATTATTCTTGAGCGAGCCCCTCTGCCCTACCTCGAAACCTAATGTCAAACCATTGTACCATTGGAATATAGGAAGTGTGACACCTATTGTCAAGCCCCTGGCATAAACCGGATTGCCGTTCACGCTGTAATAATCACGGGTAAAATAAGCGCCCGCCCTATACGCTATGATATTATGGTAATACCTGACATCGTTCGGTCTCGGGATATATTCCATACCGAATCTGAAACTCTGCGCCGCTCCTGACGTAAAGATGGGGCTTCCCAGCGTTCCGTTGACAGAGAATCCCTTCTGTCCTTCGAAACCGCTATGGCTCCAGTCGGAACGTGTATAATCAAATTCCGCGCGGAATTTCTTATTGTATACCATCGCTACGCCCACACCCATTTCATCTGCGAGCCTTAAAGGCGAAGAGAAATTGGCCAATGTGTCCGCAGTAGATGATATGCTTGTCTGACCGCTTGTCAAAGAACTGTTGATAAAACCGTTGAGTCTGGCATTCAATTTATATGTGGCGCCAAATACGATTTTCAACTTATTTGTCGGTGCCAATTCATACTGAAGTCCGAATTTGGCCGTATTGGCCGACAGAATCATCTCCGAAGAGTTTTCAATGCTCAGGGCTGCGGCATCACTGTGCGTTTGAGTATAGGTTTTGTCAAAGTTTCCTATATAGTGGATATACTCGACACCCAAGTTGAGATTCTTGAAAAGATTGATTCCCCCTGCTGCGAACAGCTGATACATACTGCCCTGTCCGCTGTAACTATGTTTCACATTCCCTATCTCGGCGAGAACCTGCGGATTAGATTCATAAAAACTGAAATTGTAACCGGTGGCGCTGTACGGCTTTATTCCAACCATCATGGCCGTATGGTTAAAAAGCGGGAACGATATTATGAAATCATTGATATTAAACAGGTTATTCGCAGAAGTCGCACTGCCTTGTCTTATAACCTTGTTGTTCTGATATATGGAAAAATCCGACATGAATGCCAAAGAATCCCTGGCAGTGACGGCGGCCGGATTAAGGGAATTCAGATATCTGTTGTTTCTCGAAGCTATTCCCACACCGCCCATAGTGGCGTTATATGCCGTGGAGCCGTTGAATATGTCCCCGACTCCAAAAATCGAGTAGGGAGCATATGCTGAATATGCCCCATTGTCATCGGCCCTTACCGTCATCAATGGAAGAAAACAGAAAAGTGCTGCGAATATCAGTTTATGAATTCCAATTTTTTTCATAATCAAGTGAAATAACGGCCAAACCCATCAGCACCAGGTTATTGACTACAAAAACCGAGTTCTGGGTATGACGCACGAACAAATTAGCGTCGCCTCCTGTAAATATCACCACGCTTTGCGGGGCGGAGGCTATATAGGCATCAACCTCAAACTTTATGCCTAATATTACGCCGGATTCTATGCTGGAGGTAAGCGTATTGCCTTTCGGCACCACATCTTTGGGGGTATTGACCAAAGGAAGATTCTTGGCATACCTGTTCAATGCCTTGAATCTGGTTCTGCATCCAAGTGAAACGTTTCCGCCCAGATATCCCCCTAGAGAATCGATAAAATCTACAGAAAGTATTGTCCCGAAATCGAATATGACACATTCCCGCCCCTGAAAAAGTTTTCTGGTGGCAAGTATGGACGCTGCCCTGTCCGCAGACAGATAATCAGGCAGGCCGTACGCCCGCAGAATGGCAGGGTGACGTTTGTCTATGAGAACAAGCTGATTACATAAACCCTTTAAGGTATCCTCATCTTGAAGCGAAATATCTCTCACTGAGGCCAATACAAGAACAGAAGGTTTCTGCTTTTCTGTTATGTGCTGAATGAATTCAATAGTCTTTTCTCCCTGGTATCGAATGGTCTTGCCAAGGGTTTCTCCCTCGGCCCAGACGGCTTTAAGCGCCGTATTTCCCATCTCTATCAACAGATTAGACATATTTTTCTTCAAAAAGCCTACAAATTTAAGAAATTATTGCAATTTCTTCAAAGTCTGCAATGCGCTTCCAGTCGAATCTATTCCCCGAGTAATTATTTTCAGTCTTCCTTCCGTCTGTTTCAGCGTAAAAGAAGAATTGTTTATCTTCTCGAGCAATGAGGCAAAAGTATCTGATGTAAAATAATCGTTGAGCGGAGCAGATGCGAAAAAACATATGAGCATACCGTTCTTTATAATGATTTTTTCAAAGCCCAGACTTTGGCCTATATTCCTTATTTTAACCACATTGAAAAGATTCTCAACCTGCTGAGGAAAACTTCCGAACCTGTCTTCCATCTGAGATTGAAGTCTGTCGATTTCCTTTTCAGAAGTGAGAGAATCAAGTTGCTTGTAAAGGCGCATCTTTTCTGCGGTTATATCCAGATAATCATCCGGAATAAGAGCCTGCTGGTCAGTTTCTATGGTACAATCGGAAACATATTTACGCTTTACAGGAGAAATTACCGTTCCTACCTCCACGCCCAGTTCCTCCATAGCCTCAGCGAGAATCTTTTGATAAGTCTCATATCCCATATCGGTAATGAATCCGCTCTGTTCCGCACCCAGCAGATTACCGGCTCCACGAATATCCAGATCCTGCATGGCGATATTGAATCCGCTTCCAAGATCAGAAAACTCCTCTATGGCCTTGAGCCTCTTCCGCGCATCGTCACTGACAGAAGCCAATGGCGGCACTATCAGATAACAGAATGCCTTCTTATTGCTTCTTCCGACTCGGCCTCTGAGCTGATGCAGATCGCTCAATCCTATGTTTTGTGCCTGGTTTATCAATATGGTATTGGCATTAGGAACATCAAGACCATTCTCTATGATGGTAGTACACAAAAGCAGGTCATATTCCCCGTTTATAAAACCAAGTATCTTATCTTCAATTTCTTTTGCAGGCATCTGTCCGTGCGCAACACAAATCCGCATATCCGGGACTATCCTTTTCAGTATCTCTTCTATGGCAGGAAGTTCCTCCACCTTGTTATGAAGGAAGAAAACTTGGCCCGAGCGTTTGAGTTCGTATTCTATTATAGAGTGTATCTCCTTTTCTTCAAAGAGGATAATCTCTGTCTGTACCGGAATTCTGTTAGGCGGAGGTGTCGATATTATGCTCAAATCCCTGGCACCGAGAAGAGAAAACTGCAAAGTTCTCGGGATAGGCGTAGCGGTAAGTGTAAGCGTATCTATTCCGGCCTGCATCTGACGCAGTTTTTCCTTGGCCGAAACGCCGAATTTTTGCTCTTCGTCTATTATCAGAAGACCCAGGTCCTTGAATTCAAATTCGCTCGAAAGAATCTTATGCGTACCTATCAGAATATCTATAGTGCCATCCTTAAGATCCTTCTTTATCTGCGATATTTGAGACGCCGTGCGCAATCTGCTGACATAATCCACCTTGCACGGAAATGATTTCAGTCGCTGTGAGAAGGTATTATAGTGCTGTAATGCCAATATGGTCGTAGGTACCAGCACCGCCACCTGCTTTCCATCCGCAACAGCTTTGAAAGCGGCACGTATGGCCACTTCAGTTTTTCCGAAGCCAACATCCCCGCATATGAGACGATCCATAGGTGGAGTATCCTCCATATCTCTCTTTACGGCCTTTGTAGCCTCTTCCTGATCAGGAGTATCCTCATACATAAAGGAAGATTCCAATTCGTCCTGAAGATATGAATCGGCTGAGAAGGCAAAACCCTTGGAGGCTCTGCGCTTGGCATAAAGCCTTATCAGATCTTTGGCTATATCCTTGACCTTCTTTTTGGTATTGGCCTTAAGGGCTGTCCATGTCTTTGAGCCAAGCTTATTTATCTTCGGAGGCTGGTCGTCCTTGCTTCTGTAGCGTGATATCTTGTGCAGTCCGTGAACAGAGACGAATACCACATCACCGTCTTTATATATAAGCTTCACCACTTCTTTATAACGGCCCATATCGTCCTTGATGCGCACAAGTCCGCCGAATATTCCTATGCCGTGGTCTATATGAACTATGTAGTCTCCCACATTGAATGACGCTATATCATTGATGGTAAGCTGTTCCGTTTTCTCAACCGTCTTTCTCAGGTTAACTCTTTGAAACCTGTCGAAAATTTCATGATCCGAATAACAACAGATTTTGTCAGCATTATCCACGAATCCGGCGTGAATGTTTTTCCCCACTACAAATTCCGGAAGCGGGCAAAGTTCCTCTTCCAGAATCTTTACTATCCTGTCACACTGGGATTTTTTCTCGCCGTATATGTATACTTTATAGCCTCCTTCGAGACGGGACCTGATATCGGAAGTCAGAAATTCGAAATTCTTGTTGAATACAGGTTGGGGAGTTATATGGAATTCAATAGGGGAAACTTCATTCTGCCTTTCCAGAGGAACTTCCAGATAAACTCTTTTTTTCCCGGCGCAGAAAGACAGGAACTCTTCGTCCTTATACATATCGAAAGAATCGAACCATATGACGCTTTCTGAAGGCAGAATCTCCACTATGTTCTGAGAACCATCCTTTTCTGAACACTCTACGGAAGATGTTATACGCGCCTGGTCACATTCCGCCTTTGAAAGCTGTGTATTACAGTCAAAAACATTTATCTTTTCTATCTCATCTCCCCAAAAAGATACTCTGTAAGCTTCATTGTTAGAGTAAGAGAAAAAATCTATTATGCTTCCTCTTATGGCAAACTGCCCGGGCAACGAAACGAAATCCACCCTCTCGAAACCGCTCCGCCCAAGTATTTCTATAATCGCGTCGAAAGATATCTCTTCTCCCTTTTTAAGCTGGTAATCAGACTTTTTTATCTGACTTTCAAGAGGTATTGATTCATTGAGGGCAGAAGGATATGTCACTATAAAGACCGGCCCATCTTCTTTCTTATGACTTATAATGCTTTGAACCGCGGTAGTACGCTGAACATTCAAAGTGGATTTGTAGTTACTCTTTTCCACTCCCTGTCCCGTTCCCGGAAGAAAGAATACTCTGTCGCCTTCCGTCATATTATACAGATCAGAAGCGCAATATTCAGCACTTTCCTGGTCAGGAAGTACTATCAGATGAAGTCCCTTTGCGGCTACATTGCTCAATACAGCCCATTTGGCAGAAAAAAACAATGATTTGCAGAACAATTCCTTATCTGCAGATTCGAGTTTTTCTTTAAGCAGGTTACTTGCTTTCCCGTCTATCGTCATTTCCATGTTGATAAGTCTGTGGAAAACCTGTGGATTTCAATGTGGATAAATTTATCCGGAAAGTTTTCAACATACAAAATACACCTGTTTCCACAAGATATTAAAAGTTACGGCTCGTTTAAAGTTTTGAAATTCAATATGGATTTTGACTTATCCACATTTCCACAGGCGTAATAAAAACATCAAAAAAATTAAATTAAATAACTTATATTTGTATGATTTTTTTAGAGCGGTGGAAAATGTCCGAATTTAACCCTCATAACGCAGTCGAGAACAAAGATAAAGATTTGGACGGAATTATTCGTCCTCAGGGTCTGGAAGATTTTACAGGCCAGAGGGAAATCGTATCAAATTTACATATTTATATTCAGGCTGCAAAGTTAAGAGGAGAATCTCTGGACCATACGCTTTTCCATGGACCTCCAGGATTGGGTAAGACTACATTGGCACATATAATTGCCAATGAAATGGGAAGTAATCTCAAGATAACTTCCGGCCCTGTTCTTGACAAGCCCGGGGATCTGGCGGGGCTTCTGACTTCCCTTGAGTCGGGAGATGTTCTTTTTATAGATGAGATTCACAGACTTAGTCCTGAAGTGGAGGAGTATCTTTATTCCGCCATGGAGGATTTTGTCATAGATATAATGATAGACAAGGGGCCCGGAGCCAGGTCCGTCAGGATTTCTCTTAATCCGTTCACTCTTGTGGGCGCCACCACGCGCAGCGGTCTGCTGACAGCCCCTCTTCGTGCCAGGTTTGGAATTACTTGTCCTTTAGAGTATTACGATATCCGTGATTTGGCTCGTATAGTAAAAAGAAGTGCCGGTATATTGAATGTGGAGATAGAAGATGAGGCGGCTGGGGAGATAGCGATGAGAAGCCGTGGTACTCCCCGTATCGCGAATTCCCTTCTTCGACGGGTAAGGGATTTCGCACAGGTTATGGGCGACGGAAAGATAGATTTGAAAATATCCAGATATGCTCTGGATAAGCTCAAGATAGATACACGTGGTCTGGATGCTATAGATAACAAGATACTCAGCACTATCATCAATAATTTCAAGGGTGGTCCTGTCGGTGCCAATACCATAGCAACGGCGATAGGGGAGGACCAGGGTACCTTCGAAGAGGTGTATGAACCTTTCCTTATAAAGGAGGGATTTATTGTGCGTACGCAGAGGGGAAGAATCGCTACTGATTTGGCGTATCAGCACCTGGGAATTAAAAATGTAGGCAGAGAAGAAAATTCTCTTTTTGATTGAAATCAATACTAACTTATTATAAAAATGGCAGATAAACTCATTTCTAAAATTCCTGACGGACCATTGGCCGAAAAATGGACCAAGCATAAGTCAGAAATCCATCTTGTCAGCCCTAATAATAAAAGGAAACTTGACATTATCGTAGTGGGAACCGGTCTTGGCGGCGCATCTGCAGCTGCTACGCTCGGAGAACTTGGATATAATGTCAAAGTGTTCTGTATCAGTGATTCTCCTCGTCGTGCGCACTCTATTGCCGCTCAGGGAGGTATTAATGCTGCCAAGAATTATCAGAACGATAACGATTCCATTTATCGTCTGTTTTATGACACAATAAAGGGTGGTGACTACCGTTCACGCGAGGCTAATGTTTATCGTCTTGCAGAGGTCAGTGCTGCCATTATAGATCAGTGCGCAGCTCAGGGAGTTCCTTTCGCCCGTGAATATGGCGGATATCTTTCTAACCGTTCTTTCGGCGGTGTACAGGTAAGTCGTACTTTCTATGCGAGGGGCCAAACCGGTCAGCAGCTCCTTCTGGGTGCTTATGCAGCGCTTAACCGTCAGATAGCAGCCGGAACAGTGACAAGCTATCCTCGTTATGAGATGCTTGATCTGGTGCTCGTAAAAGGGGAGGCTAAGGGTATCATAGCACGTAATCTCGTTACAGGACAGATAGAGAGGTTCGGTGCTCACGCCGTAGTTATCGCTACCGGTGGTTACGGTAATACATATTTCCTTTCTACCAATGCTATGAACAGTAACGGTTCAGCAGCCGTTCAGTGCTGGAAGAAGGGCGCATATTTCGCAAACCCTTGTTTCGCCCAGATACACCCTACCTGTATTCCGGTTCATGGAGAACAGCAGTGCAAACTGACTCTCATGTCAGAATCTCTGCGTAACGATGGACGCATATGGGTTCCTAAGAAGAAAGAGGATGTAGAGAAACTCCGCAAGCACGAGATAAAGCCTTCACAGATACCTGCGGAGGACAGGGATTATTATCTCGAGCGCCGTTATCCTGCTTTCGGTAACCTGGTACCTCGTGATGTGGCTTCACGTGCCGCAAAGGAAAGATGCGATGCCGGTTATGGTGTAAACGAGACAGGTAAGGCCGTGTTCCTTGATTTCTCTGACGCGATAGCTCGTCTGGGACATAAGAAAGTGGCAGAGCGTTACGGTAACCTTTTCGATATGTACGAGAAGATTACGGCTACTTCTCCTTGGGAGGAGCCTATGATGATTTATCCTGCTATCCACTATACTATGGGTGGTATCTGGGTTGATTATGACCTTCAGACCACTATTCCAGGTCTTTACGCTATAGGTGAGGCTAACTTCTCGGATCACGGTGGAAACCGTCTCGGTGCTTCAGCTCTTATGCAGGGATTGGCAGACGGTTACTTCATATTGCCTGTAACGATAGGGGATTATCTCTCCAAGAAGTTCGCGGAGCCTAAGACAGATGTGAATACCCCAGAGTTCCTGGAGGCTGAAAAGGCTGTGCAGAAGAGAATCGATAATCTGTTCGCCATTAAGGGAACAGAGCCTGTAGATGCTATACATAAGGAACTTGGCCATATTATGTGGGAGTATGTAGGTATGGCTCGTGATGAGCAGGGTCTTAAGACAGCCATCAGTAAGATTGAAGAACTCCAGAAGAAATTCTATAAGACAGTAAAGGTTACCGGCAGTCAGTTCGAGTTCAATCAGGAACTTGAGAAGGCTCTCCGTCTTGAAGATTTCTTTGAGATAGGAAAACTTATGGCTCGCGATGCATTGGAAAGGAAAGAGTCTTGTGGCGGTCATTTCCGTGTAGAGAGTCAGACAGAAGAGGGTGAAGCAAAGCGTGACGACAAGAACTTCATGCATGTTGCCGCTTGGGAGTATGTTGGAGAAGGCAAAGAGCCTGTTCGTCATCAGGAACCTCTCAATTACGAGTTTATAGAAGTGAAAACAAGAAATTACAAAGACTAAGGAAATGGAATTCAATCTTAAAATATGGCGTCAGAAGAACGCTAAAGCTAAAGGACATTTCGAGACATATCATATTTCAGGTATAGAGGAGGACGCTTCTTTTCTTGAGATGCTTGATATCCTTAATGAACAGCTTATTAGGGAAGGTAACGATCCAGTGGCTGTAGAGAGGGGATGCCAGAGTAGCGGTCCTGTTTCTTTCGATCACGATTGCCGCGAGGGTATATGTGGTGCATGTTCACTCTATATAGACGGACGTGCTCACGGACCTGATGATCATAACACTACTTGCCAATTGTTCATGCGTCATTTCAAGGATGGCGCTACAATTACGGTGGAGCCTTTCAGAAGTGCGGTATTCCCTGTAATCAAAGACCTTGTAGTAGATCGCAGGGCATTCGATAAGATACTTCAGGCCGGCGGCTTCGTATCTGTAAATACAGGTTCAGCTCAGGATGCAAACACTCTTCTTATACCTCACGATAAGGCGGAAGAGAGTATGGATGCAGCTGCTTGTGTAGGTTGCGGAGCTTGTGTGGCTACGTGTAAGAATGGTTCTGCTATGCTTTTCGTGGCTGCGAGAGTCAGCTCGCTCGCTCTTCTTCCTCAGGGACGTCCTGAAGCCAAGAAGAGGGCAAGAGCTATGGTTGCGAAAATGGACGAACTCGGTTTCGGTAACTGTACCAATACACGTGCCTGTGAACTTGAATGTCCAAAGGGCATAACAGTATCTCATATAGCAAGGCTTAACAGAGAATTCCTTAAAGCGAAATTCTCCGAGTAAGACTTACCATAAGAAATTATTGAAGGGGTAACGCCCCGCATGAATCTCCGCAACCATCTTATAGATATCGTTGCGGAGTTTTTCTATGTTTATTTTATTCTTCGCAGAGATGAAGATACACGGAGATTTTTCGTCCGCTATCCAGCTGTTTTTCAGTTCATCCAGAGTACGGTTCTGTTTGCTTTTAGGTTCGAGTGAAAATTCGTCGTAAGGTTCGTACGTATATTCATCTATCTTGTTGAATATAACGTAAGTAGGTTTATCTGACGCTCCTATGTCAGAAAGTGTTTTTTCGACTATTTTCATTTGTTCTTCGAAGTCCGGAGCGCAGATGTCTACCACGTGAAGAAGAATATCTGCCTCTCTGACTTCATCGAGCGTGCTTTTGAAGGCTTCTATAAGCTGGGTTGGAAGTTTACGTATGAATCCGACAGTATCGCTCAGGAGGAAAGGAACATTTTCAATCACTACTTTTCGTACTGTGGTATCAAGTGTGGCGAACAGTTTGTTCTCCGCGAAAACATCGGATTTTGCAAGCAGATTCATAAGTGTGGATTTACCCACGTTAGTATATCCTACGAGGGCTAAACGTACCATATTACCGCGATTGCTCCTCTGGGTGGACATCTGCTTATCTACCTTCTTCAATTGCTCTTTAAGGCGGGTTATTTTTTCTTTTACTATTCTTCGGTCCACCTCTATCTGAGTTTCACCCATACCGCCTCTGGTTCCTCGGCCACCTCTCTGCCTCTCAAGGTGAGTCCACATTCCTGCCAGTCGCGGCAGCATATAGTTATATCTTGCCAATTCTACCTGCATCTTGGCATAGGAGGTTTTGGCTCTTTGGGCAAATATTTCCAGTATAAGGCTTGTCCGGTCTATTACAGCAGAGGTTTTTATTATTTTTTCAATATTTCTCTGCTGCATTCCTGTAAGTTCGTCATCGAAAATAACATATCCTATGCTGTTTTCTTCACAGTATAAAGCTATTTCTTCAAGTTTTCCGCTTCTGATATAGGTTGCATTGTCAGGTTTTTCCAGTCTTTGGATAAAATGTTTGTCTCCTTTAACGCCGGCTGTTTCAGAGAGGAATTGAAGTTCGTCCAGATATTCTTTAACTTTCTTTTCTTCGTCGTTTGGACGGATTATTCCAACAAAAACCGCTGTTTCGATGATTTCTTCTTGCATAAATTCATTTAAAAAAGCCCATCCGGCTAAGGACGGGCTTTAGTGATATGTGTTTAAATAATTATCTCAATTGGAAGATAACAGGAAGAGAATAAGTTACATTTACCGCACGGTCTCTCTGTTTACCAGGAGTCCATTTAGGTGATGATGAAACTACTCTGACAGCCTCTTTGTCAAGTGCAGGGTCAAGGCTACGTGTTACTTTTACGTTAGCTACTGATCCGTCAGCTTTGATGGTGAAGGAGATCATGACTCGTCCTTGAACGCCGTTTTCCTTAGCGATTTCAGGATAAACCAGTTTCGATGCCACCCATTTAGAGAAAGCATTGGCGTCGCCTCCCTTGAACCCAGGCTTCTGTTCTACAAATACATAAGGAATCTCTTCTTCTTCGATTACCTCCTCTTCCGGGCCTTCGATATAGTCTTTAATCTCTATTACGATATCATCGTTATCATCGAGATTCAAGATGTTGTCTTCTACCTGAATATCATCATCGATAATATCGATCTGGTCTGAAAGGACAGGAACCTTAGCGGTCTCAGGAGGTGGTGGCGGAGCTTCTGTTGTCACAGGAATGTTCTCTTCTTCAATAGTTTGCGCAGGGCCAGCATCTAGAACCGCAGCTTGCTTTTCCGTAGTTGTCCATGAAAAAGCAATGTAGGTCAGAGCCAACGCAATTACAAGACCGATCTCCACAAAGAGAACTTTCTTGTTTTCGAGGTTAGCACCTTCTGTTTTCTTGATTTCCATATCTATTTTCTATATTTTTCTTCGTGACCTCAAAGATATGAATTTTTCTTTTTTATTCCAATACAAATCTTTTTTTGTTGTTTGCACTGGATATTCTGACTGCACGGAGCGTTACTGATTCTGCAGATCTTCGTCTGTGATGGTGATAATGAATTCTTCATGAATGGTTGCTCGATGAAGGCGATAATGTTTGTATATATCTGTAAGAGTATAATCAGAAAATCTAAAAATACTTTTGCCTTCTTCGTCTGCATCTTCAACTCTCCATTTTTTTGCCAGAGATATATTGTTATCCTTTATTTTCCAAAGTGATACAGAAGCATTATTTCTTTTTATTAGATCATTAATCAAAGAATACTGTATTTCTATGTTATCTATTATTTCACAGAAATATAGCCATTGGAAGGTTTCATTTTTTTTATAGTAGCGTAGTATTCATAATCTTTAAAAAGTTCCAAATCGTAACTTGTTTGGTTATTTATATAGAAATAAAACCGAATATAATATTCGGATTTTTTGCATGAGGGAACAAGAAATAATATTGCAAATAATAAAATTAATTTTTTCATAATATGTCTTCCGGGTAAATTGTCAGACTAAATTGATAATCGGTAATGTTTACTTCGACAATTGTTGTTTTTTGAGTATAGTCAGATGTTCTGAAAAGCTGCTTACCTGGTTCGTTCCTATTGTCATACGTCCATTCCTTCAGGAAGGTTGAATAGTCTCCTTCTATTTTCCAAAAGGATATCTTTTTGCTTTGTTTAATAATTTGCTCTAAATTAATATATTCAATATCGAAGGGACATTTTTCTCTGAAAAGTTCACAACTGTCATTATTGTTAAAAGTAGTGTAGTATTCATCGTCTTTAAATATTTCTATATCGTATCCTGTTTTGTTTTTAACTGCCAGACTAGTAACGTAATAATGAGGCTGTATTTCAATACATGAATAAATAATAAATACTGAGATGAAGAGGATATGTTTTCTCATAACGGTCAATTAAATATCAAGGTTATCTTTAATCCCTTTGAAATTATCTGTATTATTTAGCGATTGAGACAGTTTCATTGGTGTAATAGAACCATTTATCAGGTGATTTGTCAATAATTTAATTTCTTCAGAGAAAAAACAATCAATCCCTTCATATCCACTCTCTTTTAGCGTAAAATTTTAATTTGCTTTTGTTGGACGGAAAAAGTTTTAAGTTATGATTGATTCTGAAAACAAAGAAAAAAAATAATTTTCTGAAAATCAAAATATTGCGGCTATCTGCTGATGAATTTTTGGGGGATAAATATCAGTTTGTATTATGGAGCACTATCTTGGCAGTGTAAATATGGTGCCAATATCAGATGCT
>CAVFNP010000004.1:8486-76610 GCA_963624185.1 Firmicutes bacterium CAG:460 | reverse complement strand
CAAAAGGTCGTGCAGAAGGGCTTGAAGAAGGCAGGCGGGAGACAGCGAAAATACTTCTTGAAAAAGGAATGGATATTTCTTTTATAAGTGAGGTCACTACACTGTCAAAGGAGGAAATTCAATGCCTATAATAGTCCCGGATTATAATACAGGTGCCTAAGTCAAAAAACATAACTCGGCATATGGTTCGGAATCGCCTTAAAGGGCTGTTTTTGTCATTGTGAACCTCGCAGCAGATATGGGCACATAATGTTACACCAGGCAGGAATTGACGTAGTCTTTAACGTATTTTTCAAACTCCGGAGAATCGACGACCTTGATTTCCGTGGCCAGGCCCACGTAGAATCTGCATGCGCCCGCCCAGTTGCAGATGTCAGTGTCCAGAATCCAATCGTTCCCTTTACCTTTGATTTCTTTCCCTGCCAATGGATACTCTTCGATGAGCAGGTTCTTGGCCTTCACCGTCATCTGCCATTTCAGGTGGCCGATGACCTGTCCGGACATTCGGAAGATGTCCATTTTTTGTCTGCGGTGGCTCTTTTCTTCTGTCCATGGCTTGTCCAGCACTTCCACACTGCCAATTCTGTCAATCTTGAAAGTCTTGTTGCGGCTATCCTCCAGATCGAAGGCGCACACGTCGATGTAGTCGGAAGTGAATCCGTACGGTTCCACGAAACGGTCCCGTATGGTATGGGAGTTTCCGGATTCGTAGTCTTTCAGGACCACTTTCAGTTTCTTCTCAGCCGCGCGGGTAAGTTCCTGTACGTGCATGGCGTTGCTCCGTTTGTCCACATAGTCTGCAATGGACGTCTGGCTATAAACCACGGCCAATTTTTCCTTGATGCCCTTTTTAAGCGAATTGGTAGGGGAGAGGGCGTCAATGAGTGAATTGATAAGGTATGACTCCTCTTCGGAAAAATATAGCAGCTGGTCGAAATCGGGCAGTACTTTCGGCGCTTTCTCCAGCTTGTATGTGTTCGTGTAGATTCGCGTAACGGCGAATCCTGCGCTCTTGAACGTATCGATATAGCGGTAAATCGTTCTCTGTGACATCTCCAGACGCTCCGAGAGCTCGTCTATGGTGTAATTGATATTGCCCGACATCATCTTCATCAGGCGGAGCATGCGCTCAAATTTCGGTTGGTCCATATCAGTCAAAGTATTCACTATTCTTCTCGTCATCCGCGAACCAAGGACAGATTCCGTGCTGACGGAAGAATGCCAGGTCAGATGCTGTCATGTCATCGTATGGGAGGGCGAAATCTTCTATTCCGTCAATACAATCCTCGGATAACATATATTCCTGCTTCCTAACCATAAATGCAGGGAGATGACTGCCGCTCCATCCCATCACCAACTCAAGCACATATGCCAATTCATCGGCGGATATGTTGGAGGGCACTTCTATTTCTCGCCATATTGCAGGCTGAATGCCAATAAGTTCGATGCGGATGGTCAGTTTCTTTGGAAGTCCCGAGATTTGAAAGGCTGTACTCATATAGCGTGCATATTCTCTAAGTCGTGTCGTTTTCTTCCAATATCGCCTGGGGAATTTTCGTTTCAATTATGGCAACGGGAAGACTTCTGGCAGGATTAACTCTGTCACAAAGATATATAGTATTTTCGGAATACAAATTACCTGGAGCGCTTGTCGGCCACTCAGGGCATTCAGAGGCATATTGGTGCTCCAGGTACATCGTAAGGTGGAAGGCATTCCGTCTGTACACGTGTAGCTATCCTAACAGTGTCTCATGGAACGTTGCTCGGATTGGCAGAAATACAAAGCAAAGGCTGGTGGAAACAAAAGCCGGCCCTTCTAATGAAGAACCGGCTTTTAAACGCAGTTGCCTGGCGCCCCGGACTATATCATGATAGCGGCTACGAGCGAAAGGATGGCGTAGAATTCAGGAAGGGCGGCGTAGATCATGGTGTTGGTCTGGACGTCATGTCCCTGGCTGATGCCGACGATACCGTTGGCACAGATCTGTCCCTGACGTATGGCCGAGATGAGCAGCACGATGCCGACTGCTATGCCCACGCCGAAACGAAGCGCACCTTCTGCGGCGAAATCAGTTCCCATCCACATAAGGAAAGCCAAGAATCCGTAAAGACCCTGTGTCGCAGGCATGGCGGAGAGAATCATGTAACTTGACGATTTTTCAGGGTTCTTCTTGAGTGCACCTTCTGCAGCGTTACCTGCGATGGTGGTTCCGATTGAAGAGCCGACTGCGGCGAGGCCGAACATAAGGCCAAATCCGAGATAACCTAAAATAGTGTTAAGCATTTTAAAGAATTTATTTATTGTTATTTATTTCAATGGATTGTATTTGAGTCCCTTGCCTTCATATCCGCTGTTCTTGAAGTACTCCACGAATGTAAGACGCAACGGGTGCACGAACGCTCCGAGGCAGGACATCAGAAGATTAAGCACGTGGCCGAAGAGCAGTATCACTATGGCTGCCACCCATTGCCAGGTAGGGTGAGCGCCGAGAACCATCATGGACAGGTCGTTGAACGCTCCGCCAAGCATGCCTCCGGCAAGCCCCAGTGCGTATAGACGTATGTAACTGAGCACGTCGCCCATAAGTCCGGTGGCCATATTGTAGGTGTCCCAAAGTCCCGAGCCTATGTTGAGCAGGGGATTGCGACCCGGTTTGTTGAATATGAATATTCCCAGGGCCGACACTGCGGCTATGGCTATGATTACCGTCTTGGTGGTCTCTTGCGAAAGTCCTGTGAACATCGACACTGCCAGCGTGAGTATCACGCCCACTATGAGAAGGGTCCAGCCGCAGGTGCTGATGCTTTCCTTGAATCCGAACCTCCTGAGGTAGCAGGCCGTCTTGATCAGCATAGCCAGGCATATATGGAATACGCCAATTCCCAGGGCTAGCACCATCTGTATGTCATAGGAGCCTACTTTGCCTACTATCATGAGCTTTTTGAAGGACTCCGGCACCCAGGATGCTTCGTGCAGAGATACTCCGAACGCCGTTCCGAGGAACAGACCCACTACCAGAGTGGCTCCGCCCAGGAAAGAGATCAAAGAGCCTATGTTCTTGAACATATCTATCTTCACCCATTTCTTGTTCACGGCTATACCGAAAAGTATCAAGATAAGGCCGTACCCGGCATCACCCATACACATGGCGAAGAAGAGCATGAAGAAGACCGACAGAACGGGGGTAGGGTCGAACTCGTTGTAGACAGGCATGCCGTACATCCCCGTGAGGCCTTCGAACATACGCGCGAAACGGTTATTGTGCAGTTTGATAGGCGGGTTGTCTTCCACCGTGGCCTGCTCGCTGACATAATAAACGCACTCGCTGTCAAGCAGAGCCTTCACTTTCGCGTCGCACTCCACAGGAGCGAAGCCTTCAAAGCAGCAGAGCATGTTCTCCGCGGCGCTGTCCGCTTTTGCGCTTGCCAGGTACCTGTCAAGGTCTCTTCCCAAGCTGTCAATCTGTTCTTTCAGTGAAGGAATCTCGCTTTTCTGAGCGTGGAGACTGTCCTCGTAATCTTTTATCTCGCGTTCAAGGCTTTCTATATGGCCTTTTATCTCAGCGGCGCTTTCTTTCGGAGCGGAGATTTCCTTGACAGGGAATCCTTCAGGATTCACGACGGTGAAGTAAGTCAGCCCATCCTGCTCGCTGATTACCTGCAGAGCGAAGTCCTGCTCCCACGAAGGGTCGAACTTCTTGGAAGGTACGGTGTAGAAGTGTATGTGCAGTCCTTTTGATGCGAGTGATTCTATGGCGCCCCGGTCAAATTCACCCCACGGAAGCGTGTCGTGAAGCTGCCTTTGGTTTTCGGCCTTTTGGCCAAGCAGGTTCTGCAGATGGGCGTCAGAGCCTTTCTCCAACTCGTCTATTTTCTTTTTAAGAGCGGAGATCTGCTCAAGAATACTGGCGGACTTCTCATCTATAGGCTTGCTTGAACGTGTTATGTCCACCACGCCGATTCCCTGAAGGCTTTCAAGGAACTGTTCCTTATCTGTGCTAAGCAGAATGAAGGAATATTTGGTCATTTTAGCTATCATTCACTTTCCTCCTCTTCTTCTGCGTGTCGTGTCTTGACTATCTTGGATGAAGCCTTGGTAAGGTTCTCTTCATCTTCCATATATCTCTTGATCTTTCGGATAGCCTCCTGATAACCCGGGATCTGAACTTTTTCGTATAGATTGACTTTCTGTGTGGTCTTTTTGCGGTTGAAATCCAGTATGCGGCGTCTCTGCTGATATACTTCGGATTCTATTCCCAGACGTGTTATGTCTTTGAGAATACGCACTCCGTCGGCATACCAGGCCGGCTTGGTGAAAGCGTTGAAGGGCTTCAGCTCGTAGATGATTTCGTCGAGCTGGGGGATTTTCACTCCCGCCACCTTCACGCTTCGCAGTTTCACGTCCGTGATGTGTATCAGACCTGGCTCAAATTCGTTCCACAGGGCGGCGAGATAGTCATAGTCTTCGAGCGCCTTGCTGACTTCCTTTTCGAGTCTTTCCGCTTCCGTCTTGGCCGAGGCCACGCTCACTCTGAGCGCCGACTCCTTGTTCTTAAGGGTAGGAAGCGCGTTCTGACGCACTTTCAGCTGCTTTCCTAAAAGTGTGAGAGATGTCTTGTTATATTGAAACTTTATGGCCATCAGGCTTTCCAGTATTTATCGATAAGTGCTTTCTTGATACCCGTCTCTTCTGGGCGGAAGTGTTTCGAGAACAGTTCCCAGGCTGTGTCGAGCATCTCGTCTATCTTGATGTTGACATCTATGCTGAGAAGCCTCGTGGCGTATTCTTTGGCATAGTCAAGACAGCGCAGGTCGTAGTCCGACAGGTCGAATCCGTTCTCGAGTTTGGTCTTGGCGTTCTGAGCATCGGCGTAAAGGCGCACACCGGCGTTCATCACTTGGGAGTGGTCCTCGCGTGTCTTTTTGCCCTGAACGAGCTGTTTCAGACGGGAAAGTGAACGGAACGGGTCCACAATGACCTTGCCGGAATCGGTGTCGGCACGAAGATACAGCTGACCTTCAGTGATATAACCGGTGTTGTCCGGGATGGCGTGCGTGATGTCTCCGTCGTTGAGCGTGGTGACTGCTATGATGGTGATGGAACCTCCGTCCGGAAGCTGAACCGCTTTTTCGTAGATCTTGGCCAGATCTGAGTAAAGTGAACCCGGCATGGAGTCTTTCGAAGGAATCTGGTCCATACGGTTCGACACGATGCTCAGCGCGTCGGCGTAAAGGGTCATGTCGGTAAGCAGGACAAGTACCTTTTCGTTCTTGTCTACAGCGAAGTACTCGGCTGCGGTAAGGGCCATGTCAGGAATAAGAAGACGCTCTACAGGCGGCTCCTCGGTGGTGTTCACGAAGCTCACAATCTTGTCCAGCGCTCCGGCGTTCTCGAATGCGTGACGGAAGAAAAGGTAGTCGTCGTTCGTAAGACCCATTCCTCCGAGCACTATCTTGTCCACGTCCGCACGCAGCGCCACGTCTGCCATCACCTGGTTATATGGCTGGTCCGGGTCGGCGAAGAAAGGAATCTTCTGCCCGGACACGAGCGTGTTGTTAAGGTCGATTCCGGCGATGCCCGTAGGAATCAGCTGGCTTGGCTGGCGGCGTTTGTATGGGTTCACGGACGGTCCGCCGATCTCTCTTTCTTCTCCTTCCACCTCCGGGCCGCCGTCAATGGCGTGTCCGTAGGCGTCGAAAAAGCGTCCCGAGAGCTGATCGCTTACTTTAAGCGTAGGCGGAGCTCCGAAGAATGCCACTTCAGCGTTAGTGGGAATACCCTCAGTTCCCGCAAATACCTGCAGTGTAACCAGATCGCCTTTGGTCTTCACCACCTGGGCCAATCTGCCATCAACCGTGGCCAATTCGTCGTTAGACGCTCCGGGAGCCTTGAGAGACACCGTGGCTTTGGTAATGGCCTCAAGGTGGGTATATATTTTCTGATATGCTTTATTTGCCATTTGTCTCTAGAAGATTAAAGAGTTGTTTCTGATTGTCCTGGAATTCCTGCGAGCCGAACTCGGAATAGTTCATCTGTCGAAGTGTGTTGATGACTTTCTTGAAGTACTCACGGCATTTCTGGTAATCGTCGAATTCGAATTCTCTGTCACAGATGTCCATTATGATGCCAAGCATATATTTCTGACGGTCAAGAGGGCAGAGCGCATCTATGGCGTCGAACGCATCCTGCTGGAGGAAAGCGAAGTCTATCATCTCACTCTTCCAGAAGGATATGTGGTAGCTCATTGGTACGCCGTCATCGCCCAGGATGTCTATCTGGTCTTTCATCTCGCGTCCGCGACGGACCAGGTTCTTGGCCTTGTTGACTTTCTCCACCCAGCCTTTCTCTATGGTCTGGTCCAGATACTCGGCTATCTCGGGATATTCCAGATATTTGGAATAGGAGTCTATAGGATTCACAGCCGGATATCTCTTCTGGTCGGCGCGGTTCTGTTCAAGAGCATAGAAGCAGCGTGCGGCTTTTTTCGTGCTTTCTGTCACCGGCTCCTTAAGGTTACCGCCGGCAGGGGATACCGTTCCTATGAAGGTTACGGAGCCTTTCTGCCCGTTAGGAAGGATGACCATTCCGGCACGTGCGTAGAAGTTCGATATGATGGCGGAAAGGTCTACCGGGAATGCGTCCGCTCCAGGAAGCTCCTCCATACGGTTCGACATTTCGCGCAGCGCCTGTGCCCAACGTGATGTGGAATCGGCCAGAAGCAGACACCTCAGTCCCATGGCTCTGTAATATTCGCATATGGTCATGGCTGTATAGACGGAGGCTTCACGCGCTGCGACAGGCATGTTGGAGGTGTTGCAGATGATGGTGGTTCTTTCCATCAGGTGGCGTCCCGTGTGCGGATCTATCAGCTCGGGGAATTCCGTGAAGATTTCCACTACTTCGTTGGCACGCTCTCCGCAGGCTGCCATCACTATGACGTCCGCTTCGCCCTGCTTGGCTATGGCGTGCTGAAGTACGGTCTTGCCGCAGCCGAACGGACCCGGGATGAATCCCGTACCGCCTTCTGCGATAGGGTTGAACGTGTCGATCACTCTCACACCGGTCTCCATTATTTTCTCCGGACGCGGTTTCTCCTTATAGCTTTTGATGGCGACTTTGACAGGCCATTTCTGAACCATCGTCACAGAATGTTCTTCGCCTTTTTCATCCGTAAGCACTGCGATGACGGTGTCTATATTGAAAGAACCGGCCTCGGAGATGCTTTTGACAGTGTATTGGCCCTTGAAACTGAAAGGAACCATTATCTTATGTGAGAGCCAGCCTTCTTTCACTTCTCCAAGCCAGGAGCCGGATTGAACTTTGTCAGCCGTGTGGGCGAGAGGGGTGAAGTCCCAGGTCTTCTCGTGGTCGAGCGGGTCGGTGTATTCACCTCTTTTGAGAAATACCCCCGTCATGGTGGTCAGGTCGTTCTGCAATCCGTCATAGACGCTTGACAGCAGTCCCGGGCCAAGTGAAACTTCAAGCATGCGGCCCAAGAATTCGACTGCATCTCCTCCTTTCAGGCCACGGGTGCTTTCGAACACCTGTACAGAGGCTTTGTCGCCGTTGACTTTGATGACTTCGGCAAGAAGTCTGGTCTGTTTGGTCGAAATGTAGCAAAGCTCGTTTTCTGCTACCGGACCGTCGACTTGTACGGTCACAAGGTTGGAAACGATACCTGTTACTTTTCCAGTTGTACTCATTATTGTATCGGTTTTTTATTGTTTCTAATTTCTTCCACCAGTTTTTTGAAAAGCTCGCGTCCGCTTTCCGGATCGAGACGGAGCCAGCGGGACACTGTCTGAAGCTTGGCCGTAAAGGCGAAGATGACATCAGGTGAGAATACCTGGCCTTCGCAGAGACGTTCCGCTTCTGCCCACATCAGGTCGTCAAGCGCGCGTTCTCTTCCCAGAATGTCGGTTTGGCATAGAGCTTCGTTTACCTTCTCCGCATCTTCGAATTCGAATTCTTCTCCCAGAATATCCAGCACGTCCTGTCCCTGCGCCCGTCCAAGCTGGCGGTTGAGGTACTCGACCTTGAGGTTCCTTACGCACAGGTCGTACAGGAAATAGCCGCGGATGAAAGAGTTGCGGCATTTCAGGGCTTTTCTGTAGAATTCTTCGCCCAGCTTGTCCGCTTTGAATCCGTCGAGAAGGAGTTCGAAGCAGCGGACGTCTTTGCCGTCGAGTTGCTCCCGAATCTGTTCAAGAATGTCTTCGCTGTCCAGTTCGCCGCGGAAATCACTGCTCAGAACCGGAAGTGAAGCGATGATATATTCGTAATTATTCACCGAAAAGAAGTTTTTTGGTTACCGGACGGAGATATTCGCATATAAGCTCATCGAATGTCTGCTCTGACAGAGAGACGAAGTAGCTTCCGTCTGCAGGACCGATGGTGAATCCGCCTGAGATGTTCTTTGAGAACTCAGCCTTGACTTCTTTGCCGAGAGCCTTTTTGAATTCATCTTTAAGCCAAGGTTCCACTTCAGCCTTGACTTTTTCCGGAAGCACGAGAGCGATGTCTGTGCTTTCTCCGGTAGTGAAGTTCTTGGCAACGGATAGAATGATGTCTTTCAGAAGGGCGGTGTCGGAAAGCTGCTTTTCTACGCCATTGTTTACGGTAGAGCGCAGAAGAAGGTCTTCTATGTCTTTTTTGGTGGCCTGAAGGGCCTGGGAAGAAGCCATCCTGATGTCGGAAGCGGCTTTGGTCTTGAGATCCTGAGCCTGTTTTTCCGCCTGCTCCACTATGTTTTGAGCCTGAGCTTTAGCCTTCGCGATGATTTCGTCTGCCTGGGCCTGAGCTTCACTTAAGAGCTTGGCACCATCTTCTTTACCCTTTGACAGGCCTTCCTGATAGAGCTTGTCTGTGAGTTCCTGGAGTTTATTTTGCATATGATGGTTAATGTTATTAATAATCTTACAGAGTGTTCTGAAATCTTACAAATTTACTAAAATATCGTTATTTATCCAAAAAAATAGAAGTTGCCCAGGTTAAAGAACAACTTCTATTGCGAAAGATTATCCGATGATTGATAGAATCTGGTCTTCCTGTACGGAATCGCCCTGGCTCACCAGAATTTCTTTTACGACACCGTCGCGCGGAGATGTGATGTCATTACCTATTTTCATGGATTCGAGCACCAATATCCGTTCTCCTTTTTTGACGCTCTGTCCGGGACCTACCAGCACTTCGGTGATAGTTCCCGGCAGCGGCGCCGGAATGCCTGTCTGTCCTTGCGGAACAGCAGCCGGACCTTTCGGGCCAATTGAGCTGGACGTACCAACCGAACCGTCAGAATTAAACGGTGCTGTGGCACTTGGTTGTATGCCAATGCCTTCAGCGGGCTTGACGCTTCGCTTTACCTCCGCGGGGGCGCCTCCTTCTATGAGTACCTCGTATTCCTGTCCGTTGACGCAGACTTTCGCCTTGCCGTCCTGTATGTTTTCCACTTCCACCTGATAGGGATGTGAATTGATGTTGAAGTTATATTTTATCATTGCAAATCAAATTATTGACCGTCAGCGCTTGCGGGGTTTCTGAAATATCTGTCGGCACGGTTCCAGTCGCCACCCTTGGAGGCGGTGAAGGTTATGCGCCGTAGAGGCTCTTTTCTGGAGAGCGTCAGTCTGATGGCCATAGATATGGCGGCTACCACTTCGCCCTCTACGGCCGTGGCATTCTTTTCCTGTATCATAGCGGCAGATTATCGTGTTTTTTAGCCGGAAGGCTTTGCCTTTTGCTTGAAAGTGAGCGTAGAGCGCGTATCACACGGAAGCGCGTTTCGCTTGGCTGTATAATATCTTCTATGTATCCTCTTTCGGCAGCCCTGTATGGCGTGCAGAAAAGGTCCTCGTATTCCTGCTCGGAGACGTTTTTAAGAATGCCGGTGGCACCCTTGGCTCCCATTACCGCGATTTCCGCAGTTGGCCAGGCGTAATTGACGTCGGAGCGCAGGTGCTTGCTGCTCATTACGATATAAGCTCCGCCGTAGGCTTTGCGCAGGGTGACGGTAACTTTAGGCACGGTGGCTTCGCCGTAAGCGAAAAGAAGCTTGGCTCCGTTAGCGATGACCGCTCCGTATTCCTGCTGTGTGCCCGGAAGGAAGCCGGGAACATCGACCAGCGTCACGAGAGGAATGCCGAACGCGTCGCAGAAGCGCACGAACCTGGCGGCTTTGCGGCTGGCGTTGATGTCGAGCACTCCCGACATTACGGAAGGCTGATTGGCCACTATCCCTACGCTTTCCCCGTCCATATGGGCGAATCCCACTATGATGTTGCGCGCAAAATCTTTGTGAACTTCGAAAAACTCTCCGTCATCTACGATTTCGCCTATCACTTCGTACATGTTGTAGGCTTTATTGTCCTGCTCGGGGATGATGCCATCAAGCGCTGTGTTAAGCCTTCCGACGGGGTCGGAAGTTTCTTTGCGCGGGGCTGCGCTCAGATTGTTTGAAGGAAGGAAGCTCAGAAGCGTGCGTATGGCCTCGAGCGTGCTTTTCTCGTCCTGGCAGGCGAACTGGGCCACACCGCTTTTTGCTGTATGCACACGTGCTCCGCCCAGATTCTCCTGGTCTACATCTTCTCCGGTTACGCTTTTCACGACGGCCGGGCCGGTCAAGAACATATAAGAAGTGCCCTGAACCATGAAAATGAAGTCTGTAAGGGCAGGAGAGTACACCGCTCCTCCGGCGCAAGGTCCCATTATGGCCGAGATTTGCGGTATTACGCCGCTGGAGAGTATGTTCCTCTCGAAAATGTCTCCGTATCCGGCGAGAGAGTCTATGCCTTCCTGAATGCGTGCGCCTCCCGAATCGTTGAGGCCTATGCAGGGCGCTCCGGTTTTCAAGGCCAGATCCATCACTTTGCAGATCTTCTCCGACATGGTTTTGCTCAGCGATCCTCCGCTTACCGTAAAGTCCTGAGCGTAAATATAAACCACTCTTCCGTCTATGGTTCCCCGTCCGGTGACTACACCGTCTCCGTCGAAGTGGTGTTCCTGCATCCCGAAATCCGTGCAGCGGTGACGGACGAACATGTCGAACTCTTCAAAAGAATCGGCATCCAGAAGGGCGTCTATGCGTTCCCGTGCGGTGAGTTTGCCCTTGGCGTGCTGAGCTTCGATTCTTTTCTCTCCGCCTCCGAGAAGGGCGGCCTGTTGTCTTTGTTTAAGACTATTTGATTTTTCGTTATTTGTCATTTCTAATCGTTTTGGTGAGCCGGCTTAAGCAGGTCAAGTACTACTTTTACCGGATTGAATGTCTCTATCGGCACTTCCATAAACGCGGTAAGCCAATCCGACATGGCGCCGTTCCAAAGTCCGGGGAGCTCCAGCGCCTTCAATTCGCGGCCCTGGTAGCTTTTGCTGCTGATGAATCCTGTCTGCGGATCCACAAATCCGGTAAGGTTGAATTTTTCGCCGTTGTAATCGTGGAGAAGGCACACCAGATCCACTGGATTGAAATGTGTGGACTCCTTCATCTTCGTCGGGTCGCTGATCTGCACGCTTTCAAGTATCTGAAGTGAGGTGTAGCCCTTTTTGTCCCTTATGATGAAAGGTCCTCCGCCTGGTTCCCCTTCGTTACGGACCATACCGCATACTCGGATAGGACGGTTGAGCTTTTCCATAAGGGTGAGAGCCCTTGCCTTGCAGTCTTTCTGCTCGGGTATGCTGATACAGAATTCTGTTTTCAGGAATTCCTCCACCTCGTTGCAGAGCATCTGACAGGCAGGTGTTGCATAAGGGTCGGACGGGATGGTGTTGTATCCAGGAATGTAGTTCACGAGCGGACTTGCCGTCAGAACGGCCGTAAGCTGATTGAACTCCGTGATGTATCCGAACACCTGGTCGCGCAGCATAAGCGCTTTACCCATAAGCGCTTTCTTATAGCGTGCGGTGGTGGGAAGCAGCCTTTCGACGGAGACGTTGTCTATATTCTTGATGCTTACGAGCTCTTCTTTCAGGTCATTGAGATTATAGATGAGAGCGCCATGCCCTGCAGGACGGGTAAGGACGGTCCCGTCTTCCTTGAGGAAAGGCTTGTTGTCAGGAGTGACGGCTATGGTGTCGGTCTTGGGGTCCTGGAAAGTGAACTCTATATTATAGTGTACGCCATAACGCTTTTCGTAGTCCTCGCGTACATCTTCAAGAGCTTTTCTGAAAAGGTCAAGATGTTCGGGCGAGACTGTAAAGCAAATGTTTACAGTGCCGTCTTCATTTTTCATATATTCTTTTCCTTCGACCAGATGCTCGGAGAGGGCCGTGCGCACCTCGTCGGCATATCTGTGGAAAAGAAGAACACCCTTAGGCTTCTTGCCATATCCCAGTCCGGTGTCTTCCAGAAGCAGGTCTGCTGTCTTGTCAGGGTCGTATGGAGCCTGTCCGAAAACGGAAGGGTCATAGAATGCGAATTTCTCCAGCTTGCCTGCCAATTGGCCTATGGCCTCGCTCTTATGGGCGAAGATGTCTTTGAACATCCTGGAGGCGGCGCCTGAAGCCGGCACGAATTTGCATCTGCCGTTTACGCTGGCAGCATCGTTGTATTCGATGTACTCGTCGATTTCTTCCTCTGTAGGACAGTCAATTCCATTGCCTGCAGAAGCGGCTTCCACAATGTCAAGCTGCGGAAAACCCGTTTTGAAAATGTTAATCTGTTCGTCGCGTGTCATGGTGCTGTGCGTTTTTATAAAATGTGAAATTCTCTGCGGTATCTGTATTTGATTCTCAATTCGTTGAATGACTCAGGGGACATTCTGAAGAGAAAATCGTCCGTAAATATAGGATAATTGTATTGAAAAATGCTTGCTATCTCGCCCTGGCTCTTTCCTATGACATCCACGTGTATGGCTTCCATATTGTCGATGTCCGGTTTTGGAAAGAATTCGTACAGGGCGCTGTAGGAGAAGAAACGTGCCACGCTTCGCACTACGGAGCGTGTGGCCGCCAGTTTGCTCTGGTACGAATAGCCTGCGATATGCGGAGTGCCTATGTCCACTTTGTCCAGAAGGGCAGTGTTTATGTTCGGCTCGTGGTCCCAGCAGTCTATGATTACCGGACCGAGACGCGGAATGGCTTTGATAAGATCTTCTTCCACCAATACGCCTCCGCCTGCGGTGTTGATGAGAAACGCCCCGTATTTCATCTTTTCGAAGAAGCCGGCGTTGACTTTGCCGCGTGTGTTGTCATTGATGGGAATATGCAGCGTGACTATGTCGGAATTGGCCAGAAGATGGTCTATGTCGCAGAATGCGCTCGTCGTGGAGGTCTGCGCACTTTCTTTGGGCGGATCTTCGATAAGAATCTTGAACCCCAGTGCCCTGGCCACGGCCTCCACTTTCTGACCCACTGTTCCATAGCCTATTATGCCAATCGTCGCTCCGCTCAGATTGATGCTCCTTTTGGCCGCGCAGCCGTAGATGGCCGAAAAGATATAATTGCAGATGGCTCCCGAATTGGTGCCTTTCGCATTCTGTACATATATCCCGGCACGGTCGCAGAAAGCGGTGTCTATGTGCGAGATGCTTACCAGGGTCGTGGCTATCATCTTGACTGAAGTGCCTTTTAAGAGCGCTTCGTTACAGATGGTATGACCCTTGATTATGAGGGCGTCGGCGTCTTTGATGACATCGCGTGTGATGTCGGGGCCGTTGACGTATGTGACTTCCCCGTAGGGCTCGAAAACCCCTTTGATGAACGGTATCTCTGTGTCTATTACAAATTTCATCTTAAAATAATCTCTTCTACGTATCCGACTTTGTCGTCGTCTTTGATGAAAAGCGAGTCCTCCTTGAGTTTTTCATTGATGCGCATCCGTATTCCTTCCACCTGGTTCTTCAGGGCGACTCTTGCCGTGGCCGAATTCATGGTCACGAAGAGACGGCCGTCTTTGAAAAACATTCTCAGCGTGTAGGCTTTCATGCCGCTGACCTGATACCAGGTCTCGAATATGCGGTGCGTGTTGAGCGCGGAGCCCGCCTTGAGGTATTTTATATATGCAATCGCCAGATCTCCGGCTTCTTTTGCGGATTTCTTCTCGATTCTCATCCTCTGAATTCTCCTTTTTCCACTTCGTAATAGCGGCTTTCCGCCGTGAATTTGCCAATTATGTCCTGAACTCTCCGCCTGTTGGTGTCCGAGAGGAAAATCTGCCCGAAATCTTCGCCGGAGACCATCTCCAGAAGGTGCTCCGTGCGGTGCAGATCCAATTTGTCGAACAAATCGTCAAGCAAAAGAATGGGAGCGAATCCGTAGATGTCCTTCATGAGGGCGTACTGGGCGAATTTGAGCGCCACCAGAAAACATTTCTGCTGTCCTTGGGAGCCGGTCTTTCTTATCGGATCTCCGTTCATAAGGAACAGAAAATCATCTCTTTGCACGCCCGTGGAGGTGAACTGGAGAATTTTGTCCTTCTGTCTTGAAGCAGAAAGAATGTCCTTCAGAGAGCCTTTCTCAAGATCGGAACGATAGAGTATGTCAACTTTTTCTTTACTTGAGGAGAGTCTGTCGTAGAATGCCTGTATCAGAGGGCGGAGCTGCCCTGTGAATTGGCCTCTGCTTTCGAATATGCGCTGCGCATAGAGGTCAAGAGAGTAGTCTATGCTCTCGAGCGTGTCGTCCGAGAAGGAAGGCATCTTCAGAAGGGCGTTCCGGTGGGCGAGCAGTTTGTTGTAATTCTGGAGGTCGGCCAGGTGTGAGGCTTTTGTCTGTGAGAGTACGGATGAAACGAATCTTCTTCTCTGCTCGCTGCCTTCGCTTATGAGGCATCCGTCCGCAGGGCACACCATCACTATGGGGATAAGTCCTATGTGTTCGCTTATCTTTTCGTACGGCTTTCCGTCTTTAAGCACTTTTTTCTCTCCCGTAGCGCTCGAGCAGATGCTGATTTTCGTGCGTTTCCCTTCTCCGAAATCGTATGTGCCGCACAGCGAAAGAGAGTCTTCTCCTTTTCTGAAATTGAATCTGTCCGATGTGGAAAAGGCGCTTTTGGTCATGGAAAGATAATAGACGGCGTCCAGAAGGTTGGTTTTTCCTTCTCCGTTATCTCCGCAGATGCAGTTCATCTGAGGGCAGAAATCCAATTCCTGCAATTTGATGTTTCTCCAGTTCTGTATTATCGCTTTTTCGAGCCTTGGCATAATGGATGTGCGCTAATGTAGGTGTTCTTAAGTTTTTCTACGGAGTTATGAGTGTAAACCTGCGTGGCGGCAAGTGAAGCGTGGCCGAGCATTTCTTTTATGCTGTTGAGCTGCGCTCCGTCGTTAAGCAGCTCGGTGGCTATCGTATGCCGCAGCACGTGCGCCGATTTTCTGCAGGTGATGCTTTCTTCTTCTCCAAGTTCCTTTTTGATAGCTCTGTCTACGTATTCCGGGTAGAGAGGATTGCCTTTTGGTGTCAGCAGAAGGGCATCGCTTTCCGATTTTATCCCCAGAGCGTTTTGCGAGCGTAAATATAGCGAAATTTCACGTATTAGTTCAGGCACTGCCGGCACTACGCGCTGCTTGTCGCCCTTCCCGTGAATGGTGAGAAGGCCTCTGGAGCGGTCCAGCGAGTCTTTTCTCAGGGATATGAGTTCGCTTCGTCTTATGCCGGTGAGAAAAAGTATGCGGATGACCAGACGCCTGAGGATATTCTCATATTCCTTGACCGCGTTTTTTCCGCTGAGAAGACATAATGCGTCTTCACTTCCATAAAGAATGCTGCGCTTGAAATAAGATTCCATGGATTCTTCACGGTAGAAGACAGGAAGCAATTTGTCGGTCTTGGGCCTGCTTACGCCCTTGACGGGATTGCTCTGCAGTATGCCTTGCCTGTTGAGATATTTGGCAAAACTGCTGAGGGCGCTGACGTGCAGTCCTACCGTTCTTTTGCCCAGCTTTCTACTATCCAGAAGATGGACTTCGTAATTTCTGATTATCAGCGGCTTCATCCCGTCCGTAATGCTCATGTCTTCCGCTTCAAGATATTTGGCGAAGTCTTCGAGTATCCCTCGATACAGCTCGCAGGTGCGCTCGGAGTATCGTTTGACCCCCTTGATATAATCTATGTATGAGTCGACAAGATTCATCGCTGAATTTTCAGTTTGGCTGTTGCGACAAAAATAGTTAATTTTGTAGGTTATGCAAATGGTCTGGGACCCGCTTCGAAAAAAAGAAGTCGCTCTTAGCGCGGAAGAAAAAGTGCGTCAGAGTGTTATCGCTTTTCTTCACGGAAAGTGCGGGGTGCCTCTGTCCCTTATGAACAGCGAGGTGGCGTTCGATTATGGCCGGAAGCATTTCAGGGCTGACATAGTGGTATTTGACCGTAAGGGTGAGCCTTTGATGGTGGTGGAATGCAAGAATGAGGATGTGCAGATAGGAACTATGACTGCACGGCAGGCTTTGCGTTATCACGCCGTACTGAATGTGAAGTATATAGTTTTGACTAACGGGAGAGCGGTTTTCGTTTATCGGAAAGACTCGGACGGGACTTTCTCTCAGATGGACCGGTTCCCCGCATATGAAGAGATGTTATTATGTGCAGATACCCCGAGTATTTGAATAGGGAGATTTTCACCATAGTGTCCAAGGTGGCGCAGGAAAGAGGCGTAAGGGCTTTTGCGATAGGTGGATATGTGCGGGATTGCTTCCTGGCAAGGCCGTGTAACGACATAGATATAGTAGTGGAGGGCAGCGGGATAGAATTTGCCCGTGCGGTGGGGGAGGTGACAGGTTCGTACGTGTCTTATTTCAAGAATTTCGGGACTGCTATGCTTCATTATAAGGGAGACGAAGTGGAATTCGTGGGGGCGCGCAGAGAGTCTTATCGCAGGGAATCCAGAAAACCTATCGTGGAGGACGGTACTTTGGAGGATGATCAGATGCGCCGGGATTTTACCATCAATGCCATGGCTTTTTCTCTTCAGCGAGAAGACTTCGGAGAGCTGGTGGATCCTTTCGGCGGTCTTGACGACCTTAAGGCAGGAGTGATACGTACTCCGCTTGATCCTATCACCACTTACTCTGACGACCCTCTGCGTATGCTGCGTGCGGTGCGTTTTGCCACCAAACTCAGTTCTTCGCAGCTTCAGTTCAGCATAGTTCCCGAGTCGCTTCAGGCTATGCGAGAGCTTTCGGACAGACTCTGCATCCTGTCTATGGAGAGAATAACGGAGGAGCTTAACAAGATGCTCGTGACTGCTCATCCTTCGAAGGCTTTCTATCTTCTGGAGCAGACTTCCCTATTGGAGAGGATACTTCCTGAACTTTGTGCTCTCAAGGGTGTGGAGACTGTGGAGGGGAGAGGCCATAAGGAGAATTTCTCGCATACTCTGATGGTGCTTGACAATGTCGCGGCAACTGACGGGATGGAACCTAAATTGTGGCTGCGTTGGGCCGCACTCCTGCACGACATAGGAAAGCCTGCCTCAAAACGCTATGACCCATCCATAGGCTGGACCTTCCACGGACATGACGTGATAGGCTCCAAGATGGTTCCCGGGATATTCAACCGTCTCAAACTTCCCATTGATGCGTCCAAGTATGTGCGCAAGCTTGTATGGCTGCATCTGCGGCCTATAGCTCTGGTGGATGACGGAGTGACGGATTCGGCCGTAAGGCGTCTGCTTTTCGATGCCGGGGACGACATTGAGGATCTTATGATTCTCTGTAAGGCCGACGTCACGTCGAAGAATCCTGCCAAGGTGGCACGTATACGCGCCAACTTTTCTCTGGTCGAAGAGAAACTTGTGGAGGTGGAGGAGAAGGACAAGCTGCGTAATTTCAAGAATCCGATCACAGGAGAGTATGTAATGAGGGTTTACGGCATTCCGCCGTGCTCGCAGATAGGCTCTCTCAAGGAGAGGGTGAAGGAAGCCATCCTGGACGGGGTGATAGAGAATGATTTCGACTCTGCGGATAAATATATGCGTCAGATAGCGCCGGAATTCGGCCTAAAGGAAGTTTAAGATATGCGTTCATCCATTTTGCTGATATATACGGGCGGAACGATAGGTATGAAAGCCGGTGAGGACGGCGTTCTGCATCCTTTCGATTTCTCTCAGATTCTTTCGCAGGTGCCGGAACTTGGCAGGTTTGCCTGTAAGATAGATTATAAAGTGTTCAGTCCGCTGATTGATTCGTCGGATGTGGAACCTGGCCTGTGGAGTGAATTGGCCCGGGTGGTGGAAGAGAATTATGAAAACTATGATGGTTTTGTGGTTCTGCACGGAACGGATACCATGGCCTATTCGGCTTCTGCACTCAGCTTTATGCTCGAAAATCTGTCCAAGCCGGTGATTTTTACCGGAAGTCAGCTTCCTATAGGTGCGACGCGCACGGACGGTAAGGAGAATCTGGTATCCGCCGTGGAGATAGCATCCGCCAAGCGTGAAGACGGCTCTGCCGTGGTAAACGAGGTGGCCATTTATTTCGGTTCTAAACTTTTGCGCGCCACCAGAAGCACGAAGGTCAATTCCGAGAATTTCGAGGCTTTCAGTTCACCTAATCTGGAGCCGTTGGCGCAGGTGGGGATCAATATAAGATATAACGACGCTCTTCTGCTGCCTGCGTCAAACGAGCCGCTAAAGGTTCATACTCAGCTGGATACGCGTGTGAACATACTTAAGATACATCCTGGAATCACTCCGGCTGTGGTGCGTGACATTCTTCTGGGTCGGGATACCCGTGCGGTAATCATAGAAACCTATGGCGCCGGCAATGCACCTTCCAAACCGTGGTTTCTCGATATCGTAAGGCAGGCTAGCGCGCAAGGCAAGATACTGGTCAACGTGTCGCAGTGTCTTTCGGGAGAAGTGAATATGGACCTCTACGCGACAGGGCGGAGCATGAAACTGTGCGGAGTGGTATCGGGGCACGATTCCACCACGGAGGCCATGCTGGCCAAGCTTTTCTTCCTGCTTGGCGAAGGCCTCTCGAACGATGATATCAAGGCTTTGTTGGAAAAGCCTTTAAGAGGGGAAATCCTATAGGATGTTCATGGACTGTTCTCGCATCTTCTCCAGCTCGTCTTTCATCTTTACGACCAGAGCCTGGATCTGTGCGTGATTGGCCTTTGAACCGGTGGTGTTGATCTCGCGTCCCATCTCCTGGATTATGAAGCCGAGTTTCTTGCCAGGGCACGCTTCTGCGTCTATGGTCTCCATGAAATACTTGCAGTGCTGACGAAGACGTACCTTTTCTTCGTTGATGTCCAGTTTTTCGAGATAGAATATCATCTCCTGCTCGAAGCGCTCCTTGTCCATCTTGACTTGAAGCTCCTGGGCGGCTTTCAGAATCTTCTCCCTTATGGCCTGTACCCTTTGGGACTCCAGTGATTCCACCTGCTCGTAGTAGCCCAGAATCCTGTCCACTCTTGAAGTGACGTCCTTATAAAGAATCTCGCCTTCTCTGTCGCGATAGTCATTGACCTTTTCCAGACACTCCTTGAGGGCTTTTTCTATTTCGGGCCAATCCTGCTCCGTGATGATGTCTGTTTTCTGCGTATCCACCACGTCCGGGAGCTTGAGAACCGAGGCGAGCAGTATCGCCGATGCTTCTTCGCTCAGCTCCTTTTGAGGAAGTATGCCGAGGATCTGATCCATATAGGCTTTGGCCGTCTCGGCGTTGATGGTTTTCACGCCTCCCCCTTCACCTGCCTCCCAGCTCAGAAATACGTCTATCGTACCTCTTTGCAGGGATGAAGCTATGAGCTGTCTGCACAGAAGGTCTTTGTCTTTGGGAAGAAGTGATGATTTTATGTTTATGTCGGCGCTCTTCCCGTTGAGGGTGCGTATTTCTATGGTGAGTTTTCCTGTAGGAAGGGTGGCTGTGGCTTTGCCGTAGCCTGTCATGGATTTAATCATATATATAACACTGTTGCGGGTGCAAATTTACACAAAAAAGAGTATCTTTGTCGCTCGTGAAAAATTTTAGATTCATTTGATATGGAAGAAGCAACAAAAAAACTGAATTTCCTGGAGGAGATTATCGAAGATGACCTCAAAAGCGGTAAGGTGGACAGCATTCTTACCCGTTTTCCTCCCGAGCCTAACGGATATCTGCACCTCGGACACGCAAAGAGTCTGTGCATTAATTTCGGATTGGCCCAGAAATATGGCGGAAAGACTAACCTCCGTTATGACGACACGAATCCTACTAAAGAGGATACCGAATATGTGGACGCCATAAAGGAAGATATCAAATGGCTTGGCTTCCAGTGGGAGAAGGAACTCTATGCTTCTGATTACTTCGACCAGCTGTACCAGTGGGCGGAAGATATGATAAAGCGAGGCTTGGCTTATGTCGATGATCAGAGTCAGGAGGAGATTTCGGCCGGTCGCGGCACCGTGGACAAGCCGGGTATTGAAAGCCCGTACCGTAACCGCAGCGTGGAGGAGAATCTCCGTCTTTTCCGCGAGATGCGTGACGGCAAATATGCCGACGGACAGAAGGTTCTTCGTGCCAAGATAGACATGGCGCATCCGAACATGATGTTCCGTGACCCTTTGATGTACAGAATCAAGCATGCGCATCATCACAGGACGGGGGACAAGTGGTGCATATATCCTATGTATGACTATACCCACGGACAGTGCGACTCCATAGAGCATATAACACACTCCATCTGTACGCTGGAGTTCGATGTCCATCGTCCTCTGTATGACTGGTTCATACAGACTCTGGGCATCTATCCTTCACATCAGTACGAATTTGCACGCCTTAATCTTACATATACCCTCATGTCCAAGCGCAAGCTTCTTGAGCTTGTACAGAAGGGACTTGTCAGCGGTTGGGACGACCCTCGTATGCCTACACTTTGCGGTGTAAGGCGCAGAGGTTACACTCCTGAGGCACTTAAGATGTTCTGTGACAAGATAGGCGTGACGAAGCGTGATCAGCTTATCGATCTTCAGCTTCTCGAATGGTGTGTAAGACAGGATCTTAATGCGCGCGCTAACAGGTATATGGTGGTGGGCGCGGATAATATCAAGGTGACGCTTACCAATTGGCCTGAAGGACAGGTGGAGTGGTTCAATGCTCCTCTCAATCCGGCTGAACCGGAGGGCGCTTCACGAAAGGTCCCTTTCACCGGAGAGCTGCTTATAGACAGGGCGGACTTTATGGAGGATGCGCCTAAGAAGTTCTTCCGACTCAAGCCTGACGGGGAGGTGCGCCTCAAGTACACCTATATCATAAAATGTAATGAGGTGGTCAAGGATGACGAAGGCAGGGTGGTGGAGCTCAAATGTACATATGATCCCGCCACAAAGCCTGGAGCAGGGGAGTGGCGTTCTGTAAAGGGCACCATACACTGGGTTTCTACGGAGTATGCCAAGCAGATAGAACTTCGTCAGTACGACAAGCTCTTCACTCTTGCGGACATGAGCCAGGTGCCTGAAGACAGGGACTACAAGGATTATCTTAATCCGGACAGCCTTATCGTGGAGGGCGGATATGCCGAGCCTGCACTTCTGGAGGATGAGTCAGGTCTTGCCGTTCAGTTCGAAAGGGTCGGATACTATGTCAAGGACGCTGACAGTACTGCTGAGAAGGCGGTCTTCAACAAGACTACTTCGCTGAAGGATTCTTTCAAGATAGACGCATAGCAGAAAAAAGTTAGGATGCAAGTGAATTTCGCTTGCATCCTAAAAAAAACTGCCGTACACTTGTAATCCGAAAAGTAAAACCTTATTTATGTCAAAATCTCAAACCTCTCAACAACCGGTTTTTGACGCAAGGACATTGGGTAAGCCAAAGATGTTTACTCTCGGATTGCAACATATGTTTGCAATGTTCGGCGCCACTGTTTTAGTTCCAGCCATTACAGGTCTTCCTGTTTCTACCACTCTCCTCTTTGCCGGTCTCGGCACGCTTCTGTTCCACTTGATTACAAAATTGAAGGTCCCCGCATTCCTCGGCTCGTCATTCGCTTTCATAGGAGGGTACCTTTCGATAGTGGAGATGGGAGCATCTTACGGACTTACAGCAACACAGTCACTTCCATATGCCTGCATCGGCGTCGCCAGTGCAGGTTTTTTGTATTTTATACTCGCCGCCTTCTTTTACTTCTTCGGTGCCAGGAAGGTGATGCGTTATTTTCCTCCGGTAGTGACAGGTCCTATCATCATCTGCATAGGTTTGATTCTTTCCGGTTCCGCCATACAGAATTGCAGCACTAACAGGGGAATAGCCGTTCTCGCTATGGTTATAATAATAGTTTGTAACATATGGGGGCGCGGAATGATAAGGATTGTACCTATTCTGATGGGTATCGCTGGTTCATATCTGGTGGCGGCTGTGTTCGGACAGTGTGATTTCTCGGCTGTCAAGCAGGCTGCATGGATAGGTCTTCCCATTCACCGCGAGGGTACGGTGTTCGCTATCAGGGAGACGATGAATTCGCAGCTTCTGATAAGTTCCATAATTATCATAGTTCCTATAGCACTTGCTACCATGATAGAGCATATCGGTGATATGTGCGCCATATCTTCCACGACGGGCAAGAATTATCTTGAGGATCCGGGCCTTCACCGCACGCTTATCGGAGATGGCCTCGCTACCGTGCTGGCTTCACTTTTCGGTGCGCCTGCCAATACCACCTACGGCGAGAATACAGGGGTGCTGAATCTTACTAAAGTGTATGACCCGAGGGTTATCCGTATAGCGGCCGTACTTGCCATCGTATGCTCGTTCTGCCCTAAGTTCTCGGCATTGATATCAGCTATGCCGTCCGCTACGATAGGAGGCGTGTCGCTCATCCTCTACGGTATGATATCGGCAGTCGGTGTGCGTAATGTGGTGGAGAACAGAGTGGATTTCACTTCATCAAGAAACGTGATAATAGCCGCGGTCATCCTCGTCCTGGGAATAGGTATCAACTACGGCCTTCCGGGAGGTTGTATTGACATTGGTTTCACCAAACTGTCGGGCTTGGCTACAGCCGCGCTTGTAGGTATCTTCCTTAATGCCGTGCTTCCAGGTATAGACTATGAGTTCGGAACGAATCATCAGGGTGATACGTCAGTCAATTTCGACGTGTTGGCAAACAGAATAGAGAATAAGGAATAATCCCTTTTATTTATATAATAATTTCAAGTATGAAGAAATTACTTCTCATGAGCGCTTTTGCTCTTCTGACAGTGGGTGCATTCGCACAGGATGTTCAACTCCATTACGATTTCGGTCACAGCCTTTACAACGGCGGTGACAAGGACCTCAGTTCTCGCGGCCACATTACTACGACTGTGGAGAATTTCAAAGCTGACAAGTGGGGAAGCACGTATTATTTTGTAGATATGGACTACAAGAGCAATACGAACGCCAATTGTCTTGGTGCCTATTGGGAGATTTCCCGCGAATTCTGCTTCTGGCAGGATACGAAACTGAATTGGCTTTCAGTTCACGTGGAGTATGACGGTGGATTGAATAACTCTGTGGGTTCTTTCAACAACAGTTTCCTCACAGGTCTTACATACAGCGGTCACAGCGCAGATTACAGCAAGACATGGTCTTTGAGCGCTATGTATAAACTTATCCCTGGGTGTAAGGATGGCGCCGGTAACGACGCAAGGCATAACTTCCAGGTGACTGGCGTCTGGGGCATCAATTTCGCCGGTGGATGGTGCACTTTCTCAGGCTTTATCGATTTCTGGAGAGAAAACCGCTCATATCAGAATACGGAGTACATTCTTCTTTCCGAGCCGCAGCTCTGGGTTAATCTCAATAAGATAGAGGCTCTCAAGGATGTGAATCTGAGCCTGGGCGGAGAAGTCGAAATCTCGAATAACTTTGCGGGCAAGGGATTCTACTGCATCCCTACGCTCGCTGCCAAGTGGACATTCTAGTCTAAGTTACTTTTTGTGAAATATACCTGAGTCCAGCTTGCTTTTGCAGGCTGGGCGGGTTTTCGTTTTTTTTTATTTCAATTGATAATATGACCAGTTTTATACAGAAAGCTTTCGGATTCGATCCTAAAGTAAGCACAATCAAGAAAGAAATATTTGCGGGTATCACGACGTTCCTGACGATGTCTTATATACTTGCAGTCAACCCTAGCATTTTCGCGGCACTTCCGGGAATGCCTACTGCCTCTGTCTTTACCGCTACCGCTCTCGCGGCTCTCATCGGTACTCTTGTAATGGCTTTTTATGCCAAGAAACCTTTCGCTCTTGCTCCTGGAATGGGCCTAAATGCGTTTTTCGTGTTCACGGTGTGCCTGGGGATGGGGTACAGCTGGCAGTTCGCCCTTACCGCCGTGTTCCTGGAGGGTATGATATTCATTATTCTCACGGCCACCAATATACGCAAACTGATAGTTGATTCCATACCGGCTTCACTCAAGAAGGCCATAGGATGCGGAATCGGCCTGTTTATCGCGTTCATTGGCCTTAAGAACGCAGGTGTGGTGGTTCCAAATGATGCGACTATCGTCTCTTTGGGGGATATCACGCAGGGGCCGGCTCTTCTTGCCGTAATAGGAATTGGTCTAACGGGTGTGCTTGTAGCCAGAAATGTACCCGGCTCGCTTCTTATCGGTATGATAGCCACGGCTCTGCTTGGACTTGTCATAAAAGATCCTGCGAGCGGGGAGCACATCACCAAATTCAGCGGCGTGGTGTCTATGCCGGCATCTGTCAAGCCTATTTTCTGCCAATTCGAATGGAGCAACATCTTCTCTTTGGACATGTTCGTGGTGGTATTCACTTTTATGTTCATAGATATGTTCGACACTATAGGAACGGTGGTCGGCGTGAGCACGAAGGCCAAGATGGTGGATAAGGACGGCAATATAGAAGGCATCAACCGAACCCTTATGGCAGATGCCATCGCCACCGTGGCCGGTGCTTGTCTTGGAACTTCCACGACCACCACTTATGTGGAAAGCGCATCAGGTATCGCCCAGGGTGGACGAAGCGGTCTTACAGCATTTTCCGCAGCCATATGTTTTATCGTAGCGCTTTTCTTCTCTCCTCTCTTCCTGGCCATCCCGGGTGCCGCCACGGCTCCTGTTCTGGTGATAGTCGGAGTGTTCATGATGTCTCCTATCAGAGAAATCGATTTCGAGGATTACTCGGAGGCTGTTCCGGCATTCGTCACTTTGATTGGCATGCCTCTGTGTTATTCCATCTCTGACGGTATCATGCTGGGTATCATCGCCTACGTGGCCATCAATATCCTCAGCCTCAATTTCAAGAAGGTTTCGCCTGCTACTCTCATACTGGCCCTTATATTTGTGGCCAAGTATCTGGTGTTGTAGGAACGGAATTTTTTAGGAATTGAAGGGATTTTTCCCTATTTTTGCGCTGCAAAATTTACGTTGAATGAATTTTACAGGATTAATTATCGGGGCTGTAGCTTTTTTCTGCATTGGCCTGTTTCATCCCTTGGTCATAAAGGCGGAATATTATCTGGGAGTTAAAAGCTGGTGGCTTTTTGCCGTGGCCGGTCTGGTTTCGGCTGTCGCCGCTCTTTTGGTAGAGTCTTTTCTCTGGTCCACTTTGCTGGGAGTCTTTGCTTTTTCATGTTTCTGGAGCGTGATAGAGGTGTTTGAACAGAAGAAAAGAGTGGAAAAGGGATGGTTTCCAAAGAATCCAAAGCGTGAAAGCTAAGTTTCTGGTTTGGCTTGCGGCTTTACTTCTTTCCCTCGCTGGAGATCTGGTGCATTCGCCTCTCTGCAGCGGGGAAGAGGTTGAGCAGCTTTATAATATGAGTTTTGATGACTGGTCTATGTCATCAAATGCCTGGCTTCCATATTCCGAGCAGGCTTCCGCTAAAGAAAAAACTACATGGAGCTCGTCCAATATCATATCGGCGGCGTCCTTAAAACGGAACAACACTCTTCCGGAAGATGTCAAGGTGGGCTCTTCGGGTAAGGCTGCCAAACTCATGAGCCAATATATGGTAATCAAATTCGCGGCCGGGAATCTGTTCACCGGAGAGATTCACGGGGCTGTGAAACATAATCATATCGTTGTGGATATGGCTTGGGGCGTGCCTTATTCCGATCGCCCGTCAAGTCTTCGCGGACTCTACTGTTATCAGCCTGTGCCCATAGATTGTGTGGATGCGCTTCACAGGGACATGAAGGGCAAGATGGACATGGGTCAGATTCAGGTATTCCTGGCGGATTGGGATGTCGATAATGTCTGGGACGGATATGAGCCGGGAACCATAGACTCTCAGGGGCGATTCCACGTGCGGAGTTCCTCTCCGCAGAGAATCGATGTGGAGCATGACCCTTCAGTCATAGGTTATGGAACTTTTGAATTCAGCGACTGGATGGATTCTTACGAAGAATTTGAAATCCCTATCAGGTATCGTAGCGACAGAACTCCTAAGGTGATAGCAATAGTCTGTACTTCAAGTAAATATGGGGACAGTTTTACGGGAGGTGCAGGAACGGTTCTCTATCTGGACGATTTCTTCCTGAGAAAGTAGCTTGTCAAATAATTAAATATTGACTATATTTGCGACGGGAAAGTCGTACACGACCAGCTCCCTCTGAACTCCCCCAGGACCGGAAGGTAGCAAGGGCAGGAGGTTGTAGCGGTGCGATGTGCTAAGCTTTCCCTTTTTTCGTGCCTATATTTTCATTATACTTTTTCTAATCCCTTTAAAAAATAACTAATTGATATATAGTAATATAAGCTAAGGGCTTTAGAATATTGTGTTATATTTTTCAAATTTAGTAAGGAATAAAGTGTAGATAATAATAATTTTGTGTCGTAACACGATTAAACTTTTAACCAATCGATATTTACGATGAAAAAGATTATCTTCACTTTGGCCGCCGTGGTATGCGGGGCCATATCGGTGTTCGCTCAAAACGGATATCAGATTAAAGGTGTGGTGGTCGATGAACAGGGTCCTGTCGTGGGCGCCGGCGTATTGGAAGTGGGAACTTCCAACGGTGTCGCAACCGACCTTGATGGAAATTTCATCCTTAACGTGTCATCTGCGGATGCACAGGTGGAATTCAGCTGCATCGGTTTCACTACACAAGTTTACAAAGCTTCGCAAGTGCCTGTAAGAGTGGTGCTTGGCGCAGACAATACATTCCTGGACGAAGTCGTGGTTATAGGTTACGGCTCTCTCTCGAAGAAGGAGATTTCCAGTTCCATAGTCCAGGTGAATAAGGAGAACCTCTTCAAGGGCGGCATGAATAACCCTATGGAGATGCTTACCGGTAAGGTAGCCGGTCTTAACATCGTCTCTACCGAAGCTGCCAATCCTAATGCCAGTTCGTCTTTTCAGGTTCGTGGTGCCGGTTCAATCTCCGGTGGCAATGAACCTCTCGTGGTTATAGACGGGGTGCCTGGCGGAAGTATCAGAAATGTCTCGGCGCAGGATATAGAGTCGATGACAGTCCTCAAGGATGCCGCATCTGCAGCTATTTACGGTACACGCGGTGCCAACGGCGTCATCCTCATCACTACCAAGAAAGGTTCAGCCAAATCGACGGGAGCCAATGTAACGTATGATTCATACTTTGCATACAATATCGCCAAAGATATTCCTGAAGTGCTGTCGGCCGATGAATGGCGCCGCTCCATGAGAGGAACCGATTTCGGTTACAGCACGGACTGGTACAGAGCCTTGCTCAACGACTTCTCTTATGATCATAACCAGTATCTCGCGGTAGACGGTACTTCCGAGAACGGTTCGTACAACGCTTCTGTATTCTATAAGAATTCTACAGGACTTGACCTTGTGGACGCACGCACCGAATATGGCGGACGCGCTGCCATAGAGCAGAAGTTCTTCAAGAACCGTTTCACTCTTAATTTCAACATGAATACCCGCCGTGTCGATGAAGTCTACGGTAATGACGGCATGTTCGACACAGCACTCTCGATGAACCCTACGATGCCTATAAAGAATGAGGATGGTACATGGTTCCAGCCTACATCTCCTACCAGCGCACGTAACCCTGTCGAGTCTATGACCAACCGTACGGCAGACGGACATCGCCTTTATTTTGTGGGTACCGCTTCTGCCAGGGCCAATCTCATAACGAGCGATGTTCATCAGCTTTATACTACGGCAAGCTTCACCGTAGATTACAATTCTTATAAATCCAATTATTGGGTGCCGGCTGATTCCGGAGAATCATACTGGGGAGGATATGCCGGTCACGCCAGCATCTCATCTGCAACATATCAGACCAACCACGCGGAGTGGCTCTGGAATTATATCCTGTCCCTGGATGACCATAAGCTGCAGGCAGTTGCCGGTTATTCTTTCGAGGAATATAACACTGAGAGCGTAAGCGCTGACAATTACAATTTCCAGTATGACTTCGCTTATAATAATATAGGTGCCGGCAGCTATCTGACGGACGCTGACCATCACGCTTCCATGAGCTCGTACAAGGAAACCACCAGACTCATAGGCTTCTTCACCAGAGTGAACTACAATTATCGTGACCTGCTCTTCGCTTCGGCTTCATTCCGCAGGGAAGGATCATCGAAGTTCGGTGCCAATCACAAGTGGGGTAACTTCCCGGGAGCATCCCTCGCGGTGGAGATTGCCAATATGCCTTTTATGGAAGGTGTCAATATCCAGAGCCTCAAACCGCGTATCAGCTACGGTGTCACCGGCCGTTCAGGCTTCGGCGCATACAACAGCCTTACGACTTACGGTACACGCGGAAAATATTATATCAACGGTGTGTGGATGACAGGTTTTGCTCCGTCTTCAAACCCTAATCCTGATCTGGCGTGGGAGTACCTCGACAGCTTCAATATAGGACTTGACGTGGAGGCCTTTGACGGAAGACTTCGTGCCAGCGTAGATGCGTACGACCGTCGCAACCGAGACCTTCTCTACACCACGTCGGCTCCTCAGCCGCCTTATGTTTATTCCACTATCTTCAAGAATGTGGCGTCATCTGACAATAAGGGTATAGAGCTCTCTGTGGACTACGACGTGCTTAAGAACAAGAATGCATTCAACTGGACTACAGGCATCACGGCATCCGTGGGCAAGACTGTCCTTACCAAGCTTTCCGACGACGCCTCTTACCTTGAGCTTTATCAGAAGCCGGGCGTGGGAACGAGCGAATATTTCTTCCGTGTCAATGAAGGCGAGGAGATTGGCAATATCTACGGATATCATTATCTGGGTGTGGATGCCAACGGCAATATGCAGATAGAAGACAGCGAAGGGAACCCTCAGGATGTTTCCAATGCTGATCCATCTTGGAAGCGTTATATCGGCTCGACCGTGCCTAAGCTTTTCCTCTCTTGGAACAATACCCTGCGTTACGGCAACTGGGATCTGAATCTCTTCTTCACCGGAGCCTTCGGCCATAAGATTTTCAACATGCGCCAATACGGTATGGGCCTTAAGGGCAGCGGCAGTGCCAATGTCTACCGCGATGCGTATACGGATTATTCATATATCCGCACCGGCGGCGGCGTGATATCGGATTTCTTCCTTTATGACGGAAGTTACTTCAAGCTTCAGACTGCCACTCTCGGATATACTTTCAAGACAGACAACTGGAAAGTGGTGGACAAACTCCGCATTTATCTTGCCGGCAAGAACCTGTATACTCTCACCAAATATAATGGTTCCGATCCTTCGCTCGTGACATCCAACGGTCTTACCCCGGGCATCGATACGAACGGAGCATATCCTGCAGCGGCTCAGATAACTCTCGGTGTAACCGCAATTTTCTAAAACAAGGAACGTTATGAAAAAGAATATCATTAAATATCTGGCTCTTCCGGTGGTGGCGTTTTCCGCACTTTGCTGTACCAATCTGGATGAGCATGTATACAACAGGGTAGACAAGAATGTCTATTATCAGGATGAAGCCAGTCTTCAGGCTGCCGTAGCCTCCATCTATCACGAGGCGCAGGAGAGCTATTCGGAGTGGTTTTACTATCTGCAGGAGCTTTCTGCGGACCAGATAGCCTGGAGAGTGTGGAATACCAACTGGGGCTATGACGAGGGGGAGAAGTATGTCTTGTCCATACAGCATTGGAATTCAGAATCCAAGATAATTCTTTCCACATGGCAGAAGGCTTGGACCACTATCGGGCTCTGTAACAATATCCTCGCCGATATGCAGTCGCTCAATCCTTCGGATTTGAACCTCACGCAGGAAAGAGTCGCTTCCTATGAGGCCGAGGTCCGCACGCTTCGCGCTTGGGCTTATTACAATATCTTCGAAATATGGGGTGGCGCCATTCCTCTTTATACCGGAGTGGCTGGCACTACGCTTCCTCAGAGCGAATCCCGCAGACTTGGCTCTTTTGAAAAGGGTTGTGCTTCTGTCGTGGAGTTTATCGCAACTGAACTGGACGAGACTCTTGAACAGCTCCCGGTAGGTGAGGTGAACCGTATGAATCAGGCTGCCAACCGTCTTCTTCGTGCGCGTCTGGCCCTCAATACGGAACTCTTCACGGGAACTGCCGATTACGACACGGCTGAGCGTATCGCACGCGAGATAATAGCAGGTGATTATGGCGCTTATTCTATCGATGCCGATTACCGCACGCTTTACAGCACAGGCAACCGCACCGAAAGCAAGGAGTTGATTATGGCATTTGCATGCGAGTTCGGACAGAGTTCAGGCTCTCAGGCCAATATGCGCAATACACCTTTCTTCGGTTACGCTTTCAAGGACGTATTCGGCTGTCCAAGCATCTCCAACACTGGTTGGAACTGTATGATAGTGGTTCCGTCACATGACAATTCCGGAACCATAGTATATGGCAGGGGAACCGATACCGGCGGAAAGAGCTTCCTGGATGCCCCGTATAACGACAAACTGGGCGCCGTGGTGGACAGGTTCGATACGCGCGATATTCGCCGTCAGCCGTTTACCTGTGATCTTTCAGGAAACTGGAAAGGTAATTTCGCTATGGGCTATCAGTACAAATATGGCACGACCGACGCTGTGGAGGCTGACGCTTCATGTGAGTATGCCGGTTCGCCGCTTTATTACGTGGACCAGGTGGCTACATTCAAGAACGCATCGAGCGTGGAGGATGTGATGTCTTCTTACTATGGTGAGGACAACTCGGGATACCGTCTGGTGAAGTACCCTGCATACCCGGACGGAGCAGGTGACTACCGCAGCATAGATGAGGTGGAATTCCGCTTGGCTGAGGCATACTATATTGTCGCTGAGTGCCTTATCCGCAAGGGTGACGGCGAAGGTGCCAAGGATATGGTGGATGCCGTACGCGGCAGATATTTCTCTGCATCGGACAAAGCGTCTGCACTTTCCGTTCCCGGTCCGGGCTTCACGGCTTTCGACAAGGATTGGATGCTTTCAGAGTGGGGTAAGGAGTTCCTCGGAGAGGGACGCAGACGTCGCACTGACCTTCGCCGTTTCGATAAATTCACTCAGGGCCAATGGTGGTTCATGGGTCGAGGAAAAGACGCTGCCGGAAGCCTTATTCCTGCTACGCGTGACCGTAAATATGAGTGGTTCCCGCTCCCGGCCTCGGTATTCCAGACCAATTCTGGACTTGAGCAGAACCCTAACTATTAATCTTAAGAGAAAATGAAAAAGATATTTAAATATTTATTGGCTCTCCCGCTTGCGCTGCTTGCCTTGTCCTGCAACAAGACGGAGATAGTCTTTGATCACGAAAAGCCTGGATTCGACATTCAGGATGGTAAAATCCTCATAGAGGCCATCCTTCCATCCACCACAACGGAAGATGACGATATTTATATCGCCGGTCCGTTTGCCGGAGGTGATTCTTTGGCTGTGTGGGGCAATTCCGCATATAAACTCTCGCATAGTACAGTCATATCCCAGAAATGGGGCGTGTACCTTGATCCTGCCGCTTTCAAGGATGGGAAAAGCCTTCAGGATGGTTTCTGGTTCGTATCCTACAAGGAAGGACGCGAGCGCTCGGGTAAGGGCGAAGAGACCGTACATACGCTTTCTGCCAAATCTGGTGAGAGATATAACGTATATGTGACCAGCTGGAAGTCCCGTTTCGAGAAATCGGAAGAGGATGAAGGCTTCCCTGAACACGACGGCGTGCGTATCTACATCATAGACCAGACCGGTTGGGATGCCATCGCGCTTTACCAGTGGGGTGATCAGAACGACCTTGGTGGCGGTTGGCCGGGTGCCCAGGTGGCAGGCACGTTCACATATAAAAAGAACAAGACCACTTACAAGTATTTTGACTACACTGATGAAGTCTATGGCCTCAAGCAGAATCTTATCTTCAATAATAACGGCGGCGGTACTCAGCTTTCTGACTACGCACTGACGTTCGAAGAGGGTGTGACGGATTACTTCCTTCTGGTTACCGCTGAAGGCGTATCGGAAGCTGAGAATCCAGATGCGAAACCGCTTATTCCTGAGCACGACGGCGTGCGCGTCTATGCCAATAATCAGACCGGATGGGATGCCATCACGCTTTACCAGTGGGGAGATCAGAATGACCTTGGTGGCGGCTGGCCAGGCGCACAGGTAGCGGGAAGCGTGACCATCAAAGATATAGAGTATGTTTACTTCGAATACGGCGAGGAGGTCTACGGGCTTAAGCAGAACCTTATCTTCAATAATAACGGCGGCGGCACCCAGCTTTCTGACTATGCCCTCACTTTTGAGGAAGGCGTGCAGGATTATTTCTTCAATGTGACAGGCACCGGCGTTACGGCGGTTGATCCTCTTAATCCTGACGGAGAACCGACCCCTGACCCTGTTGACCCTGATGACCCTGAAGTCAAGATAACTGTCTATGTGGATGACCAGACCGGATGGGATGCGCTTGCCCTTTACCAATGGGGCGACGTAAATAACCTCGGCGGTGCTTGGCCAGGCGCACAGGTGGCCGGAACCAAAGATGTGGATGGTGTCACCTACAAGTATTTCGAGTACGGCTCCGAGGCTGTGGGGATGAATCAGAATCTTATCTTCAATAATAACGGTGGAGGTGCTCAGCTCGCTGATTACGCTTTGACATTCGCTGAAGATGTGAGTGAATATTATTTCCGCATTACCGCCACGGAAGTGACGTTGATAAAGTAGTTAGTAGAAATTGGGCAGAAGCCCCTGACCGGACTTCTGCCTGCAAGATAAAAGTATATAAAAGATGAAAAAGAATATGACGACAGTTACTGCTTTGATTTGCTTTCTGGTAAGCTTGTTGCCATCATGCTCCAAGCCTTCCGATGACAGGAAGATTATCATTGGCCCGGATGGAGGCAAAACCGTGGAGGTGCTCTCTTTGGAGGGAACTGGAAGGGATAATTGGCAGATATATCAGGTGAATCCCAAGCTGTACGGCAGCAGCGGGGCTTATGCTAAGATAGAGGCCCGTCTGGACGAGATCAAGGCTCTGGGAACAGAGATTCTCTATCTTATGCCCGTGTATGAGGAAGGAAAGGAGAAATCCATTGGCTCGCCTTATTGCATAAAGAATTTCAAGGCTCTGAATGCCAATTACGGAACTTTTCAGGAGCTGCGCTCTCTTGTCGACGCCGCCCATTCCCGCGGAATGAAGGTGATGTTCGACTGGGTGGCCAATCATACGGCGTGGGACAATGCGTGGGTAAGCGAACATCCTGACTGGTATGAGAAGGATGCGCAGGGCAATATCGTCTGTCCTACCAAGGATGGTACCTGGAGCGATGTGGCTCAGCTCAATTATTCCAATACTGAATTGTGGAACGCTATGGAAGACGCTCTGCTTTATTGGGTCAAGGAATTGGGAATAGACGGCTATCGCTGCGATTATGCTCATGGCGTGAAGGATGCCTTCTGGCAGGACGCCATAGGCAAATTGAAAAAGCAATATCCTTCCCTGATAATGCTTGCCGAGTCCGATTATGAAAGGATGTTCAATGACGGGTTTGACATTATCTTCGACCGGGCTATGAAAAGCAATATGATTGCTCTTTTCAAGGGCGGAAAGGTGGCTGACTTCTTCAACTGGTACTCTTCTGATCTGGCCAAGACGCCATCTCCAAAGACGAAGCTTTTCTTCATCACCAACCACGACGACGCCACAGAGAATTATCCTGCAGGCCAATTTTCAAGTTCCGAGGGCGGTCTTGCCGCTTTTGTGCTGATGAGCGCGCTTAACGGTTCGTCTATGGTTTACGGCTCGCAGGAAACGGGTTATTCGAAAACCATCAATTTTTTCAAGACCATGACATTCGACTGGAGTGCTGGCAGCGCCATTCATAATGCTTATGAGCAGGCTCTTTCCGCTCTTTCCGGTTTAGATCGCAGCGGCAAGATGAAGGCTTATTATAATGGCAGAGTGATTTTCGTCTCTTACCCTAATGGTCTTGTAGCGGTGAATGTGGATGCTGCAGCCTCAAAGGCAGGCCTGCCGGATGTGAATTCCTCTCTGCCTTCCGAAGTGTCACTTTCCGGATACGGAACTAAAATCTGGACTTGGTAGGGATGAAAAAATGGGGCTTGTGCCTGGCTGTGTTGGCTCTGGCGTCTTGTGTACGGAATAATGATGTGACTTCACCTGACGGAAGCATAGTGGCTTCATTTAATCTGAAAGGAGGAAAAGGGGAGTACAGCGTGTCGGTAGACGGTAAAAGTGTTATTCGGCCGTCTTCTATGGGCTTATGCGCAGATGGAGTTAATCTTAGTGGGGGCTTTCGCATTAAGGGATGTCATCGCTCCAGCGTAAACGAAGAGTGGAGTCAGCCGTGGGGTGAGAATAAAAGGATGGTTGACCGTCATAATTCACTTATAGTTGACCTCGAGAATAATGATGGCGTGCAGTTGTCTTTGGAATTCCGCGCTTTTGACGATGGAGTGGCTTTCCGTTATCTCTACGGCGTGCCTTCTGCAGAGGCGGTTGAGATTACTGATGAGTTGACTGAATTCCGTTTCGCCCAGGATGCTCTCTCATGGTCCATTCCGGCCAGCTTTGACACCTACGAGTATCTGTACAGGAAGATGAGCCTCTCCGAGGTAAAGGATGCCAATACTCCGTTTACTCTCGCACGAAGGGACGGATTGCATCTCAGCGTGCACGAGGCCGCGTTGGACAATTTCCCGGAGATGGTGTTGCGCAGTGATTCCACTTTGCTTTTCAAGGCGGATTTGGCCCCGTTGAAAAAGGGCGGAGAACTCAAGGCGAGGGTTTCTGCAAGATTCAGCACCCCGTGGCGTACCCTGCAGATTGCCCGTGATGCGGTGGGACTGGTCAATTCGTCTATGATACTTGCTCTTAATGAGCCGTGCAAGTTGGAGGATGTTTCGTGGATAAAGCCCATGAAGTACATAGGAGTATGGTGGGGAATGCATCTTGGCATAGAGAATTGGCAGGGAAAGCATCACGGGGCCACTACGCGTAGAGCTCTGGAGTATATAGATTTCGCTGCAGACAATAATATCCAGGGAGTGCTTTTCGAGGGCTGGAACGATGCTTGGCGGGGTTCGGCGGCTCTTTCCGATTTCGATTTTACCAAGGCCGCCCCTGATTTTGATATTGAAAAAGTGGCTTCTTATGCGCGCCAAAGAGGTGTAACTTTGATTACGCATAATGAGACGGGAGGCAATTACACGCGTTTCGACGAGCAGCTTTGCGCAGATCTGGATTGGGCGCAGAGTATGGGGATACACGCTATGAAGACCGGATATGCCGGCGGCGGACTTGTCGGAGGCGTTCCCAGACATAGTCAGAGTGGAGTGAATCATTTTCATAGAGTGGTGCGTGAGGCGGCTGCAAGGCAGATTATGGTCAATGGACACGAAGTCGAGAAGCCTACGGGATTGCGTCGCACTTGGCCTAATTATATGACCCGTGAATGTGTGAGGGGTATGGAATATAATGGCTGGAGCAGCGGAAATCCGCCTTCTCATCACGAGATTCTGCCATTTACGCGCCTTCTTGGTGGCCCTGTAGATTATACTCCTGGTGTTTTCGACATTCTTTATGAGAATATAAAGGGTAAGCCGCAGGTACGCGAGTGGGGACAGCCGGGAACCAATTGCAGAGTACATACTACTCTTTGTAAGCAGATTGCCAATTGGGTCGTCTTATATTCGCCTATGCAGATGGCTTGTGATCTGATTGAGAATTATAAGGACCATCCGGCTTTCCAATTTTTCAGGGATTTCGACGCAGACTGCGACGAGTCAAGGGCTTTGCAGGGTGAAGTGGGGGAGTATATAGCGCTTTACCGCAGAGCGGCTGACAGGTTCTTCTATGCCGCCACTACCAATGAAAATGCGCGTACGCTTACGCAGAGTCTTGATTTCTTGATTCCGGGCGTGAAATATCGCGCAGTCATCTATGCGGATGGGGCGGATGCTGATTGGAAGACGAATCCTTGCTCGTATGAGATTACTCAGCGCACTGTGAGCTCAACGGACACGCTTACCGTCCGCCTTGCTCCCGGTGGAGGACAGGCGATAAGCTTTATCCCTGAGCCGTAAAACACAAGGTGTGTACCTAGATGTCAGACATCAAAAAGATTTTCAATGCTTTCTTCCAGAGTGCAGATGTCCAAGTCAGGAGATTCGCAGATGAGGAATACGATCAATGCGATGACTGCCAATATGACCAGAACGGCTATGACTATAGACCATATTCCGAAGGCTTTCGCTCGTGAACTGGCTATGTGGGCCTCTAATATGTTTCCAGCTCTGTAAAGAGTGGTGACTTCCACGCTTTTGAGAATAGCCAGTATCCCGAAAGGAAAGCATCCCAGCAGGGTACCTATGATTCCAAGCGCCAGATAGGTGGGAGGACAGTTATTTGAGCGTGTTTCCATTGGCATCGCGATATGTGTTGCAAGCTATCATGATGAGATCCACCAGCCACCAGATGAGAAATCCTCCTCCGGTGAGAAGCATCAGCACTCCCGTGCCGATTTTATCTGTGTAGAAACGGTGTATCCCCAATCCACCTAGAAATACACACAATAGGAGAGTAATGAGCCAACGGTCCTCTTTCCTTCTCTGTGTGGCATAGTCTTGTTTGTCCTGTTGGTTGTAAAAATTGTCTTCGCTTTCTTTAGCGAGACGGCATCCGCATTTGCTGCAGAAGGAAGCGCCCTCGTCGTTAGGCGCTCCGCATTTTGAACAGTAAATCATGGCTTTTTGATATTGAGTTTGAAATATGAGAATATTCCGAGAAGTATGAGCACCACTGCATGCAGTTCGTGCTGGAGAGTGGCGAAAAGAATGCCCACCTCCCAGCTAAGGCCATAGATGCCTGACAGGCTGAGAGCTATGAGATAGTGGTATGCGCCAAGTCCTCCCGGGACAGGTATCACTGAAGCGAAATTACCCACAGCCGCCAGAAACAGCGCGTCAGTAAGCGTCAGCGCCGACAGCGCCGGAATAGCACGTATTATGCACATATACATGGCCAGGTACATAAGCCACAGCAAGATAGTGTATACAAGAAATCTCCAGAACGGCTTGATGTCTTTGAAAGCTTTGATTCCGTGGGCGAGACCGCTGAAAAAATCCGCGACTTTGCCCATCAATTTGTATCTGTCTCTGAGTCTGAAAGATGCCACGACGAACAGTACTATGAGCGCTATCCCTACTCCTGTCCAGATAAGGGCGGAAGTGTCTGATACGAACGGATGCCAGATGTGCTGATAGAAAAAGGTGGAGATGGAGTCGCTCCCTGTGAGTATGGCTATGACTGCGAGCAGAGTGATGGCAAATGTATCCCAGATGCGTTCCATAAGCTCCGTGCCGAGTATGGCGTCGTATCGTGCAGGCCCTCCGGATACATAGGCGCAGCGTACCAGTTCCCCTGATGCCGGAATAACGGCGTTGGTAAGATTCCCGACGTTGTTCGCGCTCCAGACCCTGTGCAGTTTGATGTCAGGATAGAGCGGTTTGAGCATAGCCTGCCAGCAGAGCGCTCTGAAAAGAAGCGCGGCTACGGCCGCAAGGACGAACAGCAGAATCCATCCCCAGCGGGTGCTTTCGAGGTCCTTGATGAATTCCTGCCAATCGATTCCTCTGAATGCAAAGTAGATAAGCACTCCGGCCAATGCGAAAGACGCTATAATTTTAAGTGCTTTTTTCCCTCCTGAAGTCATACCGGGCAAATATAGAAAAATAAGCTGTACTGCACAAACTCTAGAAATTCATGTTCCACATGGCTTCCTGAGCTTTGGCGTTGTTGGAGGCGTTCATCTTGCCGAAATTATAGGTGACACCTATAAGAAAGAACCGGCCTATGGTATTGGAATAAACATCTTTTACATACTCGGCGGAGGCACTGCGGGAAAGGAACTTCTTCTGGTTGAGAATATCACAGGCCCGCAGACTCAGCGAGAATGCACCGAACTGCTTGCTAAGCGAAGCGTTCCAGAGGAATTCCGGATCTCCGTATCCGGCGGAGTACCCGCGGTAGAAGTCATAGCTTACGTCGGTGCTTGCTTCCCAACCTTTAGGGTGAGTGTATGTAAGGTCGGCTCCTGTAGAGAAATCCCACGTGTTCATGTCGGCTGAAGGGTCGAGCGAATATTTGCTTATGGAATTGCTTGCCGCACCGCTTAATCCTATGCTCCACAGATCGGTGTTATATGAAAGTGAGGCATTGACCGAATTGGCGTATGTATTCGTGTGGCTCTCTCTGAATCCGCTCTCTCCGCTGTAGAATCTCTCTCCCGAAGGACCTTCCCCCCAGAACCAATTCATAAGCGCGTCGTAATCAAAATTCTGCGTGTCTATCGCCGGAAGGGTGGTGTTTGCCTGGTAACTTGTGAGTGCGGTTATGTTGCTTGACAGATTGGCCGCGAACTTGAATTTTTTATCCTTCCCGAAAGGTGTGGAATAATGCATATAGGCCGCGAAGGATTCTTTGGGGTTTGTGGAGTTCACAGGTATGGCATAGCGTATTCCGTCGGAGTCGAACCAGTTGGCATATACGATACTGTTCAAAGTCAGGAAGTTCTGTAGATAGACTGTAAAGAATGAGTATCGTTTTGGGTCGTTTTTCGAGTAGTTGAGCATAGAATACTGCTGGAATTCCGGGCGGAGATATGAGTTTCCCACGCTGATGCGGACAGGGTCGCTGAGATTCAGGGCAGGAGCTATGGCGCTGTTAAAAGGGGAGTTGCTCATTCCTCCTACATTGATGGAAGTCGACTGGTAATCGCCTTTCCAGTAAAGTTGTACGTTCGGAGCCCAATTAAGTATCCAGTCGCCTTTGCCTGAGTCGTAGGCTTGACCGGTGGCTTGCGTATGAACGTCATTTTGCGTCTGGTACACTGTCGCTCCCACGTGAGCGCGGAAGGAATCCTTGTTGTATTGCAGCAGGAGTTCCTCATAGAATTCCGTCTTGTTCTGAGAAGATACTGATGTGTAGTATGTGTTTTTCGTCCCGTCGGCGTTGAATGCGTCTTTATCCTGATTGGTGAATGAGAAATCGGCATTGACGGTGGCCTTTATTTTAATGAGTTCGCTTATGGGTTCGACATATGAAACGTCGTTCATGGCGTAGAAACTGTTGTTTTTGATTTTATAAAGCAGGTCCACGCTTTCGTCAGAAAGGCTGGTGACGGTGCGGGTATGCTGAGTCTTGTCGCCTTGTTTCAGATTGGAAGAAAGATAGGAAGAGAAGGTGAGCGCACGGCCGGTTTTCCCCAGATCTTTTATTCCGAGGGTTAAATCCAGATTCGGGACAAATGAATTGGTGCTGCCCGAGCTGTAACTTTCACTGCTGTTTTTCTTCTCGTTTTCGGCGGAAGTACTGGATGTGGAGCTGAGGTCTTTCTTTGAATATGTAAAATTCAAGGAAGGACGGGCGTTGAAAAGAAATTTGCTTTTATCTGTTTTATTTATTTCGAAATTGGCCTTGACATTATGATCTGTCCCTAATCCGGCAAATCTGGCGTCGGTGCTGAGGTCCGCCTCGTCGCCCATATAGGATGTGGTAAGCGATTTTTCCCGCGCATCCTTGTGCGAATAGGTGTAGTTGACGCTTGAATTGGTCTCGTAGCCTTTGATGCGCGACGTGTTGAAGTTGGCCCCCAATTGAGAAGATGTTTTTATGCCATCTCGTGAGGAGAGTTCATCGCCTTCACTGTAATCGACTACGACAAAAGAGCCGCTACCTGGGATGTCTACGTTGTAGGCGTTGCCTATTATGGTCAGCTGGTCCTGCTCGTTGTAGCCGGATACCAGGACGGATGCGTTATAAAGCGGATCTTTCAGCCCGATTTCTTCTTTCTGCTCTTTCGAGACAGGCGCTGTACCCAAGGCCAATGACGAATTGCCGAACCATCCCTTCTTGTATTCTTCCTTGAGTTCCACGTCCATTACTTTTTCGCGGTCGTTTTTTGTGCCAACTCCGGTAAATCCGGCTTCGCTTTTATCCTTGTCTATGACTTTTATCTTGTCTACGATTTTAGCGGGAAGGTTTTTGACGGCCATGGAAGGGTCGTTGAAAAAGAAGGTCTTGCCTCCGACGGTGATTTTGTCCACCTTCTCTCCGTTGACTTTGACAGTGCCGTCATCATCTACTTCCATACCGGGCATTTTCTTGAGAAGGTCTTTGAGAACGGCATTGCTTCCTACGTGATAGGCCGATGCGTTGAATTCGATGGTGTCTTTTTTTATGGTAACGGGATTGCCTACAGCCGTAATGGTAGCGGCGTCGATGAACTGCGTATCTTCCTCGAGGGCGATTTCTCCGAGATTCTTCTCCCATCCGGAGAGAGTATATTCTTTACTGAAAGGTTTGTAGCCTATGATTTCTGCGTTGACGCTGTATCTGCCCGGAAGAATGTCTTCGATTACGATATCACCCTTTTCGGAGGAGATTGCGAAATGTGTTATAGTCGTGTCGTTCTGCGGTATAAGATAAACGGTTACATAACCCAAAGCCTCCCTGTTTTCTTTATCTACGGTTCGCAGTTTAAGAGTGACGTTTTGTGTGCTTTGGAATTGAGATAAGTTAATTACTTGAGCTATAGAAGAATATGATAGGAATAGCAGAAGAATGGCGATGACCTGTTTTTTCATTATTTAATTTAGTCTGTTTGTTAACTACTAACTTAGCTCCAAAGGTAGAAGTTTTTTTTAAAAAAAATAATTTGCCTCTTACTATTGGTTCCCGAAATGCAGCAACTTTTGCTCGGCGGCCGTCAGCATCCTTTCTTACATTATGTTTGTTTTTATGTCAAGCCATGGGACATATCGGTTGACAGAACTTGTAAGAACCTCCGATAAGTTTTAAACATCAGAGGTTAAGTTGGAGGGATTGTTTTTAGTGTAAAACTACATTCTCCAATTCGTCGATTAGTGAGACCAGGGCTTTCCCATTGAGAATCGAGTTCTCCAACAGATGGACTGCATCATCATAAGGGCCTTGTATGACGCCTGTTGAGCGGTTTGTCAGTATTGGCCCATTATCTGTGAATTCCGCCTCATAGTCGTAGCCATCAAAGTGGAATGCGACTCCATATTGGTTGATGCAGAAGTCATAGAAGAAGGTTAGCTGATTCGGTGTAGAATATCCTTCGAAATCCAAGCCGTAAAGGTCTTTGTTGGGAGGATACTTACAATTGTACTCATTGCCAAACAAGTCGTATCCGACAAATTCAGCCCGCTTTTTTTCGTCAGTTTGCATATGGCACTTTCTTTTTAACTATTTCCAAGAGTATTTTCATTTCAGGAACAAGTGGTAACGCTTTATTTGGGGCATTCTTAGCTGTACCATTTTTAACCGGATGCCCATTTTCCCATGGATGGAAGTGAATGCTCATCCCATCATGCTTATGGTCTACGTGAATTTCGTAAAGCTTCTTGCAGTCTGGTCCATAAAATCCAATTGATTTCAATTTCCCGGCATAAGGGTCGTTTTGTCCTTTCTTATCTGTAGCAGGTTTGTTGATGACTACGTAGATTCGGTTAGGGGTATGACTTTCTTCCGGAAGTTTGACGTTAACGTTTTTGTTGTTGGGCGCTACTACCTTGATATTGTCCGTAATGTTTATCACCGTGTGATATGTGCGGCCTACTGGAGCCTCCAGAGAACCGCTTGCTTTACTACCGTTTGCTCCCATCTCTCAACAAGTTAAGTTGTTTATTCTCTAAATATACGCTTCGGCTTTCGTCTTCGCCAAATATCTTGGGACCATAACGGAGTATGCATGTCGGATCCAAGGCCTTGAGCATGTAATTATATCCATCCAACCAGATAGACTGACTGAAGTTTTCCTTTAGTACTCCCATGCTGTTGATGGCGATAACTGATCTCCGTGGCCATCCTGCTACACAGTATTCATAACTGTCTGGTAGACTCCACGATACGTTTGGATAGATATTAATGCCTTGGTTTTGCCAATAGGCTGTTATAACTTTGTTCCAATAGTTATTTGAAAGGCGTTCCGGATAGTCCATGTCGATGTACATTGATAGGTCAGGAGCAATAACTCCTTTATACTGTTGTAGAATTGCGGTGTAGTCCCAAGGGTGAGTTAGCTTGTTAGCAAATCTATCATCATTGATGTAAAAAATGACAATAGAATCCCGATTGGAAGACTTTGAAGTAATTCTATCGAATGGTGTTGTGTCGGAAACCATCGGAATGATATTGTTGGGGCGTATTACAGGCATGTCGTATGGGCCTGTTTTAATGAGCCCCTTTGAGATTTCGGGGTAGCAAATTGATGCTATATGTGCACGATAGTGCGACTGTCTTCCCTTTCTCGGCTTTGGCCGGATATGAGGTGCCTGTTCTTCTGAACAAGATGTATCTGGAAATAAAATCATATGGCAGTTTGTTTTGTGTGGCTCCTTTAACCACGCTAAATATTTAACAAATGCCGATTTTTCGAGTAAATAGCGTAATTCTTCCAAAAAGTTTGTACATTTGAAAATTCAAATGTCGCTATAGATAGATGCCCATTGCTCTCATAGGTGGCAATAGTATCCTTTTGCCCTCCCTTCAGGAGCTCAAACATTATGAAATCTGTAGTGTGAACCTCCCATGGCAAAAGGAAGAACATCTCCAATAACCCCACATTTTGTAGGTCTATGAAAATATTGGCATCATTGACGACAATCTTCTTCATTAGATGATATTGAGGTGTTTACGGACAGTGCCAATGGATGAATGAAGCAGGGATGCAGCCTTGGAAGTAGTGATCAGATCCTTTGCTGCCGCTGCATATACCATGGTTTCAAACTTATTGGTCATATTCTCAAGGTATCGGGTCTGCTCAACAAAATCTTTTAGAACTTTATTCTTACCCTTGTTTATGCAGTATGTTTTATATTTGCTTTCGCTAAGAATGCCGGTATCTACCAATTTGTGCATGATGGCATCAATTGATATTCCGTATATAAGCTGCAATTGCATAAGCTCTGAAGTGGAAATTCTTTCTCCTGGTCTGAATATCTTCCTGAGAGTTTCGGTAGGAAGAAGCATTTCGTTGGCAAATGAGTCGCAGAGTTTTTCTTTTTGGCGCTGGGTTAGGTTTTCGGAGAATCTGTCATTATACAAAAGGTGTCCGAGCTCATGCATCCCGGTAAAACGCCTGCGCTCAACATTGGTTTTGCTGTTGTTAAGAACAATGATGTAGTCTTTGCCATTAATGATACCACTAACACCATCAAAACCTTCCGGAGCTTCGGTAGAGATAACCTTAATTCCTTTAGATTCCAAAGTGTCCTGTACATTTGCAATTGCATCATTACCAAGATTCCACTCCTTTCTCACATCTCGTGCAAGTTGACGCATCTGTTCTGGAGTAGAGAGCTCTGCTCCGTTCTTTTTCTGAATGCTATTAACGGGTCTTCCGAGAATTTCTTCAATTTCAAGATAGCGTTCTACCTGGTCTTGAATCTGAACCTTAAGCGCATTGATATCTTTTACGCTGGTATTTGACTTCTTTCTGAATGATACATCAAACTCTTTTGCGGTGAATGAGAAAGGTCGCAAGAAAAAGTCGGGCTCAACATCAAGAGCGGTGGCGAAGGCAATAATAACAGTACTGTTTGGCTTCATCTTGGCCGATTCGTATTTCGAAATCGCCTGTTTGGTTACAATGCCTCCAATCAATTCAACAAGTTTGTCCATAGATAGCTTTTTGAGTATCCTGGCTTGTTTTAGTCGCATCGCAAATATTTCTAAATCAGTATGCATGATAAAAATCTTTATTCTGTTGACAAAAATACTATATTTTTCTAAATGTCAACCAAAAAACAAAAAAATACTGAAGCTCTGGTTGATGTATTTCAAATTTAGGTGCTTGTGTCAACTATATTGTTGAAATAAGCTAGCAAAATCATGGCATACTATCCATTTCAATGCTCCCTTGGAGAAGATAATAGTTTTTTTATTCTTTTCTTAACATTTTGATTATTTTGTCGTCTTTATGGTGTAAGCGGCGGAAGTTTAGGTCGCGGGCAGATGAATGCCAGGGCGGTTGAAGCCTTCCGGACACGCGTTAAAAACGGTCTAAGGATAATTGTGCGATGATGAAAAATATTGAAGGCGACATATATGATTCTTTTCTGCAGTATAGAGAATCGCTTGAGGATTATGCCTGCAGCCTGCTTGGCTCGAGACAGGATGCGCAGGATATGGTGCAGGATCTGTATTTGAAACTGTGGGGAAGACGGGACACTCTTTGCGAGATAGAAAGCCCCAAGGCATATTGCTTTTCTGTCATCAGACGCCAATGTCTGGATGTTCTGAAAAGTGCCGAAAGGAAAAACGAGGTGCAGATGCCACAAGAGATTGAATACTCGCAGGAAGGGATAGAGGAGAAATTGGCACTGCGGGAACAGCTGGAGGGAACGCTTAAAGAGGTGAACGCCCTTTCGGAAGGTCAGCGTAAGGTCTTGCTTAAAAGCGCCGTGGACGGATGCAGTTACGAAGAAATCTCTTCACAGACGGGAATGAAGCCTCAAATGGTACGCACGCAGATGAGCTTGGCCAGAAAAAATCTGAGGGTGCGCACCGCCTGGCTTTTTGCGGCGGCCGCTTTCGTGGCTGGTGTTTTCGTGTGGGCTTTGCGGGATGGCAGCGCTACGCAGGAACTTGAGGATACGTATTCAGATCCGTATGTAGCCTATGCTCAGATAGAAAAATCATTCAAAAAAATAGGGGACAGTGTGGAAAAGGGTTCACAAAAAGCGCGCACGAGTGAACGACATTTTCAGACGCTCCGCAGTGTATTTGATAAATAAAAAATTAAATTTGTACGATTATGAAAAAAATTGTCTTAGTTGCATCGTTGATTCTGCTTGCATTTACTTCGTGGGCACAGACTGCAGGACAGAGCATTTATAAAAAATTTGCTAACGAGAAAAAGGTTTCCGGAGTATATATTTCTCCCGCAATGTTTTCCATAGTGAAAAGTCTTCCTGATATGGACGATGAGGATGTGAAGGCGATAAAATCGCTTTCCGGCTTTTATGTCATGGAGATAACCAACAACAGTGTAGCTGCAAAGGTGAAAAGTGAAGTGAATTCGCTTGTGTCGAAAAACGGCTATGAACTTTATATGGAGGCGGTGGAAGAGGACGAGAAGATGCAGATATTCTGTTATCGCGAAGCCGGATTGGTAAAGAGCATCATCCTTTTGAGCGAGGAGTCGGACGAGACGGATTTTATCTGCATAGAAGGGGAGATGACGGAGGAGATGATTCAGTCGATTATGAACAATAATGATTAGATATGAAAAGGTTAGTGTGTATCTGCGCCTTGGTTCTGCTCTGCGTGTTAAGCGCAGGGGCCAAGGATAAGCATCAAGTATTCAATCAGCTTTGTAAAGTAGCGAAGGAAGTTGACAAGATTGAAGGCGTGGAGACTTTTAAGATCAGCGGTTTGCTGATGACTGCGGTAAAGGCGGCGGCAAAATCCGAGATGAAGAAGGAGGCTAAAAAGGAGAAGTCTTCTAAGGAGGACGATGAAGATCTGGAGATGAGTGCCGAGATGCTCAAAAATCTTTCCGCTATGCTTATGGTCGATTTTTCCGATGCTTCCGAAGCTGACAAAGTTGAGATAGCTCGACGCTTTGATGCCGTGCTTGCAGATTCCACTGATCTTATAATAGAAGCTGACGACGAAGGCGAACGCACTCGTATGTATGGCAGGGTAGATGAGCAGAACGGTACGGTGGAAGATATGGTGCTTTATTCTCCTACGGACGGCACCCTGATGGCTTTGTGCGGCAAGCTTGAATTGGCCGAAGCCATGGATATGGCAAATGATTAAGTTCGAAGACCGGCTCTTTTGGTAAAGTGCATCGCCCCTCGGCAGGTGCACTTTTTTTAATAAATTTGCGCATATGAAAAGATTCACTCTGGTAAAATTGGCATTCTCCGTGTTTCTCATATGGACCGCGGGGTTTTCTTTGAGGGCGCAGGAGTTTTCCTATATGCAGCAGTTCTCTGTAGATGAGGGACTTCCGCACACCGATGTGTCGTCCATTCTGCAGGATGCTGACGGATATGTCTGGATAGGCACGTATTCCGGTCTTTGCCGTTATGACGGCAATGTCCTTCAATGCTATGATATGTCCAATTCCATTCTTCAGAGTTCCCGTATCAGGGCGCTTCTGCTTTTGGGTGATTTGCTGTATGTAGGAACGGAGAACGGCGGGGTGACAGTATATGATACCAGGCAGGACAGATTTCTTAAAAATATAAAGGCCCCGGGGAATTGTGTCAATTATTTTTTCCCTGCTTTTGATGGCGGATCGGTGTGGGTATGTGCCAATGATGCTCTTATGGAGGTGACCCGTGAAGGAGACGCCTACAGTACGGCATCCTTCTCCCTGCGCGGACACCCACAGGCCGGGTGTGCCGTAGGCCCGGATGAAATTCTGACAAGTGTGGCGGGCACGCTTGGCATATTCAGCAAGCAGGAAGGCTTCCGCAAGATAAAAGATGACTTGTTCGTGAACTCCTTTCTTCCCATAGGAGAGGGTAAGGTTATAATCACGGCTTCCCAGGGTACTTTCATATATGACGTCAATTCACAGGAGCTGAAAGGGCTCAATTCATTCAATTCCCGTAATGCGATAGCAACGGAAAGCGGAATCATAGTGGGAACGGAGCATCAGGGTGTTCTCCTTTATGACAGAAAGGGTGTTCTTACAGAGAAAATTACACCGTGGAACGCGTCATCGCAGAATTCCGATATCGAGCTTTCAACCGTGTTCATGGATGATGCGGGGGTGATATGGCTGGGTACAAACGGCAGCGGGTGTTTCAGAAGCACACAGACTAACAGGGCTTTCAGGCTTTGTCAGCCTTTTCCTGACGGCGGTGGGCAGATAGTTACCATGTATGTGGACAGCAAGGACAGACTGTGGGTTTCTTCCAGAGACGGAAGACTGTCTGTTTACCAGGAAGAAAAGGGGAGGGAAGTGAATGTGCGCAGTCTGGCCGCACTTGGCTCTATGCCTGTCTCTGCCATCTATGAGGACGCTTCCGGCAATATCTTTCTGGGGGCGTGGAACAAGGGCGTCTATGTGATCGGCTCCGGCGAACTTTCAAAGGTGTGTAGGGGCGATGGATTCCACATGCGCTCTCTGGACGGACTCCCGCGCAGCCTTAGCGTATATAAGTTTGAAACAGACTCTTTCGGGAGGCTCTGGGTGACGACCGATAGCGGAGTATACCGTTCGAAGACATCCTCCGTATATGGCGGGTGGGACAGCTTGCGCTATTCCGTAAAGGACAAGGGAACCATCAGCGATGATTTCACGACAGATATTCTTATCGACGGTAAGACGGTCTGGGTGGGAACGCGTGCCAGTCTCAATAAGATTTCGCTCTCAGATGACGGCTCTGTGAGTAGCGTAGAGAGGGTATATGTGCGCTCAAAGGACAGCGCCGGAGAATTTGTCTCTTTTATCCATAAGTCCCGTGAAGGTGATCTTTGGGTTTCCATTCTGGGACTTGGCCTCGCGAAGATGACCGCGTCGGCGGATGGGGAACAAGAGTTCCGCATATATAATAAAAGCACGTGCCCGGCTTTTGTGAACAATGAATTCGAGTCCCTGCTTGAAGATGAAAGCGGGAATTTCTGGATAGGCGGGTTCGGAATCACCAAGTTTTCACCTGCTACGTCCCAAGCGCGTGTGTATACACGTAAGGATGGGCTGCAGAGCAATTCTTTCAAGATATGGGATTCTGCCAAATTTTCCGACGGACGCATGGCTTTCGGGGGTATCAACGGCTTCAATGTCTTTTATCCCGCGGATATCAAGAATAATCAGACTCCGCCCGTCGTAAGACTCACTGCGCTGGGAATCAACTCGGAAAGTTCTGCCGGCACGTGGGAGGACAAGCCTGTAAGGCACGCCGGTGCGATAAAGCTTTCTCATTCTTCAAATAACATCACCTTCGCCTTCTCCTCGATGAGTTATATTATTCCGCAGGCCAATCGTTACAAGTATCAGCTCAAGGGCTGGGATGACGCTTGGCATTATACCGATGGGAGCAATCCTGTGGCCGCTTATCTTAATCTTCGTCCGGGACACTATACTTTTGTGGTTTACGGTTCCAACAGTGACGGGGTCTGGAGCCGGGAGCCTGCGGAGGTGAACATAAGGATTATGCCGGCGTGGTATCAGAGCATTCCGGCCAAGGTTTTCTATGCTCTTCTCGTTGCGAGCCTGGTTGCGGGTGCGGTTGTCTATTTGAAAAAGCGTTCGGAGAAGCGGCACAGACAGGAGATAGACGAGAAACTTAAGGAAGAACAGAGGGAGCGTAATGAAAAGGAACTTAAATTCCATACGGATTTCATGCATGAGATCCGTACGCCGTTGACTCTTATAAGCACTCCGGTGGAAGAACTTCTGAACAATCCGAATCTTGGAAAGGGAACGGCGAGCCGTCTTCATCTGGTGGAAAAAAGCGTCAAGATACTGCAGAAGCATATAGAAAGCGTGACAGATCTGCGCAAATATGATAACGGGCAGGTGCGTCTGCATGTGGTGGAGGTAGATTATTCCCGTTTCGTGCAGGAAATCTGCCTTCTTTTCCAACCGCTTGCCAAATCGCGCGGCTGCGAGTTCAATCTGGACATCCCCGAGCTTCCGCATAAACTTTACCTTGACAAGGACAGTATGGAAAAAGTCATCCTTAATCTGCTGTCCAATGCTTTCAAGTATTCTGCGCAACGTGGAGGCAAGATAGACATTGTCCTGAAGGATACTCAGAAAGGAGCGAGTCTGAGCGTATCCAATTTAGGAATTGGCATACTTCCCGAAGATCTGCCCTATGTGTTCGACCGTTTCCGTCAAGGCCGTAACAATGACCGTGGCGGAATGGGAATAGGCCTGGCTATAAGCAAGGCTTCCGTTCTTTCTCATTCCGGCAGGATATGGGTCGACTCAGTTCCCGGAGGAGAGACTACATTCCACGTGCTCCTTCCTTACGGTTGCGCTCACTTCAAGAGCGAAGACATAGACAGAGACTATGAGAACAGTGATCACATATCCAATTACGATCCTCTTTCGGAGTTTCTCCCTGCCGGCATTGATGGAAGCAAGAGCGGAGCGGAAAGAGAGCATATGGTCTTGGTAGTGGATGATAACGCTGAACTGCGCGAATATCTGTCGCAACTTCTTTCCGCCAAATATAATGTAATTACGGCCCAGGATGGAGAAAGCGGATACGACAAGGCGGTGAGCGAACAGCCTGATCTGGTTCTTACAGATGTGGTGATGCCCAAGTCTAACGGCTTGGAACTCTGCCGGCGAATCAAGGAGAACAACATGACTTCGCATATCCCTGTGGTGCTTCTTTCGGCCAGAGACCTGCCTGTTTATAAGATGGAGGGCTATCAGATGATGGCCGACGACTATATAACAAAACCGTTTCATGCCGAATTGCTGTTTTCTCGCATAGATAATCTGATGGCGCAGCGCGAGTGTATGAAGAAGTCGTTTAGGGAGGAAGTGGAGATAGAGCCGTCGGCGGTAACGGCCACGCCTATGGATGCCAAATTCATAAAAAGTCTTATTGATGACATAGAAGAACATATGGGCGAACTGTCTTACGGAGTGGATGAACTGTGCTTGAACGTGGGATACTCGCGTCCGCAACTTTACCGCAAGGTGAAGTCCATTACCGGTATGACCGCCATTCAGTTTCTGCGGAGCATAAGGCTCAAACGCGCGGCGCAGCTGTTGTCTTCTGGCAGTGGGGCGAGTGTGGGCCAAGTTATGAACGCGGTGGGATTCAATAATATATCATACTTTTCAAAGATTTTCTATGCTGAGTTCGGTATCCTCCCCAAGGATTATAAAGGAAAGCAGTGATTGCACTTTGTTTTAAAAGTGCTAAAGAATGAACGATTTGTAAAGTCTGTTTTTGCCCCTTCTTTTTAAATTCGTAGCGGTGTCCGGAAAAAAGAATCCCGAATACCGCTAAGTTTTTTGAATTTTTTAAATAACTAATACCAATCATTATGAAAAAAATCTTTTTGGCTTTGGCCGCTTGCAGCGTTTTGTTTGCAGTTTCCTGTAAGAAGGAAGAGAATACTCCTATAGACAAGGATTTCTCTTATAATATTCCTACTGAAGCTATCGTAGGAAACAGTATCACAGTGGAGGATCTTTCAATCAATGTTGAAAGCCGCACATGGACTTTTGAAGACGCCATTCCTGCCACATCGCAGAGTGCGACGGTAAGCGTTACCTTCAAGAACGCGGGGGACAAGAAAGTTACTCTCACGGTAAATTATGCCGACGGAACCAAGGATGAGGTTACAAAGACTGTGGCGGTAAAAGATTTCTTCTCTGCCTCCATACATGCTGAAGGTCTTACGGCCAACAGATGCGCTCCTAAAGGTAAGGAGATTACCTTCTCTCTCGACCCGCTCGAGAATAAATCCGGATATGCTCTTACTTATAACTGGACATTCCCTGGTGGAACTCCTGCCACATCTACGGAGGCTTCTCCTAAGGTAGTTTGGAATGACCAGATCAACAGTGTCAAGATTACCTGTGAAGTTACCCGTGAGGACGGCGCCAAACTTAATCTTGATTACGAAATTGTAGCGGGAAACAACCCTTGCCTCAGAGTAGATGATTATGATGTTTACGGATTCGAGAAGGGTGAAGAGTGCAACAAGGGCTGGTATACTTGGGTATCATTGAATGGCGGTGCTGCCGGCGAGCATCCTGAGATACTCTCCGTAGTGGACGGCGGAGCCAACTCGACAGCCAAGGCTATGAAGATAGACATCTCTGCCATTACTAACGGACAGGACATCTGCGAACTTGCACACCGCAACAGCTGGCCTACAAATGCGTTCCTCGAGGCAGGAAAGAAATATGAACTGACATTTTATCTGAAAGCGGAAGGCGCGTATGGCGCATGCTATTGGCTTAACGTATTCTCTTGGTGTCCGAAATGGCTTAATGATCCTCTTCGTGACGCCAGTGCTGCGGATGACTGGAAAGAACTGTTCGGAACTGATTACGTCGAAACTGACCAGCAGAATTTATACTCAAACGCCATCACTCAGATTATTCCGGATGAAAGTCAGGCCGAGGGTTATAGAATCGAAGGCGCTCTTTCTGCGGACTGGACAAAATATACTTTCGAATTCTCTCCTGCAGGAGATGCTGGAACGGTATATAAGAACTGTTACCTCTGTATGGGATTCAGCGGCAAAGGTGCCGTAGTATATCTCGACGAGGTTCAGATCAACGAAATTGAGGAATAAAACCTTCGCTTTCAGGCCACTTTTTACAAACATTTGATAATGAAGCGGATTTTTCTTTTGCTCTCACTTCTGGTGCTGAGTGCGGGGAGCTCTTTTGCACAATTGAAGATCACCGGGCGTGTGACGGACACAAGCGGTGACCCTATTCCGTGGGCCAATGTATATCCCAAGGGAGCCCAGTATGGTACTACTACAGATGAGGATGGTAAATACACCATCACCCTCAAGTCTTCCGACGCTGTTCTGGTGGCTTCGTTCCTGGGTTATCAGGATTGTGAGCAGTCCGTTTCAGGCAAGAGCGTCATCGATTTCGTGATGGAGTCGGACGCCGACATGCTGGCCAACGCCGTTGTAATCGGTTATGGTACCGCCCGCAGGCAGGACCTTACCGGCAGTGTGGCTTCCATCAATTCGGACAATCTTAAAAATCAGGTCCTTTTCTCTGTGGACGATGCTCTTAAGGGCGGAGTGGCGGGACTTATGGTATCTTCTACCAGCGGTCAGCCGGGAGCCGCATCCAAGATGCTCATACGCGGAGCTTCTTCTTTGTCAGGTTCCACCTCGCCTCTTATCGTGGTGGACGGATTCCCTCTTGGTGACGTGTCCACTTCTTCAGGCATGGGAATGTCGGGTCTGGACTCCCAGATGAGCTCGCTTGCCATGATAAACACCGAAGATATCGCATCCATTGAAGTGCTTAAGGACGCTTCGTCCACCGCCATCTACGGTAACCGTGGTGCGAATGGAGTCATAATGATTACTACCAAAAAAGGAAAGGCTTCGTCCGGACGTATACAGTACACCGGTTATGTCAGTGCGCAGAGTCTTCCTCATAAATATCAGATGCTTGATTTCAAGGGCTATGCATCGATGATGAACGTGAAGAACCCTTCTTATCTGCTTTTCAGCGACGCTGACGGTAATCTTCGCGATTTCGATTATAACAGAATAAAGAGCATAGATTGGCAGGACGAAATATACAGGACAGGTTTCATACAGAACCACAATCTCTCGCTCCAGCACTCTACCGACAAGACCAATTTCCTTTTCAGCGCTTCCTATATGCAGAACCAGTCCATCATCATATGCACTGATTGGCAGAAGCTTACTACGAAGGCGAATATAGATCACAAGTTTACGGACAAGTTCAAGGTGGGAGTGGACATCAATTACAGCCGTATCATAGACGACGGTGTGCCTACCTCAGGGGGAGACGGCACGGCGGTAGGTACCGTTATGAGCGCGCTCATCTCCCAGCCTTTTGATCTCACCGACACGCAGACGCAGACTCTCTTCCGTCGCGCCGGTGTGGAGCAGTATGTGATAAATGCCTATAACGAAGGCAACAAGCAGAACCCTGTCACTATGGCGCGCGACATCAAGATGAACAAGACGCTCAGCCGCACCATAGTGAATTCGTATATGCAGTATGACATTCTCGATGACCTTGTACTCAAAGTGACGGGCGGCTATGACGACTACGCTTTGAGTGACAAGCAGTTCTATCCTACGACCACACCTCGCGGATATCTTTACAACGCGCAGGCCTGCATGGCCAATGTGTCAAGTTTTGGTTGGCTCAATGAGAATACCCTCACATGGTCTCCTACGTTCAATGACGTGCATAGGTTGAATCTTATGGCCGGTGTCACGGAGCAGGGGTCGCGCTATAACTATGTGGCCACCGAAGCTTCGTCTTTCTCCAACGAGTCGCTCGGCTACAACAATCTCTCGCTTGCCAAGGATTATCATTCATATTCCAATACCAGCAAGTCCTCCATGCTTTCTTTCATCTTCCGCGGAAACTACGCCTACGATGACAGGTATATAGGAACATTCACTTTCCGTCGTGACGGAACGTCAGCGTTCATCAAGAATAAATGGGGCTCCTTCTTCTCGGGGGCATTTGCTTGGAACGCCAAGCAGGAAGACTTCCTTAAGTATAACGATGCCATCAGCACGCTCAAGCTCAGGCTCTCGATGGGTGAGGTCGGTAACTCCAATGTGCCTACTTCCGGGTCATTTGCACAGCTGTACACGACCAGCACGGCTTTCGGTACGGGCATAAGCATAGGGCAGTCGCCTGTAACCCTGGCCAATGAAAACCTGACGTGGGAAAAGACCCTCGAATACAACCTCGGAGTGGAGTTCGGAGCGTTCGACGAGAGGTTCCACGTGGATATGGACCTGTATAACAAGACCACGCGCGATCTTCTTCTGGAGGCTCCGGTGCTCAACATATCAGGATACACCAAGGCTTGGCAGAACATAGGAAGCATACGCAATACGGGTATTGAACTTTCAATGAACGCCACGCTCGTGGACACACGCGATTTCCAATGGAGTGTCAATGCCAATATCAGCCACAACAATTCGAAGATTCTGCAGCTCGGTCAGAACGGCGCTCCTATCTATTTGGGAATCACTTGTCTTGGCGGGCAGAATGCCGTAATCCTTCAGGAAGGCGGTTCGGTAGGGCAGATCTACGGTTACAGGGCGATTGGCCTGTATCAACTTGATGAATTCACTGCTACCGAAAGCGCTACCAAGCCCGGGACTTACAATTATACCATCAAGGACGGAGTCCCGAATCAGGGCGTGGGCGAGCAGCCGGGTTCCATCAAGCTGTGGGATAAGGACGGCAACGGCAAGATAGACGACAACGACCGTGAGGTCATAGGAAACTTCCTTCCGGATTATTACGGCGCGTTCTCGAGCACATTCAACTGGAAGTCATTCAATCTCTACCTCGGATTCCAGTACTCCATAGGCAACGACCTGTATAATGCCAATTACGCCATGATAGCCTTCTACAGCGGAGACGGTTCCAACCAGCTATCTTCATGGAACAAGCGTTGGACGGTTGATAATCAGAGCTCGCGTTATTATTCGCAGATATCCAAGGGATTGGTATCGTCCGCTTTTGTAGAGGATGCTTCTTTTCTCAGGTTTTCTTCGGCGAGACTGACTTATACTCTGCCAAGCAGGCTTGTTTCAAAAACAAGACACATTGAAAACTGCAAGGTGTATGTGTCTGCGGACAACATCTATACCTTTACCCATTATTCGGGCTACGACCCGGAAGTGGGTATCAGTCAGAGCAATGCTTCCGCTATTCTTTCGCAGGGATTTGACTATGGTAACTTCCCGCACGCCAGAACCGTCACTTTCGGTGTAAACGTTTCATTCAGATAGGAGGAAGACAGTTATGAAAACAGTAAAAATTATATCTCTTCTTTGCGGCTTGTTTTGCCTGGCTTCCTGCAATTTCCTGGAAACTACGGTGGAAAGCAATATCACGACCAAGAACTTCTTTAAGAATACCAGCGATTTTGACAGCGCCCTGACAGGAGTCTATTATACGTTCACTTCTGTGGAGTGGGATGCTCAGCACCGTTACGGGGACTACTTCACCGGATTCATGTACTGGGGCAGGATAGGAACGGACGAGGCCTTCGTGTCATCCGGTAACAACGGCGAGGAATTGATAGGCAATTATACCTATACTCCGGAGAATCTCTTTGTTGAGAAGGTCTGGTTCATGCAATATCTCGGCATACAGAGGGCCAATGTGGTCATCAACCGTCTCAATGCCTATACCGGGACCCAGGTTTCAGATGAAGACAGGGCCAGGATTATGGGAGAGGCGCATTTTCTTCGCGCATGGTTCTATTTTCAGCTGGCACGCTATTACGGCGAAGTCCCGCTGGTACTGGAGGAGACCACTGACATCTCCAAGCTTGATGTTCAGAAAAAGCCGCTCGCAGAAGTGTATGCGCAGGTAATCTCCGATTATGAAACGGCTGAGAGCTTTCTTCCCGAGACCAACACGGTAGGTCACGCCACCAAATATGCGGCCACAGCCCTTAAGGCAAGAGCCTATCTGCAGATGTCAGGAGAGCCGCTTAAAGACGAAACTGCCGCCGCCAAGGCTGCGCAGGCTTGCAAAACCGTCATAGAGAGCGGAAAATACGCTCTGGTGGAGGATTATTTCTCTCAGTTCGACGGAAAACATGAACATAACAGCGAGTATATCTTCGACGTGGAATTCGACAATACTGTCAGCAATTCGCTTTACGGAGGACAGGTGGGGACAGTTGACGGTGTTCCGCACGAACAGAACGCGTACTGGGCTCAGGTCCGCACATACAAGGAGATGTATGACAAATTCGACCCGTCCGATCTTCGTCGCGAAGCTGTCAATAACGGTGGACACATCGCTGTGGGCGCAAGCGGCAAGGCCGAGATGATAATGGGCGACCCGGATTATGAAGGGAATTACTGGATATACAAATTCCGTCACCCTATAGACAGATCTGATCGCGGGACCGGCTGGGCCAATTGGTGCAATAACATTAATTTCCCTATCATCCGCTATGCTGACGTGCTTCTTATGTATGCAGAAGCGGAAAACCGTGCATACGGGGCGCCAAGCGCAGAGTCACTAGAGTGTGTCAATCAGGTTCGCCGTCGTGGCTATGGCAAGGATATCTTTACTCCGAACTCCAGCGTGGATCTGCCTATGAGCTCGGGTGCGGATTTCGACGAAGTGATTCTCAAGGAGAGAAGTCTTGAACTTTGCTTCGAGGGTCACAGATGGGCGGATCTTGTGCGTTTCGGTAAACTTCAGCAGGCTTTCTCTTCTGTCGGCATGGACGAAAAGTTCAAGCCATACTATGATCCGGTACGCAATAACTGCAAAGAAAAACATTCAATATTTCCTATTCCTCAATCAGTAATCGACGCATCTAACGGTGCGATAACACAGAATCCTCTATGGAACTAAAAAAGATATTATCATTTCTACTTGTTTTGTCCACTGTAGGCGTGTCAGGATGCAGCAGGGAGTGGATTCCAACTCCCGATCCTGACACCTGCAAGTGGCATAATCAAAGTCCGGAACCTGACCCTCAGCCAGACCCTGACCCACAGCCGGAACCGGAGGAGAATTGGACCGTGATTGAGGGCGCGGGATGCGCTCTTGGGGACATGACCGTCCTGGAGCAGAGCGCGAGCACTTTTATGAGGGGCTATTGGCCTGACGGTAAATTGATACCTGTTAAGAAAGGCAATCAGTGGCAGTTGTTCTGGAGCGAGGCTACGGATGCTTTGACTTTCGCAGATACTCCGTATCCGGAGGATCATATAGCCTCACTTACAGCGTCCGCCAAAGTGTGGGGCAAAGAGTTCGTCCGCATAGACGGCTTCAATGACGGCGGTTCGTGGTTCATAGGCATTTTCCCTCTCGACGACAAGGGCCATTATGTCGGGTTCTTCCACGCCGAGAGTCATTGGTCTGTCGGCAGTGGCGCCCACAAGTCCATAGGAGTGGCATATTCCGACGACTATGGCGCTACATGGAGAGACCCTGCGCCTATCCTGACTGTCTCTACGCCTAAGCCTGAGAGCGCGGCCTGGACCGGTCTTGGAGACGGGTGCGTGATATGGGATTCAGTTTCATCGCGTTATATATGTTATTATCAGGCTCGTGCCAATACTGATTCGAATGCATTGTGCATGGCCGCTTCTTCTGACAAGAACGGTTCCGCCGGTACGTGGAAAAAGTGGGATGGCAGCGATTTTACCATTGAAGGATGTGACCCTGCCACAGGCCTTGGAGGTGCGGACATAGCGATAGAGGGTCTCAGCGGCACGGCCGGGTGCAATCCGTCCGTGATGTGGAATACCTATCTGGGCAAATGGGTTATGGCCTATGCGACTTGGGCCAAGAGGGTGGTCATCACATACAGCGATGACGCCATTCTCTGGAGCAAGCCGGTCAAGATACTCGGTTCAATCGGCGTTCCTGCGTGGTATCCTAATCTGATAGGAAGCGAGGGCGACCTTAAGGGAGGTGAGATAGTGAAGGTTTATTGGTCTCATAATCAAGGAGATGACGCTGTCCGTGAAATCGGGTGCAGAAGTGTCAAATTCATAAAGGAGTAAATATGAAGAATATATGTAAGTTTTTGGGGCTTGTTTTTGTGTGGACTCTTCTGCTTCCTGCTTGCTCTGAAAGTGTGGTTAGGGTAAAGTATGACCCTTCAGTGAAGGACTATACCCCCATGGTGCGAGACATTCTTCAATCGCATCCAAAGGGTGGCGTGACCATAAAGTTCGAGAAGGGAGTGTATGATTTTTATCCGGAGCAGGCGGTGCAGGATTTTCTGACGCTTTCAAACAATTGCAGCGGGGAGAGGAAGATAGCCTTTTACATATGCGGGATGAAAAATGTCAGGATAGAAGGAGCCCAGACCGATTTTATGTTCCACGGCAGGATAGTTCCTTTCGCGGTGAAAAATTCGCAGAAAGTGAGCGTGAGCGAAGTCAGCATAGATTACGATTATCCTTGGACTTTCGAAGGGGAGGTCATCGCTAACGATCCGGCTCGAAGAAGTTTTGTGGTCAAGGTGTTTGCAGACAATAAGTACAGGATAGATGGCGACAGGCTTCTGTTCGGAGGCTATGACTGGGAATATCCTATGGGAGAGAGCATAGTCTTTGACCCTGCGACGCGTCGTCCGTGGTATGACACCTCGGCTTATGAGCACGGGTATTGGTCCGGAGAGATGGGTGCCCGCGAGTTGGAAGAGGGTGTGGTGGAATTTACGCGCCTCAGCGCCCGCGACGTGCCGCCGGTAGGAAGCATCTGGGACGACAAGGGCCCGATGAAGCTCAACAGGTCTTATCCGGGCATAGCCATTCTTTCAAGCAAGGATGTGAGCGTGGAGGATGTTCACGTGTACCGGAGCGGTGCCATGGCTCTCATGGCTGAATATTCGGAAAATATCAGTGTAAGGCGTTTTTCCACTGCACAGAAGCAGGGCAGCGCCCGTATGATAACTTCATCTGCAGATGCCACTCATTTTGTCGATTGCCGCGGAGATGTGATTCTTGAAGACTGTTATTTTGAGAGCATGCTCGACGACGCCACCAATATCCACGGGGTCTATATGAAGGTGGACAGCATCGTGGATCCACATACTTTTTCCGCCACTTTCGGGCATTTTCAGCAGGAAGGCGATCATTTCGCAGACGAAGGTGATGTGCTTCGTTTCGTGGACAAGACCTCTCTGAGGCCTGTATGCGAGGCCAGATTGGCATATATAGACAAGTCGGACAGGCAGAAATATGTGATGCGCGTCGAGGGCGATCTCAGCGCGATGATGGGGGAGCCTGCCCGTTATGCGGTGGAGAATACCCGCAGTGGGGCCAATGTCAAAATCCGCAACTGTGTGGTGCGTTATAACAGGGCTCGCAGCCTTCTGATTTCAACTCCGGGAGATGTCCTTATCGAGAATTGCGATTTCTCTTCAATGATGGCCGGAATCCGCATCTGCGGCGATGCCAATTATTGGTTCGAGTCAGGCAATACCCGCAATGTAGTGATTCGTAATAACACTTTTACGGATCTGGCGATAGGAGGACGTGAACCGCAGGCCATCCTTCAGATAGACCCTATCATCCCGAAGGAAGCACGGAGCAATGACTTTTTTTATCATGACCATATAGTGTTTGAGGGTAATACCGTCAAGACTTTTGACAATCAGATTATCTACGCTCTCAGCGTGAAGGCTCTCGAGATAAAGGATAACAAGTTCATAGACAGCGGTAGCTATAAGCCGCTTTTCCCTGAACTTTCGGTGATCGATGTGCAGTATTGCGGAAAAGTCAATATCACCGGCAATGATTTCACTCTCTGGAAGCCGGATGCCACCATCAGCATTCATAACTGCGTAGAGGTTAATGACCAGTCAGGAGAAAAGGTGGTCGATTCACCTAATCCTTATTTCTTCCAAAGTTAGTATATTGCAGGAAAATAAATGGGAAAATAATGTGCTTGACTAAAAGGTTTATGATATGTGCGATATTGGCGTGTTTCTCGTCAATATCGCTTTTTGCTGATTCCACCGCCCAGGAACCGGACCGCACCGTTCTCTATGATACGAAGGATGGCGTGGAACTTTATATGGACATATACGAGCCGTCAGTTCTGCCCGCTCAGGGTCAAGGGAAGCCTACTTTGATTCATATATTCGGCGGCGGTTTTATGGACGGTTCCCGTCACCAGGAGTGGCTCCGTCCGTGGTTCAGGCAGATGAATTCGCTGGGATACAGGATGATATCCATAGATTATCGGCTTGGTCTGAAAGGGATAGGAGAGGTAAGCACCACGCAGTTCGCCTTCCTTCTGGCCAAATCCATCAATATGGCCGTGCAGGACCTTTACAGCGCCACACGTTATATCATAGACCATTCCGAAGAACTTGGGATAGATGCGTATAATCTGGTTCTTACCGGATCTTCGGCCGGGGCTATCACGGCGCAGCAGGCTGAGTGGAACATCTGTCAGCAGAGCAATTTGGCCAAGGTGCTTCCCGAGGGTTTCAATTATCGTGGAGTGATGGCCTTCGCCGGTGCCGTTCTTGCCACAGGCCAATTGGAATACCCCATGCCGCCGTGTCCTATGTTGATTTTCCATGGGACGGAAGATGAACTGGTGCCTTATGAACAGATAGATTCTCCGTTTGCATCATTTTATGGAGCGTGTCCTGTAAAGGCGGCGTCCCAGCAGGCTGGAGGAACGGTGAGGATTTACCGTTTCCCCGGGAATAACCATGCTGTGGCAGGTTATATGCCGTATATGGTGGAAAAGGAGGTTGATTTCATAGAAAATGCCGTGATTCGGGGGTCTAAGGAAAGCCTGGACGCCCAGATAGAGGATCCGTCGCTCCCGACATATAAAACTGACCCATCCAACAGCCTGTATGATATCCGCCCGGATACGGAGCTCAGTCTTCCTCAAGAACCCCGTTGGAGCATCTTACCTGACAGTAAGGGCATAATATGGGATGCAAGCACGGGATTGCCTTATGAAGACCATCTGGAGATGAGCGGAGAAAAAGTGTCTTGTGTGCTTCGTTGGGGTGTGTCGGCGGACGGGTCTTTCCATAGCGAGAAATCCCTTGTGTTCCCTCTTCTTCGCACCATTCCCAATAATACGCACGCGTCGATGAATTTCCGCATCGCTTCGGATATTCCTTCGCTTTTGACTGTCAACGGACGGTCTCTCATTAAGGAACATACCGAGACTGTTCGCATTAACGGACTGGTGGAAGTCAAGAGCCTGTGGAGCAAGTCCGGCGATTATATAGGCGTGGGAGATGGGGAGTGCGAGACGGCCTGCATCAGAATGACACGAAGCATTTTCCCTTCCACCACGCTTCCTGCCGTGTGTGAGAGTTTTGCGCTGGAGAATGTCACTGCAGACAATCTGCTTTTATGTGTTCCGGAATTCAATCAGATCTCTTCCACCGACAAATATGCAGGCGTTGACGGTACTTATTATGTTCGCGCGCAGATAGACAGGCCTCGCACGCTCTGGCTCGCTCCCGGGGAAAAGTACTCTTTTACAGTCGTTTATCAGGCATATCGCGAAGGCGGGTCCGTGAATGTGGACGCCGCGAAGGAATTGGCTTCGAGAATCTCTTTAGTCCGCAGCCTGGATTCATCCCTGGTGCTCGAAAGTCCTGACAGCGTGCTCAATGAGATGTTCCGTTTTGCCAAGATCCGAGCCTGCGAGAGCATATTCCGCACGAAGGGAGGCCTTATGCATTCTCCCGGCGGGGAGAGTTATTATGCCGCCATCTGGGCCAATGACCAGGCGGAGTACATCAACCCTTTCTTCCCTTTCGTGGGCTATGATAAGGCAAACGAGTCGGCTCTTAACTCTTTCAGGCTTTTCGCGAGGTATATGAACGATGAATATAATCCGTTGCCGAGTTCCATAATAGCCGAAGGCGATGATATATGGAACGGGTGCGGAGACAGGGGTGATGCCGCGATGATAGCTTATGGTGCCGGAAGGTACGCCCTTGCAAGCGGTGATCCTGCTCAGGCTAGGGAGCTTTGGCCTTTGATAGAGTGGTGCTTGGAATATTGCCGCCGTAATCTCAATTCCGAGGGTGTGGTGCGCTCTGACACCGACGAACTTGAAAACCGCTTCGAAAGCGGCGATGCCAATCTATGCACCTCTTCGCTTTATTACGATGCGCTTCTTTCCGCTTCCTTCCTGGGAAAAGAGATTGGCAAAAGCCGTAAGCAGACCGATAGCTACCTCGCCCAAGCCAGGGCTTTGGAGGCGGCGATAGAAAGGTTTTTCGGTGCCAGCGTGTCGGGATATGAGACTTATCGTTATTATGAGGGGAACACGCTTCTTCGCTCGTGGATATGCATGCCGCTTATCGCGGGCCTGAAGTCTCGCGCGCAGGGCACGGCCGAGGCTCTTCTGGGACCGGAATTGATGACTGAAAACGGGTGTCTCACCGAGCAGGGCAGTGACGTCTTCTGGGACCGCGCTACGCTTTATGCTTTCCGTGGTATACTTTACACGGGCAATCCAGACGCTGTCCTTCCGCTTCTGCATTTTTATTCCTGCCGAAGGCTTCTTGGCGATCATGTGCCTTATGCGGTGGAAGCTTGGCCTGAAGGTTCACAAAGGCATCTTTCGGCCGAAAGCGGACTCTATTGCCGCGTCTTTACTGAAGGACTTTTCGGGATCCGCCCTACCGGGCTCAGATCCTTTACCATGAATGCCAATTTGCCTCGCCTCTGGAACAGTTGTTCTCTTAGGCACTGCAAAGCCTTCGGAAGCGATTTTGATATCACTCTCTATCGTACTTCCGCAGGGGCCGTCCGAGTGAAGATCTATGACCACGCCACCTCCCGCAGCAAGGTCTATCGCCCTTCAAAAGACGGCCTTGTGAAGGTGCGGATGTAAGGGTAATTTGGAATTATTCATATAAGTTAGTAAATTTGGACTAACCACTTGAGTTTTTATAATTTATATGGATAACCAAATAAGAAACCGCATCTTTTTAGCTGCTTTACTGCACGACATTGGAAAATTTTATCAGCGCTCGGACAAGTCTTTTTCGGATAGGTATAATACTTTATCAGCTTATTCGAAAAAAATATCAACTGATATTTGTCCGTTAAACGAAAATGGACGTTTCGGGTACAGGCATGTAGTCTGGACAAATGAGTTTATTGAAAAATATAATCTGATATTTGATAAAGTCCCTGGCATCAAGTCTAGGATTTATGATGATAATAATGCTGGTGATTCTATGGCATCGCTAGCTTGTAATCATCATAAACCTCATTCTGAAAATCAAGCTTTGGTGACTTTGGCAGATTGGTGGAGTGCAGGAATAGATAGAACAAATAGTACTACGTTGGAGAAGGAAAGACTTGAAAAAGAATACTTTATCCAATGGGGGGGGGACAGATATAAGCGTATACCTTTATACTCTGTCTTTAATGACGTAAATGGTGGTAACTGCCACAAAGCTTTTAACCTAAATGAACTTAATAAAGATTCCCGGACTTTTTTCCCAAAGGAAATAAGCAAAGTCTCGGACGGGAATACTTCTAAAGATTATAAAAAATTATGGGAAGAGTTCTGTAATGAATTCGTTCAGCTCCCAACTGATTCTTTCAATGGCTTTTCTGAAAGTCTTGTTTATCTATTAAAAAAATACACTTGGTGCATTCCATCTAATACGATGGATATGGCAAATGTGAGTCTGTATGAGCATTTGAAGACTACGGCCGCATTTGCTGATTGTTTTTATCTCTATCGTGAAGAGAATCCGTCGGCATTCAAATGGGATGGGTCAAAAGTTATTCTCGACAGCAGTTTAAAGCCGGTTATTCTTTTAGGAGGAGATGTCTCCGGAATACAAAAATATATTTATGACATTTCTTCTCAAAAAGCTGCGGTTAGTTTGAAAGGCCGTTCATTTTATATTCAGCTTTTGATAGATTCAGTTATTCAAAAGATAATCAGTCATCCGGATATTGATGCCACTCTTGCACAGGTCGTTTATTCATCTGGCGGAAAATTCTATATGCTTCTTCCAAATACGTCGAAAGTGCTGGCCGCAATTGCAGATTTGCATAAGGAATTTGACCGGTGGCTTTGGTCGGAACACAAAGGTTCTCTTTTGTTGAATATGGATTATGTCGCTTTTTCTTATGATGTCAGGTCAAAGCGTTTTATGTTCGAAGGTTCAAATGATAATTCTACGATAGGGGATCTTTGGAGAGTGCTTGCGGAAAAATTGACATCTCGAAAAGGGAAAAAGTTCGAATCGATCATAAAAGATATGGACTTGTTTAGCCCTAAGGAAATAACATTAGCGGCGAAAGTTTGTGCCTTGACGGGAGTGGAGGGTGAATGCGAGAATATTTCAAATAATTCAACTGAGCCGCTGTGGGTACTTCCTTCAGTAAAAAAACAGATTGAACTGGGAACTGTCCTTAAAGATGCGGATTATATAATAACATATTCTGGAACAGAAGAGCATAAGTATCTGAATAATAGGGCCAAATTCGATAAGGAGATACTTGGAGTACACAATTATCTATTTGATAAATCTGAACTGGCAGGAGACGGATCTGATTTTAGAAGAATATCGTCAGTGGATGTATGCAGGGTTAAATGTATTAATCAGTTTATAATTCCTCAGTTGAAGGGCAATTCCTGCAGTTATGGCTTCCAATTCTATGGTGGAAACAAGCAGGCTCAGACTTCAAATGGAGATAATAAGACATTTGAAGAGTTGGCCAGAGGTGCATATCTTGGTGTTTTAAGAATGGATGTGGATAACCTGGGAGCCCTATTTATTAGTGGACTTCCGGAATCTTCCAAAAGTTTTTCTGCATATTCGACACTTTCATTTATGCTCGATTGGTTTTTTAGCGGTTATTTAAATACTATTCGGGATAGTGAAGATTTCATGGAAGACGTGAATATCTTGTATTCCGGTGGAGATGACGTATTTGCTGTTGGAAGATGGGATAAATTGATCCTATTCGCGGAAAAAATAAGAATTGACTTTGCGAAATTCGTGGGTAGGGAGGACATTTCAATCTCTGCCGGAGTAGTTATCAATAAAGCGGATTATCCTATAGCCAAGTCCGCTTTGCAGGCAGGCGAGGCGGAATCTTCGGCGAAAACTTTTGAACGGGATGGCTTACCTAAAAAGAATGCCATAAATATGTTTGGGGAAAATATATCATGGCATGAGGAGTTTGATATTGTAAAGAACCGCAAAGGTGAATTTGTAGATCTTATAAATGCTGGAATGCCGCGTTCAATTCTTCATAGGCTTATGGCTTTGAGTCAAGACTTGAAGAAAGGGAATATGAGTTATATGTGGCATACGGCGTATTTCTTAAAAAGATTTTCTGAACAGCAGAACGATGCGGTAAAGAAGTTTTGTAATTGTTTGAAGAATGAGTTGTGTGATGCTCGCAAATATGAGCTTACTGCTGTTGCTGCTCGTTGGGCAGAACTCGAACTGAAATTTAATCATAATTAATACAGGATAATATGGGAACGTATCCAAATCAAAAATTTGAAAAATCGTGGATATCTCAGGATATCACGCGGGAAGTTGTTGAGTGGGCTGAATCTTTCGGAAAGTATTTAAGTGAGGATAGAAATGCGCTTACTACGGGCCAGCTAAGAAAATTTTATGGCGAGGTTAAGCGTATTGAGGCTAATCCTGATAATCTTAGCTCAAAAATCGTTATGCTGAAACCTCTGTTGGCTTACGCTGTGGGTAGAGATAAGAATGCTGGAGGTAATAAAACGAAAATTAAGGAATTCGCGGAAGAAATGCAGAAAGGGGTAGATGCTGTATTGGATGGAAATGAAATAGATGATATTAAAGCAAGGTATAATCATTTTGTCAAAATTTTCGAGGCTGTTGTGGCCTATCATAAGTTCTACGGTAAAGAAAAATAATAATAAAAATAATGACTATGGGTTCTCAATTAATAAAGAAAATTAGAATTACTACCAGGATGGAGTTGTTGAGCGGACTTCACATCGGAGGTAATGGTGATAATGTTGAAATAGGAGGTATAGATAACACCGTTGTAAAGATTGCCACTAAAGAGGAACAACCATATATCCCAGGTAGTTCGCTAAAAGGAAAGATGAGGTGCTTGCTTGAACAAATCAATGGCTCAACCGTTGTGGGCGGATGCGAGAAAATTAATAATCTTTTTGGCTCTTCCGAAAAGAAACATCCATCTAAGATAATAGTTCGGGATTCTTATTTAACGGAAGACTCTCTTTATAAATTAAAACAGTGCACGGGGCTTGATTTGCCTTATACAGAGATAAAAAGTGAAAATTCCATTGACCGGTGTAGTGGCACAGCTAACAACCCGCGTCAGACGGAAAGAATTCCGGCAGGAGTAGCATTTGATGTGGAATTCATAATTAACGTATGGGATGACGATAATGAAAAGGATCTGCTCAATTTATTGGAGGAAGGTATAAAAGCCATAGAGAATGACTATTTGGGTGGTAGTGGCTCGAGGGGATATGGTCAGGTAAAATTTGGCGAGAGGAAACAAGAGCATATTGTTTTTTAATGCAGAATATTTATGCACCTGGATTTTACAGTATATAAACTTCATTTTACAGCGCCCGTTCATTTTGGCGATTGCAAAAGTGATTATGGGATAAGTTTGAAAACCATACAATCTGATACCCTATATGCAGCGGTGATATCATGCCTTGCTAAATTAGGCAGAGACATTCCGAAGGATGGAGATCTTGGTTGTACGATAAGTTCGGCATTCCCATTCTATCAAAAGACAAAAGAATCAGACCCGGTTCTTTTTTTTCCGAAACCATTAAGTTTTGGTTTGCCGAAACTAAAAGATATTACGGATGCAAAGAAAGTGAAAAAAGTCTCTTGGCTTGATCTCGAGTATTTTCAACGTGTTGTAAACGGGGAGACTTTGTTCGAATCTGATGAGGATATACAATCCATAATGCATGGCGAGTATATGACTGTAAATCATATGATTCCCGACTTTGTGCTGTCTCGTATTTCTTCACGGGTCAATATTTCTTCGCGCACAGGAACAGAAGATGCACGTCCTTTTTATATGGACAGGGTTTATTTTAAGGATTATTCAGGTTTGTTTTTTCTTGCTGAGGGCGATTGTGGCTTATTTGAACAGGGGCTTAAACTTCTGCAGTGCGAGGGAATAGGAACAGACAGGACTGTGGGGAACGGGTATTTTGAATATGAAAAATCTACTGTCTCTGTTCGTGTTCCGGAGTCTTCGGAAAGGGCAGTTTCCTTATCTATGTTTATTCCCGAGGATATTGATCAACTTTCGCAGATGCTTGAGGGACAAAATGTTTCTTATGATTTTACAAGACGCGGAGGTTGGATAACAGATAGTCCGGATAATTCGGTTAGAAAGAATGTAGTACATGCTTTTTTGCCGGCTTCGGTATTTTCGTTAGATGGTGTTCCGTATGTTAGAGGGAAGATTGTTAATCTTAAGCCTGAATCTTTAGGAGTGATTCCACATCCTATATGGAGAAGTGGAAGGGCTATTTTTATCCCTGTCAGGTAATCTGTATTTAATAAAACTGTTTTGATTAATCGTTTAAAATATGGAAGGAATAAACGATAGATTTTATATAAAACTCTCTACTCTCACACCTTTAGCTATTGGTGATTGCTTAGAAAAGAATTTGGTAAATGGGGTGGATTTTGTTATAGATAAAGGATACTTGTATAAATTGAATCTGCAAAAAATCCTTAATTCAGGCGTAGACTTATTTAAGTTGACCACGTGTTTTGAAAAAAAAGAGCAGTTGAAAGCAGTAATCGGGAATAGGATTGAAGATGTCGCGGATTTTAAGCTTTTATTATCGTCAAGCCTGGGCATAAATTCATTCAGTAATCCAGTAAAAGTTTGTGTTAAAAATCAGCTTACTGGAAGACCTGTTGTCCCTGGAAGTTCTCTCAAAGGTGCTATCAGTTCTGTACTTCTTGGCTTTTTCTTTAAAGGGGATTATAGTGGCGTGGATAAGCCTGACGTGGATAAGCCTGACGTAAATTCCATTTTTGGAAAGCCAGATGACGGGACTAATTTTATGCGTTTTATTAAATTTTCTGACATTGAATTTGATGCAACGTCTTTGGTCAATACAAAAATATTTAATTTATGGATGGATTCTGAGCAATGGCGTGGGGGATGGAAAAACAATAATAACGGAACAGAGGAGAACATAAAGATAAATGGGTTTAATACTGTTTATGAGGTTATTCCGGCCCAGAGCAGTGGAATAGGTTCCATAATGATGTCCAAAATGCTTTATGATCGGGTGAATAGCAAGATTAAGGATAACTATGCGTCTAAGAAAGAGACGATTATGGCATCGGCTAATAATAAACTTGCATCGCTGTTCGGGATCATAAACAATCATACGAAATCTTATTTGAAAAAAGAGCGGGAGTTTTTTGAAAAGTATAATGCGGAAGGCAGTGACAAGATTATTGATGGGATTGATAGCCTTTTAGTTGAAATAAAAAGGATTAAGGATGAGGGTAATAATTCTTGTGTATTTAAGATGTCTGCAGGTTCCGGGTATCATTCTATAACTGGGGATTGGCGTTTCGATAATTATTAT
>CAVFNP010000004.1:0-8458 GCA_963624185.1 Firmicutes bacterium CAG:460 | reverse complement strand
ATCGAGCCAAACCGAAGTCCCGCAAGATTGTTGTTGAAGACCAAAGAATGTCTCTTATGGGTTTTGTGAAAATGTCTATTGCTGATACTTCAGATGTTGACGTAATGGAATTAAAGAGGGAGAACGAAAGGCATAAGTCATTGCACAAGTATGAAGAATGGAAAAATCAGCAGGAAAGATGTCGTTCGGAGCAAATATTAAAAGAAAAGGAGAAGCGGGAATCGGAAAAGAAATTATCTGATTATCGTGTCAAGATCGAGGAAGCCGACTCGTGCTATTTTGCCGGAGATAGAAAACAGGCATTGTCTTTATATAAGGAAGCCGGGGATATTTTGCCTGACGGGGCTGATCATAACGAAAGAATAAAGGAGATAACCAGATATTTTAAGGCCGAGACGGCACAAATGAAACGGGAAGCGGAAGCTGCTTTGGCAAAAGAAAGGGCTATATCCGAAGGCTTGTCAAATCTTGAACGTAAATGGGTTAATGATGAGACTAAATATCTGATTAACAGTTTTAAACAAGTTAATAACAATGTGGAAGGATTACTTAAAAAATCTAAGGGACAGATTCTACCAGAGGATCAGGATAAGTATCTGAAAATAACATTATCCAGAATTTATAAATCGAATTCGAAAGAGCAAAAGATGTTATCTGATTTTGATTCTGGTGAATGGAAAAGGCTTGCTCGTTATTGTGGAGAGAGCAGAGCACGAATAATTTTTGAAGATATAAATAAATCTTAGTTTGACAGAGGATGGATAGGACTCGTGTGATAGTAGTCAAGTACAATCAGAAGATTTCTCTATCGGAGATTCCGTTATTTCGCGGAGCGGTGATAAACGCAATGGATGGAGATGCGGATATATTGTATCATAATCATAATGGAGATGCACTTGTATATCATTATCCAATGATACAATATAAAAGAATCGGTCAATGTGCCTGCATTGTAGCTGTGGATTCTGGCGTGGATGTTATAGGACAGTTTTTGTCATCCGGGGTGACAAAATTGAAATTGGGGTCAAGAGAGAATCTGTTCTCTGTTTTGGATATAAAAGCGACCACCTGCCTTGTACAGGTCTGGAACGGAGAATTTAAATATGTGTTGAGAAAATGGTTGCCTCTTAATACGGAGAATTTCATAGCATATAAAAAACTCGTGAATCTGTCTGACAGAATAGCTTTTTTAGAGCGTATTCTTACCGCTAATATTTTGTCTTTTGCTAAGGGGGTGGGAATTACTATATCATCAGAAATTACGACCAGAATAACGTCAATAGACAGACAGCAGTTATTGGTTTATAAAGGCGTCAGAATGACGGCTTTTGACATCGAATTCGTGTCTAATGTAACTGTTCCGGATTTTATCGGGCTAGGTAAGGGTGTCAGTTTGGGATTTGGAATGATATGCAGAAAATATGGAGATGAATAAAACAGTTCATATAGCTCTTGTAGGCGGGCAAACAATGCCCATTTATATGTGCCTGCGAGAGAGTAAGGCGGAAAAAGTGGTTTTGATCCATTCTTCTTCCACAAAGCGGAGAGCAGAGAAGATTCAGTCCGATCTAATGTCAGAAAGCTCTCAACGTTCTTTTGAATTGATTGATTTGGAGCCACTCGATTATGAGGTGATAAAAGAAAGGGTGTCAGTTATACTTGATGCATATTCGCAGTGGGATGTGGAGGTTAATCTTACAAGTGGAACAAAGCCATGGACAATAGCTTTTTCTGTGTTATCTGCGAAATATGATAATGTCCAATTGTATTATAGTGATCAGAATAATGTGATATATAACTATAATACTTGCGAGAAACATAGTTCGATGGAATTAAGTATAGCAGAAATTTTAAAGTATAATCAGACTGACGTGAGGTCATATGTCCCTTTATGTGAATATACGGAAGCGGATAAGCTGGTTCTGCAACAAGTTAAGTCCATACGAAAGAGGTATCGTGATATATTTAACAACTTGGCCAATCCTCGTGCGCGAAATGTTGAATTCGAAAAAACAGAGGGTGTTATATCCGATCTGGATAATTATTCGGAAATGATGTGGAATAAAAAATATTATGTTCCCGGTGATGAAACAGCCCTGCAATATATTCGTTTTTTCTTGACTGATAAGTATGGTAGCAATGAGAAGTTTGAGTTATGCTCCCCTCATGCTTTTGACATTGTTACGTTTAGCGGGTGGTTTGAATACGAGGTGGCTTTAATGTTAAGCAAATGGAAGGATTGCGAAGAAGTGTGGATGAATGTCATATTCCCATATGACAACAGAAATCCAAAGAATGAGATAGATGTAATCGCTATGATAGGGAATAAGTTACTGTTCGTGGAATGTAAGATTCAGGTATTTGACAATACTGATATAGATAAGTTTACTTCCGCTGTGAAAAATTACGGAGGTATGGGATCCAAGGCAATTTTTATTACGCAGCAACGGATGAAAAAGGAAGCGAAGGAAAAATGTAATACGAACGAGATAGATTTCTTTAGCTTTTGTGACGACCCCAATCGTATGAAAGGAGATAATGAAAAGGAACTTCGCAATAAGTTACGAAGAATAATGCAAATCAGTAATCCTCGTTAATTATGTCAAGAAAAGTGTATATGTCGGTGTTAGGCACCGGTATTTATAATGAATGCATATATGAAGGGCGAAAATCATCGACGTCTACAAGGTTCGTTCAAGAGGCCACACTAAATGATGTTGGAGCTATGGCTTGGAACGAAGATGATGCTGTATTTATTCTTCTTACGAAAAATGCCCGTGAATTAAATTGGAAACGCGAAATTTGTGAACGGAAAGGACAACCATACACAGGGCTGGAGTCTGTCCTCAATAATATGCATCTTGGTTGTGCAGTAAAGGATGTGGATATTCCCGATGGAAAGAACTCGGATGAAATGTGGGGAGTTTTCAACCGAGTATATGACTTAATTCGTGATGGCGATGAACTTTACCTTGATCTGACTCATGCATTCCGCTATCTGCCGATGCTTCTTATGATAATGGGGAATTATGCGAAGTTCTTAAAGAAGTCAAAGATTGTCTATATGTCATATGGCAATTATGAAGCCCGCGTAGAGAGGACAGAAAACTCTGCTCCGGAGGCTCCGATTGTAGATTTGCTCCCATTGGTGGAAATTCAGAGCTGGACAGATTCGGCTTCCGCCTTTAATGAGATGGGCCGGGTAGAACCGCTTAGCAGGTTGATGCAAGATATCTTATTGAAAACTAATGACAAAAAATTCAGAGGTCATTTAACAATACTGCAGAAAAATCTGATGGATTTTCAGCAACAGATTGAAACCTGTTGTGGCAAACAGATATGTAGCGGAGAGGTCGCCTCTGAAATATTGATATATATAGATCGTGTCTTGAAAAATGAGGCTTTTCCAGTGGCCGCCAAGCCAATGCTTTATTCGATAAGAGAGCTTGTTTCCCCTTTTGCATCCAAATCTATTGATAATATTCGGTCTGCCATACTATGGTGCAAAAAATTCGGGCTTGTTCAACAAGGTTACACTTTATGCCAGGAAGGCCTTATAACTGTGGTATGTGACAAATTATCTGCCATAAATCCATATTCCGGAAAGGATGCTGAAAAACGTTATCGCGAGTATTGGGGTGCTATACTTGGCATAAATACCCAAGATTTGTCCAATAGGCTGTCGTGGAAATCAATATTAAAAGAAAATCAGGATTTAACGGTTTCGATATTTGAGCTTCCTTGGGTGAGACAAATGAGACAAACATATGTGAAGGTTACACAAAAGCGTAATTTTGTTAATCACGGAGGATTTATTGGAGATATCAGGGCTTCAGAGATTAAGAAAAAATTCGAAACTCTCGCAGATGACTGTTTGGAATTTTTTGATATGACTCTTGCCCTCCCGGAGAAAGGTCCTTCCAGAAAAGGGATGTTTATCAATTTCTCAAATCATCCATTTGAACAATGGTCCGAAAAACAATTAGCGCAAGCCCGACTATATGGAGAACTACAGGAGTTTCCATTCCCAGAAGTAAATCCTGCTTGGGACGAGATTGAAATGTCTGGTGTAGTAGAGGAGTTTTTTCAAAAAATCAAGAGTTATTCCCTTGATTATGATGTTACGGTTCATATAATGGGGGAGATGACTTTTGTTTTCGCGCTCATAAATAAATTGAGGGGCGCTGGCATAAACTGTATCGCTTCTACTACGTGTCGTAATTCGGTTATGAATGTTGATGGAGGGAGAACTTCATTTTTTGAATTTGTAAGATTTCGAAGCTATGAATAAGACCGATAATATAGTATTGAATGAATGCCAGAAGGATGCTTTTAAAAAGATATGCTCCTTCATTAACGGGAAGAGCGCCAAGGTTTTTATTCTTAAGGGATTTGCCGGGACGGGAAAGACTACCATCATTCGAACCGTCGTGAATTATATGGAGAAAAGGAGTATCAATTATTCTCTTATGGCTTCAACGGGTAGGGCGGCAAAGATTTTATCGAATATTTCAGGGTGTGATGCGAAGACAGTACATAATGAGATATATGGATATTCGAGGTTGAATGTTGATACAGACAAAATAAAAGAAACAGAAGAAGAGAAATTTATAGAAGGCTTGCAACTGAAGATTATTTTTGATCTAAAGGAGCCACCTTTCGATGTGGATGTTTACATAGTCGATGAGGCCTCAATGATATCGGACGCTCCGGAAAAGGATGCGGCACAATCTTGTTTTGGAAGTGGGAAACTTCTTACGGATCTCATGATGTATAATAGTGATGCTAAATTTATATTTGTTGGGGATCCTTGCCAATTGCCACCTATCAGTGGTGAGTTGTCCCCGGCATTGTCAACTGATTATTTGGCAGAGCATTTTGGTGCTGAATCAGAAGAATTTACATTAACTGAGATTATGCGTCAAGAAGAAGACAATGATCTGATAGATGTAGCTTCGCGTGTTAGATTCTTGTGGGAGGATGCCCCTATCGATGAGAGGATTTACGGTGATTTGAGAAAATGGGAAAGATTGCCATTTCGAGGAAACTATAATTTGAAGCTGTTGTCGAGTACGGAAGAATTGGCGACGAGATATATAAGGGATATTAAAGGGAATCATTATTCAAATGCCGTGTTTATTTGTAAAAACAATGCCAATTGTTATAGCTATAATGTGAAATTCCGGGAAATGCTGGGATTTCGTGGGGGTGTAAAAGTAGGAGAACTTCTTTTGGTGATACAGAATAATCAGATTTCCGGGCTTCGTAATGGCGATATGGTAATCATTAAAAGTATTTCTCCATTAACGGAAGAGCGCGCCGGGTTGGTCTTTAGAGAAATTGAGGTTGAGGATATATATACGGGTCGTATAATCAAGCAATTGATGATAGAAAGTCTTTTATATCAGCCAAATGTCAATTTGAATTCGGAGCAGCAGACCCGTCTTTTCGTGGATTTTATAATTAGAATGAAAAAGAAGGGGATTTCTGATAAGAAGAATAACATAAAATTTCAGGAAATGATGTCTCATGATTTGTATCTTAACGCACTGCGGCTGTCATTCGGCTACGCATTAACATGTCATAAGTCACAAGGCGGGGAGTGGAAAAATGTGTATGCCTGTTTCCCGCGCAATATTATGCTTAATCCGACCAAACAAAAGTATCAGTGGGTTTATACCGCGATGACCAGAGCACGAGAAAAATTTTTTGTTGTTGATGATATCTATATTGAAGGTTACAGAAAATGGATTTGATTATCAATACGTTCGGAGTTTCCCTGTCGAAGGATAACGAAGGGTTCGTTATCTCGAATCACGATGGTGTTCAACGGGTTCCAATTGCGGGAATTCGCTCGATTCAGTTAAGTCGTGGAGCGCAAATAACCAGTGATGCAGTATTGTTGGCGATAGAGAATGAAATTGAGGTTATTTTTTCAGATTCGTCGGGAAACCCTCTTGGGCGAATCTGGAGCCCTAAATATGGCTCTATTTCTACTATTCGCAAAGGCCAATTGAGTTTTACTTTTAAGCACGACGCTGTGGAGTGGATAAAGGGGGTCGTAATGAAAAAAATTCAAAATCAGCAGGCTATGATGTTGATGATGTGCCCTAAAGATTCTTTATCTCAATCAACAGTAGATAAATCGGTAAATAGGCTTGAAGATTATCGCCATAAAATAATGGGGTTGGAAGGGGAAATCGTCAGTGATATCTCATCCACTTTGAGGGGGTGGGAGGGAGTGTCTTCCAAGATATACTTTGATACGCTGAATCTGTTCCTGCCTGAAAAGTACAGATTCCAGACTAGAACCCAGCACCCGGCTATGGATATTGCCAATTCGATGTTGAATTATGGTTATGGGCTGTTGTACGGAAGGATAGAAGGAATATTGATTAAAGCTGGGATAGACCCATATGTAGGCGTACTTCATCGAGATGATTACAATAGACCAGTCCTTGTTTACGATGTTATTGAACTATATCGTGTGTGGATTGATTACGTGGTCTTCTCGCTATTGTGGCAGGACGTTATAACGGAAGAGCATTACTCTGTTCGTAGCGACGGATCGTATTGGCTTGAACCGTTAGGAAGGCGGGTCCTTATCCAATCTGTCAATGATTATATGGAAGAAGTGATTGAAGAGAAGGGGATTCAACGCAGTCGCGCTACCCAAATAGTCCTTTATGTTCAAAACTTGGCACAGCGATTTAAAAAATACATTTGAGTGTAATATGATTTCTGTGGGAGCAAATATTATGAGTGCCTCTGAACCGTTGAAAAAGGTTCAGATGGAGTATCTGTATAATGCCATTGTGCACCCTAAATCGGAATTGTCTTCTAAGATTGAGCGTTTGAGAATTGTCCGGCAGTTGAGCACAGAACAGTATTCTCTGCTTAAGCGACAACTTCCATTTTTTGTGTGTGCTTCCTTTAATCCCCCATTCAGGAAGGTGGATAATTTTGCGTACACGGAATATTTCGTGATTGACATAGACCACATAGGCGAAAAGGGATTGGCAATTGGCGAATTGAAGTTTAAAATCTGCGCAGATCCCAGAACATTGCTATGTTTCCAGTCTCCTGGCCAAGACGGACTTAAGGTGATTATGAAATTAAAGGATAGATGTTACGACCCCGGTATATATACTGTGTTCTATAAGAAATTTCTTCATGATTATAGTGTGTATTATGGTATACAGCAAGTTGTTGATTCGCGGACATCAGATGTTACTCGAGCTTGTTTTATGAGTGTGGATAAGGAAGCTTATTATAATCCGGAAGCGGATCTTATTGATATGTCCCTTTTTATCCCTGTTACAGATGCATCGGAGATGCTAAAATTAAAGAAAGAGGTGGAAGGGTCTTTACTTGATGTCGTGAAGGAAAGGAATCCTGAACCTGGGGATGAGTCATTGAGTAGGATTCGGGAGTTGCTTAATCTACGTTCGAAAAATAAAGCTCCTGAGAAGGAAGTCTTTGTGCCACAGGAACTGGACGATATAATCGACAATGTGACAGCAAATGTAAACGAAATGGGAATGGAGGTGTATGAAGTCATAAATATACAGTATGGGAAAAAAGTTCGTGCGAGAGTCGGCTCCAAGAAGGCAGAGGTGAATATCTTTTATGGCAAGAAAGGTTTTTCAGTTGTACTATCTCCTCGTACTGGAACTGATACGGAACTTAACCAACTGCTGGCCAATGCTATAAGTTTACAATTGGAGATATAAAAAATTGCGACTGTGCCAAGGAAGAAAAAGCCGCCTATGTCTTTTGTTCAAAAGATGAAGGCATTGTTAGAATCCGGAATATCCAATAGCCCTAAACCAGGCAGTGGTGAGGATGATGATATGCTTCTGCCGTTAGAGAATCGCGTAGATAAGATTCTTGGTTTATCCGATAATGTAAAAAAACGAAAAGATAGAATGTTGTTTTTTGTGATGTACGATATAGAAAACGATAAAGTACGGCGTCTGATTGTACGTTATCTTCAAAAACAGGGCTGTACCCGCATTCAAAAGTCCATATTTTTGGCAGAAGGCCCTGTTGCTGTATATAATCGGATTAAGGACGAACTTTCAGAGGTGCAAGCTGTCTATGAAAATAGTGACAGCATAATCGTACTCCCGATTACGACTGATTATCTTCGTATGATGAAAATTATAGGGCGAGAGGTGAATCTGGATATAGTAACAAAGACTAAAAGCACTCTATTTTTTTGACGTGGCGTTCTTGTTTCGTGTGGTCGTAGCTCATTGAAATTTTGGTATATAAATGTTTTTAACTAAATTTGGTCTCAATACGAGGATTCTTTTTATGGAGCAAATGAGTAGGTACATTTTTTTTGCTTTTTTAATCGCTATTATTCGTCTTTTGATGAGTAAAACGCTAAAGGTCAGCTACTTCTCAAAATTGCCCTCATCGAGCATATTCCAATACAACAAGGATTAAGACA
>CAVFNP010000003.1:0-84698 GCA_963624185.1 Firmicutes bacterium CAG:460 | reverse complement strand
CCGAGATTCTTCGAGGAGATGACGCTATAGAAGGTTCGCGAGAACGATGGCGGAGGTTCTGCATTTTTCATTTTCGTAAGTTATCACTATTTTTGCATCGTTTACCGATAAAGATGCGTTCATGAAAGTGATAAACGAAAGACGACAAGACATAATAAATACCATTTTAAATCAGGGGGTGGTAAAAGTCTCACTGCTGGCCGAAAAATATAATGTCACGCAGACCACCATACGCAAAGACCTCAACTACTTAGAGAAGAAAGGGCTATTACATCGTTCATACGGAAGCGCCGTGGCCTCATCGGCTCCTGTAAAGGATATTTCCCTCGGCAAGAAAAAACTCATTAATTACAACGCCAAATTTCGCATCGCAAAGGCCGCAGCTGAATTGATAGAGGAAAACGACTCTATTTTCATGGCATCCGGCTCCACCATAGCCATTTTCGCAGATAATCTCAAGCCCAAAGGTCGTCTCAATGTGGTCACCATCTCTGTAAACATCTCCACCATACTCGGTGAGAACGACAGCATATCTGTCATGCAAGTAGGCGGAATGCTCTACAGCAATACGCTTTCAGTTTACGGAAGCGATGCTATGCAATCCGTCAAAAATATATTCTGTTCAAAACTTTTCTTTGGTATCGATGGCATGTCCATTGAACACGGCATCACCTGCGCTACTAGAGAGGAAGCCGAACTCACCCAGGAAATGATGCGGTCCGCGGAAAAAAAGATAGTTCTATGCGATTCAGGCAAGCTCGGCAAGAGAGGCTTCGCACGCATCTCTGATATCGCCGACATAGACATCCTGATCACCGACACGGACTTTCCGCTGGAAGCCAGAGAGCAATTTGAAAACGCCGGCGTGCAAGTCATCATGGTTTAGGAGCATGATATCTAACTAGACCCTCGATAGGTGATTTGATGATATTCCCAATACTCATACCGAACTCTGAAGCCACCTCGGCAAGAAGTTCACGGTGACAGTAAGCTACTGAGCCCACACAGTTGAGGCTGTACTTTTTGTAATCTGGATAAAGCGCCACAATATTGCGGAAGAAATCCCTGAAGGCACCTACCATTAAATCATGACAGTAAGGAATGGTATGTCTATTCTGTCCTACCCAAGTGCAAAACTGAGCGCAATAGCGGTTCGCCTTAGGCTTTCGATACACCTGCTCTATTATCTCTTCAGCGTTCTTACCTACCAAAGCCTTTACCTTCTCATAGACATCAGCAGGCATGTTTCCCCTCGCATAATCACGCAACAGGGTCTTTCCTATATATCCACCACTACCTTCGTCACCAAGGACAAAGCCCAAGGAATCAATATTGAGCGTAACCTGCCGACCATCATAAAGACAACTGTTCGTACCCGTACCTAGAATAGCTGCAAATCCGGCGCTGTCTCCCAGTAATGCACGTGCAGCCGCAAGCAAATCCATAGCCACAAACACGGTTCCCGCATTAGGAAACACCCCAGAAAGTGTTTCTCGCATGAAATCGTAGTCAAGTTCACTCACTCCAGCGCCATAGAAATACACTTCATCCACTTCACTAGGATCGAATCCCGTAGGAAGATTAACTCGTATATCATCCTGAATCTCGGGCCCCGAGATAAAATTAGGATTATAGCCGAGGCTATTAAAATAAGCGGGCACGCCGCCTTTTTCTAAAATATAGGCCCAGTCAGTCTTGGTGGACCCAGAATCTGCAATCAGTATCATATTGAAATTATTATTTATTATCCAACTCCTGCAAGTCACAAAAATATCCTTATCAGTTGCCTGATAAGGCGTCTGCTTATTTTCTAATCCGATAGCCGACGTAGGCGTAATAAAAAATGAATAGGTAACAAGGCAGACATATCCAATAGGCAGCTTGATTACCTATAGCATCCTTAAGGAAGCCGAAGATGAGAGGAATCAGCGCCCCACCGCCAAACGACGCAACCACAAGCGAAGAACCCACCTTGGTAAAACGACCCAAATCTGTTATAGCCAATGGCCAGATGGCAGGATTCATTAAAGAACAAGCCAACGCAATGAAGGCAACACACCAGATGGAAACATGAGACGGAGTCAAAACTATGAGCAGCGTACCTATGACTGCCAGCCAACAGCATATGCGCAGGGCTTTCACCTGAGATATGAAGCGTGGGATAAAGACGATTCCGAGAATATAACCTATAGCCATGCCAATGCTTGGCCAAAGTGCATATACCTGAGGATTAGGAAGATGAAGAGAATTAGCATAATCTACAACAGATGATAGGGCTAGAGTCTCCACTCCAGTATAGAAAAACATCGCCAATGCTCCGAGAATAAGATGAGGGAACTGCCAGATACTAGTTTTACCAGCAGCATAAGGACAGTCATTAGCCTGAGACTCGTCCTCACCAGTCGCTTTCACCTCCTCGAGAGGAGCGAAAAGAGTGAGGATGCCCAAGACTACGAATATGCTTATTATGATGATGAACGGTGTGGTGATGTCAGTGAGAACCGCCTCGTCTATGCTCTTACCAATGATGGTCGCCAGAAAGACAGGAGCCGCAGCCCAAGCCATGGAATTGCAGATACCCATGAGGCTCATTCTTCTGGCTCCGCTCTCCATGGGCCCGAGTATGGTTACATACGGGTTAATGGCAGTCTGCAGAACCGTATTGGCCACCCCACTCAAAAACGAAGCGAAGATGAAAAGAGGAAGGCTCTCCCCTTTGGCCGACGGAATGAACAGGACGAATGCCACGGCGAAAAGCACGAAGGAGAAGGACATGGTCTTCTTATAACCTATCTTTCCTATGATCTTGGCAGCTGGATAGCTGAACAGCAGGAAAGCACAGAAAGTGGAAGCTATCAGAAGATACGACATCCCCGAAGACACTTCAAGAGTGGACTGGAGAAGCGGAATAAGATAACTGTTGATGCCAAGTGCAAAGCCCACGATAAAGAACATCGAGCCTATTATCGCGAGTGGCAGAGCGTAATTATGGGTTTTGTTCATCATGAAAACGTGTTATCAAAACGGAAGCTCGGCATAAAGGCCGTTGAATGTCTGCATACCCTTCCACACCGGAGTGCCGAAGGTGGAGTTGTCGTTGGTAGGGTCGCAAACGTACCACTGTCCGTCCACATAGATATGCGGAATCACATGTCCTATCACAGAAGAGGAGAAGTAGCACTGCCCGTGGATGTAGCGTGCAGGTATGCCGGCGGCGCGGCACATGGCCACCACGGCATGCGCCATGTCGCAGCAGTTCCCGCCCTTTTCCTTTATCGTACCCACGGCGCCTTTACGGGTGTTATAGTAGTTCTCCCACTCCCAGCGGTCGCGTGCATATTCAAATATGGCCTCGGCCTTCTCCCTGTCGGAAGTCTTTCCCGAGATGGCCTCCTGCATGGCAGAGACCACCGTGTCGTCGTCTATGGGACAATTGGTGGCGCTGCGAAGATAATCCGAGCACCATACACTCACCTTTTCCGGGAGAACGCTATGGTGACGGTAATGATCCATCACCCTCGCCACGCATACAAGCGCCTGGGCGAAAAGAAGATTCCCCACGTACTGCTCACTTTCGGAAGTATAATTGTACTCGACGGAAGAATCGCCGCTGCGGTCGTCCTTCCATGTGCGCGTGCCGAAGCAGCAGTAGTTAGGATAGGCTCCCACTTTCGCGGCATAGGCGTTCATCTTCTCGATGGCCCATTTCAGCGCCGGAAGGGAGATCTCGTCCTGTTCGAAAGTGTTCCACGACATGGACGATGCGGAAGAATATTTCGGAATCTCGACATCAGACTGTTTCTGCCAGCTGTCAGGATACTGCTCTATAAGTCCGATAATGGAGCAGGCGGCGGAGAAATACTTGGCCTGGCTGTAATCGACGCCCTCCACGTTAACGTACAGGGGCATCTCATCGGTCTTGACGAAAGTCTCGTAGGCCTGCGATATGGCCTGCAGGAACTCTCCGTTCCATGAGGAAGGTGTAAATTCCCGGGTCGGAGACTCACTGTTGCCGCTGCTTTTGGTACATGCGCAGCCTGCCAGAAGCAGGACGGATGTCAACAGGACGGCATGGGCATAAAATGCCGGATTAAACAATCTGTGTTTCATACTGAAGTGTCATTATCTGCGGGTTTTCGGCAGATACGGGAGCGGTCAGGCTCCCGTATCCAATAAAATTTTTACAATCAGAAAGTTTCTCCCTGATGATACATGTCGAAGTCGAACTGCTGATCCTTAAGGGCGGTGTAAACGTTCTCGGTAATGTCGTTATCGAGAATGTACTTGTATGCTCTCGCAAGGATATAAAGTTCACGGACAGGCGAGATGAGACCCTCATAGCCGTCAAGTACTATGGTGCTTGATGCATTGGTGCCGAACTGCTGGAAGTTTCCGATCTTTCCTAGAGGAGAAGAATTCCAGCCGTTCTTCACGTACGCACGGCCAAGATGTATTGAAGTGGCCTTCACGATAAACTTAACTCCTACCGTGGAGATAGCCTCACCATTATATTCAACCAGCTTATTGCCGCTATTGTCATATTCATACCACGGAGTAACGCCCCATGCACATCCCTTCGTTGCTGAAGGAATCTGTGCGCTGAGCTTGCAGCCGTCGCCGTAGGTGAACTCATCGTTACGTTTCTGCATGGTCTCGATGAAGCCTTCACCTTCAACGGTTACAAGATTAAGGAACGCGCGGACCGCTATCTCCCATGCCTGAGCTGAAGTATATTCCGTATCGCCCACCTTAACTGTCCATACCCCCCACTTAGGGTCATACTGATTACCATCGTGTCCATAAGGGTTACCTGATGGCTCTCCGATAGGGATGAAGTGTACATTCTCCCATGCACTGTTATTATCAGTGCAATGAACGCCCTCAGCATCCACTGTACCCATACATTTTTCCCAAAGAGGGAGACACTTCACGAATTCGATGGCGAAATCACGGATAGTAGCCTCTGAAGGTACAACATATTCGGCCTGCTTGATGCTTATCTCGAGGCCTTCGGTAACGTTTCCTCCCTTGATGATCACCTTGCCTTCGCGGGCATCACCAGTATTCGATTTCACGCTTACATTAATCTTGGCAGGAGATGCAGCTGCGCCCGATGCAGGGTCAACCGTAATCCAGTCAGCAGTTGCCTCGGCTGTCCAAGCCTCCTTGGCGATGAATGTCGCTTCAAGGCTCTTGGCATCAGCGGTAAAATCAAGGTTCTTGGTCTGAAGCTCTATGTCAGGCATCTCTACGCCATAGAGGTCATAGTCGAACTTGACATTCTTCACGGCGTCATAGACGTTCTCCGTAATCTTGTTCTCGAGAAGATAGTCATAAAAACGGCAGAGAACAAGGAACGCGCGCATAGAACAGATATATCCGTGATAAGGCTCCATAACGATAGAACTGTCAGGATCTTTCTCGAAATTAAGGAAGTTACCTATCTTGCCCAGCTCCGGAGCTCTCTTGAGGAACCAAGGAATGGCACGTACCATGAAAGCAACGTCGCAAGGATTCTCTGCGGAGAAATTCATAGGACCTATCTCTCCCTCATTCGTGCTTTCATACCAAGGATACTGTCCCCATACCGCCCATTCTTCGGTAGAAGGAATCTTTTCAGTAAGCGCCTTTCCATTGCCGAGAGTATGTACAGGAGTGTTACGCTCCACCTGCTTGGTAGCAGATCCTTCAGGAGTTACAAGGTCAAGGAAACCTTTGGCAGCCACCACGAAGCATTCTGCAGCAGTATATTCTTTTCCTGCTACAGTAATGGTGTGATATGGCTGATATTTGGCGTCATACTGGTCTTTGCCGTCGGCGTAAGCTCCGCCGCTGAAAGGAATAGGAATAAAATGCACGTTCTTCCATGCTCCGTCCCTATCAGTACAGTGGCTGGCATCGGCGCTCACATCACCTATTGTGTTCTCCCAAATGTCAAGATAAGACACTAGAGCCTCGGCGAAGCCCTTCAGAGTGGCTGCCGATCCGAGATAATCGGTGGATACGCTCTCAGGAAGCTTGCCGTCTTTCTTGTAGAGAGAAAGCGTACGTGCGAGAGTGATAGTGGCACGGTTGGTGGAGAATGCTATGGCCGAACCATTCTTATAGAAAACGGTCTGATTAGGAATCTGACCCTTCTCCTTGACTGCGGCGAGAATGTTGGCCGCTACAGCCTGCACGCTCTCGTCGCCCTTGACGGCTATGGTCTCAGCCTCGTAGCTGTCCCTATCGGGATGCTCGGCGGCCTTGTAGTTAAACACATCGACATCGCCTGAAGTCGTACCTGCGATAATATTGGTTACTACCGTACACAGAGCATACTGATACTGAGGCTGTGTAAGAGTAATGTCTCCCACCTTAAGAGAGGCAGGAATGGCCGTAGTGGACTCCCACTCGGAATACATGGTCGAGAAAGCCTCTACCAAAGTCTGCTGCGCGATGGTGGCAACAGGCTTAACATCAGATTCCGGTTTCTTTTCCTTGTCACAGGCCGCAAAAAGAGCGACTGTGGAAACCAGAGCGATGAGATAATTCCAAATTTTTCTCATAAATAAAACTGTTTTAGTGAATAGTGGTTATTGATTAAAATATTCATTGATGTCTGGGAACTCTCCGAGGCCGTAGCGGAAAAGAACTATCCCCTTGACGCTTGTGCCTTTATAGACATTGCAGTCTTTGAGTATTCCTTCTGCATCCATAGGATTTACACCGCTGTCATCCCCTGTATAAGTAGTAGTTCCGGCCCAGCACTCAGCTCCTCCAGTATTGCCGGCGATGCGCTCCGCCACCTTCTGACAGGCGGCGTCCGAGTAGCCGTAGGAATAGCGGTAGATCATAGGCATGAGAACATGTATATATTCACCCATTTTGTCCACGTTCTGTCCGTACCAGTAACCGTCGCGGGTCTCGTCCGGCATGAGCGCGGCGGAGGTTACAAGTCCCTCGCCGTAGCTGTCGCACAGTTCGCGAAGCTCCCTGCAGCAGCGCGTCACGGCGCCCACCGCATTGACCTCGGCCGAAGGATTGTGCTTGGGAGCCGTGCCCCCGAAACGGATGTAGTCCAGATGTATGCCCTTGACGCCGTAGTCCTCGATATAGGATTTGGCGTTGGAGACTATCCTTTCGAACACTTCGTCCTTATAGCGGTTGTTCTCGTCGTCTATAGGATTGATCCAGCCTCCGTTATAGAAGCACTGTATCCATGCGTGCACGGCAAGACCCTCGCTCTCGGCGGCTTCTATAAACGCCGTCGTACTCTTTTTGGAAGACTGGTTGAAAGCGGCATAATTAAGGATGATGTGATCGTATCCCTTGGCTTTGAGCGACTTAAGATCGGCGCAATCGTCTGCCATAAGGCTAGGGATGTGGCTGCTCCACACCCATACGCCTGCGCGGACGGTGCCGTCAAGACTGAATATGACGTTCTCCGCGCCCTTGCTTGAATAAGTGAGATTACGCCACTGCGCTCCCCCGTCGGGAATACGCTGATAGCTTCCCCTCGCAGCCTGCACCGGAGTATCCTCTGCGGAGCTGAACGCCGTACTTCTGGCGAACTGATCAATAGCCTTGCCGGAAGTTCCGACAGAAAGTTTCAGAGTGAAATCCGAATCGGAGGCTATGCCTGTAAGCAGAGTCTCGTCTTCAGTGGAAAGGACCAGACGCTCACCAGCTCCAAGAGTTGTTCCCTCAGGAGCGCTGTAGATGCACTTCCGGTCAAAATACTGGTCGCTTAGATATAGGCCGACCCCTGACAGATCGACGCTCTGTGAGCTTGAGTTCAAAAGCTCCACCCAACTGTGGGCGTCAGTAGTCTGGTCATGAGCAGCTATCTCATTGATGACCAATCCGCCCCACTTGGCGATGTCGTTTTTCGACTCATGTCCGCAGCCAGCCGAAAGAAGCACCGCAAGAAGAAAATAGAAGTTCCTGCGCATAGCTTATGCCTTTATGACGCCTTCTTCGCGAAGTCCTTTTTCGGCCTCGGTCAGTCCGCCGTATTTCTTGATCGCCGCTTCGCACACTTCGTAAGAGAGAGACGGGTTACGTTCAACCATGGTACGCGTAAGACGGTCTATGACCTTGTTGTTTATCAGATGCGCGTGAACCATTCTGTTGCCCTCGACACGGCCGAGACGGCACATTATGGTGGTGCTTATCATGTCGCAGATGAGTTTCTGCGAAGTGCCGGATTTCATACGGGTGCTTCCCGTAATGAACTCCGGTCCGGTGATGACTTCCACCGGATAATCGGAATATTCTGAGATGGGAGATCCAGGGTTGTTCACGAAAGAACCTGTAGGGATGCCATGTTCGCGGCATGCCTTGAGAGTGGCCAGCACATAAGGGGTGTTACCGCTCGCGGAGATGCCCACCACGATGTCCTTCTCGCTTATGTTCTTCTCCTGCAGGAGCTTCCATCCTTCCTGTACGTCATCCTCCATCTCCTCGAGATCGAGCACGAGGTTCTCCACCCCTCCGGCAAGTATGCACTGTATCATGTCCGGAGACACGCCGTAAGTGTTAGGTATCTCCAGCATGTCCAGAACGGCGAGCTTTCCGCCCGTCCCGGCGCCGCAGTAAAACATTCTGCCTCCTGCGCGAAGCTGTTTTTCGATGGCGCTCACTAGCTTTTCAAGCTCGGGAAGCACCTTCTCTATCGCGAGAGGAACCTTCTTGTCCTCTTCATTGATCTCGCGCAGCAGTTCAGCTACGCTTTTTTTCTCCAAATGGTCGTGCAATGACGGCTGTTCTGTAAGTCTTAATGCCATAAATATCAAATTTTTAGATTTTCTTGCTTTTAATTTCTCCTATGATTTTTCCGTCCCGGACGAGCACTGCTCTGACTTCCTGCGAACGGTTGATGACAAACGGCAGCGTGTATAAAACCGATTCCGGTCCCGGTTGGCTTCCGTCGAGAGTGTAACGTATCTCCGAATCTGGAAGGTCGGACGAGATGGTTACCACCTTATCGTGCGCGGTGTCCTGATGGAACTCTATGTACGGACTGAAGAAGTTACGGCAGGCGCCGACTCCGAGCGCGTCAAGTCTGTCGAAATGGCGCTCAAGTCTGCGAGTGAAACCGTCCCAGTCCTTAGCGGCTGTGGTCCATCCGCTCTCGGCGATGGCGCACATTCTCGGATATGCCATATACTCCACTCTGGCGGGTGTCGGCATATACTCTGTCCAAACACAACCTTCCACTCCGAGAATATATTTCTTTTCGTCTTCGCTGAGCACATCCGGCACAGGATTATATTCGTACATGGTGCGCAGCATCGTAGGTCCACCCATGGCAAGAGGCTCGCTGTCCGGATCTCCCTGCCAATAGTCGAGATAGTATTTGGGATACGGAGCCATGACCGCATAATGATGCATCTTCGCGGCCTTTATTCCGCCCTCCTCACCGAGCCACGACATAACCCTGGCGTTAGGGGCAAGACCTCCCTGAAGTATCTCGTCCCATCCTATGATCTCGCGCCCCTTGGAATTAATGTATTTTTCTATTCTCTGTATGAACCAACTCTGCAGTTCAAACTCGTCCTTAAGGCCAAGTTTACGGATAAGAGCCTGACAATGAGGACATTTCTTCCAGCTGGCCTTAGGGCATTCGTCTCCTCCGATGTGGATCAGGTTTGACGGGAAAAGTTCCATCACCTCGTCCAGGACATCCTCCAGAAACTTGAAAGTCCCCTCTTTAGGGCAGTAAACCTGACGGAAAATACCCCATTTGGTGGCCGTTTCATAGTGGTCTTCCAGACCGCAGCTCAGTTGCGGATAGCAGGCTATGGCGGCCAATGCATGTCCCGGCATCTCTATCTCCGGAATGATGGTTACATAGCGCTGCGCCGCGTATTCCACCAGCTCACGAACCTGTTCCTGCGTATAATATCCTCCATAGGGCTTTCCGTCGTATATGCCTGAAGCGAGAGAGCCGATCACGGTCTCGCGGCGCCATTGGCCTTTCTCGGTAAGAAGAGGATATTTCTTGATCTCAAGTCTCCAGCCCTGGTCTTCCGTCAGATGCCAATGGAACCTGTTGACCTTATGTAGAGCCATGAGATCTATATATCTTTTCAAAAAATCTACGTCGAAGAAGTGCAGGCAGCAGTCGAGATGCATGCCTCGATAACTGAACCTCGGCGAATCTTCTATGACGCAGCACGGCACGCTCCACGTCTTCACGGATTTCCTCTCGGAAGAGAATATGTCCGCGTCCATCAACTGGAACAGTGTCTGCAGTCCGTAGAACGCCCCGGCCCCGTCGCCGTACTCGACGACTATGCGGCCCGGCTCCACATGCAGTGCATAAGCCTCGGCAGGAAGCCCGGCGTCAAGGAAAAAGATGCCTTCGGTCTGCGTAAAATCCACAGGCGACACTTCAAGAGAAAAGCCCGAGGCCCTCTGAAGGCGTTCGTTAAGGAAGCCCACCGTGCGCAGAATCTCTTCTCCTTCAGCATACACCAAAGTGTGCCTGGTGATACTGAACGCCCCTTCGCTTCTCTCAACATGCGAAGGCTGCGGAATGACGCTGATCGCCCCGCTCTCCGGGTTCCCGGACTGTTTACATCCGAGAACCAGAGCGAGAACTATAATTACACTAACCAATCTGTTCATTAAAACGGTATCTCTACAAGTTCACCAACCTTCTCTCCATTATGCTTTATTCCCTGAGCCTTCACCACTGTTCCCTTTGCAGGAACGAAAGGTCTCGTGAATATAGGAGAACTGAGTTCCGGAGTGCTTCCGTCCACAGTGTAGTGGATGGCGGCTCCAGGATAGGCGAGCATCATGTCGGCATCTTCCGGACGTATGAGGTTGACGCTGTCATAATCGAAAATCACGTTCCAATAAGACTTCGACGCGTTCACATTCTCGGCCGCTATGCGATCCATCTCCTTTTCCATTCTGCAACGGAATGACCACCAGTCCTTGTTCTCACGGATTGTCCATCCGGACTCTGCAAGAGCCGACGTACGCGGATAAGCGTTGTATTCCACCTTCTCTGTGTTCGGAGCATATTCTCCCCAGAGACAGCCTTCCACTCCTATGATGTATTTCTTACTCAGATCCGGGATGGAATCTACTGCCGGGAAGTAATTGGCTATCTTCCTCAAAGGCAGGAAGCGCGGCTGATTGGCCGGTTCACGAAGCGGACCCTCCTGATAGTAGTTGAAATAGCACCAGCGGTCCGGCGAGAGTATGACTTTGTGTCCCATTCTTATGCCTTTCGCTGCAGGACCGTGTCCGCGATAAGACTGAGCTATCATCTCCTTGTTTACGCCCTTGCAGTCGAGAATTTCATCCCATCCTATCACCTGCTTGCCGTGGGCGCGAAGGAAAGCGCTGATACGGTTCACGAAATAGGACTGAACCTCGTCATAGCTCTTGAGGCCCAGCTGCTTCATTATCTTGCGGCAGTACGGGCTGTTTCTCCACGCGTCCTGAGGACATTCATCTCCCCCTATATGATAATATTTTGAAGGGAAAAGCGGGATCAGTTCTGTAAAGACATCCTCCAAGAACGAGAGGGTGGCTTCACTCGGACAATAGACATCCTTCTTTACGCCCCAGTCAGTGGATACGGAATAAGTCTTGGTCGTATCGCAGGAGAATCTCGGATATGCGGCAAGCGCTGCGGTAGAGTGTCCTGGAATCTCTATCTCAGGAACGACTTCTATCTGACGGAGCCTTGCATATTCCACGACTTCGCGTACGTCATCCTGCGTGTAAAATCCGCTGTGAGGCGTACCGTCAGGATCCTTTCCATTATAATCCGAAGTGAAAGGGCGTTTCGAGCCCACCTCGGTGAGAAGCGGATATTTTTTTATCTCTATTCTCCACCCCTGGTCTTCAGTAAGATGCCAATGGAATTTGTTCAATTTGCGTATGGACATATAGTCTATGAAGTCCTTGACGAATTCCTTAGGATAGAAATAACGTCCGCAGTCAAGCATCATGGAGCGGTACGGCAGAGCCGGATAGTCGCTGATGCGGCAGCACGGCACCGTCCACTTTACTCCGGAGACTTTCTCGGAAGAAAGGATCTGCGCCGGAAGCAGCTGAGTAAGACTCTGAAGGCCGTAAAACGCTCCGGATGGAGTTGACGCTTCTATAATAACGTCCTTAGGGCTGACTTCCATCCTGTACTCTTCTTCTTTTAAGCCATCTGCCTTACGAAGAATTATGTCCGCCCCCTTGCCTTTACTGAGATCTATGCCCGTAGAATTCCTAACACGCTCCACAAAGACCACGGCGGCCTCGGCGAAACTGTCATCACCTCCCTGAACGCGAAGTCCGCTGCCAGAGCGGAGAGTAAATTCTCCTTCGAGAGGCTCAAGAGAAGCAGGCTCGGGGATTATCCCGTAACAACGCCAATCCTTCTGCGGCGCTGCGCTTTCGGAGTCTATGGCATCGGAAAGTATCTTCCTTACGCCGTCGGCATAGACAGACGGAGCCTTGGGAGAGAGAGGGTAAGGAGCCTTTATATAGATATGCATCTGCTCGGTTTCGTACTCATAGCCCTTGCGGACCTTATAAGCGCGTTCCGACGGCAGATAAGAGTTCTGTCCGTTAGTATATCCGGCGAAGAATATAGTCTTCTGCGGGAAAGCCTCGCGTGCGGATATCTGATATTCGCAGAACGGCTCTCCATCAGAGAAGAAGAAAAGCACACCGTCGAGGTCCACTACATGCAGATGGTAGCGGAGCTTGCTCGGGACAGGGCCGGCCTTGAAACGTTCAAGAATCTCGCCTTCCCACCTGCGCACGTCATCAGCAAAGGAAGATGATACGGCTGATGAGCAGCGCGCAAGAGAATCGGCATGATGACGAACATCGTCCGCTGTTATCTCGTCTTTCTGATAAGGGAGATCGACCGTCTCATTTACCAGACGAAGAAGTCCACGGCTCTTTACAGGGGTGAATTTCACCTCTTCGATATCAGCGGCAAGTTCCTGTCCGCAGACTTGCGCATAAGCGGCATCGCGCGGCCCAAACGCCGGGTCAACATTACCTGACGCGCCTGTGAGGAAGAACACCTCGCCGCCCCATTTCTCCGAAAGTATGGACGAGCACACTCCCGGATAATCCGAAGAAACGGCTACGCTTCGAGGCCCCATGCACACCGGATGGCATGCCAGATTGACTATCGAAACCATAGGAGCGCCCTTGCGGATGAAACGCGCCACATAGACATCGTGATCGATGGGACCTGTCCGCTCACAGCGGTTACCGTTGATGAGCGTCATACCCTTTCCTGTCTCCATGGTGAAAGGTTTGAACTCCTTCTCCGAGGTAATGGTCCTTACGGCATTGTCCACCAGGGTCTCGATCATGCGGAGCTTCCACGAAAGGTTGGTTCCTCCGGCTGCCACGGACGCACCTCCGCTGCGTGGAGCGGAGTGCGTATGGATGTTATGCATAAGGATTCTTCCCAGATCCAGTCCCGACCTCTCGGCTATCATGGTCCTTATGGTGTCGGAGATGGATGGAGATATCTCCATAAGATCGTTGGATATGACGCACACCTTCTGACCTTCACCGTCCTTGATTACAAGACAATGCGTCCTGAGGTTCTGATGAATGCCGTCGGAAAGGCCCTGTCTTGCGGCAAATCCCGCCAGGACCACATGCTCTTCCGGAGCGGGGGTGATGTCCGCCGAACGGTAATTCATCTCCAGGCGGGAAGAATTGCACCCTGCCGCCAGAAAGAGCATGACTGAAAATAGAATAACGCTTTTTAACTTCATATTCATTTACCCACTAATATCCCGGATTCTGAACAAGAGTGCCGTTGGATTTGGTCATCTCATTGGCAGGAATTGGCATGAGATAATTGGCCCACTCCCCGTCCTTCTTATAGAAATGCTTCTGGGTAGGAGGAATGTTCAAGCAGCAGTCGCCATAATCCACCCAATAATCCTTTCCGAGCCAACGGTATTTGATGCAGGAACCCTGTACCTGAACAGCACCCTCTGAATCTATATTGGCCTGTTCGAAAATATCCCTACCGTTGGACTCTATATAATCGGCCCTCTCCTTTGAGTTGAGCCAATAATAGCAGGTGTTGTTCAGACTCTCGTCATAGGTGCGGGCCACGCGATAAATGGTCTCCTTGGCTGTTCCGTTCTCCTCCAGTATCATGGTTCTCATGGCGATGATAGGAACGTTCTCATAGAAAGGAGCCGTCTTCCACCGGCGCACGTCGAAATAACGGAAAGTCTCGAATGCAAGTTCCACCCTGCGCTCGTTCACTATCCTGTCCCAAAGGCCTTCGCCGCTCTCGCTTACCTCAGGCATGCCTGCACGTGTGCGGATCTTGTTGATATACTGACGGCAGAGCGTCTCGTCGCCTGTCATATACGCACATTCAGCGTAGTTGAGATACATCTCGGCCAATCTGAACCAAGGATAAAGGAGCGATCCCGTCTCCGATTCGGTTATAGGAGAAGTAGGGATGTACCACTTCATCATCTCAAGCCCCATAGCTCCGGTAGAACTCCACAGGTGCTTGGACTTGGACGTGTAGCTCGGTTCCGTCTTGCCTTTTGCGAAATCGCTTTTCTGTACACCTTCATAGTGAAGCGCCAGATCAAGAGTATTCTCATGATAACCAGTACCGTCGGTGTTAGGATATGCTCCGCCGTGATAAGCTACGCTCTGGTAGAAGCGCGGGTCGCGTCCGTCGAAAGGCTTCTGAGGGTTATAACCGGAACCTTCTTCGAAGATTTTCTTACCGTTGGCCATCTCGTAATCGATGAACATGGCCTGGGTAGGCTCGAACGCCGTCCATCCGTTAAAATAAGGAATGGAGTAGAGAAGCTGTGCCTTCTTCATCGTATTGTCGTTGGCATCTGAATTGGCTATGAAGAACTTGGCCCAGATGAGCTCCGGCGAATCAGTGTTTTTCCACACTCCGTCATAGGTCTTGTCAAGACTGTATGCGCCATCCACGTCGGCTCTGTCTATGATCTGTTTGGTAGCGTCAAGAGCCCTCTTCCATTTGTCCGCGCTGTATGTTCCACGGAAAATGTCGCCTTCCGGACGGTCAGGGTCATTGAAGAGAGGCGACGCGGCCACAAGAGTGAGACGGCTGCGCAGCGCGAGAACCACGTCCTTGTTGATTCTGCCCTTGAGAGCGTTCTCCTTGGCAGGAAGAAGGCTGTAGGCAGTGTCCAGGTCTTCGAGGATGAAATCCACGCAATCATCGAAATTATCCCTCTTCGCGTCATAGACATCCGTCAGATTATATGGCTTGGTGACGATAGGCACACCAGCATAGCGCTGTACAAGGTTAAAATACGACCATGCACGGAGGAAATACGCCTCTCCCTTGAGTCTGGTCAGGTCCTCCTCCCCTATTTTCGTACCCTTCTCGTCCACATATGCAAGGAAATAGTTGATCCTGTATATGCGCTCGTAGGTGCGGTTCCAGATGTTAAGGATGGTGGTTCTGGTACTGTGCGCAGGACCGCCTTCGTTCATGTACATGATATTGTCCGGAGTCATGGTTCCGGAAGCTATATACCTGGTGGAAGTACCGCCGTAGCGGAAATATCCCTCGTCCGTAATACAGCCTATGTTGCCCTCCTGGAAAGGATCGGGAAGAACTGTATATATGGCGTTTATATAATTTTCTGCCAATGCCGCACTGTTGAAGACCGCGTCTTCGGACAGTTTGTCCAGAGGAGTCTTGTCGAGGAACCCGTCATTGCATGAAAGCGCGAGCAGAGCGACGGCAAATATTGCTGATATCTTTTTCATACTCATTACTATCTTAGAAAGTCAGTTTAACACCGGTGTTGAATATCCTCATCTGCGGATAAGTCTGATATGACTCGTCGCTTGTCTCCGGATCGACATTCTTCAGAGGAGAGAAGGTAAGCAGGTTATAGCCTGCGATGTAGAAGCGCAGATTCTTGATATGCAGCTTATTGGTCAAATTTGTATTTGCAAGATTATATCCTATCTCCACGTTCTTCAGACGGAGGAAAGATGCATCGCGATAGTAGAAAGACGAACTGTTCACACCACCGTTGCTGACATTGGAACCGAGTCTAGGGTAGTTGGAGTCGGTGTTCGTAAGTGTCCAAGCCTTCTCGGCAGCTTCCTTCTCCACGTTACCCGAAAGCGGGTCCATAAGAGGAGCGTAGTAGAAGCGCGCCCTGGCCTGTCCCTGAAGAAGAACGGAGAAATCCAGATTCTTCCAGTGTCCGTCAAAGGTGAGACCATAGACTATCTCAGGTACAGACGTGAGGTCGCATCTCTTTCTATCGTAAGACGTTATCTTGCCGTCTCCGTCGAGGTCCTCAAAGATGAAGTCTCCCAGGGTGGCACCTGACATCTGCGGATATTTCTCAAGATCTTCCTGACTCTTGTTTATGCCTATCACCTGATAGTAGAGCTGGGCGCCCATAGGGTGACCTGTAAGGTTCATGTATTCGTGACCTTCGCCCCAAGGAGTCTCGTCCATATATTTGATGCGATTACGGGCGAACATGAAGTTACCGCTGAGATGATAAGCGAAATCATTTGCGCTGATCTTGTTCTCGTGATGAAGCTGAAGTTCGAAACCCTTGTTGGTCACGATACCTATGTTCTCATCCGGAAGGCTGTTGGTAAGTCCGGTATAATAAGGGATGGAGGCGTTTCTGGTGCAGAGAATGTTGGAACGCTCGGTGCTGAAATATTCAAGCTCCCAACCGAAAAGACCGTTATTCACGCTTCCGTCCAATCCCAGGTTCCAGGTCTCGGCCACTTCCCATGTGATGCTCTGATTAGGCACCTTGCCAGGAATGATAAAGCTTACGTCCTTGTCGTCAAGACGCAGTTTGTATGAAGAAAGGGACGTATATTCATAGGTGGTCATATACTGGAAGGCGTCCACCTGGTCATTACCCTGCTGTCCGTAAGAAGCGCGGAGCTTGAGGTTGGTGAGCCAAGGAGCGTTCTCCTTCATGAACGATTCTTCGGAAAGTCTCCATCCGAGAGACACGCCGGGGAAGAAACCCCAACGCTTGTCTGACGGGAAGTTCTCAGAACCGTCGAGACGGCCTATGAACTGGAACATGTAGCGGCTTTTCCAGTCGTAACCTATACGGGTGAAGTAGCTTCGGCGTGCAGTCTCCGTGGCGTAACCGCCTATGCTGTACCAGTTCTTGTCCGCCGAACCTGCGAAGAACTCGTCAAGTATATCGGAGTCGTATTTGTTAATACCCGCACGGAAATAGTCAAGCCTGTAGGAAGCCTGCTCGAAACCGAGAAGCCCCGTGAAGTGATGTCCGCCGAAATCACGGTCGTAGTTGAGGTTCACGTTGACGGTCGTCTTGCCACTGTTTTTCTGATACTCGTGAAGTACCGGTGTACTCCAGTAAGAAGCAGTCTTCTCCTCGTAAGTCTCGGTAACCTCGTCATAAGACCAGTACTGCCAGTTCTTCTGCCAGTTCTTCTGGAAATTACCTATGACATCGTATGCCAAAGTTCCGTTGACTGACAGTCCCTTGGTTATGGATGCGAGGTCCCAGTTCATGGTGAACGTGGTGTTGATAGTGTTGATGGTGGTCCTGTCATATCCGGTGAGGTCCTGCACGAGAACTGCCGGGTTGGATCCTCCGCGAAGGTATCCGTTAGGATAATATGCCGCCCCCGTAGGTTTCAGACGGGTGGCGATGTAGAAAATACCGTAACTGTCAGAAGGGAAAGCGGAATAATTCTTATGCTGCTGACGGGCGTTAAGATTCACTCCGAGCTTGAGGGCTTCCGTAACCTTGATGTCGATGTTGGTACGGATGTTATACTGATCGTAATTGGTGGCGGACTTCTTATATATACCGTCCTGGTACTGTCCGTTAAGCTCGACGAAGTATGCTACATTCTTCCCCCCCCCACTGAAATTCACGCCGTATTTGTGCTGCAGCGAAACAGGCTTGATGATCTCGTCGAACCAGTTCGTGTTAGGATAGTTGATGAGATCGTCCCCGTCGCGGTAGTGCGCGAGCTGTGTCTCGTTATATACGGGAGCGGCACCGGTGATGGCGAGCTCGGCGTTATAGGCGTTAGTGTAAAGAACGGCGTCGGCCATCTCCACCAGACGTGTAGGCTGCTGAAGTCCGAGGTCGTAGTTGAATGTCACCGTGGTGCCTTCATTGAATTGACCGCGCTTGGTCGTGACGAGTATGACACCGTTAGCGGAGCGCGCACCGTAGATGGCTCCCGACGCGTCCTTAAGGACGTTGACGCTCTCGATCTCGTCTCCCGACAGACGGCTGAACTCTTCGTTGCTTCTCGGCACACCGTCGATCACTATGAGCGGGCTGTTGTCACCAAGGGTACTGCGGCCGCGGATGAACATGGTGGCGTCATCCTTTCCGGGTTCACCGGTACGGTTGCTGATGATGACACCCGAAAGACGTCCGGCAAGACCCTGCGAGATGTTCACTCCGGAGTTCTTGGTAAGTTCACGTCCGCTGGTCTGGGTGACGGAACCCGTAAGGGTGAGTTTGCTCTGAGTACCGTAACCTACGACCACCGCGTCGCTGAGGAAAGTGGCTTCGGTGGTGAGGACGAAATCGATCGTCTGTCTTCCGCCCACTGCCTGCTCCTGGTCTTCAAAACCCAGAAGGCTAGCTATAAGAACGGCATCTTCAGGAACATTGAGAGTATAACGTCCGTCCACGTCGGTCATCGCGCTGGACATGTTGGTAGTGGCCTGTCCTTTCACATAGACGATGACCCCTGTCAGAACTTCGTTCTCAGAGTCCTTCACGACTCCGGAAACGGTAATGGTTTTGCGATTCTGCGGATATCCGGCGGCGGAAGCCGAAGGAATACCAACTACGAAGACCGTCGCACAGAGCAGGGCCGTCGCGATAAAATGCTTGGTAACAATTCCCATGTTGTTAATTTTAGTGTTCTTGTAATAAGGTTAGCTCTTACAATTATTATTACTATCGCAAATGTATAAATAAAATTTCGTTTTGCGCAAGTATTTTAATAAAATTATTGCGATTTAATACGTAAAATGTTTCGTTCGTAACCAAACGAAACATTTTATATAATAGAAATACTTGCTATACCAAGGTAAGCAAATCTTTCCCGAGATTCTTCGAGGAGATGACGCTATAGAAGGTTCGCGAGAACGATGGCGGAGATGGCTTCCACGATGACGGGTGTGCGTAGAGCAAAGCAGACGTCGTGACGGCCTGGCACGTTTAGTTCCACGGTTTCACCTGCGGCAAAATCGTAGGTGTTCTGAGTTTTTGAAATAGACGAAGTAGGTTTGAAAGCCACACGGAATATGAGCGGATTTCCGTTACTCATGCCGCCATTGACACCCCCCGCGTGATTTGTAAGCGGGCCTTCCGGGCCAATAGGGTCGTTATGCTGTGAGCCACGCATATCTGATGCTCTGAATCCGTCACCGAATTCAATGCCTCGCACTCCGGGGATGGAAAAGGCAGCGTGGGAAATCATACTTTCAAGACTGTCCCAGAAAGGTTCACCTACCCCAGGACCAAGACCTTCCACGCGGCATTCAACCACGGCCCCGAGCGAATCCCCTTGAGCAGAGGCATCTTTCAAAAGGGCCTCCCAAAGCAAGCGGTTATCACTTCCGCCAAGACGGACCACTTCGGAACATATCTTTATCTCGGAAGGAAGAATCTTTTTCGCCACCACCCCGGCGGCCACTACAGGAAGCGTCAATCGACCTGAAAACCGCCCACCTCCGCGAAGGTCCGCATTACCGCCGAACTTTTTTATCGCAGGATAATCCGCATGACCAGGACGCGGAACGGCCGGAAGAAACGAATAATCAGAAGATAGGACGTTTTCGTTTTTGAAAACTACGCAAAGCGGCGCTCCCGTCGTATACCCATCCAGAAGCCCGCTTAAAAAAACAGGCCTGTCGGACTCTTTTCGGGAAGTCATATACGCTCCCTTGGGTGAGCGCCTTTCTATATCAGATTCGAAATCCTCCATGGAAAGCGATATGCCTGCCGGCACGCCGTCCATAAGAACGCCCACCGCCTGACCGTGAGATTCCCCGAAAATGGAGACTCTGATTTTGCTGCCGAAACTGTCCATCTATCTGCTGCCGTTACTGCGTGAATCTTCCAACAATCTGCCAAGCTCCGCTATGTTGCTTACCACCAAATCCGGGCGAGAAGCCTCAGGAGCATTATCCACGTCGCTCAAAGTGGATTCTCCGCTCAAAACCAGCACGCCGAGGGCGCCTGCATTCCTGGCCATGGCGATATCCGTATAAAGACGGTCACCAACCATCGCAATCTCCTCCGCCTTCAGAGATAACCGGCGGCGTATACCGTCCAGCATAGAAGGATCAGGCTTCCCCAGAGTATGGTCCGGGATTCTTCCTGTGGCACTTTGAAGACACGCGCAGATAGAACCGCAATCCACCAGCACCGTCTGCTGGTCCGTCGGGCACACCCTGTCAGGATTTGTCGCCAGATACGGAATCCCCCGGGAAATCCACCAGGCGGCGCGACATAACCTTTCATAGCGCAGGGTCATGTCAAAAGAAGCCACGATTACATCAGGAACATCCTGCGCACTGTCTGTACAAGAGACGAAACCCGCCTGTTCGAACTGGGAAATCATCGAAGGCGTTCCCAGAAGAAAGAGCTTGCGGGCGCGTGGATAATTGGCACGAATATAATCAATGGTGGCTATCGTGGTGGTGTACATCTGCTCCCTCTCCACGGGAACTCCCATATGCGAGAGTTTCAGCAGATAATCATCGAGGGATTTGGACGGATTGTTTGTAAGAAAAGAATACGTGATTCCCATCCGTGTAAGCGAGGAGAGGAAATCAAGAGTAAAGGGGAAAAGCGTGTTGCTCAGGTATATGGTACCGTCCATATCCAGAGCAACATGCTTGATTTTTGAAAGTGAGAGCTCCATTACCAGAGTTTAAGGAAAACCTCCATTGCCTGATATTCGGCCATACCGAGCGCATCATATTGACGCGCAGTATTTTCCGTACGGTCTTCAGCTCTCTGCCAAAATTCGCGAGGATCTTCGCCAGGGAACGGAACGATATCCTTTTGAGACAGGTGACGGTAAATGGCGTGACGCTTCTCCACCACCTCGTCCGGAGACAGAGGAACAGCCATATCGACACTTCCCAGATCCCATTCCATCCATGCACCGCGATACAGCCATACATGGCAGGAAGAAATCCATTCTGCACCTTCAGCGCGGAGCTGGTCAAGGGCCTCAAGCGCACATTCCGTACATACACGGTGCGTTCCGTGAGGATCGGCCAAGTCTCCGGCCATAAATATCATGTCCGGTTTGAGCTCATTCATCAGCTTCTTGATTATATCCACATCGGCCTGAGAACGAGGAAGTTTCTGTATACCGCCCGATTCATAGAAAGGCAGATTCAGAAAATGTGCGTTATGCTGGTCGTCGAGCCCGAACGAACGCACTGCAGACTTGGCCTCCGAACGGCGTATGGCACCCTTAAGATTCAACAGCTCACGAGGTTCAGCCTCGCCAAGACGCTTGCTTGCGATAAGGGCCTTGACCTCATCGAAGCGGTCACCGAAGCCAATCTCCCTGGCGGCATCCATATGCTGCAGAACGACATCGTCGTGAACAGCCACGTTACCTGATGTCTCATAAGCGACGTGAACATTATGTCCCTGATGAGCAAGCCTGATAAATGTACCGCCCATAGAAATCACATCATCATCCGGGTGAGGCGAGAAGATAAGAACAGTCTTTCTCACCGGAGTCGAAGGGACAGGACGGGTAGAATCATCCGCGTTAGGCTTTCCTCCGGGCCAACCTGTGATTGTGTGCTGCAGGTCATTGAATACCTGTATATTAATATCATTATACGTTCCGCATGCCTCCAGCAGACCCCCCAGCGAATTCTGCAGATAATCCTGATAAGAGAGTTTCAGAATAGGCTTCTTGACTTGTCCACAAAGCCATACAACTGCCTTGCGCTTGAATTTAGGAGTCCACTTGCAAGGACCTATACACCACGGAGCCACTACGCGGGTAAGGTTAGCACCTGAATTCTCGTCCACATAAATTTTCACATTCTTATGGAGCTGGAAGAACGATGCCGGGCAGTCGAGTCCAATCTCGCCTTCAACAACTCTGGCGACGACATCAGCCTTGTTTTCTCCCCACGCCATCAATATGACCTTGGAAGCGGTCAGCATGGTAGCTATACCCATTGTAAGGGCCATCGAAGGTGTCTTGGCCACGTCGCCCCCGAAATATCCAGCCTGACGCTTGCGCGATTTGTACGGAAGATGCACAAGGCGCGAACGGCTCTGAGGAGTAGACCCCGCCTCATTGAATCCTACCTGTCCCTGCTCTCCTATTCCCATTACCAGAAGGTCGAGATTGCTGAGAACCGGCTCCATCTTCTCGCAATATTCCGAAATGTTCGCTATAGAAATCGTGGCGTCAGGGATGACGACGTTCTCCGGAAGAATATCGATATGGTCAAGAAGTTCCGTACGAAGTATATGATTCCTGGAATGAAGAGCATCGTTGGACACAGGATAAAATTCGTCTATAGAATTGACTCTTACATTCTTGAACGATACTTTCCCTTCCTCATACGCCCTTTTGAGGTCTTTATAAAGAGAGACGGGGCTTGCACCGGTGGTAAGTCCCAGACGGAAAAGTTTCCCCGGATTGGCTGCCGTGAACGAGTTGATGCATTCTATGACCTCGTCACAGACCTTGCGGCTGGCGAAAAAAGGATCTTCGCTGATTTCCGCATATATTTTTTCTTTTGAATGAAGAATGTCTTTAGGAAGACCTTCTTCTATTAGACCGCCATCTTTTGGCAAAGAAAAATGTTTCATTATCTAAAATTTTTACCAGCTTTTAATTCTTCGATGCCCATCTCCTGAAGAAGAGCACGGCATTTTTCAGGGTGATTGGTAGTGATATAATCTGCTCCCATCTCTATCATGGTACGCATGTCTTTCTCATTATCAACCGTCCATACATTAACGCTCATATTATGGTTTCTGGCTCTGGTGTACCACGTAGGGTCCGAATAAAAGACCCAATAACCTGTATCTATGCCGTTTATGCCCAGAGGTGCGAGAAAATCCGGATTCCTGTCCTTTTCACCGCCCAGATACTGAACAGTAAAACCGGGACATTTTTCCGCAAAAAGTATGCACTGCTGAAGATCAAAAGATATGAAGATGACCTGCTTCGGATTATACAATCCGTGAGCCTTCAGCTTCTCTATCGAGAGATTGACAGCCTGAATCTGCTTGTCAAGACCTTTGTGCCATTTCAATTCAAACACAAGCCTGCAAGCCTTATTGGCCTCGAACTGAGTGAGATACTCATCAAGAGTAGGGATTTTCTCGCCGTTCGGAAGAGTGATGCCTGCAAATTCTGACGCATTATGCTCTGAGAACTTCATCCCGGCTACCGCGTCGTCGTGAAAGACAAGAAGTTCCCCGTCAAGAGTCATGTTTACATCGAACTCGCTTCCCCAGAATGAATTATCCTGGCAAGCCTTGAGCGCGGCTATGGAATTATGAGAATTCCCTCCGGCTTCACACGCCCAATATCCGCGATGAGCTACAATAGCCACCTGCCTTTTGCCTCCCGCATACAAAGGAAGTATGGAAAGGGCCATCAATGCGCACAATAATATTCTTTTCATACCCATTAAAGATTTTCGGCCTTCTCCACAGCCTTGAAATACCTATAAGAATTCACCTTCAACTCGCCTACGGAAGCCTCATCTGCCACAATAAACCCGTTAGGGTGATTTTGAAGAGCAGACACGGTGCACATATGACTGTACGGCCCCTCCACGGCATCTTTGATGGCGCGTGCCTTCTTAGGACCGAATGCCAATATCACCACCTCCTTGGAATCAGTAACGGTAGCCACGCCTACAGAAAGTGCCTGTGCGGGAACTTTTGAAGGGTCATTGTCAAAAAAGCGGCTGTTGACCACACGAGTATCCTCAGTAAGGGTTACTACACGAGTACGGCTGGTGAGCGGAGAGAAAGGCTCATTGAAAGCTATATGTCCGTCTTCACCTATTCCGCCGAGGAACAGATCGAATCCGCCGGCCTGAACAATCGCCTTTTCATAAGCGGCACACTCGGCATCAAGATCTTCGGCATTACCGTTAAGGATATGTATATTCTCCTGAGGTTCATCGATATGCGAGAACAAATTGGTCTTCATGAAAGAATGGTAACTTTCAGGATGACTTTCCGGAAGACCGACATACTCGTCCATATTGAAGGAGATGACATTCTTGAAAGAAAGTTCACCGGATTTCACCATACGGGCGAGCTCACGGTAAGTCTCAATAGGAGTAGATCCGGTACAAAGACCAAGCACAAAAGGTTCGTCTGTGCGTGCCGCCTTCTCCTTGATTCTGGCGGCGATGTGGTGAGCTGCCCAAAGTGAGCCCTCTGCCGAGTTTTGTTTAATTATTACTTTCATATTATTAATAGAAATTTATCTGTTAGTCCAACTGTATTCTCTGCCGAAGTGATCGGTCACTATAATCTTCACTTCCGAGCACGGGTCGGAAGGGGTGGCATAAAACAGGTGTGATGTTTCTCCTGCGCCAATATATTTCCACGTAAACTCCTTTTCGCGTCTCGCCTCCACGTCCGCCACTATCGTAGCATCCCATCCATCATAGCGAATCATAGCGCCTTGTCTGACTCCATTTTCTTCCCACTCCACCTTCCATGTAGGATCATAATTCCAGACATTGGCCACTATGCTCTGCGGTTTCATAGGATCCTGCCCGACGCCGTAGGCGCTGAACTGATGATCCCGCGAAAGACCCACCGGCTTGTAATACCAGTCCACGATATCGTTACCCTTCACACTATAAACATAATAGCCCCACGGAACGCCGTCACAACTATATGGAGACTGCCAAAACAATCCGCTCAGCGGAGCGTGAACGTGCTCAAAGATACTATCATTTATCAAATAATTCTGAGCATAATGTTCGTGGGCGGAACAAATATGTACGTTATACCCTTCCAACAACTTATAAAGCGCGCTGCGGTTGGTCACTATCTTGTTATATTCCTCCTTGCCCCACTGCCCGGACGCAGCATGTCGGCTGAATGTGGGAATGTGCATAAACAACACCACGGTACTGCCTTTTTTCACGCTTTGCAGATCCCCTCTGAGCCAATTCAATTGGCTTTCTTCTATATACCCGACATAGTGGCGCGAGAAAAAGAATACGTCATCCAAGACCACATAATGCATCTGTCCATAGTCAAACGAATAGTATGTAGGCCCATAATTATCCGTATAAATCACCTTTGACGCTTCGTTTGTAGGAGCAGAAGCCTTATAATCGTGATTTCCCATCAGGGCGAAGAAAGGAACCCCGGATGAGGCGCACGCCTGCTGCACGTCGGTGGAAAAATCATCCATCCAATCGCCTATTATATCACCACAAGACACTCCGAATGCGGGGACCCCCACCTTTTGAAGCTCCTTACGGGCATCCTCTGCGGCCTGCCTTACAAGCTCTATCTCTTCCCTGTTATACACCTGCACATCGGCCCAAAGCAAAAACTGATGCTCATACTGCGAAGAATCCTGTGCATATAGGGTAAAATCCGCATTCTGCACAGACTGGCTTCTGTCGATTGGCCGGTAAAAATAAGGGGCTCCATTACGAGAAGGCACCTGGTAGCCGGACGGAATGCTCAGATAGACAAAACGGGCATCGTCGTGAGCGACAAAATCATAACGTCCCTTTCTGTCAGTGAAATAAATGCTGTAGCCGTCTGTAACTTTCACATCGGCGAGCGCTTTTGAATTCCCGTCACGCACCACACCTCTCAGTCTGACGCCTTGTGAGAGTGCAGAAACAGAAACCAGAGAAAGCAATATCGCCGCGAGAATCTTTTTCATGTCTTTTTATCTTTTGAACTCAGCCACCCATCCGCCGCCATTGGCCAGATTGATTTCAAGAACATCACCGGAGCGGATGGTCTTCTTTTCTATCACATAGTCTTCTGCCCAGACATTGGCATTCACGCCATCGCGATGTATGGTTACCTGCCAATCCCCTTTTTCAAGAAAAGACGTATCCAAGGTCAGAACTCTCTCTGTCCAGTTGTTCAGCGCCGCACTATACCATCTTCCGTCTGCAGTCTGACGGCTGAGCACGACATAATCTCCTGCAGAAGCTTCCTGACAGATGGTCTTCTCCCATACAGTAGGTATTGCGGCTATAAATTCGGTATAATCCGGAACCTTATAATAATTGGAAGGAGAATCGCACAGCATAGTGAGCGGGCTTTCGAAGACTACGAAGAGTGCCGCCTGGTGGCTCCTGGTACCCTGACTCATAGGGTGATTCCACCTGATGGCGAAATCATCGCGGGTCGCGTTGTTCACTGCGCCAGGGGTGTAATCCATAGGGCCTGCCACCATACGGGTAAACGGAAGCTTAAGGTCGTGGTCCGGCGATATGTCATATGAACACTTGTCATGTTCCATACCATAAACACCCTCGAACGTCATAGCGTTAGGGTACTTTCTCTGAAGGCCTGAGGGCTTGAATGCCCCGTGAAAATCCACGAGAATATGGCGCTTGCAAGCCTCAGCGGCTATTTTCTCATAGAGATTGACCATATTCTGGTCCTGCATCTGCATGAAATCAACCTTTATGCCGGCAACACCCCATTTCTGATATACATCGAGAATTTCTTCCACGCCTTGCTGAGCGAACGGAGTCCAGAGAGCCCAAAGCACCACGCCTACGCCCTTCGATGCTCCATAGGAGATTATTTCTTGAAGGTCAAGAGATTCCTTTGGCTCCACGATATTAAGTGTGCTTTTGCTCCAGCCCTCATCCATAAGAATATAAGGAAGGCCGTATCTGGCCGCAAAATCCACGTAATATTTATATGTGTCGGTGTTAACACCTGCCTCGAAATCCACGCCATACACGTTAAGCGCAGCCCACCATTCCCAACTTATCTTTCCGGGCCTAAGCCAAGAATAATCTCCCGGCACTTCCCTTGAGGACAATTGCCACGGCAAGGTATTTTCTAACAGGTCTTTATCAGAGCCTGTCAACAAAACCCTCCACGGGAATGTGCGCGTCCCCCGAGTCCGGGCTATGACATCGGATAATTCAGTAATGGTAACGTCCCTGTCCGTGCGCATAGCGTACTTGTCTATGACATGCGGGAATTCCGCCGCCAGAGACGTCTCTGAGCTGCTTCTCAAGAAAAGATTAGGATAATCGAACAAATCGGCTTCGGTTATTACCACGCGAGTATGCGAAGGGGTCTTGAAGCTGAGCGGCAGGTAAGAATAAGTGTCCTGTCCGACCTTGCTCAGCGGCATCTGCTGAAAATTGGCTTCGCAATGCGTGATGTAATCGGGGTTCTTCTCCCCTACCCAATAAACTTCGTTATCCGAGGTGAAGTTCCACTCGCTCACCTCTGATGCCACCTCAATACTACCGTCAAAATAAGTCTCAAATCTGTAGGCGAGGCCATTGTCGTAGGCGCGGAAAACCAGCGCCCAATCCTTTCCGAAACGCAGTTTGAGTTCGTTAAACCTGTCCTCTATCTGTCTGTTTTTTGTGGGAACGAGGTCCGTAAGAACATTGTTCTCACTGTGCTTGAAAGCCTTGGGGCGAAGATATCCTTCACCCAGGATGGTCCCGTCAGAAAGCGTCATGCTTATCTGACTGTCGGAGAGAATCTGCTCTCCCTTATACTCCGCACTCCAGAAAATCCTGGAACCTACATTCACCTTCACCTTAATGTCTCCGGACGGAGAGGAAAGACGAAAATCTTTTGCCTGTGCAGTGAAAGCCACTGCCATCAAGGCACATATAAAAGAAACTAACTTTTTCATCGCTTAATGAATCTGACTGCGCATCCGCCTGATGTCGCAAGATTAATCTTCAATATATCCTTAGCGCTCACTTCCTGCTCCACATATTCATAAGTCTGTGGGGATGTTTCATACGATGTGGCAGGAGTATCGCGGTATATCTGCGCAAGCCATCTGCCCTTGCCAAGGAATGACAGAGAAACATCGAAAGACCTGGCGCACTCATCCGTAATGGCTCCGAGGAACCACTCCTGCGAAGCTCTTTTCTGACGCGCGGTTATAATATAATCTCCTATCTTCGAATCGATTACCTTGGTTTGCTCCCAGTCCGTCGGGACATCCTTTATAAAATCGAACGCTTTCACCCCATCATACGCCTCTATCAGATCGGAAGCCATCTGAAGCGGACTGTAAATCACCACATACTCGGCGAGCTGCTTGCTGATGGTGGTCCTGACGCGCGAAGCGGGAGTATTCGGATTAGAAAAATCAAATGTTCCGAAAGTGTAATCCATAGGTCCGGCAAGACCTCTAAGGAACGGGCATACGGTCTGGTGTTCAGGCTTATTGCCTCCATCAGCCTCCCACGCATCATGTTCCTGACCACGGATAGCCTCACCTGTCATAAGATTAGGCCAAGTACGGCAGAGTCCGGTCGGAATACAGGGTTCGTGTTCGTCTACATTTATCTGATACTGAGCGGCTTTCTCCACCACTTCGTGAAGTCGGTTAACTCCGTACTGCCCGTCGTGCTCCTCCTTTCCGTCAATAAGAAGATTGACATTTCCCGTCTTTATGTAATGCATCCCGTAACGCTGATACATAGCATATGCCGAATCTATCTGCGTAAAATAATGCTCCAGATTCGCAGCGGTCTCGTTATGTATGACCATCTGAACGCCTTTCTGCGCGGCGTATCTCATAATGGCGTCGAAGTCATAGTCAGGATAAGCCTGGGTGAAACTGAAATTGGTACTGGTTTTCATCCAGTTGCCTTCCCAACCCTTATTCCATCCTTCTACAAGCACAGCCTGGATTCCATTCTCGGCGGCAAAATCGATGTACTGCATAGTACGCTCCGTAGTGGCGCCGTGTTCAGGTCCATAATACCAGGTCTTGAAGAACTTATGCAGCTCCCACCATATACCTATGTATTTTCCCGGCTTGCACCACGATGTGTCTTCAATCTTGCACGGTTCGTTAAGATTAAGCATAAGAGAAGACTCTATCAAAGCCCCCGGGCGATCCGTTATCAATATAGTGCGCCACGGACTGATCCTCGTATCTGACACATAGACACCAGTACCGTCGGACCATTTGGTAAGATTTGTCTTAAGGCAAGCCGACCCGTCAGGAATCAAATTAACCTTGGCAAAGTCCAGAAGGGCCGCCTCGTGAATGGAATAATACCTGCCGTCGGAGCCCTCTATGACCACCGGCGTGTAGGCACAGTCAATATCCTCGAAAGAAGTCTTCTGTCCGTAAGCCTCATAATATGGTTCACTGCGGGGCATCCACCATATCTTATGATCCGGACGGGCAAACCTATATTCGGTAAGCTCCTCGCGTATCTTGATGTCTCCCAGCTCGTCTGGGAAAATGTATCTGAATCCAAGACCGTCATCGAACACTTTCACCTCCACATCCAGATGCGCGGTGTGGACCTTCATATAATTATGATGATCTCGAATATAATGATATTGTCCCCACACGGTCTCCCATGTCTCGTCATAAGACGAATGCTCTACGCTCAGTATCTCTGTCCTGTCTCCAAGAACATTTCCACCCATAAGAACGAAGCCAAGAGCAGCATTTTCTATCAAAGCTTCACCGTCCTGGCTCACGCTATATGCCAATTGGCCCCCTTCGGTGCTCAAGGTCACTTTTATTCTGCCATCCGGAGAATACACCTCAGGGACATCGGCCTTCTTATTGCCACACGAGACAATTGAGAGAACCCCCAATGCAAAAACAATTATCTTTTTCATCTTTTTATTTAACGCCTGCCCATTGGCAAGAAAAATCCCAAATATCTTTATCGTACTGAAGAGCTCGTCCGCTCACCGAAGGGTCTGTCCCATACGGCGTATAACCCACATAAGTGGTACTCTTCGAATTTTCAAACTTTTCTCCCGCATCAAATGCCGCTATCACCGCATCAAAGAAACGTTCCCATCGCACCTTATAATAAGTGTCGCACAGACCGTCAAAATCACGGTTGGCATAATCCCAGAGATGGAACGAGTCGCCCCATACGGATATGAGCGTGCGTGCTGATGTCTCGAAATAATCCTTTTCCTGCTCTGTTTTTCCCCAGCTGCGGGCATCTGAAATCCAATCGGAGAGCGAAAATTCGTGACGTGTGCTTAAAACGGACGTCATTTCGTCGCACAGGGCAAGAAAATCATTTCTGGAGCGGATCATAGCCTCGCGATCGCCCTTTCTATATGCGGAAGCGAAAGAGTTACGTATAGCCTCTGCGCGATTGGAGAGAACCTGCCTGTGGATATTGGCCTTATCATAAGCAAGATAATTACTCTCTCCTTCTACCTTTTGAAGGAGCTCCCAAGCCCGTTCAAGATCCGAATGCTTATAACCGCGCTTGTAAAGCGTAGTCCAGTGCCACCTGTCTTCCAGGCTCGGATGAGCATTGATAACCCCGGAGCTGCTTGTCTGCGTATGTGTTTTACTGACCTTGTCGGCTATTATATGCCAAGCCTCGCGGAAGGTCTCGTCTTTGCGTCCCAAATGACGATCCGCAATATTGTCCACATACTCGTCCACCGACTTTCCTGTATCCCAAGCCTTGGCAAAGACCGCTTCATAGACAGGCTCATTGACTCCGAAGCCTTCCAATGTGGCTCCTACCCCCTTAAATCCGGGACCGGCGTCGCGTAAAGTCTGGTCTATGCGTGATGCATTGAGATGAAAGTCCCCTTCTATGCCTGTCATACCGCCGAAATTGCCGAGATAGCACCAGATGAAATCCTGCCCGTAAAAACTGTCCGTGCGCTCCCATATCTGGGTGTAGTCACAATAATAATCCATTATTATCATACGGCCCTGCGGAACAGCGGTAAGGTATGCCTTTATATTTTCGTCCGTCCAATGGGTCTGGTCAGCATAAAACAGCCAGCCCATCTGCAGCCATACGGCATCCGGATCCACGGCGGTAAGACTTTCATATATTCCTTTCGACATCTTCGCGAGAGTCTCGGGATCCCAGAAAGGAGCATCCACTTCGTTGAACGGATCCACACCGTAAATATGGTCCGTGCCGTAAAGTTTGGTCTGCTGCTGAAGATATGTCTTCTGAATGTCAGCGAACAGCGAGTCCATAGGGCTAAGGAAGGTACAGCGATATTTATCGGCAAAGCCTCCCCAATAGCTTACCCTGAACGTGTCTATTTTTTCGGGGATCACTTCTGCCAATTCGGCCGGGATATGCCCGGCGAATGCCGGAAGAACTGGGGTCATATTAAGTTCGCGCTGCCGACGAAGTATCTTTTTCTGAAGACTTGCCTGAGAATCTATCCAACTTTGAGGAAGAGGTCCCTGCCAGCGGTCCAGATTGCACATCCTCTGCCAAGGCAAGTGGGCCGGACCCGTGAAAAAGGCCCGTATCTGTTCGTCGGACAGGCCGTATTCCTCCCACACTTTCTGCCAAACGGCCTCCTGGCCGGTGATGGCAAGCGGCATATTGACGCCATTGAGCGCCATCCAGTCGATAAGACGCTCCCATTGGCTCCAACCCCACCACGGCATCGTGTATCCGAAAGTGCAATAGTTCAAAAAGAAACGCGTAGGAACGTTTGCCTTAGCGCTGAATTTCTTCTCCACCGCAGGCAGGACAGAAGGCAGTTCCACCGGATTATAATCGTACCAGCTGACATTTGCAAGACAATAGTTCTGAAGATAATAATTCAGGCCAACTGCCATGGAGTTGGCGTTATTGGCTCTGATATGAACCTTCCCCTTTACACTTTCAAGTTCATAAACATCTTCGTCGGCGGCTATCTTTTCAAAAATTATGGAGCTGGACTGCGCTCCCATTATGCGTCGCGCCAGAGCATCGGCATTCTTGACGTCCTTATCGCAAGTGCAAGAAGAACTGATTAGAACCAGAGCCGTGGTCAAAAGGAAAAGTTTTCGCATCGTTATCTGCTGTAGTGTTTGTTTTTAATTCCGAAATGATCGCAATAGCGGTCATACAGATGCCCCGCCTGCGTATAAGATGAGTTAGGACTCATAAAGTGGCTGAATTCGAACGTGATGACATTTTCCATTCCGGCACGGCGGGCGGCATCCAGCTTATAGAGAAGCTTTTCCCATTTGATAGGAAGAAAGCGTATAGGCATGTCACGGTCGAAACTTTCCACATTAGTCCAGCACCGCATGCCGTATCTGTCAGCAAGTTTCTTGTTTACACATAGATAATCATATAGTTCCCAATAATCCACCTGACCGTCCTGGAATGCCAGAATGTCCACGGCGCCCTGTACGTCCCGCAGTATTTCATTCCATTCCTTCTCGTGCTGCTCCACGCTGGTGGCCGTATCGCCCCACATTACCTGATCGGTCTTGACTCCGTGTATATATGGAGAAATCATGCACGGCAGCCCTCCTGACACTTCCTTGGCGTGTTTTCCTACGCCTGCCATTATCGAAGCTATATTTTTCGTCCTGCGGCTGACTTCCTGACTAAGATACCATCCCTGAAAACTCTTATGATGCCCATATTTGGCCCAGACTTCGTCTATAAGAGCATTGTTGACGTCTATTTCCTTCTGATACTCACCTTCGTGCCACCATTGGCCCGAGTCATAGGTCCCGAAATAGAAGGCCATGCCGTGCTTGTCGGCGAGAGTAAGAAACATCTCCACCAAATCTACCGGAGGGTAAATAGCTGCAGGGTTGGCATTAAGAACAGATTCAAAAGGTGCGGCAAGCCATCGTCCGAGTCCGCAGCGAATCATTACCACCGTGTTTATTCCCATATCCTTCATGGCGCGGAAGTCCTTGTCCCATTCCTTCACACCCCAATTCTGATGAGGAATATCCCAACTTATTTCATCCAGGAAAGTGGCCCTGACAGGCAGGGCCTTTCCTATTCCCGGAGTTTCATATGCTTTATCGTTCAGATAGTCCTGCCCGCCGTTTTTACATCCCGAAACAACGAGAATTCCCAAAATGACGAGCAAGAGAGTCTGGTGCCTTTTCATAACGGCAGACTATTTAAGCGTGTCAAGAATCTGCCAGATCTGATAGAGTCCTCTTGGAACATGGAAACATCCTTTCCATTTGCCGCCCTTAAGAGGAAGAAGAACTTCGCCGCGACGGTTAAGGTAACCGTACCACTCAGGATATTCCTGATCTTTGAAGTGTGTCCACATATATTCGTGCAGACGCTTGAACCACTCGAGGCACTTCTCGTTACCGGTCAGCTGATAGCCTTTTATCATGGCGATAGAGCTTTCGAGGTGAACCCACCAGAGTTTCTGATCCCACTCAAGCTCCTGCGTAGGATATCCCTTGCGGTCCATGAAATAGAAGATTCCGCCGTACTGCTTGTCCCAGCCGTATTCGATGACGCTGAGTGATATCTCAACGGCCTTTTCGATGAGAGCCTTGTCGCCTCGACGTATGCCTATGTTCATAAGGAACCACATGGCCTCCAGGTCGTGTCCAGGATTGACTTTTCTGCCTTCGAAGCAGTCGATGAGCGACCCGTCAGGTGCGAGATTCTCCATGATGACCCCGAGATCCTTCTGATAGAATACATCCACTATCTCATGTACACTCTCGTCTATAGTCTTGTCTATCAGAGCTGGATCGTTAATGATATCCTCCACTTCAAGAGCCATATTGCAGATGATCATAGGAAGGGCGAAATCCTTCATCGGACGTGTGCCCGGATAGAGCTTGTTCCATTGGCCCTTAGGGTTAGAACGGCGTTCGAGAATACGGTCAAATGTTTTCTTCGCTATCTGAGCATATTCCTCGCTTCCCGTAGCCTTAGCCAGCTGAGCGAATGCCATGCAGGCAAATGTGTTTGAGAAGATATTGTACGGCTGCACGATAGGTTTTCCCTCGCGCGTTACAGAGAAATAGAAGTCGTAGTTACCGTCATGCCCGTACTTTTTAAGGAATTCAGCTCCGTCAATGGCGGTCTGAAGCCAGAGCGGGTTCTTTTCCAGATTATTGTAAAGCATGGCGAAAAGCCATACCTCACGGCCTTGAAGCCAAATGAATTTATCTGTGTCAAAGACACTTCCGTCTCGATTCAGACAGCTGAAGTATCCACCATATTCTTTATCGATGGAATGTTCAAGCCAGAAAGGAAGACAATTGTTTTTGAGCTCATTTTCGTACTGCGAAGCAAGCTCCTTGAAATTAATTTCAGTGTTCATATCGTACAAATAATTTTGTTTGCGAATTGTGGCTCTAAGATACGAAAAAATAGCAGAAATTAATCCCTATAATATGGCTCTTTATATGTATCCCTACACTCCTGAAGTTGTTTTTCGCTCATCTTTCTAAATGTTATCAGCATATAACAATCCTCTCCACTTTTCTTCTTCCCTGTCAACATAAAGGCATCAAAGTAATCAGCCCCTAAAGAAACAACCCGAAGTTCTATTTTCCCATCTTCCTTTATGTTTTTTATAAAACCCTCCGGCGTCGTCATATACCCAAATTGTCTATATTTTAATTCCGTACCATTTTGATCGATGGAGGTATCTAAAAATTCTGTCATAGTATTGCCATCTACATAGAATTGATACGATAATCCGGGTATCAACGCTGTTTCCTTGATGATTTTCCCTGTCTTGTTATCTATAATTCTATACTCGAATCCATCCGCACGCCAGAGTTGTCCATCGACAAGCATCTTAAAATTAGACATCTCCACACTCATTCCATAATAATATGGAAAACCTTGTGTATCAAAAACTATATCGCCATTCTGATAAGCACTCTGCTTATTATTACATCCTATTATAGTAAGACACAATATTAAAAGAATAAAACCTTTTTCGTAAATTTTAATTATTATTAGTTATTAATTATGTTAGTTCGTCTAAATATCAGAATTTAAAACGTAATTTTCCAAATAAAGCGTAAATTCTCATCTGATATCGTCGACTCTTTACATATATATAAACGAACGAGACTGAAAAATTACTTCTCTATTTTGATATTTTTTCATCGCAACAATTCGCTATATTTGCAGGCATGAAAAAAACACTATTACTTATAGCTACATTTGCCCTGTCCGCAGGCATATGCAACGCCGAGACCATCAAGGCCACAAACACCAAAATCCAATATACCGGAAGAACGCACACCGACGAAGCTGCAGGAGCAGTAAGCTTTGACTGGAGCGCAACGACCATCAAGGTTAAATTCAGTGGCAAGAGCCTTTCGCTCAAATGTTCCGACACGCATCGCGACTTTTTCAATGTCTGGATTGACAAGGCACCATCTGCACAAAAGGACGGGGTCTTCATCGTGGAAAGCGACACGCTCCTCACTCTTTTCAAAGGCAAAAAGGGAGTGCATGAAATCACTTTACAGAAAAGGACCGAAGCCGAACAGGGATGCCTTACAGCATACGAATTCACCACGGACGGGACTTTCCTTCAGCCGACACCGGCAAAAACACGACTTATAGAGTTCGTGGGAGACTCCTACACCTGCGGATACGGCACGGAAGCTCCGTCGGCCACTTCTCCTTTCCTTCCGGAAGAAGAAAATCCGACATTGACCTACGCCGACATTCTCGGCCGTTATTTCGATGCCGAAACTGTGCATATCTCACATAGCGGAAGAGGAATCATACGAAACTACGGCGATTTCAACCAGCACGAAAACATGGTGAAGCTCTACGGCCAGACCTTCGACCAATACTCAGAAGAGGCGTGGACACCTTCCTACACCCCTGATATCGTAGTCATCTACTTGGGCACCAATGATTTCTCTACAGGAAAGCAACCTACACTAAGTTCGTGGAGCGAGAACTATATCGCTCTTCTGAAAAAAATACGTTCTTTCCACGGAGAGGTTCCAATCCTCTGCGTCGCCTCAAAAGCCGACCCTATGCTCGGGCAGTGGGTTAAATTGGCCGTGGAGAAAAGCGGGCTTGAGAATGTTCACGCCACACAGATAGATGCATCCGCACATAACAACACCTCGGATCTCGGTGCTTCCTGGCATCCAAACTATAACGGACACCGCAAAGTAGCCAGCATAATGGCACCTTACATTTCCACCATCACGGCTTGGCCTATGCCGGCTAAAGTTCTGCAATAATTATGAACAAGAAGATATTCTTATTGGCAGGGGCCATTCTATCCTGCGTCCTGGCCAATGCACAGGTCTATACTGACGCCACTGAACTTCCGCTCTACGGCAAGGCTCGTGAAGACACCAAGGAGCGTTACGAAAGACTTCCTGCCGAGTTCGAGGGCAGGAGCCGCGATGCCATCTGGTATCTCGGACGCAACAGCGCCGGACTTTATGTGCGATTCAATTCCAATTCTACCGCCATCTGGTGCCGTTGGACGGCCAAATTCGGAAATCTGATGAACCATCAGACCCTCACAGGAACCCGCGGAGTGGACCTCTACGCTCTTGACGGCAAAGGGCAATGGCGTTTCATCGCTGCAGGAAAACCGAACCCATCAGACAAAACCACCGAAGCCAAGTTGATTGGCAATATGAAAGGAGAAGAGACCGAATATATGCTCTATCTCCCGCTTTACGACGGAATCACCAATCTAGAGATAGGAGTAGATTCAACTGCATATATCAAAGGACCGGAGGTGAATTCACCCCGCACCGAAAGGCCAGTCGTGATGTACGGTACCTCCATACTTCAAGGAGGCTGTGCCAATCGTCCCGGAATGGCTCATACCAACATCATCGCACGCAAACTCAACCGTGAAGTCATCAACCTCGGCTTCAGCGGCAACGCACTTCTGGATATGGAGATAGCGGAGCTGATGGCAAGCGTGGAAGATCCGGCGATCTATGTATTCGACTATGTACCTAACGCTTGGGACTACCTTATAAGAGAAAAAGGCGAGGCGTTCTTCAGAATAGTGCGGGACGCCCATCCGGATGTTCCGATAATCTTCATAGAGGACCCGCATTTCGCGCACTACGGCTGGGATTCCGTCATTACCGAGGAAGTGGACAAAAAGAACGCAGCTCAGCGGGAACTCTTCGAAAAGCTTAAAAAGCAAGGCGAAAAACGCATCTATTACCTCAAATCAGACGATATGTTGGGTCACGACAGCGAGGCTTTCGTGGAAAACATACACTTCACCGATCTGGGCATGATGCGCTACGCCGAATGGATTACTCCGTACCTCAAAAAATATATGAAGAAGTAGGGGTCTCCTACTCCCACTCTATAGTTGCAGGCGGTTTGGAGGAGATATCATAGACTACGCGGTTAACGCCGCGTACTTTGTTTATTATCTCGTTTGACAGGTCCGCAAGCACGTCGTAAGGGATGCGGGCCCAGTCGGCTGTCATGCCGTCCACCGAAGTGACAGCACGCAGCGCCACGCAGCTCTCATACGTTCTTTCGTCACCCATTACGCCCACGCTCTTAACCGGAAGAAGTACAGCTCCAGCCTGCCATATCTTATCATAAAGTCCGCGCTCTCGCAGCATGCCGACATAGATATCATCCACTTCCTGAAGTATGGCCACACGCTCCGCAGTAACATCTCCCAGAATTCTTATGGCCAATCCCGGCCCCGGGAAAGGATGCCTTCCGATAAAAGACTCCTCTATGCCAAGTTGACGGCCCACACGACGGACCTCATCCTTGAAAAGTAGACGCAGAGGCTCCACCACCTTCAGAGACATCTTCTCCGGAAGCCCTCCCACGTTGTGATGACTCTTTATCACCACAGCCGTGCCGTTAACTTGGGCAGATTCCACAACATCAGGATAAATGGTACCTTGAGCGAGCCACCGCACATCCTTTATCTGCGAAGCAGCTTCATTGAACACCTCCACGAAATCGCGACCGATAATCTTACGCTTCTTCTCAGGGTCAGTCACCCCGGCAAGATCCGAAAGAAACTTGGCGGAAGCATCTATCCCCCTGACGTTCAGACCCATATCCTTATATGAAGACAACACGTCACGCGCCTCATTCTTACGCATAAGCCCCGAATCCACAAAGATGCAATATAGCCTGCTACCTATGGCACGATGCAGAAGGACAGCAGCCACCGTCGAATCCACTCCGCCGGACAGGCCAAGAACCACATTGTCTTCGCCCAGTTTGTCCTTCAGCTCACTTATAGTCTGCTCTATAAAACTCTGACTGGTCCAGTCGCCCCTACATCCGCACACCCCCATTACGAAATTACGAAGAAGCGCCGTTCCCTGCTCGGTGTGATACACTTCCGGATGAAATTGAATGCCCCAGGAGAGTTCGCCTTCTATCCTATACGCGGCATTGAGCACGTCTTCTGTCGACGCGATTACACGGTAATGCTCAGGAAGAGAAGTTATCGTGTCCCCGTGTGACATCCACACCTGCGACACCTTAGAAAGACCGCTCATAAGAGGGTCCAAAGAATCTACAATGGAAAGCATCGCACGCCCATACTCACGGCTTGGAGACTTTTCCACGCTCCCTCCATAGAAATGTGCAAGATACTGAGCGCCATAGCAGACACCCAGAAGAGGAAGAACACCTTTAATTCCCTGCAAATCAACATGCGGAGCATCATCACTGCGCACAGAACAAGGACTTCCGCTGAGCACGACGCCACGGACGTTCTCCAAATCGTGCGAAGCATATTTATTGAACGGAACTATCTCGCAATACACCTGCATCTCTCTTATTCGACGGGCGATAAGCTGAGTATACTGCGATCCGAAGTCTATTATAAGTATCTTTTCCATTATCTATGATAATTAGGAGCCTTGGCCGTAATAGTGACGTCATGCGGATGGTTTTCCGCAAGACCGCCGGAAGTAATCTGAACGAACCGTGCACTATGCAGGCTCTTTACGTCACGCGCACCGCAATACCCCATACCGGAACGAAGTCCGCCCAGAAGCTGATAAATGATGTCATTAACGCTGCCTTTATACTCAACTCTGGCGACAACTCCCTCAGGAACAAGCTTTTTAGGTGCTTTTTGGCCACCCTGGAAATATCTGTCGCTTGAACCTGCCTTCATGGCATCAATTGAGCCCATTCCGCGGTATGCCTTGAACTTCTGTCCGCCTTCTTCCAAGATATCACCAGGGGCCTCATCAGTACCTGCGAACATCGAACCCAACATAACCGTATCACCGCCGGCCGCCAAAGCCTTCACCAGATCTCCCGAATACCTTACTCCTCCATCGGCTATCACAGGCACACCTGCGGGTTCAGCCATCTTGGACACATCATAAATGGCAGAAACCTGTGGAACCCCCACGCCGGCCACCACCCTGGTCGTACAGATAGAACCCGGGCCAATGCCAACCTTCAGCGCGTCAGCCCCAGCCTCAATCAGCCGTCGTGCCGCGCAACCCGTCGCAATATTTCCGACAACTACCTCAAGAGAAGGGAAGACAGATTTCAACTTTTTCAAAGTCATTATTACCCCTTGGGAATCACCGTGCGCCGAATCCAGAACCACAGCATCAACTCCTTCCTCAACCAAAGAGCGGGCACGTTCACATACGTCCTCCGTTATGCCCAATCCGGCAGCTACACGAAGGCGCCCGAAAGAATCCACACACGCATTCACAGCCTCTCCTATCCCGGCAGTCTTTACCCTGCGCACTTGCTCCGCCTGAGAAGCGATACTCATATTCTTATGAATAACGCTGATTCCTCCATTCCTGGCAAGCGCTATCGCCATAGAAGCCTCCGATACGGTATCCATCGCCGCGGACACCAACGGAATGTTAAGAATGATGTTTTTCGTAAAATGGCTCTGAAGATTTACCTCCCTGGGCAACACATCAGAAAAAGATGGCACTAACAGTACATCATCGAACGTCAGTGCCATACAATTAACTCTTTCTTCTAAAAATGACATATTTTATTTAATCAACTGTCCCTTAAAGTCCACCTGCACATCGAACGGAGAGAGAACCTTGTCTATCGCGCGAACAGCGTGAAGCCTGGTAAGCGTTCCTGTCTGGACATCTCCCAAGGCAGCCCTTACTTGCGATTCTTCCTTGGATGAAATCCCGCAAAGAAGCCGGACAAATTCATCTGCGCTCACCTCTTCGTTAGACGGATTATGACCTATACCATAATAATCTTCCAGATACAGGTCGTTCCATCTCAAAGGTTCATTCACCCTCATCCAAGTCTCATTGGACCATGCCACATTACGTCCTTCCGCGTGCAGAATACCGGTAGAACCCACTCTCTGAAGCGCCTTGAAATCCGGATCCGAGAGAGGCAAATCCAGATACGGCTGAATATAGGCACCTGCATCAAGCAACACCTTCTGGACATCTCTTACCTTCACATCCCTTAACGCGCATTCATTTTTAATCGCCAATGCGGCAAACACTCCTGCAGCCTGGCCTATCTCGCAGACCACAGGCTGAAGACGTGTCGTACCATTGACCAGATTCGACACGCTGATAGATTTTTCGGCGACCACGAGGTCCTCCACGTCAAGCGGAATGAGAGTCCCGGCAGGAAGCGTATAGGACGGGACCTTACCGAACCACAGATGAGAGAATTCCCTCCATTGAGGACACGCATAGTGATGATGGTCAACAGGATAATCACCTACTGCAATGCCCGTCCTGTAAGCCGTGCGGGAATATCTGTCCGCCAATTCATCCAGGGTGAAAAGATACTCGCCCTCGATTCTCCGGCTTTCCCTGTGATACGGGAAGAATGCCAGGAGGTCCTGCGTAGGATATTCGTCATTTGCAAGGCCTAGATTCTTATATCCGAGTTCCGTCTGAAGGAAATACAGAAAGCCCAGTGTGCGAAGCTTGGCCTGGTGAATCACCTCTTCGCGCTGCTCGCGCGAGAGTTCTATTATATTGGCATAGAAATCATTAGCCTCCACAGGCCAATTTATCATATATTTGCCGTTCTGTAGTTTTCCGTATGTAAGCATCATCTCCGGACTCCATTTCTGCTGGCCCTTATCTATATCCGGATTGTTCAAAGGATTGAGGCAGCAGTTGACATATTTGTTAACGTCATACCCCTGCGGGCAAGCGATAGTCATATCCGCCCCAGGGCCATAATCCTTAAGCGTCATGACCATAGTCATATCTTGAACCAGGTCATTTCCGCTTTCAAGAGCCGTAGCCTCGTGCGTATAGGACTTCGGATCGAAACCTATGTGATACTTGACCCCGCAGGCCTTGGCCACATCACCCAGTTCGGTACCGTCTATAAGCACCTTACATTTTATGGTCTTTTTTCCGTCAGGCGTACTGAAGTGAACCTTCCAGCCGCCACCGGCGAGTTTTTCCGCGCCCTCGAAACGATATTCCTTATACAGCGTAAGGTTTTTCTCCTTAGCGACCTTGCTTTCAAAAATAGCTTCCCCCACAGACGGTTCAAACATTATATTGCTTACCCATGCCGTCTTAAGCGCTTCATATCCACCATAATGCTGAGCGAGAGCATCTGTAAATTCACCGAAAAGGCCGCCACGAAGACGATAATTGCCATCTATTGCGGACACACCGGCAGAAGTGAGCATACCGCCTATCCACACAGTCTCTTCCGCTATTACGGTCTTGCACCCCATACGTGAAGCCTGAAGTCCTGCCATAGTACCGGAAGCCCCGCCACCTACGATGAGGACGTCGCAAGACGATTTGCACGAGGCGAGAGAAAGCGCCGTGAGTGCAAGAAATCCAAAAAATGTTCTTTTCATAAAATTATTAGTGTTATTATCGGTTACAAATCTGGAAATTCTACCGGATAAGAGTAGAACAGTTTAAAAATCTTTTGAATATTCTCGTCCAGCAGGCCGTCGAACCAGAATTGAGCCTCCCCCATAGTCCCGACTTTTCGGTTATAGCAAAGCTGATCGGAGAGCATCTGGGCCGACATCAGATTGGCCCCGTTCTTAAGAATCATGGCAGGCTGGAATATGTTTTTCGAAGTGACTGTCTTCATATAATCTATCTGAGAAGTTACATCACGTTCGTAATTAGCTGTTACATAACACTGAACTGTCAGGAACTCGGCCGCACCGCTCTTCACCCACGAAGGCCAGTCCTGGCACAGGTTGTTATATGCCCATGGATATTTGTTAGGAGCGAACATCACAAGGCATTTCGGATTCGCCGCCTTTACCGCATCGTGAAAAGCCAGGGCAAAATCGTTAAGATTATTCATCTTCCATTCCTGCCAAGCCTTATCTTTATAGCTGGACGGTCTTCCGTTGCCCGTCTCGGACATATAAGAAGAAAGAGTCTGCTCATTATATCCCGCGTTTACAGGAGAGGCCGGAAGACGGTCATCTCCCTGCACGCCGTCAAGGTCCGGATATCTTTTTACAGCCTCCACTGCCAAATCTATCATAAACTGCTGCACTTCCTTCGAATATGAGTTAAGATAGAAATCGGTGCCGTTATAGTTGCAATATCCGCCTTCGCTGTCAAGCCCTACCCAGTCGGGATGCTTGGCAAGCAGAGGATCGGAGAGATTCACTTTGCCTACCGCGTGCATAAAACCGTATTCAAACCACAGCACCACCTTGATGCCGCATTTATGGGCTTGCGAAATCATATCCGCGAGTGCATCTCCGCTTCCTCCGGAATATGAATTATACATATTAAGCTCCGCTGTGGAAGAATATGTGGAATTATTCAAAAGAGTTTCACTGGGCCATGCAGTCTTGGTGGCAGCCCAAGCGCATACATACAGGCAATTGAAGTTCAATTCCTTAAGCAGGTCCATCGACTCACAGAGCTTATCATATGAAAGAAACGCGTCCGTATGCCAAGGGGCCGGAAGGTAAACTCCACGAACGCCTTTATCTTTATCATAACAAGACGCGCTCAGTCTAAGCGTCTGGAACGTTTTCCCGTCTTCTGCATATATTTTCACTTCCTTGGAGGAAGTAAGGTCTATCCCTGCGGAAATATCGGGAGAGGAGGTAAGGGCATAATCAGAAGCGAGGGTAATCTTCAGCTTCGTAAGATCCGCTCCATAAGGGAGGCTGAAATGGTATCCATCAGCGATTTTTTCCGCCTTTATAAGATAGTCCTGTAACTGCAGCCATTTGATTTTAACGACATCTGAAGGTGCCACGCCTGCAGAAAAAGCATATTTACAGGAGGCCCCGGAAGAAGATGTCACATAGATATTGAAAGGCTTTTTCAGATCTACAGTCGAGCCGGCGGCAGGATCAGCGCTGCACCCCCCAGGAAGTTCATATTCTATGGTAGCAGTGTTCAAGATGGAGCCATACGGAAGTTCGGCATATATCTCAGCGCTCTGCTGCTTGATTTCGACCGTTGCGCCCGGATATTCAGAAAGCCATACCTTCAGAATCTGCGGAGAAACATCCGGAACAGGATCCGGAATGTCCGGTTTTACATTTTCAGGAGTGCATGACAACAGCGAAAGAGCCATCGCCATAAAAGAAACAATAGAAATCATATGTGAATTCACTGCCGGGAAACGCATCCACAAAAATAATAAAAATAAATGCACGAAAAAAGGGCCGGCACGAAGGCCAGCCCCTGAATAATTAAACAAACTTATTATGGTCTGAACTTAATGACGCCAAGCTCTCCGCCGCGGACGCCATAACCAATTCTGCAAGTGTTACCGAACACATCTGCATCTACACCGGCAAAACCGTTTCCGGCATAGGTTGCACCATTGGCTACAGGCAGAATCTTCACATCCTCCATCTTATAAGATGTAAGACTTTCAAGAAGAGTAGAGCCGGTAAGAGGAAGAACACAAACATTGATATTACCCATATTTGCGCTACCATATGTCGCACCACCATACTCACCAGTCATAAATACCAGATAATCTTTCCCTTCCAAAGTGATAAGACGAGGGGTACGAACTACCGTGGCACCTTTAGCCTTGAGAGCGAATCCGGAAACATCCATCTTCCCAGCGAGAACAACATTCTCTCCCTCTATCTTGACAAGAATAGGAGGAAGAAGTTTCTCTCCATACAAGCCGGCCTCATTTGTAATCATATAAAGGTCATCTTTCAAGTAATAGATACCTGCGGTACCTGACTTGTCTGCCTTTACATCATCGGCAATAGTAAGTTTGGTAGGAGTCTGATCCGCTACGCCATCTTTAACGTTGAATACATAGACGTACTTGCTTGTCGCATTAGCCGCGCAAGTCATAATCTTACCGTCCTGCCAAGTTCCCTGGAATGTAAGATAATCTCCCATGCGCTCTGCCTCAGCCTCCGGCATAGTCCAATGAACGGCCACTTCGTATTTGTCAGCGCTTGTAAAATGATATACGTAGAACTCATAGTTAGTGGCAGCCCACTTGTTTCCGGTAGCGACCACACCGCAAGCGATAAGGTCTTGTTTGCCGGCATTGTCCACAACGGCCACACCTGTTACCCAGCCGGTAAAGCCGGCACCTTCAGTGAGCGTGGCAAGCGTCTTGGAAACTGCCCCGTTGGACACTGTCACCATAGGATATGAGCTGACGTATGGAGCAGGAGAACCCTCTCCCTTATCTCCGGCAGCGACACCGCAAAGAACCTCTCCGTTCCAGAAAGCAAATCCACGAGAATCATTGATCCCAAGGTCTGCTATCTGTGAATACCAAACCTTCTCCCATACGGCATTCGATGGAGTTGTGCCCTTCTGTCCAAATACCATATCCTCAGGGAAGAATTTAGCACCGGCAGCAACCAAAGCATTCTTGTCACCATTAAGAGCAACTTCTACCTCCGTACCGTAAATGTTATCATCAACAGCACCGTCTCCAAGTGTAAGAGACCCTGTAAGAGAACTATATACATCGATAGCATACTTCGTATGGAATGTATTGGCCTTGAATGTGGCGGTAGTATTGGCAGCGATACGTGATGCCCATTCCTTACGTCCACCACCGGTGAATTCGTTTCCTTCAAATACCAAACCCGTAACAGCATAGGTCTGGTTATTACAATAACCTCCCTTAGCGTTACTTGTAACGAGAGAATTTCTGACAGTTACATTTTCAGCCTCTGAAATCCAAATAGTGGACATATTGGAGAATTCACTATCCTCCACATCTGCACGGATATCCATATCCTCTACCAGAACATCCTTAGCACCCAATTCGATACGAAGAACGTATGGATATCCCCAATCGTAACCGTTAGAATATGCACATACTTTATTTGTAACGCCGCTTTCAGATCTCACGGTGAATCCCTTCAATGTACACTTTGAAGCGATCTCAATGTTACCTGCAATGATGGAAGAGCTACGGCTCTTACCTACGATAGTAACATCTTTGTTAATCTTGACATTCTCTTTATAAACAGCGTTTCCAAGAGTTATGACAGCTCCGCTCTTCGCGAGATCCACAGCGTCCTGGACTGTTGAGAACATTACACCGTCCATTTCTACAGTTGCCTCAGGAGAAGTCCCGATAGTAACGGTAACACCTTCTATCTTAGGGTCAACAGCCTTCTGCGTAACTTTAGCAGAATAGTGGTTATTGTCCACTCCGTCCTCTCCGAATGTAATGGTAGATGTAGCCGCTATAGTCTTATAGATATCTACGACCTTAGGAGTGTCTATAAGGTTGTTCGTCAGAACAAGGTGTGCATTTGCTGCACCTATGCGAACGGCATAACTGCTGTATCCGTTAGCTATATTACAAGCATTGAACTTGACATTTCCACCATAAATCTGGGAAATACGTGAACCGCGTCCGTCTATCTGACATCCGTCAATGGTAACAAGACCAGTTGAAGGACAAACATAAAGAAGCGTAGCATCCGCATAAGTAACGAGTTCATCGTTAACCTTAAAGATTACATTCTTTACCGTTATAGGCTTTGAAGCGTCAGTCTCGACACACATTCCGTATGCATATTTAAAATAAGTAATGCCATATGTGTCTCCGTCTTTTGCAAGAGGACGCTGCCCTGCATTAGAAACTGCCGGCTCTATGGTGATATCCTTAACTTCAAGTTCAGTATTACGGACATCGATACCGCGGATGACGCAATTCTCAGCCTTTCCTCCGCCATAAGAGCGTACACGGACAACCCACTTCATATCACTTTCCGGAATGGCGAATATCTCCTCAAGAGGGGCCTGCGTCTCAGAAACGGCAACGTCTACGTAACCGTTCTTCGTGACATCAGCATTCTTGCCGTCCTTTACAGCAGCAACAGCATCAGCGAACGAATCATAACCGGAGTTGAACACCATAACAGGTTTTGTACCGCTCTGGCTTACCGTTATAGTCTGAACCGTATTCTTATATTCATCTTTCACATATACCTCGGCAGTACGGGTGTAACCGCAAGGAGTAGGACCAGCCTTAAGAGTTACAGTATTTTCTGTAACAGCCTTCGTGCTGACCACCTCAAGCCAAGAAGCACCTGAAGTGACCGTATAATCAACATTCGAAGTGACCTTGAATGTTACATTACCTCCCCAGAAAGGAGCGGCACCGCTCAGAGACCCGACAGTAAATGTATGTCCCTCGAAATTAATGGACTTGATGGAAGTCTTTCCGTGACCGTTGTCTGCGGCGATAAGAACCGCATTCTTTGTAACGGTAGCAGGAACCTTGACAACTACCTTATCTCCGTCAATAGAAGCCTCGTAAGCACCGCTTCCGAGTACATAAACCTCAGTATCGGCTGTCTTACCGACGATAGTGAATGGAATCTTCACCTCAGTATTAGGCTCGACCACAAGATCGCGAGTCTCCAGTTTAATGGCGAATTCCTCTACAAACGGTATCTCAAAAGAAGTACCGTCCGTCAGAGTGAATACCACATTACCGTCTACGATTTCAACAGACTTGAAGAATGAATCGCCGTCTTTGCCGGCAGCACCATCCTTACCGTCTGCACCATCTTTACCATTGGCACCATCCTTACCATTATAAAGGGTAATGACTTTACCATCATCAAGAGTAACAGACCAACCAGCCTCCGTCTGCTCTACAGCAGTAATGAAATTGGCTTTCTGAAGCTCTTCGATAGCTTTCTTGTTAGCTTCAACCTGTTTTTCAAGTTGAGCGACACGATCCTCCAGTTTCTGTAAATCCGGAGACAGATCTTTAGCACAGCCCGCCAACAGGACGGCAGCGCCAAGAATCATCAAAAGACTTTTTTTCATAAATAATGTTATTAAAGTGGTTATTAGAAATTTATTTTATCTCAAAAAGCGACAGCCCCGTGCCGGGAACCAATGCTGCATAATAATAATGTCCGTCTATCACACGGAAAGCTCCGTCTCCGCAACCGTTACCGTTCTTGATATATTGTCCGTCTTCTTTTGCCTGCGGATCTCCAAGATAAAACGCATACGACCCTGTAATACTCTCTATGCTTTCCTCAAGAGTCTCTTTCGTAAGGGCAGAAAAACGAGCCTGTCCGTCATGATAGCCACTGCGAAGAACCACGTATGCCATATAATTCTCTTCGTTGAAGGTAAAGAATCTGACACCCAGAACAGGTATGGATATTATAGCGGAGTTAAATGAATATCCTGAAGTGGCCATAGTGCCGTCAACCGTGAAAACAGTGGCGGCTGCGCCTGCACCTCCTCCCCAGACATATTCATTATCCTTATACGGGAAAAAGGCACCGTAATTCCCCATCTTCTGGTCAAGATCCACTATTACAGGACTGGCATTCACCTTACCGTCACGCACGGTGAAGCAATACACCTTCTGAGCAGAGGTGCTCTCATAGCACCATATCTTACCCTCCGCCCAAGTACCCTCGACCGTAATCTTATCGCCAAGTCTGACATTTTCCGCAGTCGTATAGTCAAGAATCTCTCGAGGTGCCGAATCAACGCTATCATAAGCATAGATTTTGAAATGGTTGCCTGCGCCCGTAGTGAATGTAGCCGCAATAGGCGAATCCTCCAGAACGGTAACGGCAAAGAATCTGGTACCGGAAGCGATACCTTCCTGTGAAAGAAGCTTGACTGAATTAGGGTCCGCGATGCTCACCGCATAGACTCCGCCCGCAGGGTTTTCCGAATCCTTGTCCTTAGAGAGGAACACATACTCATCATTCATAGCCACAGTTCTTATGACATCCAAGCCCCCTGACACTTTAGTGCCGAACCAAGTGGCGTCGACGCCTTCCGTAAACGGCTTGTAATATACACCCCATACGCGGGTAATCTCGCTGATGCCCGTAGTAACCGCCTTGACGTTAAGAGTCTTCTCTACCGAGCCCACACGCGCGACGAAATTGACGCCGTTAACCTTATCTGAAAAATCCACCACGGCTCCGCTTTCTATCTCAGTATCTCCGACAAACACCTTAGTGTCTGAAGGAGTCACATCAAAAGCCACTTCCAAAGCCGTGAGGTCAGTCCCGCCAGGAACCTTGGCTTCTCCGCCAAGGGCGTTGACACCTGCGACAGTAAACGAGTTGAATTTTACGACCGGCTCTCCTACGGTTACGGCAAATACATATTCAAACGAGGTCTCCTCCTTGACAAAAAGCACTTTCTGCGAAGCGACAGAGTAATTATATGTTTGAGAATAATTGACCTCTACACCTTCTTCCAGATTCTTGAACCTGACCTCCAGTGCTTTTATGTTCTCTTTGTCGGCATAATCGACATAAATATCCACAGAGCGTGCAGTGTTGTCAACATTGACAATACATTCCCGGCTTAGTCCAGATACAGTGATATTGGATTCTGAGAGTGAGAAAGTAACCTCGGGCTTAACCGGGTCATTATGCTTGCAGGAGACAGATAGAATAGCCAGCGCAATCAACGGAAGAGTTTTAAAAATTTTCATAAGCAGGGACAAATATAATTAAAGTTTTCACTATAAACAACGGGTTGTTATTTTAAAATTTTTAATATCCCCACTATCAGAAATAACATTAAAACAAATAGTGGCATTATATAAATCAAACCAACCATCTAAACCACAGGACATTTCCTCGCCATCCCCGGAAGTCAGAACTATCCGGGCAGCCGACGGAATAATGGCTTCAAGACGGCATCTTTTCAGCGTGGAGGAATTGAATTTTACGGCATCTTCCGGAAAAGAAAAACTTGCCAGGCCTTTGTCTTCAATGTACATCCCGCTCAAAAGGTCCACCTCCTCATAGACGGAGAGGTTCTGCGCATCATAATAGACAAACGCCTTGAGCGAGCGCAGCTGTGTAGACGTATCCTTCTGTCTTTCATCTGGTTTTACACAGGAATATAGGGAAAAAACCATAAAAAGCCCCAATAATATTTTCTTCATATCTGTTACCAATCACTGTTTTGACGCGCGGCCGTATTATTTTTTATCTCCGTCTGAGGAATAGGAAACCTGTCGAATTTTTCCGGATATTTATGCGCTGACATATCCGCAGATACGCTTTCCGCCTTAAATCCTACGGCAGGATCAACTTTCCACAGAACGCCTGTATATTTTTTCCCGTCCAAGACATCGCGCGCCCTTCCTGTTCTTCTCAAATCCCAGAAACGATGCCCCTCATAGCAAAGCTCTATCATCCTTTCGTGAAGAATCACATCAAGCGCGCTTTCAAGGTCAGATACAGAAGCAGTTTTTACGTCATCTCTTCCGAAACGAACCTTTCTCAAATCCTCCACGGCCTTGAACGAAGCGGAATAATCCCCCTGACGGGCCAGACATTCAGCCTTGATAAGCTCCACCTCCGCGTATCTGAATTCAGGCCAACTCTGATATGAACCGTTCAGAACAAAATCCTCATTGCTTTCATCCAGAAGTTTTCGCATATAATACCCGGTAACCGTATTGCCGGGCGATTTAGTGGCACCATAAGGCATATACTTCTGATCTTCTCCTCCCTCATAACACTGCAACGCACGGCCTTTCCATAGCGCCCCGTTATACAGCACACAAGAAGACAGGCGAGGGTCGCGCGAGCCGACATTCTCATTCGTGATAAAACGGCGAGACTCTTCTGAAGGGTCAAAGACACTGCCATCAGCATTGTCAAAGGCATCCACAAACTCCTGCGTAGGGCCGGCATAACCTCCGCCCTTGCTGCCGTTAAGACAATAGTCCCCCGGCATGGAATACTTCTGATCAAAGCTGTGCGTAAGCACAGCACTTGCGTATGCCACGCCCCATATCACTTCGGAATTGTCCAATGATTTAAAAATATCGTCATACGAGTCGATATAGCCATACAGACCACTGCTTTCGATAACATTCACCGCGCCAAGCGCATCTTCATAACGCCCGGCATAAAGCATGGCACGCGCTTTCAGCGCATAAGCGGCATACTTGTGCACCCTGCCCATCGAAGCGGATGGCTCAGGAAGATTCTGACACGCATAATCGAGATCCGCCGCTATCGCATCCCACGACTGAGAGAGAGTGCTTCTGGGCGTATTCTTGCCGGCGATATTCATCTCGGATATGCTCTTATATATGATTATTCCCATATCGTCTTTCTGCGATGAGTGGACCTTCATCATATTGAACTGCACCATACTGCGGAAAAAGAGAATCTCCGCACAGATGCGTGCCTGCTCCGTCTCGGTAAAATTTGCCTTATTGTCATCCAATGCCCGAAGAGCTTCATTTAGCCTGCGGACAAGCCCGTATCCTGTCGTCCAACAATCGAAATAATTCTGATCTACCCGCTGCTGGCCGTCAACGGTCATTATAAGATTACAGTCTCCCGCACCGGCGGCGGTGGCTCCGTACTTTAGAATATCGGTAAGACCGTCGGAAAGATTGGAATTGGCCCCACCCAAGGCGCACGAGCCGAAACTTCCCCACTGCGCTCCTATGGAATAGAACGAGTTAAGATAAAGATTGGCATTCGTAACGTTTTTCATCGCGTAGGATATGTCATACCTGTCCGTGGGTTCGAGATTCACCGAACTGCAAGCTGTCCCCATAACGGCAGCAAGAATATATAATAGAACGTTTCTTCTTTTCATATACTAAAATGTTAAACTTGCGCCGAGGCTTACGACTCTTTGCTGAGGATAATAACCGTTGTTCACGCTTGGCGCCTCCGGGTCTATTCCGAGTTTCGAAAGCCCGGAAATGGTCAGCAGGTTCGATGCGCTTACATAAAGGCGAAGAGATTCCACGTAGAATTTCCGCGTGAGATTCTTGGAAAACGTATATCCCACCTGCAGATTCTTCAACCTCAGATAAGAAGCATCCCTGGCCCAGAAGTCGCTCGCATACACATTGTTGGTACTTGATTGCGTGGAAAGACGGGGATAGGTCGCGTCCGTATGTGTCGGCGTCCAGCTGCCTTCCACCAGATATTTAGGAGGATTGCTTCCCCATTTAAATGCCTGAGTGTAATATGTGCCGTCAGAATAGCCTAGAGCGGAATAAGTTCCGCACAGCATAATCTGCGTATTCGTTGCGCCCTGGAAGAAAACGACAGCATCAAAGCCCCTCCACTTGAAATTGAAATCCAGGCCAAACATCACCTCCGGAATGGACGATCCGGCTATCCAGGTCCTATCCTCTGACGTTATCTTGCCATCTCCGTTAAGATCTTTATATTTAATGTCTCCCACTCTCACTGCATTGCTAGTCTTGGGTGACGAGGCCAAATCTTCTTCATCGAGATACAGCCCGTCCGATACATAACCCAGGACCGCCCCAAGAGATTGGCCCAGCTTGCTTTGATAAGAAGGGATATTGTCTGAATCATTGATGGAGATATATCGGTTACGGGCGAATGAGGTATTGGCTCCTATCGTGTAATACAGGTCCCCGACTTTATTCTCGTGCTTGAGCGAAAGCTCAAAGCCGCGGACATCCACCTTTCCGCTGTTAACGATGGCCGGGAAGTTCGAGCCTATGGAAGGAGGATTTTCGCCAGCCTGACTCTGCAGAATATCGGTAGTGAGTTTATAGAACACGTCAGCTTCGCCGCTCAGCAGGCCATCCCACAGACGCAGGTCCGCGCCCACATTATAAGTGGTGGTAGTCTCCCACGTTATGTCGCTGTTAGGAACGGAAGTGGTGGAAAGTCCCTGCACGCTCTGACCGTTTATGACAGCTACCGGCTTTGTAGAAAGGGAAACGCCCTGGACATAAAGAAAATCCGATATGCTGTCATTACCCAGAATACCCCACGACGCCCTGAGTTTAAGAGCCTCGTTCATTCTCCAGCCAAGCGACACGGCAGGAAATACACCGAGCCTGTGCCCTCGGGCGAATTTGGCCGACCAGTCGTTACGAAGCGAGGCCGATACTATATATTTCCCGTCATAGACATAATTCACGCGTGCCAAAAGTCCCTGGCGCCCGGTATTCGAATGATATCCGACCACCGAATTAGGAAGCACATCCGTAGAGAAGTTCAGATCCGGAATCTCAGTTATGGAGAAGTTCTGTTTTCCTGCGGCAAAATATCGAGAAGATGTCCCGCTCTGTTCCCACACCAGGTCAGCGCCCAGTTCGTGAGCATCGAAAGTATTCTGATAATTAAGCTGTGCAGTAAAAGTATATCTGCTGAAAAGTTGGTGAGACTCTGTCAGTTGATTGACTCCGGACGCCAGATGCGGACTGTTTCCGCGGGTAAGCGTCAAGACATCATCCGCACTTGAATATTTAGGCGTCACCTGCTCACAGGCGAGAAGAAGCTTCTTCTGAAGAGTATTCTGAAAATCGTAACTGCCCATGGCCTTGGCCGTGAGCCCTTTGATGAAAGGTACATTATATTGCAGAGTAAGACCAGTCTGTACAAACGAACGGTTTTTCTCCTGAAATCCGGATTCATCGCGGGCCACAAGAGGGTTCTGATAACCTATATAAGTTCCATCCGGCATCTGGGCACGGGTGGTAGGCCTGGCCGTAATGGCATAGAAAACTATGTTCTTATATCCGTACTCGGCGCCTCCGTTGTCAAGCGATGCGGTAGGATCACTCGAGCCAGCGCTCACCCCGCTTTGGTGTCTGTTCTCGATTCGTCCCGACACGTCCAGTTTAAGCGTCAGGTTATCAGTAAGATTAATATCGATATTGGAACGAAGATTATAGCGCTTGAACCACACGTTCTCTATGATGCCGTCCTGATCGAGAAAACTTCCTCCCACGAAATAGCGTACATTCTTCGAACCGCCACTGACACTCAGATTATGGTTCTGTCCAAATGCCACCTTTTTGAATATCAGATCAAGATAATTCGTGTCGCCCAGAATACCCTGCGGGTCATCACCATTTTTTATATACCCTATCTGCTTATCCGAATACTCCCTTACCAGACCGTCCATATCACTTGCCAAATTATGCCAATACGCATATTCGCTTCCCGACAGGAGGGTAAGCATATCGGCATTGCTGCTCATAGTGAACGCTCCATTATAACTGACCGTCGTGCTGGCCACATCGCCACGGCGGGTCGTCACCAGAATGACACCGTTGGCACCCTTTACGCCATAGACTGCAGCAGAAGCGGCATCCTTAAGGATGGTCACATCCGCAATCTCACTCGGGTCGAGGTTTGAAAAATCCCGTTCAACTCCATCGACAAGCACCAGCGGAGTAGAAGTCCCTGTCGTACTGATACCTCTGATATATATCTGTGAATCATTCTCTCCCGGCACTCCGGAAGTCTGACGGGTGACAAGTCCGGGGAGCTTGCCACCGAGCATATTGCTCATATTATCTGTCGGAGCGGAAGAGAGCTTTTCTCTGCTGATGGATGCGATGCTGCTTGTCAGGGTCCCCTTCTTCTGCACACCGTAACCCACGACTACCGCTTCCTCCAGAAAAGTCGTGTCGTCTCTGAGGGTAACATTGAACACGCGTTTGGCTCCCACAGGCTCCACGGCATCCTGATAACCCATCATAGTGAAAAGGAGCACCGCATCAGAGGATTCTACCGACAGGGAAAAATTACCTCCCTCGTCTGTCATTACGCCCATCTTTGCTGAGCCCTGCTGCATAACCACCACTCCCGGGAGCGGCTCTCCACTGCTGTCCACCACCCGACCCTTCACCGACACCTGCGCCCAAATGGAAGAATACAGACAAAGCAGAGAAAACAATAATAGAAAAAGTCTTTTCATTTGTCTTCAGACATAAAATATTCAAGATAACCGCCACTCATTATCTGCTCATGCGTAATGTATGGCGACTTAAGTTCTTTCCCGTTTAACCTGACTTCACAAACATACGGGGCACCGGATCCGTTACCGTGCGCAACTATCTTCAGCGTCTTGCCATTTGCCAATTTTATCTTGGCCTCACGGCACAAAGGGCTGCCGAATACATACCTCCCGTCCGCCGGGAACACCGGATAAAAGCCGAGTGCAGAGAAAACATACCACGCGGACATCTGCCCGCAATCTTCATTGCCTATCAGCCCGTCCGGAGCCGTGCTGTAAAAATCATCATACACCTGCCTCAACTTTTCTGCAGCCTTGTCGCGACGACCAAGAAGAGAATACAGATATATGATATGATGACTTGGCTCATTGCCGTGGGCATATTGGCCAATCATGCCGGTAATATCGGCCGATGCGCCGTCGTTAAGAGCGGAATCGGCGGCAAAAAGCGCGTCAAGTTTCGCTTCAAGGCCTTCCGCTCCGCCATAAAGCGCCTTCAGGCCATCCACATCCTCGGGCACCAGAAAGCTATATTGCCAAGCATTTCCCTCCACATAATCGGCTTGATCGTGAAGAGAAAAGGCAGGATCGAACGGTTCGCTGAATTGGCCCTTCGAATCAACCCCGCGCATAAACCCCGTCTGCGAATCAAAATGACGGGCGTAACGCCGGGCCCTCTGCGAAAACTCATCGGCCACAGCATCATCACCCAGACGCGAAGCGAGAAGCGCAACACAGGCGGCGTCTATACAATACTCCAGTTCTACTGAAACAGACCAATTTACCTTGTCAGAAGGCAGATACCCATATTCATCCCAAATCGTCATCCCATATACAGGCTGGGAGAGCATACTTTTGCAAGCCTTGAGAACTCTATGCGGATCAACCCCTGCCACGCCTTTTAGCGCGGCTTCGCAGAGAACCGCTATACTGTGAACGCCCACCATACAGTCTGTATCCTGGTCACCGAGCTGCCAGACGGGAAGACGGCCTGTGCGATCGTAAATGTCAAGAAGAGAGTTACAATAATCGCCGCTCCTCTCATCTATCAGATTATAAAGAGGATGGACTGAGCGGTAAGTGTCCCACAAAGAAAAGATAGTATACTCGTTTCTGTTCCCGGCATCACTTATCAACTGCGGGGAGATAGCCGTATGGTATAGCGCAGTGTAAAAAACAGTGTCAACCTGCGGCTCTATCCCTCTGAATTCTATGGTGGAGAGTTCGCGACGCCATAGTTTTTGCGCCGCGCCAAGAGTCTTACGGAAGCCTTTCGCTTCTTTCAAATTGGCATTCAACCCATCTTCCCCCTTTTGAGAAACTGCGATTTTAAATTCCAGGACACCGACATCCTCTCCGAAATAAAAAATGGCGCTGTTCCCTTCTTTTCTTACTGATTTTATGGGGAGAGAACTTTGTCCCATAAACCAGATGCTTTGATTGAATGTCCATTCGCTGGATATTCGCTGACCGACAACCATGCTTTCGCCGCGCACTTCGATACCACCTCCGTCAAAAGCCTTGCGAAAGGTAAGTGACTGAGCACCACGCTCCAAATCTATCTTGAGATAAGCACCCGTACCCTCAGGGTAAGTAAAGCGATAAAGAGCGCAATGCTCCGTAGCCGTAATCTGGGTCTTGATCCTGCTTTGAGAAAGTCTGACCTCATAATACCCGGGACTGCACACTTCACTTTTCTTGTCTATCCATTCCCTTACATCGGCGCCACCCGTGATTTGAGGCAAAATGACTATGTCTCCATAATCAGCCACCCCGGTTCCGCTGAGGCGAGTCTGAGCGAATCCGGCCAATGTGGAATCACTGTCGTGATAACCTGAACACCAATCCCAGCCGAGCGTGGTATTCATAGGCCCGGCACACACTTCCCCGTGAGGAACATTGGCCCCGACAAACACGTGTCCGTGTCCACCGGAACCGATAAATGGATTAACCAGCGTTATATTAAGCGCCACAAGTAAAGACGAAACAAGCATCATTTACCAAGCGCTTTATCTATTCCTTCCTTGACATACGACCATTGGTCGGCCATTTTAAGATGTATCATATCAAAAAGAAAATAACCGTCACAGGCATCGTAACAAGCTTTAACTGAATTTACTATAGCTTGTTCCCGCACTTCCTTAGGATACTGTTTCTTCAAGTCCCAGTTACCCACATCGGGACCTCCGCACACCAGCGGACAAGCCGAGCCTATCTTTTCTTTGGCCAAAAGGCAAAAGCCCTGCATAGTCCATTCTTCGTCCCCGTAAACTGCCGAGGGAGAAGCGTACGCGCCGATAAGCATCTGGTCGAGATGATCTGCGTATCCGAAGTTCTTATAATTCTGCGTCGCCCATTCGGGGAAATACTTAGATGTGTCATAGTCAGGGCTAGCCCAGTTTACACCCACATCGTAATATTCTGAATACCACCCACCTACATATACACCAAACTTAATCTTCGGATTAACTGCGTGGGCTGCGTCAGCGGCCCTGCTCACAAAATCATGAATAACCTTGGCTCTCCATTCATTCCATAGACGGAAATATTTCGGCTTAACCTTGGGTTGAGTTGCATAAGTGGTACCGGCGGGAAGGACGTCCGACGGCCAATCAATATCCTCCACCCCTATATACTCCATAAACAGGCGTTTGCTTAATGGGGAAAAATCGCTCTGAAGCCCAGCAAAACGACACCTGTCAAGAAAAATCCCATCCAGATCCTTATAAGCGGCCAAATCCTCAATAAGGCCTATCAGATAATCCTGCACCCCGGGATGAGCCGGATTAAAGAAAAGTGCACTATGAGCATCGCCCCTTTCCCTGGTTTTTATTCCATCCGCCGTATTATACTGCGTCTCCCAATCTTTTTTCGTAGGGTCCACGGCCAGAAGCCCGCTTGACCCGCCTGGCGAATAAGCGCCTCCGCACATGGTGTTCATCGCCGCGTGCACTCTCAAGCCAATGGAATGGCCCGTGTCGATAAACTCCTGAAGATAGTCCCAATCGGCTGTACGACGGACTTCTCCCCGCCAAGTCTTCTGATAATCATATGGAATCCCTTTTCTGGAACGGAAAAGGACATTGCCGTTTGTAGGACGGACATCCACGACGACGTCCGTAAACCCGCACTCCTTAGCTTTCTGAAGGTCCCGCCGTATATTTTCTTTAGAATTGGCGAAATCAGAAAAATTGGCCGAGGCATCTATCCAGATGAAAAACGGCTTTTCCGTTGTCCTCTGAGCACACGACGAGCAAAGGATCAAAGCCGCTGCCGTCATTAATATTTTATTTCTCATCAACTGTTATTTTAACGCGTTATCTATTCCTTCCTTGACATATGACCATTGGTCAGCTTGCTTGAGATGTATCATATCAAAGAGAAAATATCCCCCACAGGCATCGTAACAAGCTTTAACTGAATTCACTATCGCCTGATTCTCCTCCTGTTGCGTATACTTTCCTGCCGAGTCCCAGTTGCCTACATCCGGTCCTCCACAGACCAGAGGACAGGCCGAGCCTATCTTTTCCACCGCTTTCAGACAGAATCCCTGCATAGTCCACTCGCCGGTGCCATAAACGGCGCCAGGCGAAGCATACGCACCTATGAGCATCTGATCACAATGATCGGCATATCCGTACATGGAATACTTCTCACTTGCCCATTTGGGATAGAAGGAAGATGTCTGATATTTAGGGCTGGCCCAATTCACCCCGACATCATAGTACTGTGAATACCAACCGCCTACATACACCCCGAACTTAATGTCGGCATTGACGCCGTGAACTGCGGCGGAAGCTTTCTCCACGAAATCATGAATAACCTTGGCCCTCCACTCAAGCCACTGCTTGTAATATTTGGCAGGCGAGGACATATCCTGAACACTGCTGTAAGTAGCTCCTACAGGCATTACATCAGTAGGCCAATTCAATGATATAAGAGATGTGTACTCCAAAAATTGGCGTTTGCTCTCATCGGAAAAATCACTTTGCAGCCCGGCAAAACGGCATCGGTCAAGGATAATTCCATCCAAATCCTTATAAGCGGCAACTTCCTTCAAAATGGAGATCAGATACTCCTGCACCTGGGGATGAGCCGGATTAAAAAACAGCTCCTTACCGCAATCCAATGCATTCTCCAAACCTGTGGACAGATTATATGTAGTGGCCCAATCCTTTTTGGAAGCGTCCCTGCAGAGAAGCCCCTGCGCACCAAGTCCCGTGCTTCTGCCACCTATCATAGTATTCAAACCTGCGTGTATCCGCAGACCCAATGAATGCCCGGCGTCTATAAAAGCTTGCAGATAATCCCAATCGGCCGTCCTCTCGACTTTAGAATACTTGCCGTCGACCCAGGCTCCGAGCCAATCCACCGGCTGCGCAACAGCTGAAGTGAACAGCACATCTCCTGTCGTAGGCCTAACGTCCACCACCACATCGGTGAACCCGGCCTCGCGCGCCTTGGTCAGATCGCGGAGTATGTTTTCTTTAGAATTGGCAAAATCAGGAAAATTAGCGGCGGCATCTACCCATATATAAAAAGGTTTGTCCCCCGACGGCTCCGGTTTGGGGTCAGGATCAACCGTGGGGTCTTCCCACTCCGGGGTGCGATACCGTCCCTTGTCGGCATCACAAGCAGCGAGGCATAAAAACCCCGCTGCAAATATCATCATAAATCTTCCTGGCCTCATCTCTACATATCCAAACAGTCAAATTGCACGCATACCATACGTCCACCCGCAAAGAAGAAATACAGGTACATATAATATCCGTTGTCTGAGACTTTGAGCGCCACGTCTGCACAAGCGTTGCCATTGGCCTCAGCAAGTACCGCCATAGAACCATAAGTGCCCGATTCGGTCTGCCAGAACACATTATCCAGATTACCGTCTCCCAGGTCATACAGATAGACATTATCATCTGACCCCCAAGTGAATGAGTTGACAGTATTGGCAGCATAGAAACCGACGCCATTGAATTTGACATAGTCTCCTGCATTTCTGACCCAGTTGGCAGAAGTGAATGCACTGTTCTGACGAAGAGTGTTACCGGCTCCCTCTATCCACAACGCACCGCGGTCCACACCTGCGACAGTATTGGTAAGTTTTGCATAAGAATTGACAAAATAGTCCGCCTTAGGATCGGTCGCGCTTGTCGGAACTATATCACAGTTGTAAACCCAACCGCCGGCATTGAGAGAGCAGTTGATATCCACCACCTCAGGAACCGGATTAAGGACTCCGCCCGTCACCGTCCATCTCAGGAACGACCACGTATCCTGGAATCTTGGCATGACGATCACGGCGTCCGAATCAAGAGACCCGGCAACAGAGATTCCGCGTCCATAAGATTTACCGCCGGCAGCATAACGGATATACTCCGTCGGCGTTCCGGTTATCCCCTTGATTCTATAGACTACAAGTTCATCACTTGACAGATTGGTGACCAGAATATTATCCGTATCGTCGCCGGTGACTTTGAAATTCGTGAGGTTTCCCTTGAATGAAAGAGGGATACTTCCCACCTTTTCGCCAGTCTTCCTGTCCACGACTATCATATCCTCCGCCCTGGTGTTCAGCACAATATAATCATCGATCACCGCCATAGATGTCATCATGAACGGAGTGGCGAGATTATACGCCTCTTTAAGTTTCACATTCCAAAGCACCTTTCCGCTGTTAGGACGTGCGCCCTTGTCCAGAGTAGATGGCAACTGCACCTTGACGGTATAATCCGCCGATGTCTTGCCGTCTTGAGCCGTCACGGTGAAAACCACATCCGAACTATAATCGCAAGCCGTTTTGGTCGGATCCACTTTGCCGGTAATGGAGGCACCGAAAGAAAGCTCCACCTCAGCCAACTGCGGGTCCGGCGTGTCGTCATAAACGATGGATATGACTTTCGTGCTCTCGTTAACCACGCCCGTAAGTTTCTGATCCACAAGCTTGAATGAAGTCACGGCACACTCCGCGCTTTTTCTTATCTCGGCTCGCACCACATAATCTATCTTCTCCTTCTTCTGATTGATCAGCGTTATGGTGTTTTCCTTGGTGAGGTCCATAATAAGGACTGAGGGAGACAGATAGCAATTATCGTCCAGTCCCGCCACCAGCTTGACTTTCTCAAGGTCAGACTCTTCAAGATGATAGTTCGTGTTGGCCGGATATGTATACGGGAATACAACCGTAATGACGTGATTCTCGTAATCAATCTCCGAGGAGAACTTGTTCTCGTCGCTGTTGTCTCCTATAAAATAGGCGGTCAGACTGTTTATTCCCTTAGTCGCCACGTCCGGGTATTTGAACTCAGGCTGTTGGCAAGAGAAAAGGGAAAGAGCGCCGACAGTCACGGCTATATATTTGAAAATGCTTTTCATATTATTTCCACTCGTCAAATTGTTCTGTAATCAAATCATTCTCCCTAAGTTCCGCCGTAGGAATTCCCAGGCAATACAGGTTTTCGGTGAATTGGCGATCCGCCAGATCACAAGACTCATAATTGAATGTGCTTCCCGTGATTCTGAATCCATGGCACTGGTAGCCGGAAAGTTCTATATGGGCAAGGCGCCATCTTCTCAAATCCCAGAACTGATGACCCTCGTAAGAGAGTTCCACCTTTCTCTCCCTTCTGTAATCCTTGAACCAAGTCTCTCCAGTGGTGTTTTTTGCAGGAAGATTCACACGTGCGCGCACTTCATTCATAGAAGACTGATAATCATTCTTGCCAAGTCTGTAGGCCGCCTCGGCCTTATTCAGAAGGACCTCGGCATACCTGAGCTCCACCCAAGTCTGCGTACTTTTTATTCCCTTAAGGTCAGTGTGTGATTCGTCTATAAGCTTTCTGAGGAAGTATCCCGTGGTGGTCTTGCCATAAGAATATGGAGCCGAACCGTATTTCATGAATTCTCCATTGGTTCCACCTACCGAGCAATCCATCTTCTGTGTCCCGCCTTCGCCCCAGCTGCTGCCGTTATAGAATACGGTAGCCTGGAAACGCGGCTCCAACCTTTCGTAATCCGGTCTGGTCTTCAGGGTTCCGTCGTGATATGGAGCCCAATCATATTCGCTGCCGTCAGCGCATTCATAACTTTCCACCATCTCCTGGGTAGGAGTGCCAAGCGCACCATAATCATATCCGAAACAAAGCGGAACATAATCCTGGTCAAAATTATGAGTCACACCGTTCTTATTATAATTGAACTCAATTATCGACTCACTGTTACCGCCCTTCCAAGAGTTCTTGTATTCGCTCACCAATGCGTATTTGCCCGACTGTATAACAGAATCGGCCGCATCATAAGCATCCTGCCATCTCTGCGCGTAAAGCATGGCACGTGACATCATAGCCCATGCGCCATATTTCGTAATGCGCCCGCTTTGGGAAGAAGGCCACTGCTCAGGAAGATTTTTCGCGGCAAACAGGAAATCCTGATAGATTTCCTCCCAGAAAACTTCCGGAGTGCTGAGAGCCTTATTATTCGACGTCGGCAATTCCTTATAATATATTATTCCCTTTGGATGACGCTTTGCTATCTGGAAATGCAGATAAGCACGGAAGAATCTGGCCTGTGCTTCATACAAAGTGTTGGTCTGCGCGTCGAAACGGGAAAATTTCTGCATTGACTCCAGAAATCCGTTCACGCGGCGAATCTGCTGATAAGCGGTGGACCATATGCTGTAATAGCATCCGTCAGGGGTAATAGCCTTAGGATTAGTGACGTAATTGTTAGGATGCCCGGCCTTTGCGCCAAGCGCCTCCGAGCCGTATTTCAGTTCATCCGTAAGACTCTCCGTAAGGGAACCTCCGAACTGATTGTCTCCGAAAGCCCCGTATTTATGGATATAGGTATAGAATCCGTTGATATAATTATTCGCCGTATTCTCGTTCTCCCAGATAGCCATCTCCGTAAGATGCGAAGAATCCTGGACGTTGTCCATCCACGCATTACAAGAAACCAGGCTGATCGATACGGCCAAAATTGCAATATATTTTTTCATGTTCAATTCCTCCGTTTAGAATGTAAGTTTAACGCCTACCTGATATACTTTCTGCTGCGGATAGTAACCGTTGTTGACTCCCGGCTGCTCCGGGTCTATGTTATACTTGGTCAATCCACTGAAAGTAAGCAAATTCGAGCCCTGTATATAGATTCTCGCAGAAGAAACACCCGCTTTGATGGTATATTTCTGAGGAAGGGTATATCCTATCTGAAGGGTCTTCAGACGAAGATAGCTTCCGTCCCTGTACCAGAATGTAGACGAGAAGGCATTGTTCGAACTGAGCGGAGTAATGGAAGGACGAGGGAATTCGCCGCCGGTATTGTCCGGAGTCCAAGAATGCTCAAGAAGGAAAAGCGGAGAATTGCCTCCGTGATAGAAAGGCTTGGTAAGGAAGGTGTTATCCATAATACCCTCCGAACCTGTCGCAGTGTACTGTCCCGTAAGAGATACCGTACGGCCCGCCGCGCCCTGCCAAAGCATATCCATATCGAATCCACGCCAAGAAGCATAGATGTTCAATGAACCCTGAACCTTAGGGAAAGCACTGGCTGCCACATAGCCCATATCCTGGGCATAAGTAATCTGTCCGTCACCGTTCCTGTCGACATATTTGATATATCCGGGCGCTACGGCCTTGTCAGCCATCACGGCGCTGTTACGGATTTCAGATTCGTTCTGGAAAAGTCCGTCCGCGATGTAGCCATACAATGATCCCACTTCTTTACCGGTAAGCCTCTGGTATTCAGGAGCATTCTCCGAATCACCGGCGTAATAGAGCCACCTGCGTGAAGCATAGGTGAAGGTAAGTTTCGCTCCGTAATTGAGATCACCTACATAATTGTCGTGACGGAGGGTGAAATCAAAACCGCGATAATCTTTCTTGTTGTCATTACCGTAAGTGTAGTAATATCCGCCTCGTGAAGGAGAATATGCTCCGGTCACGCTTGAAAGAATGTCATATTCGTATTTATAGAATACGTCAAATTCCAATCCGAGAAGACCGTTCCAAGCCACCATATCGAATCCTGCATTGTAGCTGTTGATCTTCGACCACGTAAGATTAGGATTTCCTATGACGGAGGCATACACCATAGCCTGATTCACTCCGCCTATCACCACCGCGTTGTTGCTCAGATTGAAAAGATCGATATAATTCGTGGCGCCGAGCCCATTGGAAGTGGCTGATTTACCGGCACTTGCACGAAGTTTCAAGGTATTTATGACAGAAGTGTCGAACCAGTCCTCCTTGTGCATATTCCAGCCCAAAGAGACGCCCGGCAGAGTCACCCAACGCGTACCTGCCTTATTGGCAAATATATACGAGCCATCGTGACGGCAAGAAAGCTCCAAGAGATATTTCTGGTCATAAGCATAATTGAGACGTCCGACGAATCCGGCCGCCCGGTTGTGCGCCGAGCTTCCCCAGATGCTTGGCATCTTCTCTGACCCGTCACCGGTTTTGTTTGTAACCTTGGAGAGCTCGGCCATGCTCAGATAATCCAGACCATAACCGGTAGCTCCTATCGTGTGCGAACGGACTTCACGTGTTTCCACCAAAGCAATGGCGTTGACGCTATGAAGACCGAACTCGCGTTCAAAATTGGCACTGAGGTTGGAGGTTATCGAGTAATTATAATAAGCCGACTCTGAAAGAGTGGTGGATGTTCCCCTGGCATCGGCCTGTCTGCTATAAGAAAGGTCCGTAGTGCCTGCTACAGGAAGAGTGAGCACTGCCGTATAATAAGGAACTGAAAGTCTCTTGACGTTCTGATACATCATATCGTAAGAGCCCATAGCCTTGATGTAGAGACCCTTGAGCGGGGTATCCCACCTGATGGAAGCATTGCTCTGCAGGTAAGCGTTACGGGTGTTGGAGTTGCCCGTGTCGGTAGCGGCTGCCAATGGGTTCACCCAAGAAGAGGCAGTACGTGTGGACACAGGATACGTCACTCCGTTGATCTCATAATACTCCGGCACGTAAGGAAGTGCGCGGACGGCCTGCTGAGGGATATTGCTCCAGTCGTCAGGATTGGCAGAAAAACCAGGCTGGTTCCTTTCCTCAAGACGCCCTGCCAGGTTCATCTGAAAAGACAGGCGATCCGTAATCTTGGTATCGACATTAGAGCGGATATTATAACGTTTATAATTGAAATTCTGGACATTACCGTTCTGATCATAGTACGCTATGGATGTAAAGAACTTCGAGCGGTCATTACCTCCGGTAGCACTTACCGTATGCCTTTGTGTAGTTCCGGTGCCGAAGGTCTTTTTATACCAGTCAGTATTGCCCCACCCGTGCGAACCTTCCTTCATCCACTGCACCTGCTGGGACGTGAATACCGGAGTAAATTCCTTGCCTGTGGCCAGGCAGTCCAATTCGTCGGATTTATTATACCAATAGGCATATTCCGGACCGTCAAGCATCTCGAGCATGGAGGTGTTGGTACTGATACCATACTCTCCGTTATACGTGATTCTGGTCCTCTGTGTGTCTCCGCGCTTGGTCGTAACCAGAATGACGGCTGTGGCGTCCAGACCATACATGGAAGCGGAAGTGGCATCCTTCAGGACAGACACGCTCTCTATCTCATTAGGGTCTATCTCGTTGATGTCACGCTTGATGCCGTCGACTATGCAGATGGCGCCCTGGCCACGGACCAGAAGCGAAGCGGCATCATTACCCGGCTGCCCGCTTGTCTGCAGGGATACGACACCGGCCACTCTTGTTCCCAGCATGGAAGTGATACCTGTCGAAGGAGATTTCAAGAGTTCAGAACCCTTTACCGAGCTGACAGCATCGGTGAGGTTGGCCTTGTTCTGAGTACCGTAACCTACTACGACCACTTCTTCCAAAGCAGACACATCGTCTTGCAGAGTGACGTTAATGGTGCTTCGGCCTTCAACATTTTTAGTTACAGAAGTATAGCCCATGGATGAGAATTCCAGGACATCAGTTTTTTCACATTTGACGGCAAATTCTCCGGAATCATCCGTAACTGTTCCGAGATGAGTACGAAGAATAACTACCGACGCTCCGGGGACGGGCAATCCGTCGGAGTCAGAAACCTTTCCGCGTACCATATGCTGAGCCTGGGCACAAAAACCCACGGCAGTAAGCATAACTGCCACTGCGGACAAAAAGAATTTTTTCATAAAATTTTTGATTGTAGTTAGTAGTTTTGTGTGTTATTGGTGATGTCAAAAGTAGCATATTAAATGCTTTTTTCCTAAATTTGAGGGCTAAATAATGCTAAAATTATGACAGACAGAAGATCCTTTTTAAAGACCGCGGCAGCGGCTACGACCGCAGTTGCCTGTGCTCCAATCCTTTCAAGTTGTTCAGAGAAAAAGTTCTTTACAGGAGACGATTCCACCGGGCTCATAGTTCCCAAAGGTAATGCGCTTCGCATAACAGGAACATTCCTGGATGAAATCTCTCACGACATCCCTCATCAGAACTGGGGTCCGAAAGAATGGGAAGCCGATTTCAGGAACATGAAGGCGATAGGAATAGACACCGTTATAATGATTCGAAGCGGTTACCGCAAATTCATAACCTGGCCAAGCAAATACCTGCTTGGGAAAGGCTGCTATATGCCTTCGATAGACCTTCTTGAGCTGTTCCTTTCATTGGCAGACAAATACGGCATGAAATTCTTCTTCGGTCTTTACGATACCGGAAAATATTGGGATACAGGCGATATGCGCGCCGAGATGGAAGCCAACAAATTCGTCATCGACGAAGTATGGCAGCATTACGGCCACCACAAGAGCTTCCAGGGCTGGTATATCTCCACGGAGATTTCACGCGCGACCAAAGGTGCGGTCGAGTGCTTCTACACTATGGGCAAGATGTGCAAGGACGTATCCGGCGGGCTCCCTACATTCATCTCTCCGTGGATAGACGGTAAAAAAGCCGTATCAGCCAAGAGCAGCACGCTCACAAGAGAAGACGCCGTATCCGTACAGAAACACGAAGAAGAATGGAACGAAATCTTCTCCGGAATACACGAAGTGGTGGATGCCTGCGCATTCCAGGACGGGCATATAGATTACGACGAGCTTGACGCATTCTTCTCCGTCAATAAGAAATTGGCGGACAAATACGGCATGCAGTGCTGGACCAACGCCGAGACCTTCGACCGTGATATGCCTATCAAGTTCTTCCCTATCAAGTTCGACAAGCTGCGCATGAAGCTCGAAGCTGCGGCAAGATGCGGCTATGACAAGGCCATCACATTCGAGTTCAGCCACTTCATGTCACCACAATCGGCTTATCTGCAGGCCGGACACCTGTATGACCGTTACAAAGACTACTTTAACATCAAATAATCAATAATGGCATCAAGCAATAAAAACATCAGCGGCTATGTTATATTCATGGCCATAGTCGCTGCTATAGGCGGTATCCTGTTCGGTTATGACACCGCCATCATCTCAGGAACTACCGAATTGGTTAAAAATCAATTTCATCTGACCGACATAAAAGAAGGATGGTACGTGGGATGCGCCCTTATAGGCTCCATCTGCGGCGTGCTTATCGCGGGAACGCTCAGCGACCGCCTCGGACGCAAAATCACCATGCTCATCTCCGCAGCTCTCTTCTGCATCTCCGCAGCCGGCTGTGCAGTCTGCAGCGGTTTCGAATCCCTGGTTGCCTGCCGTATCATAGGCGGCTTCGGAATAGGTATAGTATCCATCGTGTCACCTATCTACATCTCCGAAGTTTCTCCTGCCAAGATAAGAGGAACGCTCGTGTCCCTCTACCAGCTGGCGGTAACAGTGGGATTCCTTCTGGCATATCTTGTCAATTGGGTAATCTCCAGCCATATAGACGCTTCGTTTACAGCAAGCGCTGACATGTCTCTTGCCGACAAGATATTCCAGGCAGAAGCATGGCGTGCCATGCTCGGAAGCGGCACCATCCCGGCAGTCCTGTACTTCCTGGTAATCTTCTTTATTCCTGAAAGTCCGAAGTGGCTCATCGTCAACGGCAATCTCGCGAAAGCCACTCCTATCCTCAACAAGATTTATCACGACGAAGATGAAATCCAGGCCGAAATCGAAGCCACGCGCGCTTCCATTCAAGGCGAAGCAAACAAGGGCAGTTGGAAAGACCTTCTCAAGCCGGGCATCTTTACAGCCGTGCTCGCCGGCAGCGCTATCGCCATTCTGGGCCAATTCATGGGAGTCAACGCCGTTCTTTACTACGGGCCTAAAATCTTCTCCCAGGCAGGATTTGACAACCCTATGTTCTCAACCGTGCTGGTGGGCATAGTAAATATGGTAACTACGATATTGGCAGTATTCATCATAGATAAAGTAGGTCGCAAACAACTCATATACTGGGGTGTAAGCGGTATGATCGTGTGTCTTCTGGCCATAGGCCTGTACTTCGGCGCAGGCGAGTCCCTGGGGCTGGGCAACTCATTCATGCTCTTCTTCTTCCTGGCTTATGTATTCTGCTGCGCCATCTCCATATCAGCAATAGTGTTCGTGCTTCTGTCGGAGATGTATCCTAACAGCATCCGCGGACGCGCGATGTCCATAGCCGGATTCGCACTCTGGATAGGGACCTATCTCGTAGGACAGCTCACCCCTGTTCTTCTGGGCTGGAGCCAATGCGGAACCTTCCTCATCTTCGCCGCCATGTGTGTCCCTTATATGCTGATAATGTGGAAAGTGATTCCTGAGACTACAGGCAAGACACTCGAAGAGATAGAAGCCTATTGGACAGCACTTGGAGAGAAAAAGCACAAATAATGAACAAACGAATACAGTCCATAGATATTCTGCGCGGCATCACCATATTCCTTATGGTGATGAGCGCCAATATCGCATGGTCCGCCGGACTTCCGGGATGGATGTTCCATTGCCAAGTTCCTCCTCCTGACTACGTGTTCAACCCCGACATAAAAGGCATCACATGGGTTGACCTGGTATTCCCGTTTTTCATCTTCTCCATGGGTGCGTCCATGCCTTTTTCTTTGGGAGGCAAACTCCGCAAAGGGCAGAGCATAGGACAGATAAGTGCGGGCATTGTCAAGCGTTGGCTCATTCTCGCCGCATTCGGACTGGTTCTTGGCAACGCCGGACTCATTCAATCTTATCACGACACCACGAAGATTCTTCTCCGTCTGGGCATATGGATAGGAATGTTCCTGTCTCTGTGGAGAATAGACAAGCCTAAAGGATGGATAGTGAATCTGGCGGGAGCACTAAGCACCATAGCGCTGCTTCTTATCGAAAAGCGCGCGTTCGGAGTCACCCTTTCGGTAAATTCGAACAATATCATAATAATGATTCTCTCGCTGCTTGCACTTTTAGGGGGCTTCATCTGGCTTGTGAGCAGAGACCGCTGGGTGGTGAGAGCCCTTATCCTACTTGCAGTCTGCGCATTCAAAGAGATAACCTGGCATAGCGACTGCCTTGACTGGGCCGATTTCCCGGGGAGCATCAAATGGCTCTTCAGTTGGGGATACATCCAATACCTGGTGATTCTTCTCATAGGCATGAGCATAGGAGATATCATAGCAAAAGCGCGTCAAAGAGGTGAATGCCAATTCATAGCTGCAGGAAGACTCTCTTCCATAATAAGCGGAATCGGCAGCCTTGCCATCATCCCTCTCATCCTGTGGACCATGTATACCAGACAGGTATTCACAGGCATGTATATCACCCTAGGATTCGGCATCGTCACCATCATACTTCAGAGGGGAGAATTCAGATGCCCGGCACAACTTATAGTCAAAGCCGGTTATCTGCTGCTTGCGCTCGGAATAGCATTCGATCCGATAGACGGGGGCATGACCAAAGATTACTGCAACCTTTCTTATATGCTCACCACTGCCGGATTGGCCTGCCTGCTGCTGTATTTTCTGCTTTGGGTGGAAGCCCTGCTCTCTGACGCAGGTAAAAGCATCTCGGCAGGATTCACTCTTACCGGACAGAATCCTATGCTCGCATATACCCTGTCAAGTTTCATCCTGAACCCGCTTTTTTACCTGTCCGGACTTGGCTCGGCAGTAGATGGTGCGTGTGCCGGGAATCCTTTTATGGGACTGATCAGAGGTCTTATAATATCGGTTGCGATGCTGGCCCTGACGAGTCTGTTCAGTAAGAAAAAAATATATTGGAGAAGTTAACATGTCATTTCGTAAACATTTATACTTTTTTTTGAGCTTAGGACTTCTTCTGTCAGGATGTGCCTCAGTTAAAAATGCACCCGTACTTGAATTTCAAAGAACAATAAGCGGAAGCGTGAGGGACGACAGCGGCAGACCTATTGCGGGGGCGGTCGTCTCTGACGGCGTGAGCGTCGTAAAGACGGATACCGCAGGAATATTCTTCATGCCTTATGACAGAGCGTCCGGAAGATTCGTGTTCGTAAGTACACCTTCAGGTTATCGCAGCGCCACCTTCAAAGGTCCGACCTGTTATTATCAGGACTTGGAATCTGACAAAAAAGTCTATAATTTCATCTTAATTGAAAACACCTTCGATGACCACCGTAACAAAGCGGTCGTCTTCGCGGATCCGCAGATTCAGGACACTTCCGATCTAAGGCCTTTTGACAAGAGAGTGGACGACATAAAGGAGCATATCAAATCCTTCAAAGAAGACGAATACACCTTCGGAATATGCCTCGGCGACATGGTGGGTTGGCAGCACATCCTCTATCCGCGCATCACCGGGAAAATAAACGAACTGGGTATAGATATGCGCTATGTGATCGGGAATCACGACATGACAAATTACGGACGCTCGTATGAAACATCATTCCGAGAGTTCGAGAAATTCTACGGCCCTACATATTATTCTTTCAATGTCGGCGATGTACATTACGTCGTTCTCAACGATAATTTCTATGTAGGCAGGGACTATTTCTACATAGGGTATCTGGACGAAGTGCAACTGAGTTGGCTCGAAAAAGATTTGGCATTCACTCCTAAAGACAAGAAGATAGTGGTCTGCATGCACATTCCTTCAACCCTGGGCAAGGAAGACCAGGATCATTTCCGCTATGACATCATAGGAGACAATCTCTGCAACAAGCCAGCCCTCTACAACCTTCTGCGCGACTACGATGCCATCATCTTGTCAGGTCACATGCATACGAACACTAATTTCATCATAGGTACAGGCAAAGGCCGCGACGGACTTATGGAGCACAACCTGGGCGGATTCTGCGGCACATGGTGGTGCGGAACGGTATGCGTAGACGGATGCCCTCCGGGATATAAAATCTACTCATTCAACGGAACTGACACGAAGTGGTATTACAAGAGTTGCGGATACGATCCAGATTTCCAAGGGAAGCTCTATCTGAACCACAGCGACTATCCGGGACTTGCCGTGGCGCATGTGTGGGATGTGGACCCTTCGTGGAAGGTAGAATACTACGAAGACGGAATTAAAATCTGCGATATGGAACGTTTCACAGGGAAAGATCCAGTCGCGAAAGCGGAATTTGCAGACCCGAGCAAACACAAGATTCCTTGGGTTGCCTGCTTCCCTACCCCGAATCTTTTCAAAGCTCCGTATAATGCGTCAGCCGAGCATCACGAGGTTCGCATTACAGACCGTTTCGGAGGCGTGCATATCATTTCCGAGAAATGAAACGTACGATACTTGTCATCCTTACTTTTCTCTGCGCCGGAGTCTTCGAACTTTCGGCGCAGAATGTAGTTAAAGATACCACTGTTTTTGAGGAATATTTCGACGTGCTCCCTGCTGCCAAGGTAAGCGCCAAAGGGAAAAAGAAAATCAAAAAATACGGCCGTGAATGGAGAGAGAAATACCGTCTTGTCTATAACTTCAATAAAGTCTATCCCTATGCTCTGGTAGGGCGCAAACTCATGGCTCAGGTAGATTCCACCATAGAAGCGGACGCTCTGGACAGAAGAAACCGCGACCGCTACATCAAGAATGTAGAAAAAGAACTTTTCTCTCTATTCGAACAGGACATACGCAACACCACCATAAGCCAGGGTTTTCTTCTGACGCGGCTGGTGGACCGCGAATGCGGGATGACCGTCTACGATATCATCTATAACTATGAAGGAGGCTTTTCCGCCGGTTTCTGGACCCTGGTAGGCAAAGTCTTTGACCAGGACCTGAAATCTCATTATGACCCCACAGGCGAAGACGCCAAGACAGAAGAACTTGTAAAAATATGGGAGAGCGGAGAACAAGAATGGAATGACTTCTACTATAATCTCTTCTGGGAAGATCCTCCAAAAACCGTCATAAAGACGGAGAGGCTCTCCACAAAATCCATCATAAAATAATTATTCCTCCACAAGAGTGCCTTCCATCTTCAGGCAAGGCTGGCCTCCCGTGAGCCAATCCTTAAGCACCACCAAATGGGCACCGCTCGGAAGCGTCTCGTCCACACTGCAATGATAATGTCCGAAAACGAACAGGTCTATGGACGGGTCCTGCCTTAGCGCATACTGATAAAGCCTTTCCCTTTCTCCCTTCCAGATATACTCCTTATGCGTATAGCGGTTGTTGCGCGACCAGCGCGTAGCTATGGAGAAGGCCAATGTCGGATGCAGAAGAGAAAAAATGAATTGGCATACGCGACTGTGAAAAATCTTGAGCATGAGAAGATATGACCATTTGGCGCCACCGAGGGCGTCTCCGTGCGCAAGAAGGACCTTCTTATCTGCAATCCTCACCGTAATCGGCTGATTCTTAATCACGCGCATCCCCAGCGACTCAAAAAAGCTGAAGCACCAGATATCATGATTGCCTATGAAATAATATATCTGCGTTCCTGCATCCTGTATACGTATCAGCTCTGCCAATACCCTTATCCCCTCCTTTGGGATAACATCCTTATACTCATACCAGAAATCCCAGATATCACCGAGCAGCACCAGAGAATCGCCCTTCCGGAAAGGAGTTTCCTTAAGCCAGGAGACGAAACGCTCCTCCCTCTCCCGCGGCGAAAAAGCCGCAAGACCCAGATGGACATCAGATACGAAATAAACCACAGCGACTACGCTAAAGACTTGAATAATATCACAGCTGCGCCCACTACAAGGCAGTAGAGAGCGAACCACTTAAGATTGGCCTTCTTGACAAGAGCGATCATGACCTTGCATGCAAGAAGTCCGGACACAAATGCAGAGACAAATCCTAAAAACAGCGGAAGAACCTCCACACTACACTGAGCCAATTCCCCTCCGGCCACGCTCAGGAAAGCCTCTCCGAGCACAGGAATGATCACCATAAGGAAGGAGAACTGAGCCACGACATCACGACGTCCACCCACAAGAAGTCCTGTAGAAATAGTGGTCCCGCTACGTGACAGTCCGGGGACAACGGCTACTGCCTGTGACACCCCGATAATGAAGGCCTGAAGATACGACAATCCGTTCTTATGATTGTTCTGCCTATATAATTTGCCGGCGGATACGGTATCGGAAAAATAAAGCAGCACCGCTGTTACCAGAAGCGCTCCTCCCACGACATACAGAGAATTGAACAGCGCCTCTACCTGGTCCTTGAAGAACATACCGACTATAAAAATAGGAATCGTAGCCAAGAGAAGCTTCAGCACATAATCCGTCTCATCACACTTGCGGAAGCTGAAAAAGCCCTTCAGCAGCCCCAAAATCTGTTTTCTGAAAACTATAATGGTAGAAAGGACCGTAGCCACATGGACCACGACCTCGAACATCAAATCCGAAGAAGCCTCCACGCCTAAAAGTTCGCGTCCTATTGCCAGATGTCCGCTGCTGCTGACAGGCAGGAACTCAGTCAGTCCCTGTACCAGGCCCAGAATAATCGATTGCCACCAAGTCATATCAGTTATCTTTTGGTTTTCTTATAATGGACACCACTATCACGCCTATTCCAATTACCAGTAAAACGGGAGCCAGAACGATACGCCTGAAATCAAACATATCATAATTGAACACCTGCGGGTCTTTTACGCCGCCTCCGCTCATCAAAACAAAGCCAAGCAGCAGGACAGCCACGCCCGAGAGCAAAATAAAAAAGCCCGTCTTGTCGATAGGCATCTTGGATTTATCCATATAATTCGTCTTTATCAAGTTTTACCAATTTTCCCATAACGGAGCAGGCGCAAAGCACACATACCAACACGCCCAGCACAACCAGGCCCAAAGCCACCTGAGCATACACTGCAGTGTCGAAGAGCTCGGCCGCCTGTGGGAACACCTTATAAACATAAGCCACGGCTCCGGCAATTATCATACACGACAGCAGCGCCGACAGAGCGCCCATAAGTGCTGAACGCCTCAGGAACGGACGGGCTATAAAACGATTGCTCGCTCCGACAAGCTGCATAGCATGAATGCTGAATCGGGACGAATATATATTCAAACGCACCGTATTGGAAATCAGCACTATAGAAATAAACGTAAGCAACAAAACTATTATCCCGAGCACCAATGCGACCTGCGCCATAGCCGCTCCTATCGAAGAAACCATAGCCGCCTGTGTAGTGGCCGATTCTATATACGGATACTCCACAATTCGGCTCAGGACCATGTCCAAAGAATCCTCCTGAAAATATTTGGAATGCACCAGCACTTCTATGGAACTTGGCACGGGAGTATTGACAAACACGTCGGCGAAATCTTCTCCGAGCATTTCCACAAGCTCATCGGTTCCCTCCTCCACACTCACATAGCGGGTGCTCTTTACAAACTGCGCTTTTTCCAGTTCCCTCTGCACCTCCACTGCCTTGACGGCCGGAGTGCCCTTTTTCAAGAAAGCGGTGATATGGATATTCTCCTTGAAGTAGTTCTCTATAGACCCTGCATTCAGGGCCAATATGGCGGAAATACCCACCAGTAAAAGTACCAGTGAAATACTGATTACAGAAGACAGCGAAGCGCCTGCAATCCTCTTTTTCAGGATATTATTTCTCTTGCGGCTCATTTCAAATGGCGAATTTAGGAAAAATTTTCGTATCTTTGAGCCAAATGGAGAATTCTGCAAAAAAAGTACTTTTCGTTTGCTCGGAGATATATCCGTATCTCCCAGAAACCGATTTGTCCACCATAGGACGTTTCCTCCCTCAAGGCATACAGGAGAGAAAGAAGGAAATCAGAGCATTCATGCCCCGCTACGGATGCATCAACGAGAGGAAAAACCAGCTTCACGAAGTTATCCGACTCTCGGGGATGAATCTTATAATCAGTGACGTAGATCGCCCGCTTATCATTAAAGTGGCCTCAATAGCGGCGGCCAGGACTCAGGTTTACTTCATAGATAACGAAGACTACTTCAAACGCAAACAGATAGAAAGGGACGATAACGGTAAATTCTTTGAAGATAATGACGAAAGGGCCATATTCTTCGCCAGAGGCGTGCTCGAAACGGTAAAAAAACTGAGATGGGCTCCCGATATCATCCATTGCCACGGCTGGATCTCACACTTGCTGCCAGTATATCTGAAAAAGGCCTATAGGGACGACCCTATCTTCTCCAACAGCAAAGTCATCCTTTCTCTTTATGACAACACCCCCAACGAGAATTTCAGCAAAGATTTTCTACAGAAAGCCCTGATAGGAGGTGTAACGGAAAAGGACCTGGACCTTCTTAAAGACGCGAGTGGCATAAATCTTGCCAAAACTGCTGCGAAATTCGCCGATGGTATTATCCTCGCCGGAGAAAATGTTCCGACTGCTCTTGTTTCCTACTGCAGGGACCGCGGTCTTCCAGTACTCAAAAGCAAAGCGAAAAGCATAGCGGACGGCAGTTACATCGACGAATACAACGCATTTTACGATCAATTCTAGGATGAAATTATTTATTAAAGCTTCATTGGGGATGGCACTCTGTGCCCTCCTTTCTTGCGTAAAGATAAATAACGAAATAGGCGGAGACCTCATACCCGTAGATCAGCGTTATAAAATCTACTCTACGGAAATTCCTCTTGATGAAATAGATATGCGTATGGCCGATTCACTTTCCGGCTATTCACAGTCGCGAATCACGATAGGGGCTATAAAAGACGAGACTTTCGGTCTTACGGCCAGAGAAAGCGCCGTAACGATAGTTCCGCTCTATGACACTCTCAATTTCGGCAAGGTACAGAAAATCAACTCTTTTACTATGACGGCCGCTTTCGACACCACATCCGTGGCCACCGAAGGGAACGAGAGAATTCTTCAGAGAGTCTATGTCAATTCCCTGGAGAGCGGAATAGACTATACCAAACTTACCGATGCCAATGACCGCGCCGGACTCATACGGCATATGACGGAAAGCATCGTCAAAGGCACACCCATCATAGACGGAGCTAAAGATCTGACCCTTTCCTTTACAGACGATTATGCCTGGAATCTGGTAAACAAAACCAACGGGCTTGTTCTCTCCAAAGAGATAGACAAATACTTCGAGGCCGTCCCGGGTCTGTACATTTACACGGACTCTCCTTCAGGAATAGGCGGAAGAATCAACACTTTTGATGTCCAGATGAACTATAACAGTTCCTCTTATTATCTCGAAAGCAACTACGGAGAACTCAACATCAACACCATCTACGATGAAGAGGTGGGGGCGATAGACACCAGCTTCTTCTTCTACTACGGAGCCACAAAATTCACCCCGCTCGATTCCCTGATCACCAGCTACTCAAACGGCACTTTCCCTCAGTATGCATTCAATCTGACAAAACACGACACGCGTTCAAAGGCAGGGAAAGCCACAGATAAAGTATGGATAGAAGGCGGAGCCGGTCTTAAGCCAGTCGTTCCGGCACTCTCCCTTAAACATCTGGCAGAAAAAGCCATACAGGATACGCTCCTTGCACACGGACGTAGCAGTGCAGACTACACGAAAGCCGTAATCAACAAGGCAAGAATCGTACTGCCATTCTCTATGGATACGCCATACACGGAACTGGACTCAAACTACCCTCCTAGACTGAGTCCTACTTGCCGAATATGGACAGACACCACCTCCACATTCATGGGACTTACGGACTCAAGCATGGAGAATGAAAACAAGGGAGACATCAACCGCAGCATCTGCGTCTACTCACCGGATATCACATATCACCTCCAGCAGATTCTGCTCAAAGATGAGGATACGGACAAGGGATTCAAAACAGGCAATTATGACATCTGGATGCTTCTTATGAGCGAACAGACCACGACGACCTCGTCAAGCAGTTCATCGAGCAGCGATATGAGCGAATATCTCCAGTATCTGGCATACCAAAGTTACTATAACAGCATGTATGGCAACAACAGCTACAGTTACGGAAGCAGCTATTACAGCAACTATTACAGTTATCTGCTCGCCGCGTTGTACGCAAGCGGCAGTTCTACGACCACAAGCAAATCCTACGCGCTGGATAAGGACGCATACTTCAAAGCCGAGCTATTCGGCCCCGAAAGCACAGAGAAGAAGCCGACTCTCAAACTGGTATTCTCCATTCCGGAAGAATAGCGAGGCAAAAGAAAATGGTCGGGAAATCAAATTCCCGACCATTATTTTGACTAAGGTTAAAAATAAATTAACCGAGTTTCTCAGCGACTTTATCAATAGCGTCCTTCACTGTAGAAATATTGGCTGTCTCCTCATCTGGAATCTTAATACCGAAAACTTTTTCAAATTCCATAAGAAGTTCTACTGTGTCAAGAGAATCGGCGCCAAGGTCGTTTGTAAAGTTAGCGGTCTCTGTAACCTCTGAAGGTTCAACACCGAGCTTGTCTACGATGATGTCCTTCACCTTCTTTACGATTTCTGCGTACTCCATTTTAATTAAGATTTAAGTTTATAATTTTGATTGTTTATATCAAAGTTAGACGGCAAAGATAATTATTTTTCTCCATTCTGCAAAACGGCCCTGCCGGGGTCAGAAAGACGCAGCCAGATACGCAGTCCATTGCAGCAATTAAGCAGATAAAAACAATACTTTATTATATATACGACAGTAAAAGCGTCTCCGCTCTGTTTATATGAATTGGACCACAAAACCAGTGAAAATATGTTGACGCCTATCCAGAAAATCCACTGCTCCATATATGCGGTGGACATAAGGAATTGGCCTAAGATATTACATACTACAGGAAGAGTGTCAACCAGCACGGCCATTTTGATGAACGACTCCGCCGCACTCCTGTCAAATCTGGCCAAAATCAGATAGACCACCACGTTCATAACGACAAACAGAGCTATGAAAACAGGCCACATTCCGCGAGTGAAACGCCTTGGCTTGACACGGCCCTTCTCCCCTTCCCGCTTTTTCCACTGAGCGAAACCGATAAACTGCATAGGCACAAAATAAAGCAGATGCAGAAGGCCGTTTCCAAGGCCGCCATTACCATTTTTCCAATTTATAATACAGGCTATGCCATAAATACTTACGTCAAAAAAACTAAAAAGGAACGTAACCATCTGGCCGGTTGCTGACGTAACAGTGCCGACCACACCCATAAGTGAACCGAAGGCAGACAAGAGCAAAATCAAACGGCCCTGAGGCGAAGTCTTCAGCCCGAATGCCGTAGCAATACACACTGCCAATGACATTCCCACCATTATGAAAATGCCGAAATATTTATTGAATTTATCGTCGTTTAACATTTATCTGAATTTAATTTGTTTCCGCGCTCAGGCCTTCCTTAATTTTCCGGGCCAATGCCGGTCCTACCAGCGAGGCAATCTCTTCCTCCGTAGCCTTGGAAATCCTGCTTACGCTTCCAAAATGCATAAGCAGACGCCTGGCCGTGCGTTCCCCCACTCCTGAAATCTGAGTCAACGCAGACTGAACCTGTGACTTCGAGCGAAGCGCCCGATGGAACGTGATTCCAAAACGATGGGCCTCATCCCTTATGTGCGTCACAACCCTTAAAGCCTGCGAATTTCTGTCCAGAAACAACGGATACGGATCATCCAGAAGCACTATCTCCTCCATCCTTTTTGCCAATCCTACAAGCATCATTGAATTCTGCAGTCCCAACTCCTCCACTGCCTGATATGCGAAATCCAATTGGCCACGACCGCCATCTATTATTACCAGTTGAGGAAGGTCATCGGGATGTTCCGCAAGCATACGGGAATAGCGCCTGCCTACCACCTCCTTCATCGAAGCGTAATCATTGGCTCCAACCACCGTCTTTATCTTGAACTTGCGATAATCCCTTTTTGATGGAGCCCCGTCGCGAAAGACTACGCACGACGCCACGGGATTGGTTCCCTGAATATTAGAATTATCAAAACACTCTATATGCACGGGCAGTTCCTTCAGGCCAAGTGCACATTGCAGCTGTTCAAGCGCTTCCCGCTTGAATTCGTCCGGGTCGGTTCGTTCCAAAGTACGGAGAGAATTGAACTGAAACTCCTTGGCATTCTTGAGGCTTAGTTCAAGAAGAGCGAGTTTGTCTCCCCGCGAAGGAATTCTGAAATCCACCCCATCTATCTGCACATCAGGAAGAAAAGGGACAATGGCTATCTTTGAAAGAGAGCCGAACTTGGCCTCTATCTCTGCTATGAATGTACTCAGCACCGACTCCTGACTTTCTTCTATGCCAAGCCTGAATTCCAGATTAAGACTTTGAATTATAGCGCCCGAACGGACTCTGAGAAAATTGGAAAAACAGCGCGAAGCATCTATGACCAGAGAGAAGACATCCGCATCCAGGGAGTTGTTCCCGGTCACTACGCTTCTGCTGTAATGTTCCGAAAGCAAATCCACTCTTGACTTGTAAAACTTGGCAGACTCGAAATCAAGAGCATCCGAGGCTGCTTTCATGCGCGTTCCGTAGTCCTTGATAAGAGATGCGGTATCCCCTTTCAGAATGCGGATTATCTCGTCAATGTCGCCCTGGTATCTTTCCTTAGAAACCTTCCCTGCGCAAGGAGCAAGACATTTACCTATCTGATAATCAAGACAAGGACGAAATTTGCCTTTGTCTATTGCACTCTGGTCTATCTTGAGAGAACAAGAACGGACAAAATACACGGAAGAGAAGAATTCAAGGAGTTTCTTAGCGTGATAAACCGAGCTGTACGGTCCAAAGTACTGCGAGCCGTCTTTCGGTGTCCTTCTGGTCAGAAAGACTCGGGGGTAAGTCTCTCCTGTCACACATATCCACGGATACGTCTTAGAATCCTTTAAAAGGATGTTATATCGGGGCTTATACTGCTTTATCAGGTTATTTTCCAAAAGCAGCGCATCGGACTCGCTGTCCACCACGCTATACTGGATATCACTGATTTTAGACACGAGTGCGCGTGTTTTCGTATTCAGCCTTTCGGCAGAGACGAAATACTGCGACACTCTCTTTCTGAGATCCTTTGCCTTGCCTATATAAATAACCACTCCCTCGGAGTCATAATATCTGTAAACTCCGGGGGAATGTGGCAATAAAGCTATTTTCTGCTTAACGTCCAAGAGCCTCTTTTACAGCCTCTTCGATATCGTCTCCGCGAAGATCCCTCTTAAGGATGGTTCCGTCCGGAGCAAAGAGCATTATCTGCGGAATACCGTTTATGCCGTAAAGGTCTGTCGGCACCTTCTGCGCGTTGATAATCTGATTCCATACTACACCGTGCTCCTTCGCAGCCGCCTTGGTAGCTTCAGGGTCATCCCACACGGCTACACTCAAAACATCGAAGTCATCGCCCGCGTATGTCTTATAAACATTGGCAATGTTTGGAATCTCCCTTTTACAAGGCCCGCACCAGCTTGCCCAGAAATCCACAAGGATATATTTCCCTTTTCCGACATAATCCGAGAATTTAACTCCGTCTATCTCGAAATCCTTGAACTTACAGCCTTCTTTAGTGGAAAGTTTCGCATCTATAGCCTCTGATATCTTCTGTATAGTCTCATCCTGCTTGGCTTTTTTGCCCAATGAGGCCAATACGTTCTGAATGTCATCAGAATCCGAATTGAACTGATAGTAAGTCTTGAAGGCTTCGATTCCCAAAGAATCATTCTTGTTAGCCTTAATGGTGGCAAGACATAGTTCGCTTATGTTTTCCGTTATCTCCTCGTAAAGGGAATCAACCTTCTCCGAAGCCTGCTCCTCAGAAAGAGAAGTATCTGCCTTAATAGCAGAATATGCTGTATTAAAGCTGTTTACATACTGAGCAATCTCATCGTTGAATTTCTGTGACTTTTCCTGAGAAGATTGCTTGTCAGCGCAACCGGTCACCGCCAATGCGCATAAAAGCGCAGCTGTTAAAATCTTTTTCATAATTATTTTGTTTACAAAAAGCAGTCGGTCTCTTTTATGAAGCCGACTGCTAATATAGTTATTTTCAGATGAAAAATTACTTATTCTCTCTACGAGGGCGGCGATCTCCACCACGACGTCCGCCACGGTCGTTACGACCGCCCTGACGTCCAGCGCCTGCTGCCTGAGCATTTGCTGCGGCAAGAGCTGCAGGAGTAAGATCCTGTTTGCCGTATTTCTCGCCGTTGCAGATCCATACCTTTACACCGAGTGCACCCACTTTGGTGTTAGCTACTGAAAGTGCGTAATCGATATCTGCGCGGAATGTGTGGAGAGGAGTACGTCCTTCCTTGAACATCTCGCTGCGTGCCATTTCAGCACCGCCTACACGGCCACTGATCTGAACCTTGATACCTTCTGCACCTACGCGCATGGTATTGGCAACTGCCATCTTGATAGCTCTACGGTAGCTTACACGACCTTCGATCTGACGAGCGATAGAATCTGCTACGATATGAGCATCCACTTCCGGCTTCTTTACCTCATAGATATTAATCTGAACATCCTTCTTGGTAACCTTCTTAAGCTCTTCCTTAAGTTTGTCCACCTCGGTACCACCCTTTCCGATGATAAAGCCCGGACGAGCGGCATAGATGGTTACAGTGATAAGCTTAAGGGTTCTCTCAATAATGATCTTAGAGAGAGACGCCTTTGCAAGACGGTTGTTAAGATACTTGCGGATTTCGTAATCCTCCGCAATTTTTTCACCATAATTTCCACCACACCAGTTAGAGTCCCAACCACGTGTGATACCGATACGGTTGCTGATAGGATTTGTTTTCTGTCCCATATTATTTGTTCTCTACTGGTTGTTTGACATCAAGAACAATTGTAACGTGGTTTGAACGCTTGCGGATACGTCCGGCTCTACCCTGAGGGCAAGGGCGGATACGTTTCAGCGTGCGGCCCGGGTCAACCATAATGGTCTTCACGATAACGTTACCATTGTCCAATTCTTTTGATTTCTCTGGGTTTTTAGCTTCCCAGTTTGCGATGGCACTCTTAAGAAGAACTGCGAGACGACCAGCTGCTTCTCTCTTGGAGAATTTCAGAAGATCGAGTGCGCGGTTAACTTCCACCCCTCTTACTGTGTCTGCAACAAGACGCATTTTGCGAGGAGATGTAGGCGCATCGTTAAGCTTTGCTACTGCTGTGACCTTTTTCTGCTCCTTGAGCTTTTCGGCCATAAGTCTTTTACGAGATCCCATTTTTATTCTCCTTATTTCTTGTTGTTACCAGAGTGACCTCTGAATGTACGTGTTGGGGCAAACTCACCGAGTTTGTGACCTACCATCTGCTCAGTTACATAAACCGGAATAAACTTGTTTCCGTTATGAACTGCGATTGTGTGTCCGATGAAGTCAGGGGAAATCATGCTGGCGCGAGACCAGGTCTTGACCACCTCTTTTTTCTTGCTACCATCATTCATAGCAAGAATCTTCTTCTCCAGTGCTTCCTGGATATATGGACCTTTTCTTAATGAACGACTCATAATCTCTAAAGTTTAATTCCGATTATTTCTTTCTTCTTTCAATAATGAACTTGTTTGAAGTAGCCTTAGGATTACGTGTCTTGTATCCCTTAGCTGGCAAGCCCTTACGTGAACGTGGATGTCCACCGGATGCACGTCCTTCACCACCTCCCATTGGGTGATCATGAGGGTTCATGACAACACCACGGTTGTGTGGACGACGTCCGAGCCAGCGGCTGCGTCCTGCTTTACCATAAGACTCCAAATTGTGATCACCGTTAGATACAACACCTACAGTTGCACGGCAGGTTACGAGAACCATACGAGTCTCGCCTGAAGGCAGACGAAGAACAGCATGATTTCCCTCACGTGCTGCCAACTGAGCGAAGGTACCTGCTGAACGTGCCATAGCGGCACCCTGACCAGGACGAAGCTCAATAGCGTGAACCATAGTACCTACTGGAATTTCACTTAGAGGAAGAGTGTTACCGACCTCAGGAGCGACTCCGCTTCCGGATTCCACCTTCTGGCCTACTTTAAGTCCGGCAGGAGCGATTATATAGCGCTTCTCACCATCCTCATACTGTACAAGTGCGATACGTGCGCTGCGGTTAGGATCGTACTCGATGGTAAGAACCTCTGCAGGAACGTTATCCTTATTGCGCAGGAAGTCGATGATACGATACATTTTCTTATGACCGCCACCGATATAGCGCATGGTCATCTGACCTGTATTGTTACGACCACCTGTTCTCTTAAGAGGAGCAAGCAACGATTTCTGAGGCTTATTTGTAGTGATTTCGTCAAATGCACTGATAGCCTTGTTCCTTTGACCTGGGGTCGTAGGTTTAAATTTCTTTATTGCCATTGTCTATTCCTCCTAGATATTAGCGTAAAAATCTATCTTGTCTTCACCGGCAAGAGTGACATAAGCCTTCTTGTAGTGATTCATACGGCCACGGAGAAGGCCAGCCTTTGTATAACGCTGTTTTCTCTTACCGTGATAGTTTACTGTATTAACGTCAGCCACTGAAACGCCATATGCTTTCTCGACTGCCTCCTTAATCTGAAGCTTGTTGGCTTTGCGGTCTACCACAAAACCGTAACGGTTCAACTTTTCGCCCTGAGCCGTCAACTTCTCTGTAACGATTGGCTTAATTAAAATTCCCATCTCTTAGTAAAATTTATTTAACCCTTGAAGAGAGAATGTCCTGTACGCCATCAACCAGCACGATAGAATTTGCATTCATGATAGTGTAGGTGTTGATTTCGTCCACTGTGATGACATTCACGTTCTGAAGGTTACGGGATGAAAGGAAAATATTGTTTGAATTGGCAGGAAGCACGAAAAGCACCTTGCGGTCTCCAGCCTTGATGTTGGAAAGGATCTGGATGAATTCCTTAGTCTTAGGAGCCTCCATAGTGAATGGCTCTACAAAGGTGATTGCATTCTCTGCAGCCTTATAAGAAAGAGCCGAGCAACGTGCAAGTGACTTTACTTTCTTATTAAGCTTGTGCCAATAGCAACGTGGCTTTGGTCCGTGAATGGTACCACCGCCTACGAATATACCTGCCTTGAGGGAACCGTGACGTGCACCGCCACCACCCTTCTGACGGCCAAGTTTCTTTGTAGAATGTGCATTCTCACTACGGTCCTTGGTCTTGGATGTTCCCTGACGCTGATTTGCAAGATACTGAACTACATCGAGATAGATAGCGTGGTCGTTAGGTGTGATACCGAAGACCTTCTCATCGAGAGTTACCTGCTTTCCGGAATCTGTTCCGTCGATTTTGTAAACTGAAAGTTTCATACTCTTAAGCCTCCACAATTACATAAGAACCCTTGGCTCCCGGAACGGAACCCTTAACAACGATAAGATTGCTCTCTGGAATGAGTTTAAGCACCTGAAGGTTCTCAACTTTAACTCTGTCGCTGCCCATATGACCAGCCATACGCATTCCAGGGAATACGCGTGAAGGCCAAGATGATGCACCCATTGAACCAGGGTGACGAAGACGGTTGTGCTGACCGTGAGTCTGACCGCCTACTCCGGCAAATCCGTGACGCTTTACTACGCCCTGGAAGCCTTTACCCTTAGAAGTACCGATAACGTCCACAAATGAAACGTCTGTAAAGACGTCTGCAAGTGCAAGACTGTCACCGAGTTTTAGCTCTCCTGCAAAGTTCGCCTCAAACTCGACGAGCTTACGTTTAGGAGTGGTTCCTGCCTTTTTGAAGTGCCCCTGGAGAGGCGCGCTGGTGTGCTTTTCTGAAACTTCGTCATAGGCAAGCTGTACAGCGGCATAACCATCTTTTTCTACTGTACGGAGCTGCGTAACAACGCACGGACCAGCCTCGATAACGGTGCATGGAATATTCTTTCCATCGGCACCGAAAACGGATGTCATTCCGATTTTCTTTCCAATTAATCCAGGCATTGGTTTAATAATTAATTGTTTATAAAACTAATTTTAATCTAACCCTATTTTTAGGGGTTGCAAATATACGCATTAACTTTCTTATTTCCAAATCTTTCTTTAGTGTAATTTTCCTCTTCCCGCGCCCGATATTTTGTCCAGTCATTCCGCCCACGTGGATAAAATTAGGTTACGTCCGTCTAAATAACGTCGAAATCACACCCACATTGTGGGACCGTTCATACGACACTGGAGTCAGACTGTCCTGAACCGATATATCCCATGGCAGTGTAGGCAACTATGCATACGATACAGAACAATTTTCTTCAAATCATCCAGGCCCGATATGTCCTTGGGGTAGAAGAGTAAGCTGCATTTCTACAGAATATCGAAAGGCTTTACACGACCAGGTAAGTTACTAACAGATTTACCGGTTGCCAGATGTCCGATAATCCAGGTGAGGACA
>CAVFNP010000002.1:0-109976 GCA_963624185.1 Firmicutes bacterium CAG:460 | reverse complement strand
GAGTATGAATAGCGAGTATGCAAAGAAAGTGGAAATCCTCCTCAGGATGATTCCAAAGTGACAGCAAAAGTCAAGTTGTTTGCGCAAAAAACTTGACATATTCCGGGGGGGCATCTTGGTGGCAGGTGTCGGAATCCCTGAGAGCGCAGCTCATAATCTTCACATAATCTTCACATAAACTCACTACCAGTCTATTTGGATTTCAAACATAGAAACTTTATATTTGCATCGGTGACTTTATTCGCCGACAATAACATAGAAAGCGTTTAGCTTTTGTTCCGTCCGAACTGAATCTGGACAATTCGAGTGTGATCGGAATAATGGTTGACGCTCGCACTGGCTATTTTGAGGGCTTCGCCCACACTATAGCGTAAGTGTGCGCATCCCCTTATTCATCACACGCGGCAGTCCAGAGCCTAGTTCGGGAATAAGACTAAGAGGCCCACACTTTCTTTGTCTGCACCACACCCCGTTCCGGGCCGGACGGAAACGAATGAAGTTTATGAAAGAACGGCATCTGCTTGTTTTGCGGCCCAACCAGTACAATGATGGTTCACTTCGTCTTGGGCTTTTTACGGACGATTATCATAATCATGTGCAAGGCAAGAATGTTTGCGCCCTGTACATCAACTTCTTCGCGGCTAACCAGAGAATCACCAGCATAAAGACATACTTGAATCACGGCTCTATTGCCAAAAAAAGTATCATTGATGCCTGGCTTCAGCAATCCGGGTTTACCGAAAGAACCCTTCTTCTTTTTGAACTTATCACCGACAATGATGCTGGAATTCACATCTACAATTTCCTCAGTAATGCGGGAGATGCTATTACTCTTATCAAAAAGGCTGAAAATAAAGTGAGATAGAATATGAAGTGCCTGTTAATCACACTTTTGGCGTGTCTGTTACAGTTGGTAGCAGCTGCACAACAACCCAATGAGGTTACATTGGTCGTAACCGGAGAAGGTTCCACTAAAGAAGATGCCACGGACAATGCCCTGCGCAGCGCCATCGAACAAGCATTCGGCGTGTTTGTTTCCGCGAATACGGAGATTTTGAACGATGAACTTGTGAAGGATGAAATCGCCACAGTTTCTTCTGGAAATATCAGGACATTTCAGGAATTGTCCTGTATAAAAGAGCCTTCAGGCAATTATATGATGACATTAAATGCGACTGTTTCTATTGGCAAACTTGTGGAATACACGCAGAATCATGGTGCCGTTACAGAATTGGCCGGTTCTGTATTCGCAAGCAATTATAGAGAACAGGTCTTGAGAACAAAAAACATCAAGACTTCTTTAACGAATGCGATACCAATAGCTTGGGAGTTAGCCAAATCAATGTACGATTTTGAACTTAAGACTTCTCAACCCAAGATTACCGGTAAAGGGACAGCAACAATAACTGTCAGTGTTATAGTGAAAAGCAATGAGAATACAAATGCTTTCGGCGACTTCTTATTTCCACTTTTATCTTCAATTTCCCTGTCTAATGAGGAGATTCTTCCCCGATTACAAGAAGGATATAGCGCTTATGGCTATTTGTTATTATCATCTAATAGAAAACAACATATGCCCTCATTGTCGGGAAAAAATGATTTAACCGGAGATAACAAAATGATTAAACGACTGAGGTACTTTTTGGACGAGCCGATAGACAAGCAATTCCTGCAAAGTATATTTTTGATTCGCAATAAAGCGATAAATAATTTTCAGATAGTTGATAATCTTGGTAATCAATATCATGTATTCTCTATATTTGACTCTTTCGCGTCCTACGGTCCTTTGGGAACAGAATTTCAGACTAATGTTTCAACAGAGATAAATCCTAGGTATCGGAATTGGGCTATAACGGATGCAATCCCTGGATATGCTGGATTTAGGTTCCAACAGACACTTCATTGGACACCTTTTACATCATCTGGGAAAACATACGAAGTATTCTTTGACGGTATTTTTTACGTATATGCCGGCATTGCCCCTGGCAAGATTTTGTCTGAGTTGGGCCCTTTCGAAATAAGCATCCCCGTTGACACGCTTAATGAAATTACTTCTCTGAGCATTGTCCCCGGAAACGAATCACTTTCACTCGATGAAACAACTTATCAATAGTACATGGTTATGGTTAACAATCAAGCAATAAAACGATTGGAAGACTGGACTCAGAGTGTCTGGAATCATAAAGAACTGATACCTCAAAGCTTCAAAACCAACATTGAGGTATATAAATTTCTAAAGGAAGAGTTCAGAAAGGGAGACGTGAGGACAAATGACGTTTTCAAATGGGCTTTTTCGGCATTTTACGGAATGTCACGAGTCCCTGTTGAAAGGCACTCCGTTTTCTTCGACAAAATGGAAACCTTGAGAGACAATCATGCGCAGGCTGATGCCAGACAAATCACGGTGGAACTTCAGCCAGCCTTGGGGAAGAACTATTTTTCTTTTGTGACAAAGATGTTGAATATTGTAGATGATGCGACTTTCCCCATATATGACAGTCAAGTTTCAGTTGTGTTTGCAAGATGCCTGCCGGCCGAGGGAATAGATCATAAGTCGGCAATCTACACCGATATTACGGATACATATGCAGAATTGGCGAGTCGTTGCATAATCAACGAGTTCCGCGAGCGCTACAATTGCCCTGATGTCGGACATATGAAGATATTGGATACTATATTCTGGAGTATCGGGAAACAATGGGATGAGGAGAAGTAGCGATGGTGAAAAGACTGATCTTATCCGCGCTGCTAATTCTGTCTGCACTCGGAATGCGCGCACAAAACCACACGATACTCAACTTCATCCGGACCTCATCGGACATTCAGGAAGGAGGCAGCGGAGTGTACGAGTACAACGGCGACACGTATGTGATAAGCGTCGCCACGGTGAACGTGGGGAACAAGGATGAAAACGACTGCAAGAAAGTCGGCTCCACCAAGGCCAAGCGGGAAATGCTTGCCTATGTCAACGGCTCGAAGATAAGTTCCTACACGGAACTCGTAATATCCGAGGATAATGTTGAGAGCCTGTCGGGACGGAAAATCGAAAGTCGGCAGAGTTACAAAGAGGTGATACGGGAGCGTGTACGCGGCAGTATCAATAAGGTGAAACCTCTGGGGGGCTGGTACTCGAAAGACAAATCAGTTTACCATTTTGCAATCTATAAAATCGTTGAAATATGAAGAAAATCTATGCATTAGTTGCTGCCGTTGTCGGCAGCATTGGGCTTGCTCTGGCGCAAAACCCCGCAGATTTGGTCTCTACTCCTGCCGTTCAAGAAACGCAAGATGTGCAGGCAGATGTGCTCCAATTCCCCGAGGATGCCCTTACAAAAAGTACGAGTGCATCCCTCGCCAAGAAAGGGAAGGCTCTGGGAACAATAAATGCCGATGGGTCAATTTATGTGATAGGCGCTGCAACTACGGCCAGGCCGAGCAATATGTCCGGTTTTGTCAACTCACGTAATGTCGCTTATTCTATTGCAGAGATGACTGCAAAAATGAACCTTCTCCGGATGGCGGGGGAACAGATTTCTTCCGGAAGAGGTTTCCAGCTGCTGGAAGACATCATCGAGGGCGAAGACCCTGACGCAAAAGAAAAGGCTACAATGCTCGAAAAAGCTGCAAAGATAGCCGACAAATCTCTGGACAAAGCCCTTTCTGCGCTCGGCGTTTCCGATTCTGAAATCAAATCTATGAATGAATCCAAGAAAAAGGCTGTTTACGAACAGAATTTCAATCAGACCATCAGGTCTCTTGTAGCCGGAATGGTAAAGGGTTGTGCGGTTGTCCGTATTGCAGAAGGGGAATCTGGCAAGGATGACTATCAAGTTGCGGTATGTATGAAATACTCTCCTGAATTCCAGTCATTTGCATCAATGATTCAAAGTGGCGGACACGGAAACATTCCTGCCTCGGCAGTCCAGAAGACCCACAATAAAATCCTGACGATGCCGGAGAAAGATTTGGTGATGAGGCTTGGTACGTGGGTGACCTACAATGAAAACGGAGAAATGGTGATCTACGGGTTCGGTCAGCAGGAAGTTCAAGAAACCGGTTCACGGGCTTCCGCAGCATTCAGCCGGGCATATAGTCAGGCCCGGCTGCAGGCCGTCAACAATATAAAAAACTTCGTCGCCGAAGAACTGGTTGCAAACGAAACGATGCAAAGTGTCGAAAAACTCCGCGAATATGCCGATGGCACGAATGCCTATTTCTCACGCAACAAATGGGAGCAGGCTGTCAAGGCAAAGGAATCCACTTTGAATCTGGCGACGGAGCAGGTGCGTCAATGGAAAGCCGTTCATCCCACCTCCGGAACAAATGTCGCCGGTTATGTAGTGGCCTGGACATTCTCTAATGCACAACAGGCGAATCAACTGAAACAACAGATAAATGGCTCTCAGAATTCGTCTGTCCAAAATGGCAGCAAAACAGATGGCACCAGACAGCAGACATCGCGAGGCACCATAACCATTACCGGTGAGGAAGAAGATTTATAGAGAGCTGCTGGCTCTGATTATATCGTTGCTTCCCCTGTCGCTCAAGGCGGGGGAGCAGTATTGTTATACGAATGGGGCGGTCTCGTTTACAGTAAAAGAAACACGGAGTGAGTATCAGGTATATTGCTTCAGGGAATCCGGTGAACTGTCATCTCGGAACAAGAACATAGCCGATAGGAAATTGCGTATAACGGCAATCGATTTGATAGGCACTTATATCATCTACCGGACTGATGAGAACACTAAGCACTTGGGGCCGGAATATTTCTCGGCATATGTTGAGGGGCTGAATCTGCATTATACTGCAATATTGGAGGGTCTGCGAATGTCGGAGAAAACCGTTGACGGAAACCCTTGCATCTGTTTCTCCTGCGACAAAGACAAATATTCACTGACATCCGCTACGTTCAACAAGAACCCGGATATCTCCACAATATTGGAAAGATATTACGGAAACGGAAAAAATACGGACACCGCACATCTGTTATATTATTATCAGGGATTTACGGCCCGTCAATATTGCTCGCTTGAAAGGGATTTTCTGACAGGAACTGCCGTTATACCGCAAACGGCCAGAGCCTTGCAGGCCATCCCCGACAGGTTTGAACTGTCTGTCTATTCACCCGAAAATGAGATTCTGATAGATGTATGGCGACAGACGGGATTCACACAGGAGCTTTCCAATCCTTACAAAACATTCTACCTCGAAGAGCTGGTGACAGGCGCGCCATTGAAGGACAAGAAGAAATGGTATCAGATATGGCAGGCGTCATTGAGCGCGGACAACAACACATACGAGTCAATCATCAGGTTTGTCGCAAAAAATACCCACGTGGAGGATTTGGGAAGCGATGTGGTACTTTCCGATGTCATAGAGGCTTTTCCTGGGGCTATATCTCCTTTTGGTATGCTGCAGCCAATCAATGACGATTCCTACAACGAGGCCGTTCGGGCGTATTCCAATTCCGACTTTGAAGAAGCCGCGGCGGTGCTTCGGGAAATCGTGGACAATGAAGGGATATCTCCGAAAGTCCTTAATCTCCTCGGCGCTTCATACAGGTTTCTCGGCCGATGCGATATGGCTCTGACCTATCTTCTTCTATGTTTCAAAATCAATCCTTCAACGGAGTTCCTCGCAGGTAACATTTACTTATGTCTCAAAGAACTGAAATACCGGGACTTGCAAGAGGTTAGAGACTTTCTCTCCAATTATACTTTGGATGCTTGGAGCAGACAACAGGTGGGGGCTGAATAGTGTTACTGGCGCGTGAAGCGCGATTTTGAGTCAAACCATAATAATCCGCAAGTAAAGTTTCCTTACTTTCCACTATGGAAAGTAAGTCTCAGATATGTGGATGATACCGAGGAGGGATATGACTGAACGGAGGTCTTATTGAAGGTGTTAAAATCTTTTTTTTGAGGCGTGTGCCCATCGCCGACCGGATTTTTATTAAATTTGCAAAACATTGTAGAGGGACGGACATTATGGGCGAAACGGACAAGGCCATATATCAATACAACGGCAGCTGTCTTGCCGTTGAAGATTGGGATTCAAGAAAAGACGTGTCGTTTGACGAACTTGTGAATGTTGTCAAGCTGACGCATTCAGCCACTCAGGCAGGGGCTGTCAGAGCCATCAACAGAATGCAGACGATGCGCAACTGGATTATCGGTTATTATATTGCTGAATTCGAGTTGAAGGGAAGGGAGCGGGCCGAATACGGAGAAAGGTTGCTTGCCAAGTTGGCGGAGCGTGTTGCCGTTAAAGGCTTGTCTCGGGAGATTCTTACATTGTGCCGTACTTTTTACAAGTTTTATCCGCAGATGTCCTGTCTTCTCGGAATCCAGTCACGGAAGACCGGACAAATTGGTGATACATCGAATCGCCAATTAGAACTAAGTGATAATCAAGATTTTGAAATTAGTGATTCAGTGAATCACCAATTCATGTCATCACCGGAATCCATCATATCAAAGCTTTCTTTCTCCCATCTCAGAGTCTTGCTTCCGATTGAAGACCCTCTTGTCCGCTTTTTCTATGAACAGCAGTGTATGCGCGAAACCTGGTCCGTACGAGAATTGCGCCGTCAGGTTACAAGCAACCTGCATATCAGAGTCGGACTGAGCAAGAATCCGGAAAAGTGTCTTTCGCTTACGGCCGGTGAGGGAAATTCCGCTCAACTAATGGTCAGAGATCCATACACGCTTGAGTTTCTCGGCCTTAGACCCAAAGATGTCGTGACTGAAACCGACCTTGAAGACGCATTGATTGTCCATCTTCAGGAGTTTCTTCTTGAGTGCGGCAACGGACTGTGCTTTGAAGCACGGCAGAAAAGAATCATCATCGATGACGAGTATTATTTCCCCGACCTTGTGTTTTACAGCCGTTACGGGCATTTCAGTCTTATTGTGGAACTCAAGAACGAGGCATTCTCGCACGAGAATCTCGGTCAGCTGAATTCTTATGTGTCATACTGGAAAAAGAATGAGATGCGCCCCGGGGACAATCCTCCCGTGGGTCTTCTGCTGTGTACACATAAAGGTGAGCAGATGGTGGAGTACGCGCTTGCGGGAATGGACAACCGGCTCTTCGTGTCTACATACCAACTCCAACTCCCGGACAAGAAAACTCTTGAGGATTTTCTTCTGCGCCAGCTGAAGGAAAATAAAGAGCAGTAGTCAATCCGGAACATAATGAAAAGGGGAAGTTTACATATGCTCCTGCGACTCATAAAGATAGGATATGTCAAGAAGATTGAGTTGATGGCCTCAGATTATCCGGCTTTCTCGTTACGCCTATTTTCCAAGGAATTGGCGGGCATATTTGATCTATATGACGCTCCCTTATCGACATTGAAAGCTCTTGCTTCCACGTCAAAGACAGAATTGGAGAAAATGCAGGACGATTACAATGCCATGATTCGAGCAATGAATGAGGCTGTAAAGCGGACTGAATTAAGAAAGAAGGAAGAGGAAGAAGCTGCTCGGCGGGAGCAAGAAAGTAGGCAAAAGGAAATTGCTGGCCAGTTTGATGGCCTTCAGAAGCGTTTCCCAAACGGGATGAGGATTTATCAAAAACAACATCCTACCGTAACCGATAAAGAAACGCTTATCACTGTTCCGACTAGACTTCTGCAGGAGTATGAAGAGAATTTCCATATTGCCCAATACTATTCCGATTGGCATAATGCTCAAGCGCAGTTTGCCAAGGATGTACGCGCATTAAGGAATACCAAACTTGATAACTGGGGATGTTCCTGCTATAATGCTTCCATTCGGGGGTATAACGAAAATGGTGGTCCACAGGAATATGAATTCATGATATGTCAAATATTCTGTGAGTCCTTTTGTGCATCACAAAACGCCGATTACACCCACTTCCCCAAATGTAAGGCTAACTATAAAAACATCACAGAGTTTAAACAGATGAGGAGGAAGTTCAACAATTGGGTATATGATAAGATTGTTGAATTCATCCAAGCCATACCTGGTTCTCCGCTCGTCAACTTTACCGATAGCGGACTCGGCGAGTATTGGAGCCAAATCGAAGATTATCATTTCGGCTACCTACAGCAGAGATTGAGAGAGAACGATACTCCTTTCGTTTCAGTGGCACATCTGCCGCTCAGCGATAATCTCCATTGCGGCCCTGTTGTTTTTATTGAACTGATCTCCAATAATCAGCGCCTTAAGGAGAACTGCTCGCATTTCCTGCAATCTTCTTCGGGGAACAACTTGACAGTCGTATATATATCCCTGCTTAAGGAATATGATGAGGCAGAATTTACAGAGTTGAACCATCGGAAGGAAAAGGAAATCAGAGAAGCAGAAGAGAAGAAAAAGTATGAGCAGGAAGAAAGGGAAAGGAAGGAACGAGAAGAAGCGGAACATCGCGAGCAGGAGGAGAAAGAGCGGAAGGCACGGGAAAGACAAGAACTGCTTTATCGTGTATCTCATGCCACAAAACTGAACGCATCAGCCTTTATCAATCATCTGACTTCCAATGGCATCCGTTATTTCTACCATTTCACTGATAGGCGTAATCTCGATTCAATACGCCGTAATGGGGGATTATTCTCGTGGAAATACTGCGAAGACAATGGTATAGAGATTCCGTTCCCCGGAGGCGATGGACCTTCTAGGTCATTGGATACACGGCACGGATTGGCCGATTATGTCCGATTGAGTTTTTGCAATGACCATCCAATGCGTTACCATGTCGATCAGAGAGGGGGTGATACTGTGCTCCTTCGCATAAAACTCGATGTCGCGGGCTTGGAGGGGACCCTTTTCTCGGACATCAATGCGGCGGATACTGGCCATCATCACGGAGGAACTCTCAATGATTTGCGAAGGGTGAACCTTGCCGCCACACAGCAAACATTTGTCCGTAACGATAGCGAGATTTTCAAGCAGCACCAGGCTGAAGTAATGGTAAAAACGTTCATCCCTCTGGAGTACATTGTCTTTCCTGAAAACTTCATTGATAGTTGGGACTCTTTCCGGTCGCAGTTATCCAGATTTCCACCTCCGGCTCCGGCAAGACCGTCACGTGATTATGACCCGTCAGATGATTTGCCATTCTAATGTAATTAGCATATAGTCAAAATGATAACCGTTGCCAATAAAAAACGTAGTCTGGAGCGAATACATAAGGATTATCCAGGAGCTTACATTCTGGACATTACCTCATCCTCCCCATACCACTACGGCCAGATTCTTAGCCCATTCTATCCTCATCGCAACATTCCCATTCCAGGGGACTCCCGGGACATGAAAGCCACCTGCGTAGAGGCAATCTGGCAGGGGCTCAAAGTTTTTGAGGAAGCCGACATTGACATTCAAATGTTCCGCAATGATACGATGAAAAACATCAAACGGACGGTTAGGAAGTTCGGTCGGCCCCTTGGGCACCGTTACGGCGTTTATTCCCAGACTATTCTCGATTATGCCGATGCAAGGCGGTACATCTACATCCCCAGCTACAAGTTTGTCCTTGACAATGTGCCGGAGGTTCACAGAATCATCGAGAAGATTCGGGAAAAGGCCAAGGAATCTGATATTGTCCTGCTTGATTATAATCTAAATCCGGACAACAGAGATATTACCAGACCTCTTTCTCACGCTGAACTTGTCAAGATGTATATCGAGGGACGTTATCCTTCGCGTGATGAGGATTTTGTTCCCTTTACTGAAGAAGAACTCAAGGCCAGAAAGAAGTCTGGCAGCAAGCGGTCTGCAATACGTAAGAAACTCGCGACGGATGACGATAAGGCTCAGTTCGTACTGGATGTTACAGAATTGCTACATAAGTCCGAGCGTTCACTAAAGGAGATTTGTTTGCTTCTTTCGATAGATGAGCCTATCAAGATCATCAAAAAACTCGTTGAGGCCATCCCCCGAATTAGATCGAGAAAGGAAAAACGAACGATGTATTATACGTTAAAGGAGCAGGATTCCGATCCTACACTCTTCTAATTTGCTTTTGACAGAGCATTGAGGATTCGGGGAGGAAGGAGGATGTGGTTAATCGGCTCCTCTACCACCGGCGTAAACGGTTTAGTCAGAAGGTCGGAAATATCGTTGTTGCTGATTGTTTTCTCCATGTACTGTAAATAGTGATTGAAAAATCAGCATGAAAAAGGAGCCAGAGAAAGAAGGCTTTTAGCTTTGCGATAAGCAAGGGCTATCTTTGGGTTATCATCGCCGTACACCTTGGCCTCTCCTACTTCTTCTATGACGATGGCTCACTTAGCGAGAACGTCATTCTGGATGAACTGGAGGGCGACGAGGGAACCATACAGTCCGACGGCCTAAAGGCATACAAGAAAGTGGCGGCCCGGTACGACGGGAAAGTCCTCAGGCTGGCCTGCCTACGGCATCCCGGAGACGCTTACCTCTGAAGTGTAATTTGTCGAAATGCTTCAGAATAAGGAAAGGCGGACAGACATAACCTCCACCTTTACAGATTTTTGAGGAAATAGGCAATCTGCCGGGGGCAAAATTTTTCGTAGAATTTGTCGAAGGTTTTTCCGAAGAATTCTGAAGAAAAATCCCATTGTATTTGCACAGCAAAAATTTAAGTGTAACTTTGCAGCGGGAATTTATGTGTAACACTGCAAACATATGGCAGCACCTTCTGAAAAACTGGCACAGTCACTTGATGCATTGAGACAGATTCAAGAAGCCGGAGGCAGTTCTATAATCAGGTCTGCAGACATCAGCAGAACCCATTTGGAGCGACTTGTGAAAAACGGATTTCTGATGAAAGTCGTTGGCGGTTGGTATATCCAGTCCGACCCGTCTGCTGCGTCTGGCGACACAACTGCCTGGTACATATCTTATTGGCGTTTCGTTTCGGAATATGTGCGTGAAAAGCTGGGAGAAGAGTGGTGCCTGTCAGCCGAGGTTTCATTGGATGTGCAGACCGGCAACTGGACTGTGCTCCAGCAGCTTATTGTCAGATCGCCGAAATGCAGCAATTCAAGCGTGACCCTGCCGTTCGGATGCAGCATATTCTTTCTCAAAGCCGATTGTGCGGCCAAGGTCATCAAGGAGGGACGTTATGGCTTGAACGTGTACAGTATTCCTGAAGCATTGGTGATGGCATCGCCAATACTCTTCCGGCGCAGCGGCATAACTGCCCGAACCGCTTTGGCGGCCGTCAGGGATTCAGCGGAAGTGCTGCCTTACCTGCTTGACAAAGGCCGTTCGTCCCGTGCGGGAAGGCTGGTCGGCGCTTTCAGGAATGTGCAGATGCTCCCCGTGGCTGATGAAATCAAATCTACAATGGAGCGTTTTGGATATGTGATCCGTGAGGAAGATCCGTTTGCTGATAAGTACGAGTTTATCAGAGACATCTCTCCATATGCGACCCGTATCCATCTGATGTGGCGGAGTATGCGCGACCCGGTACTTTCCGTCAAGCCTTCGGTTACTGTGCATACGGATATCGAGGCTTATATGAAAGATGTCGAAGACCGCTATAAGCTTGACGCCTATCATTCTTTGTCTATTGAGGGATACAAGGTGTCGGAAGAGTTGATCGAGAAAGTACGAAGCGGCAATTGGAAGCCTGATGAAAATTCATCGGACAAAGATGACAAGGCGGCTCTGGCTGCCCGCGGATATTGGCAGGCATTTCAGGAAGTCAAGAAAAGCCTGCGGGCCATACTTGGAGGAGCAAATGCAGGAACCGTCGTTGAAAAAGACCATAGGATATGGTATCAGGAGATGTTTGCTCCATCGGTGATGGCGGGTATCATCAAAGCTTCAGACATTGTCGGCTACAGGACCAATCAGGTATATATCCGCAACTCTATGCATACACCTCTGAATTCTGAAGCGGTAAGGGACGCTATGCCCGTTTTGTTCGATTTGCTCAAGACCGAGGAGGATGCGTGGGTGAGAGCTGTCCTCGGGCACTTCATATTCACCTTCATCCATCCTTATATGGACGGAAACGGCCGGATGGGAAGATTCCTTATGAATGTTATGCTGGCTTCAGGGGGTTACCGATGGACAATAATACGGAAGGAGATTCGAGACAAGTATATGGCCTCGCTGGAACGTGCCAGTGTCCAGAGGGAAATCGACGATTTCGCTTCACTGCTGGCCTCTCTTATGGGAGAATGATTTCTCCTGTCTTTGCAAAGCAATATAAAATCAAACACGATGAAAGTCCATATTTTCCACACCGGTGAGGTCCACGTCTCTCCATATCTGCCATTCGGAGGGGATGACTGCGGCCTTCTCAAGGCTTCCGGCATTACGACCCCGAAGAAAGACTGGCTGTGGCTGCCGGTCAGCGCATATCTCGTAGAACATCCGAAAGGGCTGATTCTCGTCGATACGGGTTGGCACCGTGAGATGAGTCCGGACGGAGTTTATGACAGGAAGGCGCAAATCCGTTCCCTCGGCTCCGTACTCCTTTATAACGTCAACCAAGGGCGTATCGCAAAGGGGCAAGCTATAGATGAGCAACTCGCCACTCTTGGCATAAAGCCATCCGGGCTTGACTATGTTCTTTTGACCCACCTCGACTGTGACCACGCCAACGGATTGAGACAGGTGTCTGACGCAAAGAAGATTCTCGTGGCAAACGATGAGCTGAGTCCGCGCAACCTTCGCAAAGGCCTTGCGGAGCGCATCCGCTATCAGAGCCGATGGTGGGATGGAACGCATCTGGAAGGCTTCGACTGGAACGGCGGCGAAGGTCCTGCGGGCAAATCATTCGATCTCTTTGGTGACGGCTCGGTTGTGATGGTGAATATTCCCGGACACAGTGCGGGTCAGTGTGCCGTAAAGCTTACGAATGCGGAGGGCAAGTTCGTGCTGCTCTTCGCAGATGGCGGATATGCGAGGAAGTCTTGGGAGGAACTCATAACTTCAGGAATATCACAGGACAAGGCTCTGCAGAAAAAGTCTCTCCAATGGATACGGGAGCAAAGCCTGTCACCCGGCTGCATCGAATCCCTCGCAAACCACGACCCTGATGTAAAACCTCATATCATAGAGCTATGAACACAGCTATAATCATAGGTGCGACATCCGGCATAGGCCGGGAAATCGCATCCCGTATGGTCTCTGAAGGATGGCGCGTGGGGATTGCCGGCAGACGAGCCGAAGCCCTGGAAGAGTTCCGCTCAAAGTATGGAGCAGAACGTGTGAGCATTGCGCAGTTGGACGTGACCGATGGAAATGCAACAGCCGCCCTCGAAACTCTTTTGGCGGAAACCGGCGCGCCCGACCTGTTTTTCTATGTCTCCGGCGTTGGCTACCAAAACAGAGAGTTGGCCCTCGACCAGGAAATCCGCACAGTTCGGACCAACTGCGAGGGAATGGTAAGGATGGTGGATTATTTTATGGGCTATGTGCGCAGCCATCCCGAATCGTACGATAAAAACCACAAGGCGCACATTGCCGTCATCACCTCCATAGCAGGCACAGCGGGAATGGGGACAGCCCCTGCATATTCGGCCACGAAAAAGATGCAACAGACCTACATTTCCGCACTTGTTCAGCTTTCCCGAATGGAAAAAATACCCGTGCGATTCACCGACATCCGTCCTGGTTTCGTGGCCACGAACCTCCTGAATCCCGTCAAGCGTTACCCGATGACGCTCTCAACGGAGAAGGCTGCGTACTGCGTGATGAAAGCGCTCCGCCGACGGAAAAGGGTCTGTGTATTTGACTGGCGCTGGAGCGTCGTCGTTTTCTTCTGGCAGCTCATTCCACGCAGCCTTTGGGAAAAGCTCACCTTTGTAAAAAACTGATATTGAATTGGAAATATCCTGAAGCGCGCCATAGATCATGGTCCACCGTTTCATTGATGCCAATAGCGGGATAAATGTACCTTTTGTAGCGGTTTGAAATGTACCACTTCAGAAGTGGTTGCGATGAAGTACTGCTAAGGTAAGTTTATTTTTGATTTTTCCGACGCAGGGATTCACCTTTCAGTTCGATTCTGTGTACACCCCTCGGCCGTGAGTCTGCCCATTATCGCATCAACATAAAGTCTTCGTTTATCCACATCGACGTGTAGATATCCATTCCAGACCGCACCATGTGTCCTGCCAGGATGCCCGTCAGCGGCAGGTGGGCTTGCAAGGTAGGGAACTTTATGGCCGTTTTTGTCCTCACCTGGATGCGGTGGATGCCCCGGAAGGCCTCCAGAGGTAGGTAGGCCTGTCAGGTGAGGAACTTTATGGCCGGTTATGTCCTCACCTGAACGATACAGGTGCCACAGAGGGCCGTCAGAGGCAGGTGGGCCAAGTCCCGCAAGGCAGGTAACTTTATACCCGTCCTGTTTTCTTCAATAGGACACCAATTGCCGCAATTCCAGCCGGCAATTGCGAAACTGGGCTAAATCGAAGAAAAAACGTCGATTTAGCCCAAGTTCTTAACGCCGCATCAGCTTACTGCGCTCCTCAAGTTCAATTTTGATCATCATTTCAGAAAAATGAATTTTTCAAAGGCACTTCATCAAAATGCTCGGCATAATTTTCGCTGGAAGGACCGACAAAACTTGAATTATGGAAAAATATGATCTTTTACACATCTGCATCAAGTCGGAGGACGAACTGTTGCATCGCGAAGAAGAGGACTACAGGTCCGGAATCACAAAAATGGCATTGGCCGCATACAGGACGGGTTCACACATATACGCCTATGCATTTATGTCCAACCACGTGCATATTGTAGTCCAATCCCCTGACATATCAAGATTCGTGTCCAATTACAGGAACGCCTATACGCGATGGTTCAATTTCAAGTATTGCCGTAAGGGCCGCCTTGGAGAACGGAACTTCCATACTGCGTCTCTGAATTCTCTTTACCGTATACTTCATGCGGTAAATTATGTTCTGCGAAATCCCGTTCACCATCTTGTTTCAGACACGGCGATAGGATATGAATTCTGTTCCGCCCGCTATGTCTTCGCTTCGGATTTTTGTCTGAATGAGATCAGAAGCCACAAGGTCCGCTCATCTTTCTATTCCAAGAACTTGTCTCTACCCGATTCACTCTATCTGAACGACAAGGGTATGATCTCCCCGAAGTCATTTCTGGAAATCCCGGCTGTCGAAAAGCTATATATGACCGCGAAAAATTACATGTTTTACATAAACCGGCCTTCCTATGCTGATATGGACAAGCCTGACGCGAACGAAAAGCCTTTAGATATCAGTCAGATAGAGCCATCTTGCGATATAGAGGAACTTCAGATGAATGAACGCAGACGAAGCGTAAAAGATTATACGGGCGATGTGGATATATGCAGGATTGTCGATAAGGAGTTGTTGAGGGGAAGGACTTATGCCCAACTCTCCGATAATGAGAAGGAGGAAATCGCCTGTCAGGTTTCACGACGCCTTCCACGCTGCCCACTGAAACAGATTTACCGCTGCCTAGGCAAGTCCACCTGCCTCTGACGGCCTTCTATGGCACCCGCCCCGTTCAGGTGAGGACATAAACGGCCTTAAAGTTCCCTACCTGGCAGACCCACATGGCTCTGGCGGCCTTCTATGGCACCCGCCCCGTTCAGGTGAGGACATAAACGGCGGAAAAAGTCCTCACCTGGCGGGACTCATAGTGCAGAGATGCCAGAATTTGAACCATGTTGATAAAATCAACACATACATATTGATTTGATAGGGCTGAACGGAAACTATTTCATTATTGTGACGCGTCAGGCCGGCCATTCGCTGACAGGCATCCTATCAGGACATATGGTGCCGGCCCTCCGGTCAGGACTCTTTGTGCCGGGACTCTCAATGATATAGCAAGACTAAGGACCTTTGCCAATAATAACAAGGCGTAGCAGAGACTTTTTGAGTCCGTGTCGCGACCGCAGATGCATGCAAAGCGATTATTTTTTATTAAATTTGTGAGATGGCCTTCCAGAGAAAAGGCTGACGCGTACTGAATCAATAATAAAAAGTACTATATATGTTTAAAGGACAACCTAAAGGCCTGTTCGCTCTCGCACTCGCAAACACAGGAGAGCGTTTCGGCTACTACACGATGCTGGCCATATTGGCCTTACTTATGCAAGCCAAATTCGGCTGGGACGAAGCCGCTGCCGGGAACGTTTACGCCATCTTCCTCGCAGGAGTATATTTCATGCCTTTCTTCGGAGGCATCCTTGCGGACAAGATAGGCTACGGCAAATGCGTGACGATAGGAATCGGAGTAATGTTTCTGGGATATCTGTCCCTGACTCTTCCGACAAGCGGAGACGCGGCCAAATACATAATGTTCGCAGGATTGGCACTGATAGCAGTCGGCACAGGACTTTTCAAAGGAAACCTGCAAGTTCTGGTGGGCAATCTGTATGATGATCCGGATTACGCAGACAAACGCGACTCCGCTTTCAGCCTGTTCTATATGGCCATCAACATAGGCGCCATGTTCGCGCCGGCCATGGCCAAGAAAATCACGAACATCTACCTCAGCGGGCACGGATTCGTGTATGACGCAGCCAACACTGACCCTGCATACCTCGAGGCCCTGTCAGGTGCATACGGACTGTGCTTCGGCGTAGCATGCATCTCTCTCATCCTGTCGGTGGCCATTTATTTCAGCTGCCGCAAATGGTTCAAGCACGCAGACGTGAACACCAAACAGGCTAAAAAGCAGGAAGCCAATATCGTGGAGCTTACCCCTAAGCAGACCAAGGACAGGCTTGTAGCACTTCTTCTGGTGTTCGCTGTAGTGATATTCTTCTGGATGGCCTTCCATCAGAACGGAAGCGCGCTCACATTCTTCGCGAAAAAATACACCAACCTCGCCATCGAGGGACCGATGAGGCTTTGCTTCAACATAGGAAGTCTGGCCCTCATCGCGATTTCAGTCTATACTCTTTTCGGAGCATTTCAGGCAGAGACCAAAAAGAGCAAAGGAATACTTGCGGCCGTAACCCTCATACTCTGGGGCGGAGCCTATGCTCTATACGCACATATGAATCCAACGATAGCGGCTCAGCCATCTGATTTTCAGCAGTTCAACCCGTTCTTCGTGGTAGCTCTCACCCCTGTGTCGATGGCACTGTTCTCCGCTCTTGCCAAGAAAGGCAAAGAACCTAGCGCACCTAAGAAAATCGCCCTCGGAATGCTTGTGGCAGCCCTGGGATTCGTCATCATCACGATAGCTTCAGTAGGATTGACATCCCCTATGGACCTGGCAGACAAGACAGAGCCGGTTCTCAGTCCAAGTTGGCTCATAAGCACTTATCTGACACTTACTTTTGCAGAGCTGCTGCTCTCCCCTATGGGAATCAGCTTCGTGACAAAAGTAGCCCCTCCTAAATACAAAGGAATGATGATGGGAGGATGGTTTGCCGCCACCGCCATAGGAAACTACCTGAGCAGCATTCCTTCAAAACTTTGGAACAAAATTCCTCTGATGGCCAACTGGAGCATACTTATAGGCCTTTGCCTTATCTCTGCGATAATAATGTTCGCCATGCTCAAGAAAATCGAAGCGGCTACAAACGACTAGAAGATGAGAAAAAGGCTTATTACCGCGTTGATGCACCTGGTAGCCAAGCTGCCTTTAAGTGTTCAGCACTTCAATGCCTACATCGTGGGCTTTATCGCACGTCATATAGTGCGGTACAGGTATAAAGTGGTGAAAGACAACGTGGAAAAAGCCTTTCCGGAGAACAGTTCCAGAAAGAACAGAAAGATAATTCGCGATTTTTACATCCATTTCGGACAGATAGTCTGCGAGATGATATGGTTCGGCGGATGCGACGGCAGGAGACTGCACCGCTCCCACATAGTGGAAATCGTAAACCCTGAAGAAGCCGACAGGCTCTGCGAGGCAGCGAAAGGCGTGATAGTTCTCTGCTCTCACTCCGGGAACTGGGAACTCTACGGAGGCATCCCCTACTATAATTACACGGGAAAAGATTTCAGTATTGGCTTTGACAATGCCGGAGTAGTCTATAGAAAACTCCGCAACCCCATGTGGGATGAAATCTTCAAAGAGAACAGGATAGCCTGCCATAAAACATTCGAGAACCTGGTGGAATCCTCCAACATCATACGCCATATACTCACGCATATGGATAAAAAGATGTTCTACTTTATGGTGACAGACCAATGGCCCTATTTCACCGCACCGTCCTACATTATGGTGGACTTTATGGGAAGAAAAACCAGAACCATGAGCGGAGGAGCGGCCGTTGCACAAAAATACCATCTGGCCGTCTGCTATCTCTCGATAACAAGACGCAAGGGGAACAGGAACTATAATTTCGAATTCAAGACCATCTGTGATGACGCCTCACAGAAAAGCGTCCAGCAGATTATGGACGAATACTACGATCTGCTTGAACAGGACATCAGAAAAGACCCCGGGAATTATCTTTGGTCTCATAGAAGATGGAAAAAAATAGATTAGGTATGAAAAAGCACATCGCGACAATTGCCCTCTCCATCCTTACCGTGGGTATCACCGCGCAAGGAAAGGCACCTAAGAAATTTGTAGCCTACTCTCTGCCAAGGAGCGTAGTTACCGTAAATGTCCAATCCCTGGAGCAGGACATCCGCTCCGGAGTGTACTCCCGCTACAGTTCGTCTCTTCTGGGGCTCAGCACCATAGAGCACGACAGTACCATTTTTTCCATTTCGGAAATAAAGCTCAGCGTGCAAAACGAATGCTCCTCAAGCGAGTCGTACCTCATCTCCGCGGGCGAGCAGGCACAATCTGCATTCAACACTCTTCTGGAAAGCGGATACGTTTCTCTTCCATCTGCTTCCATAAATAAGGAGACGGTATGCCGATTGACACAGAAAAATGAGCTTGTGCCGCCTGAAGCCAATTCCAAAAAAATCTACCAACGCGCACAGCAGGCGGCCGAAAAGATAAAATTGTACCGTGAAAACCGATACAACATAACGATAGGGAATACCGACGCCACCTATAGCGGTCAGGCTCTTGGTGATGCGCTCAAGGCTTTGGAAAAAGAAGAACAGGCGCTTATGCAGGATTTTCTACCAAGCGTCAGCACTTATGAACACGAGGTCAATTTCGACTTCGTCCTGTCAAAAGACAGCCCGCAAAGAATAGAAGCGTTCTGTTTCAGCCCCACTCTTGGCATCCTGCCAAGCGGCTCGCCGGAAGGCGAACCATATTATCTGGAAATCACGATTGAAAGCAATTCCCCAAAGCAGGCGAAGAACCTGCAGACAAAGTCTGGCGCGGATGTCCTGCATTACAGGGTTCCCGCATTCTGTGTGATAAAACTCTGCTATTTCGACCACGTGGTATGCCATTTGCGCACGCCTGTCTACCTTGAAGGCACAATGGAAACGATTAATTTATAAACAATGATATTATGACTATCAAAGATCTCACTCCATCTGTAGTATGGAACAATTTCTATAAGATTACACGAATTCCTCGTCCATCAAAACACGAGGAAAAAATCAGAGAGTACCTTCTGAACTGGGGCAAAGAGCATAATTTGGAGACATTTGCAGACAAGACAGGCAATGTCATCATAAGAGTTCCGGCAACCGAAGGCTACGAGAATCTGAAAGGGGTGGTTCTGCAGGGACATATGGATATGGTCCCTCAGAAGAATTCAGACAAGGTTCACGATTTTCTTACCGATCCTATCGAAACACGCATCGAAGGAGACTGGATCAAAGCTTGTGGCACAACTCTCGGTGCAGATGACGGATTAGGTGTAGCCCTTGCGCTTTCAGTAGCCGAAAGCAAAGATGTTCCTCACGGTCCTATTGAAATTCTTGTCACCTATGATGAGGAGACAGGAATGACCGGAGCCCAGGCACTTGAACCCGGCGTTCTGAAAGGAGATATCCTAATCAATCTGGACTCGGAAACGGAAGGAGAACTATACGTCGGATGCGCCGGCGGAGTAGACGCTTCAGCCGAAGGCGTATACGCAAGCAAAGAAGCAAGCGAAGGATACAAAACGTTCGATTTCAGCGTAAAAGGCTGTCAAGGAGGACATTCGGGGATGGACATCATTCTCTATAGGGCCAATGCCAGCAAGATAGCCGCACGAATACTTCTTCCACTCCTCAGTGAAGAAGATGTTCTGCTCGTGAATATGGAAGGAGGGACACTTCGCAACGCCATCGCCAGAGAATGCTTCGCCACACTTTACGTCAAAGACGAGGAAAAGGCCAGAAATTTCATAAATGCCAAGGCCAAGGAAATCCTCAGCGAATACGCCATCACAGATCCTGACATGAGCATCAATTTCACTCAGACTGAAGGCCTTCACGAAAAATACGTAGATGAGAACGACGCGAAAACCATCCTCCGCGCCATATTGGCTTGTCCCGATGGCGTAGAAAGAATGAGTTCAAGTATCCCTGGACTGGTGGAAACTTCCAACAATATGGCTATGGTCTGCATCAAGGACGGAAAATACAGTGTCAATTCCCTTCTCAGAAGCTCGGTGGATTCCGCAAAAATGGCTCTCTGCGAAAAAATGAAAGCCGTATTTGATCTGGCCGGGGCCAATTTCTCGCTGAGCGGAGCATACTCAGGTTGGGCGCCTAATCCTAACTCGGAGATTCTGGACGTAATGACCAAGACATACTTTAAACTCTACGGCACGCAGGCTAAAGTGATGGCTATACACGCCGGATTGGAATGCGGTATTCTCTCGGGAGCCTATCCACACTGGGATATGGTATCCTGCGGACCTACACTTCTTAGCCCACACTCTCCTGACGAGAGGGCTTATATCCCTTCTGTCGAAAAGATATGGGAATTCCTCAAAGAAGTGCTCAAGAATATCCCTGAATGCAAGAAGAATTAAAGGAACAGCTCAAGGAATGGGCCGGAAAATATAATGATCCGGCCTATTTTTCTGAAGATCCCATATGCTTTCCCCGCGAATTCGCCCGCAGAGGAGCGAGCCGGCAAGATATAGAAATCGCCGCCGTGCTTTCCGCGCATTTGGCGTGGGGAAGAAGGAACATGATAGTGAGGGACTGCACCAGGCTTTTCGACGAGATGAACTGGGCACCTCTCGATTATGTACTCAGTGCAGATTACCGGAATGACCAGACCAGTCTTCACAGGACGGTCAAATGGAGCGAAATTGCTCAGATTCTCTCGCGGCTTCGCGGACTTTACTTGCAGACAGACAGTCTGGAAGGCCTGTCCGCAGGAGAAATGAGAACTATGGTCTACGGGCAGAAAGACGACCCTAAAGCCGCAAACAAAAAAATAAATATGCTGAGACGCTGGATGGTAAGAAACGACGGAATAGTGGATCTGGGAATATGGAGTTCGACCTCACCCAAAGACCTTATAATGCCGCTTGACATACACGTTTACACTCAAGCCTGCAGCCTTGGACTCACTCAGCGTAAAAGCAAAGACATAATCACCGCAAAAGAAATCACGGAGCAATTCAGACAGATATGGCCAGATGACCCTCTGCTTGGAGACTTCGCCCTTTTTGGAGTAGGAGTGACGAAAAATGCCTAGATTGTTTATTCTTTCAGGGTGCAACGGTTCAGGGAAAACCACCGCATCCTACAGTCTGCTTCCCGAACTGCTGGAATGCAGCGAGCTTGTCAATTCCGATGAATTTGCCAAGAGTCTCTCCCCATTCAACCCATCGGCGGCTTCGGTAATAGCAAGCCGATATATGTTGATGAAAATCAAATACCTGCTTTCTAAAAAAACTGATTTCATCATAGAAACCACTCTTGCCACGCGCTCACTTACGAATACCATCAAAGAGGCGCAGAGCCTGGGATACGAAGTGACGCTTCTTTATTTCTGGCTGAATTCAGTGGAATTGGCCATCAGCAGAGTGAGGAAAAGAGTCGAGAGCGGAGGACATAACATTCCTGAAGATGTCATCAGGCGACGCTACGTCATGGGGCTCAAGTATTTTTTCGAAATATACTGCCCTATCTGCAACAGATGGGTGTTGGCAGACAACTCAAAAAGTCCTTTCGCCGTAGTGGCTGAGGGGACGAAAGACAATATTCAGATTAAAGACAAAGACAAATATGCTTCTATCAGAAAAATTTGCTATCCAGAAGAGCCAGATGGAGCTTCTATGCCGTGAAGCGCTGAGTAAAGGTGGAGATTACTGCGATCTTTTCTTTGAGAACAGCACCATATGGAATCTTCTGCTTCGTGACGGAGAAGTCTCAAGCGGAGGCTATCATCGGGACTACGGATGCGGCATACGTGTACTGGACGGAGAAAAGACAGGCTATGCCTATTCCGAATCCACCGATATGCCGTCCCTGATTAAAGCTGCTCGCGCGGCAGGGCTCATCAGCAGTGGAATAAACACCTCAGGACAATATCAAAAGACGCCGTCTGATGCAGAAAACAACTTCTATCCAATGAAGAAAAATCTTTATGACTCTTCTCCTGCCGGATTTGTGAACATACTCCAGTCTCTGGACAGCAAGATACGATCTCTTGAAAACAGAACGGACAAGATAGTGGCATCCCTTTCATATTCACTCAGCGAGGTGATGATGTATAACTCCCTCGACGAGCTTACCCAAGACATACGTCCGCTGTGCTCTCTGAACGTGACCGTGGTTTATGTGCAGAACGGAGCATACCAGACGAAAAGCGCATCCAAAAGCTTGAGGATGGGGTCGGAGTTCTTCAATGCAGAACTTGTTGAAGAATTGGCAAAGAAAGTTACCGCGGGGGTGGATGAGATGTTTGAAGCCAAACGTCCTAAAGGAGGACAGATGAGCGTTGTAATGGCGGCAGGAGCTTCCGGGATACTGCTGCACGAAGCTATGGGACACGCATTTGAAGCTGACTTCAACAGAAAAGGCCAATCAATCTTCTCCGACAAGATGGGCAAACAGATATGCCGAAAAGGCATCAACATAGTGGATGACGCCACCCTTCCCTCATATAGGGGCAGCCTCAATTACGACGATGAAGGCGTGCCGGGACAAAAGACCTATATGGTCAGCGACGGCGTCCTGACATCCTTTCTGCACGACAGAATCAGCGCCAGATATTACGGAGTACCATCTACGGGCAACGGAAGAAGGGAGTCATTCAGATATAATCCCATCCCGCGAATGAGATCCACTTATATGGAGAGCGGACACGACGGGAGCGTGGAAGATCTCATCAAATTGGCCGGAAACGGGATATATGTCGATGAGTTCGCCAACGGAGAAGTGAAAATCGGAGAGGGTGATTTCACCTTTTATGTCAAAAGCGGCTTTCTTATTGAAAACGGCAGACTTACTATGCCAATCAAGGATATAAACATAATCGGAAACGGTCCGCACGCACTTAGGAACATAGAGGCCGTAGCAAATGACCTCAAGGTCGACACCGGGAGATGGACCTGCGGAAAAGGCCAAAGCGCACCTGTTAGCTGCGGTATTCCGTCCGTACTAATCAACAATCTGACAGTAGGAGGAGGATTATGATAGAACAGAAAGAACTGGAACTGGCTGAAAAAACGCTGGAATTTGCCAGAAAAGAAGGAGCTGCTCAATGCAGAGTGACCTTGAGCAAGAGCACTTCCGACCTTCTCGACACTCTTAACGGCCAATTGGATAAAGTGACACACTGCATGGACAAGAGTCTCAGCCTGTCACTTTTCATAGATGGCAAATTCGCGGCCTTCTCAACCAACAGGCTGGAAGAGAATGAATTGGCAGGGTTCGTCAGGACCGGGGCACAAATCACCCGCATGCTTGAAAAAGACCCCAACAGAACACTCCCTCAGAAAGAAAGATGCGCTACGACGGCACTCAAAGGTGATGAACTCGGGCTCTACGACAGCAATTACGAGCATCTTGACAGCGGGCGAAGAAAAGAATTGGCCCTGAGCGAAAGCCTGGATATCAATACTAAAGGAGAGAACTACAGCATTATTTCAGAGGAGGGCCAATACAGCGACTCAGAATTCGATTCCATTATCCTCGATTCCAACGGGGTATTCTGCAGACACCGTGAAACATCCTTCGAATATGCCAGCGAAGTGACCATAGAAGACAGTCACGGCAACAAATACAGCAATTATTACTGGACATCCACACCTTTTTTGAAAGATCTGGATCTGTCCGATATAGGGAAAACGGCGCTTGAGCGTGCTGTCGCGCAGATAGGGGCAAAAGCCGTAAAAAGCGGAAAAAGGACCATGGTAGTGCGCAGCGATGTGGCCGCCAAACTGGTAACTCCTGTTCTCAGCGCGCTCAATGGATACTCTCTTCAGCAGAACAATTCATTTCTCGTGGAAAGTCTGGGAAAGAAAGTCTTCAGCGAGAAAATGAATCTTGTCGACTGCCCTCTTATCAAAGGAGAAAGCGGATCCAGACTTTTCGACAGCGAAGGAGTGGCCACCTCAGAGATGGACATCATAAGGGACGGCGAGATTAAAACATATTTCATAAACACATATATAGGCAATAAAATGGGCGTACGCCCGACCATCGAGGACAGTACAAGGGTCTGTCTGAAACCGACGGCCAAAGGATCAGGACTCGACGACTTGCTTAAAGAGTGTTCCGACGGAATACTTGTAACCGGCTTTAACGGAGGTAATTGCAACAGCGCAACCGGCGATTTCTCATATGGGGTGGAAGGATTTGAATTCAAAAACGGCTGTCTTTTGCGTCCCGTCACGGAGATGCTCATCACCGGCAATTTCCTTACCTTATGGTCAAATTTCTTCCTTGCGGCCGATGACACCCGCAGATGTATGAGCAAACTCATACCGTCCATCGCATTCAAGAACGTAGATTTCAGTGGAGAATAATTTTTTTTAATATGAAAGTAGAACAGAACAAAGTAGTGGCGCTCAGCTATACCCTTATAGTTGACGGAGCCGTGGCAGACAAGGCATCTGCCGAAAAACCCCTCGAATACATACACGGGAAAGGCATGCTTCTTCCAAAATTCGAGCAGGAAGTAGAAGGAAAGCAGATAGGTGAGGATTTCGAATTCACCCTCACCCCTGAGCAAGGATATGGGCTTTACAGCTCGGATTATCTCTTCGAACTGCCTCTAAGCGCCTTTGCCATTGACGGAAAAGTAAGAGAGGACCTTCTGCAGATAGGTCGTGTAATCCCTATGATGAACCAAGATGGCGGTGTCGTTCAAGGAACTGTCAAAGAAGTGAAAGCAGAGTCTGTCCTTATGGATTTCAATCATCCGATGGCAGGAAAAACCTTACATTTTACGGGCAGTGTCGTAAACGTAAGAGAAGCCACCGAGGAGGAATTGGCCAATGGACTTACACACAAATGCGGTTGCGGCAAGAAGAAAGACGGTGGCTGCGAAGACGGTTGTGAGGGAGGCTGCGAAGGCGGTTGCGGGGATTCAGGCTGCTGTGGCGAAGGTTGCAATTAAGCCTACGATTATCGCCAGCGCCACATTGATGGCTTTGCCCAAAAAGAAACTTTTCTTATTCTCCGCCAACAGCGGAAGTCCTGCGTGGCCGTCTTGAGCTATACAGCTTGCCAACAGGACAGGAAGCGGAACAATCCCCTGGGCAAACAGAGTTACAAAAATAAGATGCGGCCCTGATTCAGGTATTATGCCTATCAGGGCTGCCAGTATTATCATAAGAACAGTCTTGTCGCTTATCCAGGCATTTACGTCCACATACTGCTGAAGGACGGCAATAAGCAAAAGCACAGAAAAAGTCCACGCGAATACCCTCGGGATGTGCTTTATAATCACGTGATGAAGTACATTTTCCTTCAAAAAGACTTTTAGAGTCCTGTGATGCTTGCAGTGCTGAAGATCCTCGTCTTCAGAGATATCTATATCGTCACAATGCCTGGCCTTTATTTTCAAGCTGTCCACCGCGAGTCCCGTCAGAAAAGAGAGAACAAACAGGAAAAGCATTATCCATAAGGCTTTGACCGGGAACAATGACAGCATTATGAAAGCTTCGTCTCCACAGGAAGCCACCATCATGGCGACAAGCGCGCCGAAACTGACAAGAGCGTGATTATATAAGGATGTCACGGCGAATCCGCCTGCACATCCGGGAATGATACCCAATAATGACCCTATGGCCACCTGCCCTACCCTGCTGCGTTTTACTTTTCGAAAAATCCCTCCGTGCGACTCTACATTCAAAGCTTCTATCAGTGTCATCATCACGGTGACAAAAGCACACACTTCAAGAGAGTCTTTCAAGACATCGAAAATAATCTGCACATTCATATTCAATCTTATCTTTTAGGCTGTATGCGAAGAACATAAAAAAGAGAAAAAATCTCCAGACGTCCCAGCAGCATAAGAAAGGAATCCGTAAGTTTGAGCACCCAAGGAAGCTGTGAATAATTACTCATTACACCTACCTGGCCAAACCCGGGACCCACATTTCCAAGACAGGCGACACTGGCAGAAAACCCGCTGAGAATATCCATGCCGAAGCCCGTGTTTATCAAGGCGCCTATCGCAATAATGAAAAAATAAATGGCCATGAACGTCTTGGAATCGGAGACTCGATTTTCGGAAATCGGCCTTCTGTCCACCTTCACCACATTCACCTGATTAGGATTGGCCAATGCCTTCAACTTGGCTCTGACAGACTTGAAGCATACGAGCATACGGTCGAATTTCATGCCTCCGGAGGTGGAACCGGAACATCCGCACACTATGCTGCAACCTATAAGAACCACCATACTCATCGCCGGCCATAAATTGCTGTCCGCTGAAGAGAACCCTGTGGTGCTGATAAATGCGGCAACCTGAAAAAATGCCTTGCGCAGACTCTCCGCCACGCTGGTATACGTCCCGCTGCCTAGCAGGTTCAAAGCCACCACTACCACACAGAGAGCCACCACGCACAAGAAACTTCTCGACACCTCGGATTGGAACAGATTTTTCTGCTTGTCCCGCGTAAACAGGGAGTATATCAGGCAGAAATTGATGCTGGCAAGCACCATAAACACGGCCAGAACGGTCTCTATCAAAGGACTGTTATAGTAAGCTATACTCAAATTCTTCGTAGAAAAACCGCAAGTGGCTGCCGTAGACATAGCATGAGTCAACGCATCGAACCATCTCATCCCGCACAGTTTCAGCACGAACACCAGAACTGCGGTCAATACAAGATAAGTGGTCACCATCATCTTCACAAGCGATTTTTCGCGTGTGGATGCATCGTCACGAGCAATTCCGGACACCTCCACGCCCGTAAGCACCGCTCCGTTGCCGGAACCGGCGGGAATCACCATTGAGAAAAGGGCCACTATTCCTATACCTCCCATCCAGGCTGTAGACATACGCCAGAACAAAAGTCCGGAAGGGAGCGCCTCTATGTCACTGAGCACAGACGCTCCGGTAGTCGTGAAACCCGACACGCTTTCAAACAGCGCATTTATTACGGTAAACTCTCCTCCGTACATCAGATAGGGGATAGTGCCGAAGACACAGGCGAAAACCCATGAGCCTACCACTATGTAATAGCCTTCCTTTATGGTAATTCTATGATTGTCAGAAGAATTGTCCCGTACAAATATTCGTGGGAAAGCCCCGAATATGCCGACTATGACTGCCGAGAAAAGCAGAGGGACGAAACTGGGATCCTTCTCGCCGTGAGCAGCCACCATGGCAGAAAAGAGCATCATCGCAGCCTCTAGAAGGAGCGATACACCTATCATTCTTATTACCAGCTTTGTCCGCATAAAATCACGCAAATATACGAATAATAGCTCAAGTTCTTTTTGCGAAAAGTGTATCTTTGTGATAAAAATTGATATTATGCTTCTCTCCATAGTTCTTTCAGCTTTACTGTCCTTATCATCGCCCTCCGAAAACATGGAGGCCGCGGCTTATGATTCTGCGCCGCAACGTCCCAAAGTAGCATTGGTCCTTTCAGGAGGAGGCGCCAAGGGACTTGCCCACATAGGGGTGATACGATACCTCAGGGAAGTCGGAATTCCCGTCGATTTCGTAGTGGGAACAAGCATAGGCTCCATCGTAGGAGCGATGTACTGTCTGGGATATGACGACACCCAGATGCTCGAAATACTGTATTCCCTTGACTGGCCGTACTATCTGGGAGACGGAGTCGAAAGAAACCAAATGATGTATCAGCAGAAAATCAACAGCGACAAATATGACCTGAGTTTTCCTTTCGGCACGGGCGAGCTCACCTTAGACAACCTGAAAAACAATGGAGAGGCCAATCATTTCGACATGCTTAAATCGCTGATGCCCAGCGGAGTGATAGAGGGCAACAATATCCTCAACCTCTTCTATGACATGAGCATAGGATATACGGAAGAAATGGACTTTGCCGACCTGCCTATCCCCTTCGTATGCGTGTCCACCGATATCGTAAACGGCACGGCGAACATACACACCCATGGAGTCCTTCCTTTGGCACTGAGAGCCAGCATGAGCATGCCCGGGGTTTTCAATCCAGTTTTCACTGAAAAGCAAGCCCTCGTGGACGGAGGAATACGGAACAATTTCCCTGTAGACATAGCCCGCAATATGGGCGCAGACATAGTGATAGGAGTGAATCTGGCGATTGAAAAGGAATCTGACCCGGAGAAACTCAAACCATACCTTTCACAAGTGAGCCAGCTAATCAAAATCTTCATCGGCAACGGCCTTGAGGAAAATAACCAGGCTTGCGACGTGCTGGTTTATCCGGACCTTAAAGGAAGAGGCTCATTGGACTTCAGCCAGAAGAATATGAATGAATTGGCCGATATAGGCTACAAGGAAGCCCAAAAGCACGGACGGGAGCTACAGCGCGTACACGACTTCCTGGCGGAATATGGAAGTTGCCAACAGAAATACCAGGCTCCCAAAGCACATAATCTGGTAGGCAAGACATTTTCTCTTTCGCAGATAAACATCAAAGGAGCAGATTCCCAGGACAAAGACTGGATCATCGATCACTGCGGCCTAAGTACAGGAAAGAATATCACCATGAAGAACATAAAGAATGCCGTATCGGCACTTTATGGCACACGGGCTTATTCATCAGTCATTTACTCATTAGAAGAAGATGGAAGCGGGCAATACATAATCAACTTCGAACTTACCCCCCAAAAACCTCACACTCTCAATCTGGGACTGCGATTCGACAATCACGATGCGCTGCAGTCAATTATGAGAATAGGGATAAACGAGCAGATAATACATGGATTCCAAGCAGAATTCACAGCAAAGCTTTCCTACAATCCTTCGTTCAGCACCACACTGTCATATCTGCCGGTAAAATTCCCTAAAATATCCCTCTCTTACGACATTATGAAAAGAGATGCCGACCTTTATGAAGACGGCCTGATATCCAATAACCTCCGCTATGTAGACCAGAGGCTGAGAATCTATTTTTCAGATATGGTGCACGTAAAGACCAGCGTAAAAATCGGCTCACAATACGAGAATATGTCGTTTCTCAGAGCAATGTCATCGTATTGGACCACGTCCCTGGACTCAAAGATGAGGCCTATACGGACACTGAGCCTATTTGCAGAAGCGCATTACGATAATCTGGACAACAATTATTTCCCGACAAGCGGGAGCCAGGCGTATTTCAAACTAAGAGAGAACCTGCTGCATTTCCGAGATAAAGGTATAGAATTCAGACCATTCACCGTCATTAACGCATCGTACAAGACCGTACTGAACTCAAATGACCATCTGACACTGCTCCCGCAAGTCTACGGAGCCCTTAACTTCGATGACGCCTGCCATTGGGGCGACGAAAACTTCCCTGCTTCCTACGGAGACGATATGGCGCTGGGGCACAGCCCTGTATATCCGCAGAAAATAGGAGGGACCACCATGGACTATGATTTTTATGAACAATTGCCATTTGCGGGATTATACCATACGTCGTCCGTCGGCAACGCGCTGATAGCGAGACTTGACGCAAGATGCACCCTGAGAGGAAGCCAATACCTGACACTCAAAATGAACTATGCCAGGGCAGGAAGCCTGAATCATCTTTTCACCTCTTATGCTGACAATCTGGTCGGAGTAGCCGCAGAGTATTCGATAGACACCATCATAGGTCCTATCTCGTGTGAATTGGGGTGGAACAATCTGACAGAAAAAATAGGAGCATTCATCTCGCTCGGAAGAACGTTCTAAAAAGAGAAAAGCACCATAAGTAATTAACTTATAGTGCTTTTCTTGTGACGCCTATAGGATTCAAACCTATGACCTTTTGATCCGTAGTCAAATGCTCTATTCAGCTGAGCTAAGGCGCCAGATGTTCCGGAGCGAACTCCGGATATCTTACTCGGCAGTCTTTACTGCAATCTTCTTCTCACGGATACGTGCCTTCTTACCGGCAAGATCACGAAGATAGAAAATACGCGCACGGCGAACTTTACCTACCTTTACAAGCTCGATGCTCTCGATGAACGGTGACTCATAAGGGAAAATCCTCTCAACACCTACACCGCTGGCAACCTTGCGAACTGTGAATGTTCTGGTGAAAGGAGTAGCACCGGAAATCTGAAGAACAACTCCTCTGAATTTCTGAAGGCGCTCTTTATCGCCCTCCTTTACCTTGTAAGTAACGATGACAGTATCACCTGCTTTAAAATCCGGATACTGTGCAGCTTTGTTCTGTGCAAAAGCCTGCTCTACAATTTTAATTGCGTCCATATCAAAAAACCAATCTTAAACGCAGCATCGGTAAACCGTTCACCGAGAGGCTGCCAATTGGGATTGCAAAGATATAAAGTTTTGTTTAATCCGCAAAATAATTTTAGAAAAACTTAGCTTCTTTTTCAAAAATAGCTTTATCTTCCCTGTTCGGATCAGGAGCCGACTCACCGCTGTCTCTAAGAGATTCAAACATCTGCTTGTAGCCTTTTGACAATTTGCGCGGAATCCAAACCAGAATCTTCACATAAAGATCACCTTTACCGTAACTGTTGACGGACGGCAAACCCTTTCCGCGAAGTTTCTCCACATATCCGCTCTGTGTTCCAGGGGCGAGCTTCAGTTTATAGTCACCATCCAGACAAGGAACAGCCACCTCGCATCCAAGAACGGCGTCAGCTATGGATATAACCCTGGTATAGAACAGGTTATTACCCTCACGCTTCAATTTGGCGTGTTCCATCTGCTCGATAACGACCAGCAGATCGCCGTTCACTCCTCCTTGAGGCGCACTATGTCCTTCACCATGAACGGTAAGCTGCATTCCCGACTCCACCCCGGCAGGAATCCGCACGGACACTGTCTCCTTAACCCGTACAAGTCCGGTTCCCGAACATTTTCTGCACGGATTCGTCACCACTTTACCCGTTCCGTTACAATTAGGACAGGTGCTGTATGAAATGCTTCTTCCAAAAAATGAATTGCTTACTCTCTGAACCTGACCTGTTCCTTTACAGGTAGGACAAGACTTCACATCCGACGAATTCACGGCGCCACGTCCCATGCAGTCAGGACAAGGGCGCATTCTCTCTATCGTGACTTCCTTATTGCAACCGCTTGAAATCTCCTCGAGCGTCAGATACACCCTGGTGCGTATGTCACGGCCTCTGAGCGTCCTCTTCTCCGACTGGCCCTGTCCAAAGCCTCCGAAGCCGCTGAATCCACCGAAACTGCCGCCACCGAAAGCACCGCCGAACAAGTTATTGAGAATATCATTAAGATTTCCGAAACCCTGACTCCAATCTTGAGAAGCACCGCCATCCATTCCGGCAAAACCGAACTGGTCGTATCTGGCGCGCTTATCCTTATCGCTCAGAACAGAATAAGCCTCCGAGGCCTCCTTGAACTTTTCCTCGGCGTTTTTCTTCTCGGCATCGGTTCCATTAACCCAACGGTCAGGATGCCACTTGAGGGCGCATTTTCTATACGCCTGCTTTATATCGTCTTCCGAGGCGCTTTTCTCTACGCCAAGCACCTCATAGTAATCTCTTTTCTGCGCCATACAATTATTCTCCCACTACAACTTTAGCATAACGAAGTATCTTCCCGTTAAGAAGATATCCTGTCTGTATAACATCTATGACCTTACCTTTCAACTCCGGGCTCGGTGCCGGGAACTTGGTCACGGCATCGTGAAAATCGGTATCAAATTCCTTACCTTTCGCTTCTATCGGTTCCAGCCCTTTTCCTTTCAGATAGTCCATGAGCTTGTTATAGATGAGAAGAGTACCCTCCTTGGCGACTGAATCAGTCTCCTTCTCAAGCATATCGAGCGCTCTCTGACAATCATCCAACACAGGAAGAAGGCCTTTAATGACATCGGCCGAAGCATTTGACAGCAGAGCAAGACGCTCTTCAGCACTACGGCTGCGGAAAGTCTGGAATTCAGCCATCAGACGAAGATAATCATCATGCTCTTTGGACAATTTGTCATTAAGAGCATCTATCTGGGCCTGTTTCTCGTCCTTCTTCTCTTTCTTTACTTCTTTAGCCTCCTTGGCGTCCTTCTTCGTATCTTTTTCCTGCTCAGCGCTCTGCTGAGTCTGTTTTTTTTCTTCTTTATCTTTACTCATATCTGATTATTTTCCCTTTTTTACAAAAGAATCTTCAAAACATCTGCCAATGCCTGCGCACTGACAAATTGGCATTTTCAATAAAGCATCTGCCCGCCGATAAATTCGCGCATGATGGAAGTAGGCGGGATGGCAGCTATATCCTTCTCTGTCAGAGGCAACACCGGACGAAGATACTCCAAAAGAAAAGCCGCCTTATCATAAGCTGAAGACGAGCGAGGAATGTCACTCAAAAGAGGCTCCGCATAATACTTCAGCATAGGCAGATCATACAGCGACGAGGAATTGAACACCACATCGGCATTCTCCTGAAAAGGAAATATGTACTTGACCTCACCGGCGCGCACATCTGCCCAACGTGATATCGTCTCCTCCGGGGGATTGCCCCGCGAACGATTGTCTCTGACGATTCTGCGCAGAAGGCGTTTATCCGCCGAAGAATTGTGGGGACCGTTTTCTTCCTGAAGGACAGAAAGAGCCGAAATATAAATCTTGAAGAAGCGCGACGGATCCAGTGTGGGAGTAAGCGCAGGATTAAGCGCGTGTATTCCTTCCATCATCAAAATGTCAGACGAAGACAAGCGCATTTTCTTTCCTTCGAAAACTCGCTTTCCGCTGACAAAATCGTAACGCGGGAGCTCCACCTCATCTCCATTCAGAAGGGCCTGAAGCTGTTCGCTCAGAAAGCGGACATCCATCGCGGCGAGTGACTCGAAATCCTTCCTCCCGTCTGGAAGACACGGAGTATCAGCCCTATTCTTAAAATAGTTGTCAAGCTCTATAACCTTGGGAGTAAGTCCCAGGACACGGCATTGCTGCGCTATGCGAAGTGAAGATGAAGTCTTTCCGCTGGAAGACGGGCCGGACATCATAACCACCCTGCACTCATCCTTTTTCCAGAAAATCTGATTGGCAATCTCTGCATATTTTCGTTCCTGCCGTGCCTCACACAGATTGATAAGAGGTATCGTGCGGCCGGAAAGCATCACTTCACGGAGTTTGCCCAACGTGTCGATGCCTATTGCTGAGCTCCAGTCCGAAAATTCCCTGGTAGCGGCTTCTATTTTTGTCATTTCACTTGTCTCAGAATATATAATTCAAAGCGATGGTCAAGCCCATGGGATATTCACTGTGAGCGATAACCTGCGCGGCTTCCACGCTTATTATGAAATTCTGATTCATCGCAAGTTTCAAGCCAGCACCGGCAGAAACTGCATATTTGTCACCTTCTCCGAACACGTCCGGACGATACGCTCTGGCGATGTAGCCGGCATCCAGAAACGGGTTCGTGGCCAGATACCAGGATTGGCCTAAAAATTTGAAATCAAAAAGGCGGGCGCGGAACTCGAAATTACCCCAAAGATACCCTTCGCCGGTAAGACGGTTCTGTATAAGTCCGCGAACCGTATTCAGACCGCCAAGGCCTTCAGAACCGGTCTGTCGAAGATAGAGGGTGTATATTACCGGCAGCATATAAAAAGGCGTCTGCCCCGCAACAGTGTCCTGATAGCCAAGATGATAGGCAAACACAAAGCGATCTGAACCGAGAGAAATGTATTGGCGGAAATGGGCCACTATCTTCAGATATCCACTTTCCACGCCAAACAGCCGCGGAGAGCCGTTGACGTAAGCCTCCGCCCATATTCCACGCGAAGGAGCGGCTTCCAAATCTCTGGTGTCATACACTGCGCCCACTTTGGCCTCGAAATGCTTCCCGCCGCCTGCCTGGACGGAAGAAATCAGTCCCTCACGTACATATTGGGAATAAAGAGAAGTGGAACTCTGATATTTGTCAGAAGAAAACTCCTTGTTGCTCATGCTCCAGAACGAGGCTCCGGCCACCCAATTCAGATTCTCCGCTATGCGCCCCTGAAAATCAAGAAGAACACGAAGCATACCGCGCTGGTAATTATATCTGGCAATCTGCGTGTCCTGATTCAGGTCATATTGTTTCTCGTATTTTACAGCTCCGTTAAAGCCGTAGAAATAATACAACGGATCGTATTGGTAACTGATTGCACTCGTTACCCTTACCCCGGGGATAAGATGTTTGCTGTCATATTGGGCATGAAGAAGAGTCTGCCCTTTCGTATATCGCGAAGCCTCCACATAGAAGCGGTGCTCGTATTCCGGGAAAAGAGACCCGTCTCCGTAATAGAAGGCATCGGCGCACACGCCATATTGAAATCCGAGATCTGAATTATAAGACACACACGGCAGCGGTCCTATGTTCCAACCGCTTACTTTATCTTCTGCCCAGGCCGCCGTACACATGGCAAGAAGCCCGACAATCAAACTGGTAGGTTTTTTCATGGTCGCAAATTTACGATAAAAATATTAATTTCGCAGTCTGTTAGATTATGCCGTCATTTCTTCAAATAGAGAACATCTCCAAGTCCTACGGGCCGAAGGTTCTTTTCGAAAATATCGCCTTCAACATCAATGAAGGAGACAAAATAGCCCTGATCGCTCCAAACGGGACAGGAAAAACATCCCTTATGCGAATTCTTGCGGGGGAAGACAAATCAGACTCCGGAGGGAGCATCAAATTTCTGAAAGAAGTACGCATAGCCTTTCTGAAACAGGATTTCGAGTACGATCAAAAGAAAAGCATATATGAGCAGATAATCGAAGGAGAAGACTTCGATTTTGAGCTCAGGGCCAAAAAGATTCTGGACGAATTCTCGCTGTCACCACAGCAGAAGATGTCCGAACTGTCCGGAGGAGAAGTAAAGCGAGTGGCCCTGACACAGCTGCTTGCACAGGACGCAGACTTTCTCATAATGGATGAGCCCACGAACCACCTGGACCTGGACGCCATAGAATATCTGGAATCCTATCTCAGACGCAGCCGATGCACACTTTTTATGGTCACACACGACAGATACTTCCTGGACAGGGTCTGCAACACCATAATGGAACTCGACCACGGTTCAGTGTACATCTATAAAGGGGATTATGAAAATTATCTCGAAAAGCGTGACGAACGCATAAAAAACTACAATGCGCAGACAGACAAAGTCCGCAATATCCTCAGGCGCGAACTCGAGTGGATACACGCCACCCCCTGCGCACGCAGCGGCAAGGCAAAATACCGCAAGCAGGCTTTCTGGGACCTGAAAGAAAGAAGTGAACAGACGTACGTGGCCAAGAGCATCAACCTCGATGAAATGAGCCGCGGAAGCCGGCTGGGAAGTAAGATAATAGACTGCAAACATCTGTCATTCTACTATGACGACATCTGTTACCTGCGTGATTTCACTTATAATTTCCAACGCTACGAACGTGTGGGCATTGTCGGAGCGAACGGCGCCGGGAAAAGCACTTTTCTTGGAATCCTGGTCGGAGATGACACTCACGGCGGAACACTCAGCGGAGTAATCGAGCGCGGAGAATCCCTCAAGATAGGATATTATCGTCAACAAGGAATGACATTCGACGAGGACGACACCGTGCTGGAGACAGTCCCGGACATGCATCTGCTTAACCGCTTCCTCTTTCCGCACGACATGCTTTCCAACCGGATAAGTTCACTCTCCGGCGGAGAGCGGAGAAGACTCTATCTTCTCACCATACTTATGCAGAACCCGAACATGCTGATTCTGGATGAGCCCACCAATGATCTGGACATCGTGACTCTCAACATTCTGGAAGAATATCTTCTGGAATTCAAAGGCACCGTCATCATAGTCTCCCACGACAGGCATTTTCTTGACAGGCTGACAGATCATCTACTTGTTTTCTGCGGCGGTGGGGAGATAAAAGACTTCATAGGCAACTACACGGAATACCGCAGTTTTCTGAAAGACTATCAGGCCGAGCAGAAAGCACGCGAGAAAGAGTCTTCGACCCCAAAAGCGGAGATTTCGGCAACAAAGCCCCAAAACAAGGCACGCAAGCTCTCATTCAAAGAAAAAAGAGAGCTGGAGCAATTGGAAATTGAGATTCCTCAGATGGAAGCAGAGCTCAAACGTCTTGAAGAAGAGATGAGCTCCGGCCAGGCCGACTTCAATCAGATACAGGACAATGCAAAAAAATACGAAGCTCTGAAAGGTGAACTTGACCTTAAAGAGCTCCGTTGGCTTGAATTGTCAGAAATCCCCGCCTGACTATCAGTGCTAGCGGCGTTTGCCTCTGCGCCTTTTCTTAGAAGAAGAAGTAAACACAAAATACGCTGCGCCAGCAATAATCACCACAGCTACAATTACATAAGTCAGAGTACTTGCCTGGCTGCCTTTGACATCCTGCCACATTGAAAGAAGTTTCTCGGTCTCTTCGCCCCAGTCGTGTTCGAGAGCACAGCGCTCTATCACCGATTTGTCAGGGTAAAGGATAGGATCCACCCTTACCGACGAAGCGTCCGAGCCGAAGAAATAAGACAGATCCACAGGCTCGCAAGTCTCATCTATCTGTGACTCAAGCACCTCCCACGCTCCGTTGGATGCCACATATCCTGTCTCATCCATATTGCGTATAGCTATATCAGGACGACTCATGAAGTTGATGAAGTAAGTAGCCGCCTTGACATTCTTGGCATATTTAGGGATCACCCAGCCGTCGAACCATACGGTAGAGCCTTCCTCAGGCACGACATAATCCAAATTCACTCCTACGGAAGCGGCCTCGTCGATGGCCCAAACCGCATCACCGCTCCAATTCAGAGACACATAAGCGCGTTCCTTTGTGAGTTGCTCCTTACCCAGGTCGGCCTCCCAGCCATATACACCCGGTTTACACTGAAGCAGGTAATCCTTCACCATGGAAATAGACTCGTCGGAAGAATCGTGCATAAGCGAAGACAGTGTTACCTTCCCCGATGCCAATTCCCTCTGCTTAAGATAGATAAGAACAGGCGCATAGACATCGCGCGGAGCGTCCTTTATAAGTATTTTTCCGGCGAACTTAGGATTGCGTATAATATCCCAGGTAGACGCCTCTTCACGGCTCACCTTATCTGAATTGTAGATGATACCTGTAGTTCCCCACATATAAGCGACTGAGTACTGATTGGCATCAATCGAAGGATTTATGGACCTGAACATACTTTCTATGAAAGGTGAACGGTTCTGCGCTATATAGTTAGGGGTATTTCCCAGACACGCGTAGTCCAAAGGAAGAAGCAGGCCCTTGTTTAACATGCGCTCTATGATATAATCGGAAGGACACACCACATCATAGTCTTCATGACCCTTCTCTATCTTTGAGAGCATAGCTTCGTTCACATCGAAAGTCATATAGATGACCTCCACCTTCTCGCCGGTCTGTTCAAAGTACCAGTCTTTAAAATCATCAAGTACACCTTCCGCGATATAGTCGGACCAGTTGTACACCTTAAGGACGTGACTTCTGTCTTGAGCCGAAAGAGAAACGGAAAGCAACGACAGAACAACAAAGAAAAAAACCTTAAAAAATCTTTTCATCGTCTAATTTTGTTTTTGTTTTTTTAATGATTTGATGTTAACGAAAAATAGAACCAGCAGGACGGCCAGGAAAATCATGGTCATCATAGGTTTAAGTTCCGGAGTAAGCCCACTCTTTCTGGCGTCGGCATAGATGAAAGTGGACAGCGTCTCCAGACCGGAAGAACCTGCTGTAAAATATGTTACCGCGAAATCGTCGAGACTCATCGTAAATGCCAATATGAATCCGCTCACCATACCCGGGCGCAGCTGGGGAATCAGAACCTTTCGCAGGGCCTGCGAAGGAGTGGCACCCAGATCAAGAGCCGCCTCATATATGTTGGGATTAAGCTGCGAGAGTCTTGGCAGTACATTAAGCACCACATAAGGGGTACAGAATGTTATATGGGCCAGCACTACCGTAACGTACCCCTTGCTGACGTGCAGAAAGACGAACAGAAGGAAAAGCGACACACCGGTAATGATATCCGGATTAAGCATAGGGATATTATTGAGAAAGGTCATAGCTTTTTTCGAGCGTCCCTTCATATTGAATATGCCAATCGCGGCCAATGTTCCCAGAACGGTGGAGACCGCACTTGCCATCAGGGCCACGAGCAGAGTGTTTTTCAGCGCGACCATAAGGGAGGCCGAGCTGGAATTGGCACCGGTGAAAAGATTCTCATAGAGCTGCAGAGTGAACCCTGTCCAGTTACCCAAAGACTTGGCTTCGGTAAATGAGAAGACGGCGATAAAAATGATAGGCAGGTAAAGCATCAGCAAAACCAGCCACAGATAGCATTGGGCCAATATCTTTTTAATTTTCATCTTTATCCCTCTGTAGTAAAGTTGACAATCCTATTATCACAAGCATAACAAGCGAAAGGGCCGCACCCTGATTCCACATCAGATTATTGAACTGCTCCTGAATGATGGAACCGAAAAGCTGTATCCTGTTGTTCGTGAGAATCTCCGAAATGGCGAAAGTCGACACTGTGGGCATAAACACCATCATCACACCACTGAGCACACCGGGAAGAGAAAGCGGCAAAGTCACCTTCCAGAACACCCTCGACGGGCTCGCTCCCAGATCCTGAGCCGCCTCTATATAACTTTTGTCCAATTTACGCAAAGTGTTATATATAGGATAAATCATAAACGGCAAATAGTCGTATGCCAATCCGAAAAGCAGCGTTCCCTTTCCCAGACCTATCCCAAGCGAATTGAAAATCTCCGCAGTGGCAAGCGTACGCATAAGCGCGTTTATCCACATCGGGAGAATGAAGAGCACCACCGTAAAAGTGGAATGGTTCAATGCCTTGTCCGCCAGGATATATGCGACAGGATATCCTATCAGTATACAAATCAAGGTGTTCTCCAGAGCAATCTCCAGCGAGACCATAAAGGAATTCACTATCTTGGCCTCCGTGAAAAATGCGAAGATGTTGGACAGAGTGAAAGTGCCATTGGAATCAGTGAAGGCATAAACCGCTATAAGGGCAAGCGGCAAGACCACGAACAATATCAAAAAGATAAAGTACGGGATGGCCCAATGTGACCTTTTAACCATCTATCTTCGTAATTTTAATGTCCTGCGGCAATATATTTATTCCCACCAGATCATTCTTGTCCCAGACATCCTGCGTATCGACAAAAAGCCTGTAACCTTCAGGGGTTTTCACTTCAAGATGATAGTGATCACCCTTGTAAAGAATGTTGCGTATATGAGCTGACACCACCGCATCCTGCTGGTCATCAAGAAGATCAACTTTATCAAAAGCCACCTGGACCTTCACTTTGTCGCCTTTCTGCAAAGACGTCTGAGCACATTCACACTCCTCGTCAAGGAAAAGAACGGTCGACGAAGATGTCATCTCGCCCTCGAACTCATTACAAAGCTGCTGCTTATGCATCACCTGTATGTCGGAAGGCTTGATTATAAGGCCCACCTTACTGCCCACCTCAAAGGCATTATAATCTTGAATCACAAATTCATAGCCATTATCGCTGTCTACGAACATCTCGTAATGCACTCCCTTGAAGATGCAGGAACGTACTGTAGCGGTAAATTGTGCGGCTTCGGTGTTATACATTATATATATGTCTTCCGGACGCACCACCACATCCACCGGCTCGTCGGGAGCAAAGCCCTTGTCCACACACTCGAATTCGTGACCGGCGAAAACCACCTTTCCGTCACACGGCATCACGCCGTCCAAGATGTTCGAATCGCCTATGAAATCTGCCACGAAAGCATTCTGCGGCTCATTATATATGTCTGTAGGAGTGCCGATCTGCTGTATCTGACCGTCGTTAAAGACCACTATCGTATCCGAAAGCGTGAGCGCTTCCTCCTGATCATGAGTTACATAGATGAAGGTTATGCCCAATTGGCGGTGCATCTCCTTAAGCTCAATCTGCATATCCTTGCGCATCTTGAGGTCAAGAGCGCTGAGCGGCTCATCCAAGAGCAGCACCTTTGGCTGGTTCACGATGGCACGTGCTATGGCGATTCTCTGTTGCTGACCTCCTGAGAGAGAATCGACATCCCTGTCTTCATAGTCAGTCATAGAGACCAGCTTGAGGACTTTTTCCACCCTTTTATCTATCTCGGGGGCAGGCAGTTTCTGCAGTTTAAGGCCAAAGGCCACATTATCATAGACATCCAGATGAGGGAAAAGGGCATAACGCTGGAACACCGTATTGAGCGGTCGCTTATAAGGAGGGAGGTCAGAGATATCCCTGCCCTCAAGCGTGATGACACCCTGACTTGGAGTAAGGAAACCTGCTATCAGCCTCAGGAGCGTGGTTTTACCACAGCCGGAAGGCCCGAGAAAAGTTATGAATTCGCCTCTTTTAATGGACAGATTAACGTCATCGAGCACCTGTTTTTCTCCAAACCAATGAGAAATATGTTCGAGACTGATGATAACATCCTCTTTTTTATTTACCATTTTTTACCGAAAGAACAAATCAACCCTACACTGAAATTCCAGGAAAGCTCCGACGGAACATCGCCATACTTATATGCACACAACGCATGGAATTTGACAAACTCAAAAGGTGAGTATGATGCCAAAAAGCCTACTGTTCCGTATTTGGTATCCAGACTCCTACAATACTCAAAATCCGTATAAAACCTGGTTTCCACCTGCTCTATAGGAGCATAATCCGCACTGAAAGCGATGGCCTTTCCCCTGGCGAGAAGACTGTCATCACTGCCTACGGCATTCTGGCCGTCAAGAGTGAATGAAAGATTATCAAGGCAATAGTATTTCACTCCGGCACTGTATGTGCCGAATTCATCCCCTGCGCCGGTTCCGAAGAGATTATATGCGGCCCTGATGGAGATGATGTCATCGTCCCTTACTGCGCGTACGCCGAAAGTATAGAGATTGCTTGTAAAGAAGCGTTCCCCGAAAGGAGAAGTGGTATAAGCCACTTCCAGTTTTCTGACATCGTCGAAATTATAGGCTGTCGAAATTCCCCATTGGTAAGAATTCATGCTGTTCCATACGGATGAGGCAAACGGAAGATGAATATTGTAGTCATATTCATCAAACTCGTGAGTTCCCCACAGAATAGGCATTTTACCTAAAGAAATGTCCCACTTTCCGGAATTGAAGGTCAGATAAGACCAGTCAAGCCAATTGACATTGTCCGAATGAAAAGTATTCGAATACAGATCACCGGGAGTGGAGCTCAACCAATGGTTGGAGATACTGTAAGAGAAGTGCTCAGAAATCGAGCCTTCAAGAAGGGTGTAAAGAGATGTGTTGCCAAGCGGGTCAGACGAAAGATATTCGGCCCTGGCAATAACGGACAGCTCGGCAGCACTACCGAACTCGTCAGATGCTTGCGAGTGCGCAAGGAAGCAGGGCAGCAACAATGCTGCGGAAACGAGTAATTTGTTCATTCCAAAGTACCATAAAAAAATTTTTGGTTCAACTTCAAATTGCGTTGCAAAAGTAGTATTTTTTTGGAAAAAACAAGTCCCTGCTATAAACAACTTTAAAAATTATATGTCAAAGAGAAGGAAGACGGTGTAATCAGCAGATTTATACGGTCCGTCGCGATTCTTCCCAGATGGGCGCTTCCCATACCTATGGCCGCGCCTGTCGCCACATCCCACCACCAATGACGGTGATGCACAACCCTCATGGTCCCCACCATAATGGCGTTGGCATAAAAAAGAGCCCCCCAGCCCCAGCCGTATTCCATACGGATAAGCTCGGCTCCGGCAAATGTGGCCGCCGTATGTCCCGACGGAAACGAATTATATGCACTCCCGTCAGGACGGCTCTCCTTTACCGTCCATTTAAGGGGGTATACGACAGCTGTGCTGACAAGTGTGGTCATAGCCATATTTATGGCTCTGTCGGCAAACGTGTGCTTGCTCTCTATTCCAACCGCACCTGAGCACAGGACGAAAACAGCCGGAGCGTACTGACAATATGTTTCGAAAAATTTATACTCGTTCACCTTGGCCCTGCACCTGAGGCTCACGGTAGAGAGAACAAGACAGAGCACTACTATTTTAATTATCTTCATAGTAATCGTTTACAGTTAATTCAGAAAAAAGTTTCCCACTTTTATCCTTCTCGGAAAGAATCGCGTCTCGCAGCGGAATCTTCCAATCGATACATAGCGAAGGGTCAAAAGGATAAACGCCTCCCGCAGACTGGGGAGCATAATAATTATCGCATTTATACAGAAATTGCGCCTTTTCGGACAAAACGCTGAAACCGTGCGCCAATCCTCTCGGAAGAAAAACCTGTCTGTGATTATCCCCTGAGAGCACTACGGAAAAAGTCTTTCCGAACGTGGGACTTCCATGTCTCAAATCCAAGGCCACATCCAGAACCTCACCGCTGACCACCCTGATCAATTTGGCTTGGGCATCCTTTCCTCTCTGATAATGCAGGCCTCTGACCACTCCATAAGAAGACAGACTTTCATTATCTTGAACGAAATCGACGTCCAGCCCCGTGGACAAACGGAAATCTTCCCTGTTATAGGATTCAAAAAAATATCCGCGGGAGTCCCCGAAAATCTGAGGTTCGAGAATGATAAGCCCCGGGATGGCTGTTTCTGTTATCTTCATAGAGTCTTAAGGCATTCTTTCAAAGAATCTTCCCAATGCGGGATAGTCACTCCGAAAGTCTTTTTGAACAAGGACTTGTCAAGCACGGAATACATAGGACGACGTGCACGGGTAGGATACTCATTTCCCAATACCGGAATCACCTGACAATCAGCTCCTCCAAGGGAACATATGCTGTGCGCAAAATCATACCACGAGGCCACGCCTTCATCGGAATAGTGATACAATCCGGTTTTTTGAAGAAGGGACGGGGTTTCGATTATATGCATTATCGAAGCCGCCAGATCGCCGGCCCAAGTAGGAGTGCCCACAGAATCACAAACCACTCTCGCCTCCTTCTTTGAAGAGAACAGTGTCTGCATGGTTTTCAGAAAGTTCTTTCCGAAAGCTGAATACAGCCATGAAGTGCGTATGATTATATATTTGCAGCCGGATTTCATTATGGCGTCCTCCCCTGCCAATTTTGTGGTTCCATATACGTTCGTCGGTTCCGGAATATCCTTTTCACAATATGGATAAGGGTGATTCCTGCCCGAGAAAACATAATCCGTGGAAATGTGTATCAGCGGAATGTCCCTTCTGCGGGCCACATCCGCAAGATAAGAAGGAGCCACATGGTTCAGAAGATCAGCCATATACACGTCATCTTCCGCCTGATCCACGTTAGTATATGCGGCACAATTGACGATGAGGTCTATCTTTTCGCTTTCCGAGATTATCTCTACGGCCGCCTGATTGCATATGTCCAGGTTCAGTGTCTCCACATCGGTGGATTCAGTTATGTCAGTGAAGACAAAATGATGTCCACTGTCAAAACCCGCAAGACGAAGCTGTCTTCCAAGCTGTCCGTTTGAACCTGTCACAAGAATATTCATCCTATGCTTTCAATAACTCAAGTAATTGCGCAAAAATAATTAAATTTGCACGAAAGTGGAAGAAAAACCGACTATATATCTCTATACGGATGGCGCGGCAAGCGGCAATCCCGGTCCGGGAGGATACGGGGTGGTTTTGAAGTGCAACACTCTGGAAAAGGAGATGAGCGGGGCTTTCTCTCTCACCACCAACAACCGTATGGAACTATTGGCAGTGATTAAAGGGCTGGAGGCCATAAAATGGAGAAATGCTGTGGTGGAGGTGTTTTCCGATTCATCCTATGTAGTGAAGGCCATCAACGAAGGCTGGCTGAAGAATTGGCAGAAAAAAGGATGGAAAAAGGTTAAGAATCCCGATCTTTGGCAAGCATTTCTTCCGCTGTATGGAGCGCACAGGGTCAGTTTCCACTGGTTGAAAGGACACGCCGGCCATCCGGAGAATGAAAGATGCGACCGCCTGGCGGTAAACGCCTATAAAAACGGGCCTTGGGACACGGATGCGGGGTATTTGGCCTCAAAAGAAGAATCAAACGACAAAACAATATTTTAAATATGCCACAAAACAATAAAACGATAGTAGGTATCACCCAGGGAGATTCGAACGGCATAGGATACGAAGTCATAATCAAGGCTCTCAGCGACGAGCGTATCCTGGACCAGCTGACTCCCGTAATCTACGGGTCCACCAAATTGTTCAATTTCTACTGCAAGACCATTCCAGAGATAGAAAAGCTGAATGTATGCTCCATCCGGGACGCTTCGGAAGTTCAACCGAAAAGAATAAACATCGTGGAATGTCTTACGGAGAGTGCCTTCGCCGAACCCGGCACGGCCACGCCTAGCGCGGCGCAAGATGCCATAGACTGCCTTCAGAGAGCGGTGGAAGACATAAAAGAAGGAAAAATTGACGTTCTGGTGACCGGTCCTATCAACAAGAAATCAATGTCCGCACAGGGATTCAAGTTCCCGGGGCATACCGAATATCTGCAACACGAATTCGGAGTGAAAGACGTCACCATGCTTATGGTGAGCAACCGCATAAAATTGGGCGTCGTGACGGGACACATTCCGCTTAAGAACGTTCCTTCCTCCATATCGGAAGAGAGCATCATAAGCAAGCTCACGCTTATGAAAGAGTCGCTTCAGAAGGACTTTTCCATCACAGAGCCTACGATAGGCGTACTCAGCCTGAACCCTCACAGCGGAGACGGCGGACTGCTCGGCACAGAAGAACAGGATATTATCATACCTGCCCTGAAGAAGGCTATAGATAAGGGTATCAAGGTGTTCGGTCCTTTCTCTCCTGACGGTTATTTCGGATTGGGGACATATCAGAAGTTCGACGCCACGCTGGCCATGTATCACGATCAGGGACTTTCTCCGTTCAAGACCATAGCATTTGCTGACGGCATCAACTATACGGCGGGACTTCCTATCGTGCGTACATCACCGGACCACGGCACCGCGTTCGAGCTGGCAGGACGAGATCTTTCCGATGCTTCTTCCATGCGGTCAGCCATTTACGATGCGGTGGACATATACCGTCAAAGAAAGAGCAACGAAGTTCTTCAGGAAGGTAAGATGAAAGACCTTCGCCCGAGCGAAGAGGAAAGACCGTCAAACAGGGCTCAAATCGCTTAGTTGTGGGGCCTTCCGACTGCATATTTGCAAGAAACTGCACCATAAGGCGGCTCGATAAAGAAAGGGCCGCCGATTTTTTGGCGCATAACCATTATCTCGGCTCCTGTGGCGCACGCTATCATTACGGACTTTTCTCGAGACGCAAGACAGGCGCGGCGGAAACCGATCTCGGCGAAGGAACGCTTGTGGCCGTGGGGAGCTTTTCGAACGCACGCAGATTCCGCGACGGACACAGCAGTTATGAATGGATCCGATACGCTTCCCTACAGGGAATCCGTGTTATGGGCGGGATGAGCAAGATTCTTAAGCACTTCTGCCAAGAGCACCATCCGGGGGACGTAATGACATACGTAGATGCCGACAGAACTGACGGAAAAGCTTATAAAGATCTGGGGTTCAAAGAAGTGGAAAAAGTGGAACGTGAAGGCTTCACAAATCTCAAGCTGAAGTTATTCTTTCCACAAGAGGGCGAATGACATCGTATTCATAACCCCTTGACAGCGCAAAACGGATAAGCTTGTACTTCCCCTGAGGGTCATCCTGAAGACTCTTCCATTTATTTTCCAGGGCAGCCTCCAGTTTTAAGGAAGCTCTTGAGCCATCCACCTGAGATAGAGCCTCCTTAATCACATCCTGCCCTATATGCTTGGCCAATAGCGCCGTACGAATTTTCAGCGGGCCCCACCCGCCAAGTGCGGACTTTTCCCTGGCAAATGCGCAGGCATAGCGTCTGTCATCCACAAATCTGTCCTTCTGAAGAGAGGTCACCATCTCGGAAGCCCGACTCCGGGGGTCCGGGTCGTCTTTACAATATGCCAATGCCTTTCTGTATATATCAAAAGTGCAGTACTCCCTTTTTACGCATTGGGCCTGAAGTTTATCTAAAACAGGATCCACGGGACTCATTTCTGATTATGTTTTCCGGCCAGAAGTCCGCACGCGGCCAGAATGTCCTCGCCACGCGAAGCCCTGATGGTACAGGTTATTCCCTTTTCGTTCAAGAAATCTCTGAAGGCGGTCATATTCTGCTGCGTGCTGCACTCGTAAGGGAAATCCGGTATCTTATGGAAACGTATGAGATTGACCCTGCATTCCAGACCGTCCAGAAGCCTCACCAGAGCGCGTGCGTGTCTGAGGTCATCGTTCCATCCCCCGAACATGGTGTATTCGAAGCTGACCCTGCGTTGAGAGGAAAAGTCGTATTTTTCAAGCAGCTGCACGACGTCTCTTATGTCATAAGCCTTCTGTATGGGCATCATCGTAAAGCGCTCTTCCGGGAAAGGATTATGCAGACTTACAGCCAGATGGCATTTGCACTCATCGAGATATTGCCTAAGCGTGGGAATTACTCCAATAGTGCTGAGCGTCACTCTTTTAGGACTCCAGCCGAAACCCCATGGGGAAGTCAGGACTTCTATCGCCTTTTTCACAGCCGCATAATTGTCCAACGGCTCTCCCATCCCCATGAACACCGTGTTGGTCAAGCCCTGCGCCTCATCTATGGCTATGAATTGGCTTAGGATATCGCTCACGTCAAGGTTACCGTGAAAGCCCTGACGGCCTGTCATACAGAATTTGCAGGACATCTTGCAACCTATCTGTGAACTGACGCACAGCGTCTTGCGGTCTTCGTCCGGTATCATCACGGCTTCCACCGCCCCGCCCTCAAGGTCAAAAAGATATTTCCTGGTTCCGTCTGCAGAAGTGAAACATTCGGAAGGGATGACCAGTCCAAGGTCATATTTTTCTTTAAGTCTTCCGCGACCGTCCTTGGAGATATTGGTCATGGAATCAAAGTCCCTTACCTTCTTCTCATACATCCACTGCGCGATCTGCCCGGCCGTAAATGACGGCAGGCCCACAGACGAGACCACTTCCTTAAGTTCCTGGAGATTTTTACCTAATAACTTTTCCTTGGACATAACAGCTTCTCAAAAACTTCGGTTGCAAAAATAATCAAATTTGCGTAAGTTTGCCTGAATGAAACCGATTTAAACTATCGTTAACTTTTTAAAATTTCAATTATGGGTAAAGAAGCAGAAAACAAACCGGGCGAGCAGGTCAATGCCGCTAAACTCAAGGCCCTGCAGGCCACTATCGACAAAATAGAAAAGGACTATGGCAAGGGGACGATCATGACTCTTGGCGAACAGCCGGAACTTGACGTGCAGGTTATTCCGAGCGGCAGCATTGCGCTTGACCACGCGCTCGGAATTGGCGGATACCCCCGCGGAAGAATAATCGAAATATATGGACCAGAGTCCAGCGGTAAAACAACTCTTGCCATACACGCCATAGCCCAGGCACAGAAGACCGGAGGCATCGCGGCCATGATAGATGCCGAGCACGCTTTCGACCGCACTTATGCCAAGGCGCTTGGCGTAAACCTCGAGAACCTCCTGGTATCGCAGCCGGATAACGGAGAGCAGGCGCTCGAGATAGCAGATAATCTTATACGCAGCGGTGCGATAGATGTAGTCGTCATAGACTCTGTGGCCGCGCTCACTCCTAAAGCCGAGATCGAAGGTGAGATGGGAGACAACAAAGTCGGCCTTCAGGCACGTCTTATGAGCCAGGCGCTCCGCAAGCTCACCGCCAATATCTCCAAGACCAACACCTGCTGCATATTCATCAACCAGCTCCGCGAAAAGATCGGCGTGATGTTCGGCAATCCGGAAACCACTACCGGAGGTAACGCGCTTAAATTCTACGCCTCAGTACGCTTGGACGTAAGAAGGACCAACCAGCTCAAGGACGGAGATGAAGCCACCGGCAACCGCACCAGAGTGAAAGTCGTGAAGAACAAGATGGCCCCACCTTTCAAAAAGGCGGAATTCGACATAGTCTACGGCGAAGGCATCTCGCATATAGGAGAGATCGTGGATCTGGCAGTAGAGTACGATATCATACACAAGAGCGGCTCCTGGTTCAGCTATAACGGAGAGAAATTGGCCCAGGGAGCAGCGGCCGTAAAACAGGTCCTCAAAGATAACGTGGAACTCTGCGACGAGATAGAAGCTCTTGTACGAGAGGCACTTAAAACAGTAAAAGACTAATGGCTGACATTATACTCACAGGCGACCGTCCAACCGGTCGCCTTCATATTGGACATTACGTAGGCTCGCTTCGCAGAAGAGTGGAGCTACAGAACAGCGGGAAATTCGACAAGATCTTCATCATGATAGCCGACGCACAGGCTCTCACGGATAATGCCGACAACCCGGAGAAAGTCCGTGAGAACATTCTGGAAGTGGCGCTGGATTATCTGTCAGCGGGACTCGATCCTTCCAAATGCGTCATATTCATACAGAGTATGGTGAGCGAACTCACCGAACTCACCTTCTTCTATAATAATCTGGTTACGATCCAGAGGCTCCAGCGCAACCCTACGGTAAAAGCGGAGATTCAGATGCGCGGATTCAACGAGGCTGAAAACGCCGAGAACAAAGCCGGTACACCTGTCGGGTTTTTCTGCTACCCTATAAGCCAGGCCGCTGACATAACGGCTTTCAAGGCCAATGTAGTCCCTGCTGGCGAAGACCAGGAGCCAATGATAGAGCAGACCCGCGAGATCGTGCGCAAATTCAACTCCACCTATGCGCCGGTACTTGTGGAGCCTGAAATCCTGCTTCCTTCGGAACAGGCCTGCCTGAGACTACCGGGAACAGATGGAAAGGCTAAGATGAGCAAGTCACTGGGAAACTGCATCTATCTGTCAGACAGTGCAGAGGAAGTACAGCGCAAGGTAAAGGGGATGTTTACGGACCCGGGGCATCTACAGGTAAGCGACCCCGGTAAAGTGGAGGGTAATACGGTATTCACCTACCTGGACGCTTTCTGTCGGGATGAGCATTTCGAGAAATTCGCGTCATGCTTCGTAGGAAAGAAGGTCAGCTTCGAGTTCCATAATCTGGACGAGGTGAAGGCGCAGTATCGTGCCGGAGGACTTGGCGATATGATGATCAAGAATTTCCTCGCCGCCATTCTCAACGATACACTTGACCCTATCCGAGCACGCCGCAAAGTTCTCGAACAGGATATACCATATGTCTACGAGGTTCTGCGTAAAGGTTCACAAGAGGCACAATCAGCAGCAGCACAGACTCTTAAAGAGGTCAAAGCCGCGATGAAGATCAATTACTTCGAACCGGGAGTGCTGAGCGAACTCATTGAACGCCAGAAGCAGAAATACAGCGAATAAAAACAGGGAGGATGACCCTTTTTAGTCATCCTCCCTGATATGATTTAAGGTCATTGAACCGATGCGGCTTAGAATGAAACTGCGATTCCGATGAAATCCTCTGCCTTCAAAGCAGCGCCACCGATAAGACCTCCGTCGATGTCTTTCTGAGCAAAGAGCTCCTTGGCGTTTGAAGGCTTGCAGGAGCCTCCGTAAAGGATGGAAGTGTCCTCAGCGACCTTCTCACCGAACTTCTCGGCGATAGTCTTACGGATGAAAGCGTGAATCTCTTCAGCCTGCTCCGCTGTAGCGGTCTTTCCGGTTCCGATAGCCCATACAGGCTCGTAAGCGACGATGACGTGAGCCATATCCTCAGCGGTAAAGTTATAAAGCACGTTCTTTATCTGGCTTGCGCATACGTCGAAATGCTTGCCTGCCTCCCTCTCGTCAAGATTCTCACCTACACAGAGGATGACGTCAAGACCATTGGCAAGAGCAAGCTTAGTCTTTTCAACAAGTTTCTCGTCTGTCTCGCCATAGTACTGACGACGCTCAGAGTGTCCGAGAATGGTGTATTCGCACCCTACAGAAGCAAGCATGGCGGCAGAAACCTCTCCGGTGTATGCTCCTTTCTCCTTATCAGCGCAGTTCTCTGCTGAAAGTCCTACGACTGAGCCCTTAACGACCTCGGCTACAGGGTAAAGGTGTGTAAAAGGAGTGGCGATGATAAGTTTTACATCTGACGGAACCCCCTCGGCGCCTTTGACGACAGCCTTGGCAAGTTCAACGCCTTCCGGAACTGTGGTGTTCATCTTCCAGTTACCGGCTACAATTTTCTTTCTCATATCTGTATTTATATTATAGTAATCACTACTTCACGAAATCTTACGCTTCCCGATTTTCGCGCTGCAAATTTAGCAAAAAATAGTTAGGGGCAAAAAATAAGTTGCTATAGGTATGCCCTACAGCAACAGCAATATCAGCAGCTGTCCTGAAATCACACGCAGGAACATACCGGCAGGATAGACCGTGGCGTAAGCCACTGACGGCTCGTCATCGTCCACCGTCGAGAGAGCGTAATTAAGCGCTATAGGATTGGCCATGGCGCCGCATATCATGCCGACACTGCCGGCATAGTCCACGTGGCAGAACTTGATGGACACGAATCCTATCAGAAGCACGGGAAGCATAGCGAATACCAGGCTGACCAGTATCCACAATAAGCCCTCCGGACGAAAGACAGTTTCAAAAAAGCCAGGTCCTGCTGCAAGTCCCAGACAAGCGAGGTAAACGGTAAGTCCCAACTGACGGAGCATCATATTGGCACTCATAGTCGTGTATGTATGCACATGCAACCGGGGACCGAAAGCCCCCATCAGAATACCCATAACGATAGAACCTCCGGCAAGCCCCAGCTTTATGGGAGCACTCATACCCGGAATGAAAAGCGGGACGCTTCCTATGATAAGACCCAATACTATTCCGGCGAAAATCGAAAACAGATACGGGTTGCGCAATTCCTTTTCCTGATTTCCCAATATGGCGGCCACATTGTCTATGGCCTGCTCACGACCCACGACAGTAAGCTTATCTCCTATCTGAAGACGCAGACTGCTTGACGGAAGGATATCTATACCTGCGCGGTTGACCCTGGTGATGTTGACGTCGTATGAATTGCGCAGATGTAGATCCGCAAGACGGGCCCCGTTGATGTTGTTCTTGGTCACAAGCACGTGACGCGATACCAAAGTGCCGTCTATATGGTTCCAGTCTATATCCTTCTTGTTCCAGTCTTTCTTGACTATCTCACCGAAGATGGCCTCCACCTGAGGCACCTCGCTCTCTTTCGACATCACGAGCACATGCTCCCCTTTTTCCAGAACGGTGTCACCGTTGGGAATTATCACCGTTCCCTGATTGGCATCATCCTCACAGGTCCCGTTGAACTTCCACACCCTGGAAATCACAAGATGGGTATGCGCACTGCGCATGATCGTGCGTATATTCTTTCCGAACAATTCCGGATTTGTAATTCTGAACTCCGTGACAAAAGTCGGATTCTCGTGAACTGCGCCAAGCGAAGCGTCGCCCCTGCAGAAAACAGCCCGCAGAATTATTATGGCCAGAATGACACCTATGACTCCGAACGGATAACCCAAGGCACAAGCCACTGCCATCTGATTGGACATATCCACAGACTCGGGGCTCATCTCCAGCAAAGTCTGCTGCGCCGCACCAAGCATAGGGGTATTGGTCACCGCACCCGTAAGCAGGCCAATCGACACGCCAAGATCCATCTTCAGGCACACGCACGCGAGCACGGACATAACGGTTCCTATGACCAGAATCCCTATAGACAGGAGATTAAGAACAATCCCACCCTTTCGCAGCGACGGAAAAAAACTCGGTCCTACCTGAAGACCAAGCACATATATAAAAAGAATAAGTCCGAAATTCTGCGCCAGGGAAAGCATTCGCGGATCTATCTCAAGTCCGAGATAACCGGCGATGATTCCTGCAAAGAAGACAAAGGTAACTCCTAAAGATACGCCTTTGAACTTTATTCGCGCCAATAATAAGCCGACAGCACAAATCAACGACAGGACCACGATGGCCTGAAGAAAAGTTTGTTCTGTAAAAAGGGCTGTAAACCAGTTCATAAAAACAATAAAAGGGACGCCCAAATTACTTCGGTCATCCCTTCTAAGCTTTCTCCTAAAGACTAATATCTATCCTCTGAAGAAACAGTCAATTTCTTACGTCCGTGACGACGGCGAGCGTTCAGTACTCTGCGTCCGTTAGCTGTAGCCATACGCTCACGGAATCCGTGCTTGTTGACTCTCTTGCGATTTGATGGTTGGAATGTCCTTTTCATATCTTTTCTTTTTTATATTTGCATTTTGGGAGGGCAAATATACTATTTTCTGATTTCAATTACAAATTTTTCATTGAAATATTCATCCTCGAGCCAGGAGGATATTGGCCAGAGCGTGAATTTGTCGGAAGGAATCCTGAACTTTGACTGAAGCGAGGAAATCTCAGAAAGCACGTCCCCTCCTTTCAGATACAGAATACTCTTTGAATATTTTCCCTTTACCCAAGGATAAAAATTTTCCAGCGACGTCACGGCACGCGACACCACATAATCGAAAATCCCGTCCAAAGACTCCGCCCTCGCATTTACACAAGCAACATTCTCAAGAGCGAGACCTTCAGAAACAGCGCTTGCCACCTTTATCTTCTTTCCTATGGAATCGCATAAGGTAAAGCGGCACGAAGGCAAAGTCATAGCCAGCGGGATGCCGGGGAAGCCTCCACCGGTGCCTACATCCAGAAAAGAAAGACCGTCAAGGCTCTCCCCTTTGACCTTCAGATACTCCACAATTGAAAGAGAGTGAAGTATGTGATGTTCATAAAGAGCATCTATATCCTTTCTGGACACGACGTTTATCTTGGCATTCCAATCCCTGTAAAGGTCACAGACCTTCGAAAAATCCTCTTTTTTATATATCTGACTCATCCTTCATCTTTTCTATCATATCCTTGGCACGACGTATTCTGGTACGCACCGTATTCAATTCCATATTCAGTTCCTCGGCTATCTCCTTATACTGAAGCCCCTCCACCAATCTTTTTCTGGCGATCTCACGATAAAGTTCGGGAAGAGCGTCTATGTAGTTGCGCGTCCTGCTCTCATCCTCATCGCGGATAATGGATTCAAGAGGCGTATCTATCTGATCCACGGCCGTTTCCACGACAGAGCTGGCAGAAGGGGAACTATCCAGAGAGATACGCTCCTTATTAAGACGCTTTTCACTCTCAAGCACATCCAACGTAGTGTTTTTAGCTATCGTTGTAAGCCAGGTGAAAAACGAACTGCGTAACGGATTATACGAGCCTATCCCGCGGAATGCCTTTTCAAAACTCCTGGAACATATGTCGTCTATCAGAAAACCGTCACGCAGATGCATACTTGTAATCAAATACGACTTCAGCGAATCTATATATGCGTCCCACAGCGCGGTAAAAGCCATACCGTCGCCTATAATGGCCCTGCGGAGCAGTTCATCAATGGGCCTCGAGCCAATTTTTTCCATAATTACATTCGACCGTAAGCGGGACGGAAAGGCTTGTGACATTTTCCATCTGCTTTATTAACAAATCTTTCACCTCTTCGATTTCACCCTGAGGGACTTCCAGCAGAAGTTCATCGTGGATCTGGAGAATCATCTTCGACTTTAATCCTCTCCTGTTCAACTCCCTGTGTACGCCCACCATTGCCAATTTTATGATATCTGCCGCCGTGCCCTGAATAGGAGCGTTGATGGCATTTCTTTCCGCCACGCTGCGCACATTGCCATTGGAAGAATTAACATCGGGCACATAGCGTCTGCGGGAGAAAAGAGTCTGGACATAACCGTCTGCACGGGCATCCTGAAGGACCTTATCCAAAAAGACCTTGATAGATGGAAAAGACGCGAAGTAGTCGTTTATGAGTTCAGAAGCCTGGGTACGTGACACATCCAGTCTTTGTGCCAGACCGAAAGCGGATATACCATACATTATTCCGAAATTGGCCGTCTTGGCCATGCGCCTGTCCTGCGAGCTGACCTGATCCAATTCCTTATGGAAAATTTTGGAAGCCATCGCCGAGTGCACGTCAAGGCCACTGCGAAACGCCTCTATCATATGCTCGTCTCCGCAGCAATGCGCCATTATGCGGAGCTCTATCTGAGAATAGTCGGCTGACATTATCACGTTGCCCGGCGAAGCGACGAAGGCCTTGCGTATCTGTTGCCCTTCTTCAGTACGGACCGGAATATTCTGAAGGTTAGGATTCGAACTGCTGAGCCTTCCGGTCGAGGTAAGCGCCTGATTGAATGTCGTATGAACACGGCCGTCCTTTTCGGAAATATAACCCGGGATAGGTTCGATGTATGTCGAAAGCAGTTTCCTGGCCGCCCTGTACTGCAAGATATCTTCTATTACGGGACTTTTGCCGGAAAGAGAAGAAAGCGTCTCCTCGTCAGTAGGATAACTTCCACGCGCTGTCTTCTTTATCTTCGGGTCCAGCTTCAACTTCTCGAAAAGAAGCTCCCCTAGCTGTTTGGGCGAAGCCACATTAAGATTGGCATTGCCGGCGATGGCCCTGATGCGCGACTCACATTCGGCCATCCTCTCTCTGAGCGAAGAAGCGAATTCCCTGAGTTCGTTCACATCTATCTTCACGCCCACTCTTTCCATCTGTGCAAGCACCTGTATCAAAGGCTCTTCTATATCATCATACACACCGCGCACCTGCGAGAGGGATTCATACAGTCTGGGGGCCGTCTCCCATAAAGCCTGAGCGCTTCTCAGCAGAGAATCAGAAGACTGAAGGCTCTGCGGATCATCGAACAAAGTAGGGGCCTGGACAGCATCCGAACCTTCTTCAATCTCCACGCCCAGGATTTCCCTTACAATCGCATCGAGATGATGATTTCTCTCGGGATTAAGCACATAGTGCATAAGCTGGACATCGAGAAAATGCCCCTCGAGGCCAATACCCATATCATAAAGAGCCTTGATGGATGACTTTATATCGTAGCCTATTTTTTCTATCTGCTTATCACTTAAGATATCCGCAAATTTCTGAGCCTTGTCGACCGCCACGCTACCTTCGCACGCCAGATAAATCTCATCAGAGGAAAGCACAAAAGAGAAACGTCCGGCCTTTTTTATCAAAGAGCGCAGCGCATCAGAAGACTCCCGCCGATAAACAAGCGTCCTGTCATCAGACTTTTTCTTTCCGCTCTCTTCCCTGACTGTCCAAATGGACTTTATGGTCCGCTCCAATGAAGGCATCTCGTGTTCCCTTATTATGGATAGCAGACTGCCGTCTATCTCAGAAGAAAAGCGCAACTGTTCTTCACTCACTTCCACAGGCACCTGCGTATCTATAGTGACAAGCTGCTTACTGAGCGCGATGTGTCCTTGAGCATTGCGGAAAGCCTCCTGCTGTTTGGCGGTCAATTCCTGCAGATGCTCATAGATACCCTCCACGCTGCCGTATTTTTGAAGCAGTTTGGATGCTCCAACAGGGCCCACGCCACTTACTCCGGGGACATTATCCGCAGAATCTCCGCAGATGGCCAGCATATCTATGACCTGCGCGGTAGAAGAAATGCCGTATTTTTCGCAGACCTCCTTTTGCGAAAGGACCTCACTCTCACCTCCTCCTTTTCCCGGCTTATACTGAAATACGTGCTCGGCAACCAATTGGCCATAATCCTTATCCGGGGTGACCATATATACGTCCATCTGAGAAGATGAGAACTTGCGGGCGAGAGAGCCTATCACGTCATCCGCTTCATAGTCGTTTACCATTACCACAGGTATGTCCATAGAACGCACTATACGGCTCAGCGGTTCGAGCGCCTGTACTATCAGAGTCGGAGTCTCGGGGCGATTGGCCTTATATTCAGGATAAAGGCGATTGCGGAACGTACCTCCCGGCGGATCGAAACAGACTGCCATATGGGTAGGTTTCTCCTTCTGTAGAAGTTCAAGAAGATATTTTGTAAAGCCGAAGATTATGGATGTATCCTCGCCTTTGCTGTTGACCATAGGTCTTCCCAGAAAAGCATAGTACATCTTGAAAATCAGGGCGTGTCCGTCTATAAGAAACAGTTTCATCTCTTGCCTTTAAAATATTCCTTTATCATCTCGGAGCATTCATTTTCCATAACGCCGCCGCTTACCTGTGTCTTAGGATGAAGAAGCGACGGGGAGAAACGGGAATATCCTCTCGCCGGATCTGAGGCGCCATAGACTATCCTATCCACCTGCGCCCATCCCAGCGCAGCCGCACACATTGGGCATGGCTCCAAGGTAACATACAAAGTACAACCTTTGAGATATTTCCCTCCAAGAGCGGAGGTGGCCGAAGTGAGCGCTATCATCTCCGCATGGGCGGTAGGATCACAGAGTCTCTCGGTCATATTATGGGCCTTGGCTATAATCTTCCCGTTACAGACCACGACCGCCCCTATGGGCACTTCATCTTCTGCCAATGCTTCGCCGGCCTGTGCAAAGGCTGCCTTCATAAATAAAGCGTCATCCATCCCCTACTCCATCAATTTGCGGTATTTGAAGCGCTTCGGCTCTGCGTTACCGAGCCTTTGCTTCTTGTTTTCCTCATATTCGGAGTAGCTGCCTTCGAAGAAATACACCTGAGAATCTCCCTCGAATGCGAGAATATGCGTAGCAATTCTGTCCAGGAACCACCTGTCGTGGCTTACCACCACAGCGCAGCCCGCAAAAGAGTCAAGACCCTCTTCCAAGGCACGTATCGTGTTGACATCCACGTCATTGGTAGGTTCATCAAGAAGCAGTACATTACCTTCATCCTTAAGCGTGAGCGCCAGATGCAGACGGTTTCGCTCGCCTCCGGAAAGCACCCCGCAAAGTTTTTCCTGATCCGCTCCGGAGAAATTGAAACGGCTCACCCACGAACGCGCATTGACGTCCTTGCCACCAAGCTTTATCCATTCCGAATTGTCAGCTATGGTCTCAAATACGGTCTTGTCCGGATCTATGCTCTTATGCTGCTGATCCACATAGGAAATCTTCACCGTCTCCCCTATATCTATACTTCCCTTGTCAGGAGTGTCCAGTCCCATTATAAGACGGAAAAGCGTAGTCTTACCTGCTCCGTTAGGACCTATCACACCCACAATTCCCGCAGGAGGAAGGACAAAGGACAGATTCTCGAAGAGCACCTTATCCCCATAAGCCTTGCTGACATCGTGAAACTCAATCACCTTGTTGCCAAGATGCGGTCCGTTAGGAATATAGATTTCCAGATTGCTTTCCTTTTCCTTCACATCTGCCGATGCCAATTTCTCATAAGCTCCCAGACGGGCTTTCTGCTTGGCCTGACGGGCCTTAGGGGCCATCCTAACCCATTCAAGTTCACGCTCAAGAGTCTTGCGCCGCTTGCTCTCCTGCTTCTCTTCCATAGCCAGGCGCTTGCTCTTCTGATCAAGCCAACTTGAATAATTCCCTTTCCAAGGAATTCCTTCACCGCGGTCCAGCTCAAGAATCCAGCCGGCCACGTTATCCAGGAAATACCTGTCGTGGGTAACCGCTATCACAGTTCCCTTATACTGCTGAAGATGGCTTTCTAGCCACTGTATGCTCTCCGTATCCAGGTGGTTGGTAGGCTCATCAAGGAGCAGCACGTCCGGCTGACGCAGAAGCAGACGGCAGAGTGCCACACGTCTTCTCTCTCCACCGGAAAGGTTCTTTACCAACGCGTCGGAAGGCGGACACTGAAGCGCGTCCATGGCCCTTTCGAGCTTGGAATCAATCTCCCATCCGTCGCAATGCTCTATCTTCTCTGTAAGTTCTCCCTGCCTTTCTATAAGAGCGGACATCTGTTCGTCGGAAAGCGGCTCACAGAACTTCATGCTTATCTCATTATACTCCGCAAGTATGTCCATCACCTCCTGCACGCCTTCCTGCACCACTTCCAGGACAGTCTTGTCCGGGTCCATCTGCGGTTCCTGTTCCAGATATCCTACGGAATAACCGGGAGCCCACACGACTTCTCCCTTATATGATTTCTCCACTCCGGCGATAATCTTGAGAAGCGTCGATTTACCGGATCCGTTAAGTCCTATTATACCTATCTTGGCCCCGTAGAAAAAGGAGAGATAGATATCTTTAAGGATAGTCTTATTATTGTGAGGCAGCACTTTCCCCACCCCGTTCATCGAAAAAATTATCTTTTCGTCTGCCATAAATATTTTTATTCTAATGTTAATCTTATCGCTTTATGCCAAGCATCCAGGATGTCCCTTCGACGGGCGTCATCCATAGATGGAGAAAACACCCTTCCTTCTGCCGCCATAGACTTCAGCTGCTCAAGGCCACTCCATACTCCAACTGCGAGACCGGCCATATATGCCGCGCCAAGAGCCGTAGTTTCCTTCTCCTGCGGACGCACCACCGCAGTGCCCAATATGTCGGATTGGAACTGGAGCAAAAGAGAATTGTCAGAAGCACCGCCATCCACCTTCAGTTCGCAAATCGGTGTTCCTGAATCCTTTTCCATAGCATCCACGACATCCTTCACCTGCAAGGCCATACCTTCGATGGTGGCCCGTGCAATATGTGCGGCCGTGGTAGCCCTGTTAAGCCCTACGATTATTCCCCGCGCATCTGCGTTCCAATAAGGCGCGGCAAGCCCCGTAAGGGCCGGTACAAAATACACTCCCCCATTGTCTTCCACCTGCGATGCCAATTCCTCCACCTCGGAAGAGCTTTTTATTATGCCAAGAGAGTCGCGAAGCCACTGCACTGCGGCCCCCGAGATAAAAATACTGCCTTCAAGCGCATATGTCGTGCGGTCCGCTATTTTCCATGCTATGGTGGAAAGAAGATTGGACCTTGATGACACGGCCCTGCCGCCTGTATTCATCAAAAGGAAACCACCTGTCCCATAAGTGTTTTTCACGGAGCCCTCTTCCAGACACATCTGCGCGAACAGTGCGCTCTGCTGATCGCCTATCACTCCGGCGACGGGTACGCTGCAAGCGTCCAATTGGACATGCCCGTAAATTTCAGACGAAGATTTTACTTCAGGCAAGATGGAAGACGGTATGTCCATAAGAGAAAGCAGCTCGCTGTCCCATTCCAACGTATGTATGTTGAAAAGCATGGTCCTGCTGGCATTAGTCACATCCGTCGCGTGGACTTTGCCTCCGGTAAGATGCCATAGCAGAAAAGTGTCGACCGTGCCGAATCTCAATTCTCCCCTGTCGGCCTTCTGCCTGGCTGAAGGGACATTGTCAAGAATCCACCTTATCTTGGTGGCGCTGAAATAAGAATCTATCCTCAGTCCTGTCCTGCTGCGAATCAACGCAGAGTATCCTTTGGATGACAGAAAATCACAATATCCCGCCGTTCTTCTGTCCTGCCATACTATGGCGTTATATACAGGCTCCCCGGTGAGAGCATCCCAAAGAATAGTCGTTTCTCTTTGATTGGCAATCCCTATCGCGATTATATTGTCCGCTCCGACCTTTTTCACCACATCCATAAGAACCTCTCTCTGAGATGACCATATCTCCTGCGGGTCATGCTCCACCCACCCTGATTTGGGATATATCTGAGGGAATTCCTTCTGGCTTACAGCCACCTTCCTACCGCTTGTATCAAAAGCGATGGCGCGTGAACTGCTGGTACCCTGATCTAAAGAAACGATTATATTTTTCATATCGCGTAAAAATAGTAAATTTGTCTTGAATCGTCAAAAATCGACATTATGACCACTTTAAAACTTACATCAGATTTTGATAATCTTTCGTTGGGGGTTGCTGTCAGCGAGCCACTGGAGGGCAAAGCGAAAGCCATATTCCAGATAGTCCACGGGATGGCAGAGCACAAGGAAAGATATTACCCTTTTATGGAATACCTTTCAGGGCACGGCTTCATATGCGTGATTCACGACCACAGGGGCCACGGCGAAAGCGTCAAAAGCGAGCAAGACTTGGGATTCATGTACGACGGAGGTGCCACAGCGCTTGTCGAGGATGTAAAGAAAGTACAGGATTGGGCCAAGGCTCAATACCCGGATCTCCCGGTATATCTTTTCGGACACAGCATGGGAAGTATGGTCGTGCGTGCCTTCACCAGAAAATACGATGACTGCATCTCCAAACTCATAGTGTGCGGATGCCCTTCAGACAATCCGGGCAAAGACGCCGGCATAGCATTGGCCAGAACCATAAGCCGTCTGAAAGGACCAGGATACAGAAGCGCGCTTCTTAATAAATTGGCATTCGGAACATATGGAGATCTTTTCGAAGAAGGTAACCCGCTCGCCTGGCTCAGTGCCGATCAGCAGAATACGCTCGATTATCATCGCGACCCGCTTTGCGGATTCGTCTTCACTGCCAATGGTTTTGAAAACCTCTTCAAGATTATGAAGACCTGCTATAATCCGAAGGGCTGGAAGATGTCCAATCCGCAGCTTCCCGTCAAATTCATCTCCGGCGGGGACGACCCTTGCAGAATCAGTGACAAAGATTTCCGCAAGGCTGTGGATTTCATGAGAAAACGCGGTTACACTCACGTCAGCGCCACCCTTTATCCGGGCCTCAGACACGAGATTCTGCTTGAGAACAAACCGGAAGTATGGAAAGACATTCTGGATTTTCTGTCCGCTTAAAATCATGGCTAAAGCAAGCGTAGACATAAATTCGACGTGTACATCCCTGATAAATGAAATCCGTCAGGGAGTTTACAGGAGCGTATACCTTCTTATGGGTGACGAAGCCTACTACCCTGATTTAATCTGTAAGGAGATAATCAGCAACTGCATAGACGAGTCGGCCAAGGATTTCAATGAGCTTATCTGTTACGGGGCAGACACCAGCACAGATTCCATCATCAGCGCGGCCAGACAATTTCCAATGATGTCGGACAGGGTGCTTGTCGTGGTAAAAGAGGCTCAAATGCTGAAAAACATAGAAAACCTGTCGGTATATTGCGAGAATCCTCTTGACAGTACCGTACTTGTCATCCTTATGCACGGAGCCAAGGCGGACAGCCGCAAATCTCTTTACAAGGCCGTCGCCAAAAACGGCGTCATCATTGACAGTCCAGCCGTCAAGGACTACGAACTTCCACGATGGATAGAACGATACTACGACAGCAAGGGCTTGTCCCTGGAGCCTGGCGGAGCCAATCTGCTTTCCGAATACGTAGGCTGTAACCTTAATGCCATAGTGATAGAGACGGACAAACTGCTTCAGAATCTGCCGTTAGGAACCAAAAGAATCAGCATAGAGGACATAGAAAAGAACGTGGGAATAAGCCGTCAGTTCAATATCTTCGAACTGACAAAAGCCTTGTGTCTGAAAAACAGTGAAAGAGCGCTTGTAATAGCCGCACATGTAGGGACTGCGGCCAAATTCGCAATGCCTCAGGCCGTAAGCGCCATCTTCAATACATTTTCCAAGGTTCTTCGCTACGAAGCCATGCTTCTCAGAGCGTCAGGCAAGCTGTCTGCAGCGGACAAAGCCGCCGCCTTATCCGGAGTAAATCCTTATTTCTATAAAGACTACGACGTGGCCGTGCAGCAATACCCCCTTCCGAAAACGATGAAAATCATTTCGCTTCTGTGCGATTATGACTATCTCGGGAAAGGCGGAGACGGAGTCGAGACTTCCGCCTCTGAACTTCTCACTGAACTTGTCGCCAAAATACTTGCCATATAGCGTTTTCTCAAACCTTTGCAAGATTTGAGAAAACTGCGTATATTTGCCGTCCGGAATTGAGGTATGGTGTAATGGTAGCACTACAGATTTTGGTTCTGCCTGCCCAGGTTCGAATCCTGGTACCTCAACCTAAAAAGGAGCGACTTTTCAGCCACTCCTTTTCTTTTTATGCAAGCCTACGTCTATAAGGTACGCTTGATCTCCACTATATGGAAAGCTTCTATCACGTCGCCGTCCTTGATGTCGTTATATCCTGCGATAGCCATACCGCACTCTTTTCCGGCACCCACTTCTTTCACGGCATCCTTGCCGACCTGAAGTGAGGACAGTTCTCCGGTATAAATCACTATGCCGTCACGGATAAGACGGACTTGAGATTTCTGAACCATCTTGCCGTCGCGGATAATACATCCGGCGATAGTACCCACCTTGCTGATACGGAAGGTCTGTTTAACCTCGGCGGTAGCTATCACCTCCTCCTTCTTTTCAGGTTCGAGCATACCTTCTATACCGTCCCTGACTTCATTGATACAGTCATAGATGACGGAATAAAGTCTTATCTCGATTCCCTCCTTTTCAGCCACACGTCTGGCATCCACTGAAGGACGAACCTGGAAACCGACTATCACGGCATCTGAAGCCTGCGCAAGCAGAATATCAGATTCCGAGATGGCACCCACAGCCTTGTGGATGACATTCACCTTAACCTCGTCCGTAGACAGCTTGATGAGCGAATCTGAAAGAGCCTCCACAGAACCGTCAACATCACCTTTCACGATAATGTTCAGTTCCTTGAAATTACCTATGGCGATACGTCTGCCTATCTCTTCGAGAGTCATGTGCTTCTGGGTCTTTATACCCTGAATACGTATAAGCTGCTCTCTCTTGTTGGCAATGCTCTTGGCTTCCTTCTCGTCTGCCATCACATTGAACTTCTCACCTGCCGCCGGCGCACCGCTGAGTCCCAGGATGGATACAGGGGTTGAAGGACCGGCCTCAGTGACTTTCTGACCGCGCTCGTTGAACATATTCTTTACCCTTCCATAGAAACTTCCGCAAAGGATGCAGTCTCCCACATGAAGAGTTCCGTTCTGAACCAGAATCGTAGCCAGATAACCGCGGCCCTTGTCCAAAGACGATTCTATCACGGCACCGCTTGCCAATCGACTAGGATTGGCCTTAAGTTCAAGAAGATCTGTCTCGAGAAGCACTTTCTCGAGAAGTTTCTCGACACCGATTCCGCTCTTCGCCGAAATCTCCTGACATTGATACTTTCCGCCCCAGTCCTCAACCAGAATATTCATCTCGGAAAGCTGACGGCGTATAGTGTCGGAATTAGCTCCCGGCTTATCTATCTTATTAATGGCAAACACCATAGGTACACCTGCTGCCTGAGCGTGATTGATAGCCTCCACGGTCTGCGGCATCACGGCGTCGTCCGCCGCTATGATTATTATGGCCAAGTCCGTCATCTGCGCACCACGGGCACGCATGGCGGTAAAGGCCTCGTGTCCCGGAGTATCGAGGAAGGTGATATGGCGTCCGTTTTCCAACGTCACGTTATATGCACCGATATGCTGGGTGATACCGCCGGCTTCACCTGCGATGACATTCGATTTACGGATATAGTCAAGAAGCGATGTCTTACCGTGGTCAACGTGTCCCATAACGGTAACTATAGGCGGACGCTCCACCAGATCCTCTTCCCTATCTTCCTCCGCGCTCTGGTTGATTTCTTCCGTAATCCCGGCTGTGACGAACTCTACGGTATAACCGAACTCTTCAGCCACGAGAACAAGAGCCTCAGCATCAAGACGCTGGTTGATAGACACCATAAGACCCAGACTCATGCAGGCGCCGATAACCTTCACCACAGGGGTATTGTTCATCAAAGTGGCCAAGTCATTCACCGTAACGAATTCGGTCACCTTCAGCACCTTATTCTCTGCTGCCAGCTGCTCCATCTCTTCGTGAGTCTTCTGAGCTGCCGCATCTCTTTTCTCCTTACGGTATTTGGCGCCGAAGTTGTTCTTCTTCCCTTCGTTCATCTTGGCATAGGTCTCCTTGACCTGCTTTTGAATCTCCTTCTGCATCTCCTCCTGCTGCGCCTCTGTCAGCACCGGAGGGAAATTGCGGTCGCCACGCTGCTTGTTCTTATTCTTTTTGCCCCCCTGCTGAGGATTCTGATTATTGTTGTTCTTGGCAGGCTTTCCGTGATTGTTGGTAGCATTAGCCCCCGCCTTCTGAAGATCCACTTTCCCGCCTTTGGAGATTCTGTCTCTTTTTCCGGGTACAGGTTTCTTATTGAACTGGCTGAGATCTATCTTACCTACGACCTTGATGGAAGCGTCGCTCCCTTCTACCGAAACAGTCTTTTCTATCGGGGTTACAGTAGTTACGACTGGTTTCGGTTCTTCCTTCTTAACCGGCTCCTCCTCTTTTTCAGGAACAGGGCTTGGGGCAGGGGTTGGCTCCGGTTCCGGTTCCGGCTCCGATTTCGGCTCCGGTTCCGGCTCAACGGCCACTACAGGCTCCTCCACCACAGGGGCCTTCTTTTCTTCCTGACTGACAACCGGTTCTGAGACTGAGCCAAGAGTATTGGTCTTTATGGTGATCACCCTTTCCTCTTCTACCTCCTCTACCGGAATCTCCTTAGTTTTCTTTGCAGTATTTTCCAGAATCTTAGAAATCTTGATATCGACCTCTTCTGCAGCCTGCTTGGCCTCGAGGTCCTTACCAAAAGCTTTGCTGAGAGCACTCAGCAAGTTCTCGGATTCCTCAATTTTAGCGTTAGGATTCTCTTCAACATCGATTCCCTGACCTGATAAGAAATGCACCAGGTCAGTGAGTCCGATATTGAACTTCTTCATTATTTTATTCAGTCGAATTTCTGACATTATTATAACCCCTTTTTAAAATTAATTTTCAAATTCAGATCTAAATATTCTGAGGATCTCCTCTACCGTCTCATCCTCAAGATCCGCCCTCTGTGCTATATCTTCAGCATCTATAGCCAATACATCCTTAGCCGTATCGCAGCCTATGCTCTTAAGTTTGTCTATAATCCACTGATCGATTTCATTAGCGAACTCGTCAAGAGCCACATCCTCTTCGTCCTCATCCTTAGGAACATCTCTCCATACCTCTATCTCGCGGTCTATCAGCTTGCCAGCAAGAGCAACATTACATCCTCCACGGCCAATACCCTTGCGTACTTCCTCAGGAACCATGAACACTTTTATCTTGCTGTCATCCGTATCGCCCATTACGATATATGAAATCTTGGCAGGATTAAGTGCGCGCTGAATAAGCAACTGCGGATTATCTGACCACTGGATAACATCTATGTTCTCATTATGAAGCTCTCTGACGATACCCATAATACGGCTTCCCTTGACTCCGATACATGCTCCGATAGGGTCGATTCTCTCGTCATAGGATTCCACTGCCACTTTCGCCCTCTCGCCAGGGATGCGCACCACCTTCTTCACCGTGATGAGGCCATCTGCGATTTCAGGGACTTCCTGTTCAAACAGTTTTTCAAGGAAATCAGGAGACGTACGGCTGAGAATGATATATGGAGTCGTATTGTTCTTCATCTCCACACTCTTGATAACGGCACGTACGGTATCATTTTTCTTGAAATGCTCGCCAGGAATCTGCTCCGCCTTAGGTATATGAAGTTCGTTTCCGTCCTCATCGAGAATAAGCACCTCCTTTCCCCAAGTCTGATAAATCTCTCCGGTAAAGAGTTCACCTATCTTCTCCTGATATTTCTTGAAGACATTGGCCTTTTCAATATCACGGATTCTTCCCTGAAGGTTCTGACGTATGTTGAGGATGCCGCGACGGCCGAAAGAAGAAAGATTGAACTTCTTGGCATACTGATCGCCGATCTCATAATCATCATCGCCGCTGTCCTCCTTTACCTGCTCAAGCGTCATCTCGGCAGCAGGATTCGTGACCTCCTCCACGATTTCAAAATTCTGATATATCTCACAGGTTCCCTTATCCACATTCACGATAACATCGAAATTATCCGATGAACCGTATGTCTTAGCAATCTGTGTCAAAAATACATCCTTCAACACACCCATCATAACTGGGCGATCAATGCTCTTCTCCTCCTTAAAATCCTTGAAGGCATCAATGAGGGTAATTACCGGTTCCTTTTCCATTATATTTTATTCATTTATTGTTTCCAAAATTTTATCCGCCTCTTCAGAAGACAGGCCAAGCGAGCCCACCGTAAGAGAATAGTCCTCCACATTACGGTCGAAAGCATCGAGCACTGCACGGTGAACGAATTCACAGTCAGACAAATCCACAAGGCCGTCCTTCTTATCTATCGTAACTTCGAAGATATTGTCATCGTCATTGAATGCCAATTCCACCACCTCACATCCTCTCTCGCCTGCCGCCTTTTCCAGCACCGCTTCAAATTTTATTCTGTCCATATGCTTTCTGAATATTAAAACTTCGTGTTCATATAACAAAAATAGGCGGCCTTCGCGGTCTCCTATCTCCTTCACGGGTGCAAATATAGCAAATTATATTACAAATAGCAAATACTCTCCGGGCCCTCATTGAAAAGAAGGTCCATTATGGAAAGTCCGGGGACGAATCCGAAACGTGAAGAGAAAACCTGGTAATACTTTTTTGCTTCATACTTTGACTCTTTCTTGGGATGAATCACGTCTCTGAAATCCTCGCAGTCCTCCCAAGAGGATTTATACTCTCCGCTCAAGGAGAACTCGCTTTTCAGTCCCACTTTCCGGCAGAAAAAACCGGTAATCGCCATGTTCAGTTCCCACAGAGTCAACGGACAGGAATCCATAATGGAGAAGAGTTCGTCACGATAATATTCAAAGAAGGGCGAATTATAATAAGCCGAGTCAATCGCATATTTGCTCTGCCTTACCCACTGCGTCTTGTAGTCTATCCTGACTTCCGTTATGAGTTTCGCGCCGTCGTGAAGAACAGGGACTCTGAGATCTTCCACTCCATTGGAAGTCAAAATCCTGCACCTGTTGCGATAAGTCTGCTTCACATAATTCTCCGCGCTTTCCATAAAAACAACAGAGTATCTTGCAATGGCTGCAAAATACTCTATAGGAGGGAAATACGCCGTAGAAAGCAAAAGCATTATTCTACAAAGCCCTTTTCGCTGTTGTCGTTGGCCCTGACGATTCCGCGCTTGGAATTGCGGATGAAATTGAGAATCTCAGCCTTCTCCGCGGTATCGGAAAAGCCTTCTTCCACCTTGGCCAATGCATCAGAAACATTATTACCCTGATGATAAATGGTATCGTAAATATCCTTGATGCATCTTACCGTGTCAGAGTCAAATCCGCGACGACGAAGTCCCACGAGATTGATTCCCACATAACAGATAGGGTCACGCCCGCAGAGAGAATAAGGCGGAATGTCCTTGTTCACCTTGCTTCCGCCACCTACCATGGCGTGCTTTCCTATATGTGAGAACTGATGAACGACGGTGCTTCCTCCCAGGATAGCCCAGTCATCCACGTCGGTCTCTCCTGCGATTCCTACGTAACTTACAAGAATACAATGCTTCCCGACACGACAATCGTGAGCCACGTGAACATATGACATGATCAGAGTGTCATCGCCTATCTTGGTCACGCCCTTTCCGCTGGCTTTCGTACCGCGATTGATAGTAGCGCATTCGCGAATGTTCACCCTGTCACCTATCTCGACATAAGTCACTTCTCCGTCGAATTTAAGATCCTGAGGAATGGCACCGACTACAGCCCCCGGGAAAACGCTGCAATCCTTGCCCATCTTCACATACGAAAAGATCGTGGCGTGAGGATAAATCTTACAGCCGTCACCGATTTCGACATTATCATCGATAAAAGCATAAGGGCCTACTTCAACATTGTCACCTAACTTTGCGCCAGGATGAACCGTAGCAAGTGGATGTATATTAGTCATGTTATAAAGTTTAAATTAGTTTCGCAACTTTCGTGTTTATTCCGTGTCCCGGTTTATAAGCTATCACCTTCGCCTTGAGGAAACCTCCCGCGAGTCTGAGATCTCCTATAATGTCAAGCAGTTTGTGCCTTCCGCATTCGTCAGGAAAATGTAATTCAACATTACTCAAATAACCCTTATGAGTTATCTTCAGGTCCGGATACCCCATTGATTTAGCCAATTTGGACACGATAAAAGGCGGCACCTGCTTCTCCACGATAACTATGGCATTGCTCAAATCACCGCCCTTGATAAGTCCAAGACCCGCAAGCACCTGTATTTCATGAAGAAAGCAGAATGTCCGGCAAGGAGCAATTTCATTAACATAGTCCTTTGACTGGTCCCAACTTACCGTCTGAACACCGAGGACTTTGGAATTGAAATCTATAGTCACTTCATAGCTTGGCTCATCTGAAGGCAAGAGCTTTATATACGAGCCTGTCTTCTCGTCTTTATAGACGAATTCACTTGCTATTTCTATATATTTTCTCTCCGCATCCTGTTCCTGAACGCCATCAGGAGCCATCACCTCCACATATTTTTCGGCGCTTCCGTCCAGAATGGGCACCTCCACGTTATCTATCTCTATCAAGGCGTTATCTACGCCAAGTCCGGTAAGTGCCGACAGAAGATGTTCTATCGTACTGACCGATACCTTATCCTTTTCGATAGTCGTGCTTCGCGATGTCAAAGAAACATTTTCAGCCACCGCATCCACATAGGCGTCCGGGCCCAAATCAACACGATGAAATCTCAATCCCGTATTCACGGGTGCAGGACACACGCGCATATGCGCATATTTGCCTGAATGTAAACCCTTCCCCTCGAAAGAATATATATTTTTTAAAGTCCTTTGATTCATTGTCAGAATTTAGTGGGCGCAAAGATAAATAAAAAATTTAAAAATCCTTTTTTATTCCTCCCCGCCGGCCTTGAATTTAGCATACGCACGCATATAGGTAGAATGAGGGATGGCCGGCATACCGACAAGAACTTGCCCGCTCTTGCGGACGTTTCCTATCACACCCGCCTGCGCACATACCGTCGTCTTATCCGCCATCTTGATATGTCCTATGACACCTACCTGCCCGGCCAGGATACAGTTCTTGCCTATATCTGCCGAACCGGCGACTCCGGTAAGAGCGGCCATTACGGTATTCTCTCCCACCTTGACATTATGCGCAATCTGACAAAGATTATCTATCCTCACCCCGTCGGCTATCACGGTGGATTCCATCGGAGCCTTATCGACAGTCGTATTAGACCCTATCTCGACGTCGCTGCCGATTATCACGTTCCCCACATGCTCTATCTTTTTCCACGTGCCGTCAGGCTGCGGAGCATTTCCGAAACCGTCATCACCTATGACACAGCCGGCATGGAGTATGGTCCTGTCGCCTATCACCGTATCCGAGAAAATCACAACTCCCGGATAAATGATACATTTGCTGCCTATCTTCACATTCTCCCCTATAGTGACATTGTTGCAGATTTTCGTGAAATCCCCCACCTGGCTTTTCTTGCCAATCGTCACATAATCTCCAATCCACACCTTTTTGCCAATCTTCGCTTTCCATGACACGCGACAGCGCCCGCGATGTCTCTTATATGTCTTGTTCTGCTTTTTTACATAATCGAGAAGTTCAGCAAGCGCGCTATAGGCATTCTCTACACGAATCATCGTGGGGCAGACCTGCGCACTCGGCTGGAAATCCTTATTCACCAGCAAGATGGAAGCCTTGCTGGTATAGACATATTGTTCATATTTCGGGTTTGCGAAAAAACACAAGTTCCCGGGTTTGCCGTGTTCTATCTTAGCGAAAGATGTCGCCTCTGCGGCCGGATCGCCTTCAACCGTACCGTGAAGCGCTTCCGCAAGTTCTTTAGCAGTAAATTTCATGTTTACAGGTTAAAATCTCCATCCCAGTGTAAGAACAGCATTGACAAATCCCTTTCTGCTGTAATATACCGGAGAATATACATCATCATAGTCATAGTAAGGCTGATATGAACTTGACGGCAACTTCGTGTACCTCAGGGCGAAGTCAGCGAAGAAACTTCCCGCCGGATTGAATCCTATACCAGCCGAAAGGCTGTGACGAAAATCTTTTACATATTTGGCGTTATTCGGAAGAGTTTTTCTTCCAAGATAATAATCATCATTGTAGTCTTCATAATAGAACGCCTGGCCATCTACCGTATAATACTTTTCGGCGGACGTCTTGAAGTTGTACCCGGCTCTGAGAACAAAGTTCTTAAGCACGTTCAATTCAGCTCCGACTCTCAGATTATACGCTTTTCCGCTGAACGCGGATGTGGTGGCATTCAGGAAATCGAATGAGCCGCTGTCATAATCCATACTGCTGAATTTTACACGGGAATAGTTCTCTATAGTTCCGTCTATGCTTATAAGGCCAAGTCTCCCGAAAGTGTAGGCAAGACTCAAATCCACGCTGCGTGGTGTCAGTATGCTATATCGAGACTCTCCCTGGGCACTGCTTCCGCTGTATGAGGAGCCATTGGCATAAGTCACCTTACCGCTGTGCTCCCAAGTCTCAGTAATATCCATCAGAGTAGGGCTCTGATAAGCGAAGCCCAGTCTCAAGTTCTTGGTAGGAAGCCAGATGATACCGGTCTTAAGATATACACCGGAACCGCTTGCGGAATAATTGTATTGATACACTGCGTTGTCAAAATAGGTATTGACTACGGAACCGTCGCTGTATGTGAATCGGACAGGGAATTCTTCCACGACCTGGGCCACCTCGCTGAACCTTTCGGTATTGTTATAGCTAAGCATAGGGATTCCGATATTGAATCCAAGGTAGAAGGAGTTCGAAAAGTTCCACGCCAGATTCAGGATCAGATCACTCTTGCTTCCGGAAGTGACATTGGCGGAGCGCTGGGTGAGATTGCCCGGCACGTACCTGCGGCCATCGTCAGTCAACACTTCCGTGCACCCCACATAATTGTTCTGCGTACCATAGCCGTTTATAAGACCGACATTATACCCCATTCCCACGTCCCACAAGCTGGGATAATTGTCATAAAAAGTACTGCTTTCAAGCTGAGCGGCCGTAAGACCGTCGGCTGCACGTGCCATCTCAGCGAATTTTGAAGAATAAGCGTTCGTCCCGCTGACATCGTGGGCGTAATTGTAATCGTATGTCGTATTGAAAAGGACCCCCATGGTCAGATAAGTATCCGGGAGCAAGGCTGACGCGAAACGCGAAGTCAGGCCTAGATTAGGCATTCTGAACTTGGTTTTATTCAGGCTTGAACCTTTCTGCGCAGCGGAAGACGGATCCAGAGCATATGATGTGCTTACATTCGATACGCTCAAAAGAGGGCTCACCACAAACTGGGAATACCCCGCTACGGCAGACCCTGCCGGATTTATGGAAATGGTGCCCAGATCGGAACCCAATGCACCGGCCGCACCGCCTAAGCCGACGACCCTGGCCGAACCGAGATACTCCGTAGCACTATAAGTATACGCATCTCCCATTGACTGGGCATAAAGGCCCGATGATGCCAACAGGGACAATGCAATGCCAATATATCTTTTCATAACAATCTTCTTCTTTAATTCCACCTCTTACTTTTTATCTGCGTCCTCTTGACGAACCTCCGCTCCTGCCCGATGTTCCGCCCGAACTTCTGGAAGTCCCCGTACTTGAAGGGCTCCTGTAGGTTGACCCCGAAGAACTCCTGTTATACGATGAAGAACTGTTTCCCGATGAAGATGACGAGCTTCTTCTGTATGTTCCGCTGCTTGACGAAGAGGAACTCGATGTCGCGCTTCTTCTCGGCGCAGAACCGCTGCCGTTTAAAGTAGACGGGGTGCTGCCCGATGCGGCGCTTCTCCTGTAAGTAGAAGTACTGCTATTAGTAGATGCAGAAGATGTGCTCCGCGTTGCAGAGCCAGCCCTTACTCTTGAAGGAACTGACGAACTTCTCGCCGAAGTGCCTTCGTGATTAACTCCGATATTTCTTCCGTGTATCGGAGCGTGGGCATAATGATCTCCGTGATGATGCGGATGATGATAATGATACCTGTCGTGCCAATACCAGTCATTCCAGTACCAATCATTCCAATACCAGCTGCTTCTGCCGTAATACCACGGATCATATGGATACCAGAAAGGATCATAATAGCCATAATAACCGTAATGGCCATAGTAATACGGATATCCGAAAGAAACTACCGGAACATAGACTATGCTGGACGATGTAGTGGCGGTAGACCAGCCATATTCGTCATACTCGATATTTATCTTATCGTTGAACTGAGTCCCCGCCGCATTAGCCAATGTATTCTGTTCGTTTGAAGATTCAGCTTTATAGTAGATGCCGTCCTGAAATCTGGAAGCATCGGAATACTGTCCCACAGTACCGCAAGAAACAACGGCCAAGGAGAATAACATCAAAAAAATAAAAGAACGTTTCATAGTGAATCTCCTATAATAAAAATTTGTATCTTTGCACGCAATAATCATACCGCCTGTCTTATAGGCGTATGAATCGTACAATTATAGACATTTTATCAGTAAAAGACAATACCGAAATGGCAAAAGAGATTACTCCAAGAAGCGAAAATTATTCCCAATGGTATAACGACATAGTAGTGAAGGCGGATCTGGCCGAACAATCGGCCGTCAGAGGATGCATGGTCATAAAACCGTACGGATACGCGATTTGGGAGAAAATGCAACACGTCCTGGACGGGATGTTCAAAAAGACCGGTGTACAGAACGCATACTTCCCGCTCTTCATCCCAAAATCATTTTTCAGCCGTGAAGCCGAACACGTGGCGGGCTTTGCAAAGGAATGCGCAGTCGTCACCCATCACAGGCTAATGAACGACCCTGACGGAAAAGGAGTAGTCGTGGACCCTGAAGCCAAGCTCGAGGAAGAATTGATAATAAGGCCTACTTCGGAGACCATCATCTGGAGCGTATATAAAAACTGGATAAAATCGTGGAGAGATCTTCCTATCCTATGCAACCAATGGTGCAACGTAGTCCGTTGGGAGATGCGCACCAGACCTTTCCTTCGCACAGCGGAATTCCTGTGGCAGGAAGGACACACCGCCCACGCCACCGCGCAAGAAGCACAGGCCAAGGCCGTGGAGATGGTACACGTCTATGCCGACTTTGCCCGCAAGACCATGGCTCTGCCTGTAGTAGTGGGTCACAAGAGTCCTAACGAGCGCTTCGCCGGAGCACTCGACACCCTTACCATAGAGGCGATGATGCAGGACGGCAAGGCATTGCAAGCCGGGACTTCACACTTCCTGGGACAGAATTTCGCCAAATCTTTCGACGTGAAATACACTGACAATGAAGGCAAGGAACAATATGTATGGGCATCATCGTGGGGCGTGAGCACACGTCTTATGGGTGCGCTCATCATGGCGCACAGTGACGACAACGGTCTGGTTCTCCCGCCGGCGCTTGCTCCTATACAGGTAGTTATGGTCCCTATCTACAAAACTGACGAACAGCACAACGCCATAATAGAGAAATTCAACTCCATCAAAACAGGACTTGAAACTCTCGGAGTCAGTGTCAAAATCGACGACAGGGACACATTGCGTCCGGGATTCAAATTTGCCGAGTGGGAGCTCAAGGGCGTGCCTGTAAGATTGGCTATGGGCGCAAGGGATCTCGAAAACGGTACTGTTGAATTGGCCAGAAGAGATACTTTGGAGAAGAATACACACTCTTGCGAGGGTATCGAAGGCTACATCAAGACCCTGCTCGACGAGATTCAGGATAACATCTATAAGAAAGCATTTGACGCGCGCGAGGCCAATGTCCGCAAGTGCGATTCCTGGGACGAGTTCAAAGAGGAGATCAAGAAGGGTGGATTCCTGCTCTGCCACTGGGACGGCACAGCCGAGACCGAGCAGAAGATAAAGGATGAGACCAAGGCTACCATACGCTGCATTCCTGTAGACAGTTTCGTCTGCGAGGAAGAAGGAGTGGACATCTATTCAGGCAAGCCATCCAAGTGTAGAGTTATTTTTGCAATTGCATATTAATTAGTTATGAAGAAAATAGTATTACCTATCATCGCATTTTTCACTTTTTCCATAGGCGTTCTCGCTCAAGATGACGCGTTGCAGAAAGCAGCGGCCGATGCAGCAGCCGAGCTTTCACAGGCACCACAGGAAGAAGTCTCAGCTCCCAAGCCTAACTATTGGACATCTTCCGTTCAATTCAACCTGGGATATAATATGACCAACCTGAGCAACTGGGCTGCCGGCGGATACAACACCACCACGCTCACCACCAATCTTGACGCTCAGGCCAATTACGCCAAAGACCTTTCCAGCTGGAACAACCGTCTTCAGCTTGACTACGGCTTCCTCTACTCAAACGAGAAAGAGAACATACTGCAGAAAAGCAACGACCGCATCTATTTTGAAAGCAAGTGGGCCTACAAAACGGCGAGCGGTTCGAAATTCAACTATACGGCATCATTCAACTTCCGCAGCCAGTTCACCGATACTCCCGAAAAATACATCCAAGACGAGACAGGCAAATGGAAAGAGACTACCATAAAATCCGGATTCCTTTCACCTGCATACACCGACATAGCATTCGGTATCCAGTGGAAGCCGTCTGACTGGTTCGACGTGAACTTCGCACCTGTGACCGGTGGACTTACGATATGTACTCAGGACAATCTGCGTTCAAGCTATGGTATGAAACTGAAAGCCGACGGAGAGACATACAATTCCGTTCTGTTCCAATTCGGTGCGCAGCTCAAGACCAACTTCAAATTCACCATCAACGACGCATTCTCTTTTGAAACTCAGGCGGTTGTCTTCACCGACTACCTTAACGAGCCTTACTTCCGTTTCAACTGGGATAACTCAGTCAACTGGCAATTGAGCAAGTACCTTAAATTCTCTCTCAAAACCTGGCTCATCTCCGATCCTAACGTGACCGTTACCGACGACAATACCGGCGAAATCAGAAAACGCGGAGTTCAGTTCAAGGATTTTCTGGCATTCAACTTCACTTACACACTCTCAAGCAAATAGCAATGAAGCTTCTTTTAGCTGTAAGCGGAGGAATCGACTCCATGTATATGGCAAACAGGGCACTGGACAGCGCCCTGTTTTCATATGAGGCGAGTTTCAGTGTCGCGCACTGCAACTTTCATCTTCGAGATGAGGAAAGCGATGCGGACAGGGAGTTCGTAAGACACTGGTGCGAAGAGAATGGAGTGGAATTTCTGTCTGAAGATTTCGACACGTCCGGTTACGCTAAAAAAAAGAACATCAGCGTGGAGATGGCCGCGCGTGAACTGCGATACGCGTGGTTCTCTAAACTATGTCAGGAACACGGTTTCGAGGCCACGGTCGTAGCACACAACAGCGACGATAATGCGGAGACTCTGCTTTTGAACATGCTTCGCGGATGTGGAAGCCGCGGGATGAGCGGAATGAGAAAAGACAGCGGAGTCTTTCCTTCCCGCATATTGCGTCCCTTGCTTGACATAAGCAGAGCGGAGATACAGGAATATATGGAAAGCCACGCCCTCCCTTGGCGGGAAGACAGGACGAACAAAGAAGACATATACAAACGCAATCTTCTGCGGCACAAAGTCTTGCCGGTTTTCAAAGAAATCAATCCATCTGCTCTTCGCACACTTTCCAAAGATATGGCCCACATCAAGGAAGTCGACGATATCGCAGACGAATATTACATCCATAACCGCGGGAGTCTTCACCGCGTCGAATCGCTTTTAGGCCTTAAACACTGGAGGTACGTCCTTTACAGGGAGATGCAGGAGAAAGGCTTTTCAGAAGGGGCTTTTCAAGACCTATGTTCACTTCTGACATCGGGAGCACAAAGAAGCGGGAAAAAATTCATCAGCGACAGATGGGTGCTTTCTTTGGGAACGGATGCCATCGATTTTTCTCCGAAAAAAGAGCTGGACTCATCTTCCGAGTCATCCTGCATGGAAGTATCACAACCGGGCAGGTATTCTTTCGGAGAGCGGACCTTTGAGATTTCCTTAGAGCCCGCAAGAGACTCTCTAAAGACCCGCACAGGTGAAATCATCGCAAGCCCGAGGGGTCTGAAGTTTCCTTTCTTTATTCGCCATTGGCAAGAAGGAGACTGGATACAGCCTCTTGGCCTGAAAGGGAAGAAAAAAATCAGCGACATGATGGTGGACCTTAAAATCCCGGCATTTGAGAAAAGCACGGAGGCTGTGATTGTATCCGGGAAGGAAGAGAAAGAAGTCCTGTCGCTGCTTGCTCGCAGAATCAGTGAAAAAATAAAGGTCTGCCCTGAAGCAGACCCTCAAATAATTTCCATCAAAGAAATCACTACATAGAGATGCTTGGAATAAACGGCATGGAAGCAAATACCATCTCATGATTGCCTGACTTCCAGCTTGCCATCCAATTCTTATAGTAGTTGGTCCAATTACCGTATATCGAATAATCATTCACCGCTCCGGTGACGGTCTCGGTGAGCATCTCAATCAAAGTGAGTTCACGAGGATATTCGACTATGTTCCAATTGTTTATATTCTCATCACCCGCGCATACGCCCGCATAATATATGGCGTCCTTCAATCCGCCTATTTCATCTACAAGGCCTATCCTCAAAGCATCGCTGCCAGTCCATACACGACCCTGGGCGATATCATCCACCTGAGTGGAGGTCATATCCCTGCCATCGGCCACAAGAGCCACGAACCTGGCATAGATGCTCTCTATACTTCTCTGTACATAGGCCGTTTCCTCCTTTGTGAACGGACGGGTCAAGCTGAACATATCGGCGTGCTTATTTGAAGACACGCTTTGAACTCCGACATGAAGAGTCTCCTTATAAAGCTTTGACAAATCCGGCACCATTCCGAACACGCCTATGGAACCGGTCAATGTCGAAGCGTCAGAGAATATCTTGTCCGCCCCGTTTGATATCCAATATCCGCCGGATGCGGCATAGTCACCATAAGAAGCGATAAGCGGTTTCACCTCGCACAGACGATCGAGTTCATCGCGTATTTTCTCCGAAGCCACTACGCTTCCGCCAGGAGAATTGACTCTGAGCACTACGCATTTAATCGTGCTGTCACGTCTTACGCCCTCTATTATGGAGGCGAACCTGTCGCCGTCGACATTCTGTGCATCATATCCGTCTACTATATTGCCATTGGCATAGATCACGGCAATCTTCTTGGAGGCACGGAAATTATTCTTTATGTGATTATCCGCATAAGAAGCGAACGGGATGAAGCGGACATCGTCAAATTTGTCCACCTGAGCCATAACTGACAACTTGTTCTCGAGAGCGTTTCTGTCCAAAAGCTCATCCACGAGACCCGCAGATACAAAATCTGCCGGAAGACAAAGCTGCAGATTATCTATGGCCGAATTAATCTCCGCCGCGCTGATAGAACGGCTCTGAGCCATCTCACTTACAAACGTATCCCAGATGGAATCTATCATCACCTGATTCTGGTGCAGATTCTCCGCACTTGCACTTGAACGGATATACATCTCGCCGGCAGATTTATATTTGCCGTGACGGATGAGCTGCACATTGACGCCAATCTTGTCCAAAGCGTCGCCAAGGAACATCAATTGGCTCGAAATGCCGTGGAACATAGGAGTTCCACCCTGGTATGTTCCCATATACACCTTATCGGCCACACTTGCCAGATAATACGATCCGGTCGTAGGATTTTCAAGATATGCCACAATAGGCTTACCGCTATGGCGGAAATCCTGCAATGCAGCCCTGAGCTCGGCGATAGCGCCGGTACCTATGGATGTGCCATCTGTCTTGAGATATATGCATTTCACTCCCGGATCTTCAGCAGCCACCTCAATCGCGTTGAGGGCCTTAAGCAGACCGACAGTGGTTCTTGTCTCTTTAGAGAAATTGAAACTTTGAGTACTTTGCTCTGAGATGACGATTTTCGACATATCAAGCTTCAAGATTCCCTCTGCAGGAATCACTTCCTTCTTCTCGCCAATTGAAGCGAAACTTGCCAATATCGCAAACCCTATCGCATTGACGATCAAAAGTCCGCAAATCACAGCAAGCAGTGTTTTCAAAAAATTCTTCATTATTCAACTACTTTTGCGCAAAAGTAGTAATTTTTATACGATTTTGCCTCTTAAAATCGCATCTTTCATCTTAATCATAGCAGGAGCGCTATGCTTAAAAAAGCGCTTGTAACCTTCACAGAGGTAATTCAATCCATTCTGCCTGTTTTTCGGGCACTCTCCATTACAGAGAAAAAGATACTTGCACTCGCGACATTTTTCGGAAAGAGAAGTGTATTTCGACTGCCCGAACTGAAGTTGCTCCGCACTATACATCATCTCGGACAGACTTTTTTGCGCAATATTGCCCAGTCTATACTCAGGAAAAACAAAGTGATCACAGGAATACACATCCCCATTATACTCGATAACCCCGGCATGCCCGCATTCTCTGGCCATAGTGCATACAACAGGTGGCAGGCCCATCCAATTTGCAAGAGTAGCATCAAAAATCTGGATAAATTGTCTTCCTACATCACCGGGCCACCAACAGTCAAAGATGTCACAAAGAAATTTTCCCCATTGCTCGGGAGTTACAGACAAGTAAGGCCTTGAGAATTCAACAACGGGAGTGAATTGAATATAGTGACAGCCCATCTGCTTGAAAAAGTCATATATTTCGACAGGTTTTGTGACATTCTGCGAATTAACCGTGGCCATCGCATTCCATTCTATCCCGTATTTATTCAGAAGTTCCGTTCCTCTCAAAACTCTGCTGAAAGTAGATTCATTTGTCCGGCTTTTTCTGAAATAGTCGTGAATATGGGCCGGTCCATCTATGGATACGCCTAACAGGAATCCATTCTCACGCAAAAAATGGCACCAAGATTCATCTATGAGAGTCCCATTTGTCTGCAGAGAATTATAGATACGCTTCCCGCCTGCATATATACGCTGAAACTCCAACGCCTTGCGATAAAAGTCAATACCACGAAGCATTGGTTCTCCACCGTGCCAGATGAAAAGCACCTCCGGGGAAGTCTGCGACTGAATATACTGTCGGACAAATTTTTCAAGCAACTTATCATCCATCTGCCCGACATGGAAGTACGGGCCCTTTTCGTGAGCCTTTTCCAGATAGTAGCAATACTCGCAGTTCAGATTACACGACGCCCCGACAGGCTTCGCCATAACATATATTTCCCTCGAAAAGGGAGAAATGGTTCTACCTGTCGGGGTATCCGTGATTTCCATTATTCAAATATGGTGACTGTGATTTCAGTTTCCTTATGAGAACTGCCGGCATAATTCGAATTTGACCCTGCAAACGTTACCGTGTAGGTGCCCGGTTCGTTCCATGTGTACTCGAAACTATGAAGATAATTCTGAAGGTTCTTTATCACCTGTCCCTTGTCATTGTCCACCTTATTCAGAGCCGTAGGTTTGGATATCACCCAGCCGTCAATAGCATAAGGCAGCTTATTCGCACCAATTCCCTGGAAAATGATGTCCGCAGTAGTCGGTTTATTCAGAACAATGCTTCCGTTACCGTTATTTTTGATATACGGATCCTCGATTTCGTCATTCATCATTACAGACACAAAATCAAGAGACGAGAAGTCCACGCTTTGAGGGTCAAGTCCTTCAAGGCTCAGATTAAGCGCTCCATTAATCCAATAAGTTCTCTGCGTTTTGGTATAATCCTTTGGGCACCAATGGAAAGCAATACTGAAAGAACTCATGTAGTTATCTACAGGATAATCCTGAGATGTCCATATGGTACTTGCGCCTTCATCGTACTGCAGTCTTTCCCATCCCTGCATACCTCCATCCACAATCGTTTTTATCAACGCCTTGTCCGCAGCAGCGTCTGTGCCGGAAAGACCTTCAAAAGAATTGGAAACCCATACTTCGAGCGCGCCGGCGTCTCCATATCTGGCCTGATAATCGAGTTTAAGGGCAGCGCTTTTCACCGCCTGGGCATCTACTTCATATCTGTTTCTATACTGATACTGGTGGCCTGTCTCACCGCTGTAGAAAACGATATTATCGACATCGCCCTTAAAATTGAACTTGACAGGCTCCCCTGCCTTATATGTGTTTTCCGGATCAAGCGAAACCGTATAATCTATTTCATAGACCACTTCCTGACTGCAGGAAATTGCGATGAATGCCAATATTACAGGTAAAAATATCTTTTTCATATTACTTGCCGATAATTATTTAGACCACTGTTCGTTTTGTTTGAGCTCCTTATTGACACCCAATTCTATAGAAGGGATTGGCAGCAAAACGTGTCTTTCACTCACGGCACCACCGATATTGGCCGCGCGGGTAGACTTCACGTTCTCAGACCACCTGCTGTCTGCCGCCCACTGAGTATATTCATTCATACACTTGACATACTCCCCCCAACGGATAAGATCGAAACGGCGGATGGATTCAAAGCAAAGCTCCCTTCCCCTTTCATTACGGACGAATTCACGGAAGGACTCCTTGTCGTATGCTCCTATTTCCTTTGTAGCTATGCCTGCACGGTCTCGAACCGCCTTGATGCAGTCGTAAGCTTCCTGAGTAGGACCGGACAGTTCGTTTGATGCCTCAGCGTACATCAACAGCACATCCGAATAGCGCAGGATAGGGAAATTGATAGTAGTATAAAGACTCTTTGAAGTCTTCTGTCCTTCGTAAATGACCTCTCTTCTGAACTTTCCGCAATTTCTTATCGCCTGAGCTGCCGTAGGGTCATTGGTGGTAGTCACACTTTTATACACATACGGAGTCTTGTCTATGCCTGCTACACATTTTCCCGTACTTTGTCCATAAGGAGGTTGATTGGCATTACCGGCATAATTATATGGCGGCATATTCCATTCCTGCCTCTTGTCCGTAATGGTAGAAAGAGCCTGCTGCTCATCTGTACGGTCAGTCTGCCAATACAAATCCCAAAGTTTGAGCGAGCCGTCATACTGTCCATACGCATAATTGCATGCAAACGCACTGAATTGCGACGAGCTGCTGTCTCCGCTCTGAAGGCCAAGCACATCTCCTATTCGTCCATTTGACCATGATTCAGCACTTGACCGGTCTCCCATGAACTCCGCTTCCCACATCGATTCGTGATATTGGGTGTCATATTGATCGCTTATCATATTGATAAACACCTGAGAATAGTCAGGATTAAGCTGATGCATCCCGCTGTCTATGACAGCTTTGGCATAATCTCTGGCCTTGGCCAAGAAATCCGCCTTGTCTCCACCTTTGACACTTTCTCCCGCCATAAAGAGGTACACTCTAGCCAAAATGCCCTGCATGGTCGTCTTGGTAACTCGTGACGGCTGCTTGGCTACATCCTCGTCAGCAAGAGCAAGACATTCCGTCATCTCCTGCGCAACCCAGGTAAGCACTTCGAATTGCGACGTGGCGGCACACATGACATCATCAGGAGTTTTGGTCGCCGATGTCTTCAATGGAATGTCGCCCCACGACTGTGCCAGTATAAAGTGGTAATATGCCCTGAGAAAACGGGCTTCATTATAGTATTTGCCGTCTTTATCGAACTGCGTCTTAGGCACGGCCTCCATAAAGGCGTTGGCGTTTCTAATTCCCTGATAGATGGTCGTCCATATGTCATATATCTGAACCGTTCCAGCATCGTGTCTATTGTACTGCAGGAAGTTTGTTCCCAAATCCCTGTTAAAATAGCACAGGTCGTCATTATTGGCATACATCGCCGAATAATAATTGCCATAGAACTGCTCCCTACCCATAACGCCATAAATACCTACGAGGCCGTATTTCACCTCATCTTCAGTATTATAGAAGGTATCGGAACATATGACATTAGGCGTCAGATCCAGAAAATTGCAGGAAGAAAGTAAAACTGCTCCCGTCACAAAAGCTATGTATCTATTATTTTTCATCTCGTCTACTGTTTAGAATGTTATTGCTACACCGCCGGTCAGGCCAAACGCACGCGGATATGCCGACCAGTCAAAGCCCGGTGTAAGCACCGAATTGCGGGTCGAAACCTCAGGATCCGGTCCTGAATAATTAGTTAAAGTATACACGTTATCTGCAGAGATATAGACTCTCATGGAATCAAAGTGCATTTTCCGCAATACTTTACGAGGAATAGTATAACCGAGTGAAACATTTCTCAAACGAAGGAAAGATCCGTCCTCCACTACGCGGGAAGAATACAGATATACTCCATTGGCCTGAATTCTAGGGATGTCGCTGTCTGGGTTCTTTTCCGTCCATCTGTTCTTGTATGTCGCCCACTGGTTGGTATTGCTGACATTACCATTTTCAAAATACAATCTGTTGGCATTCAGAATATTATTACCATAACTCCATGAGAAGAACACATTAAGGTCAAATCCGTAGAGATTAAATGATGTACCGAATCCTCCAGTGCTGAGAGGCTGCCCGCAACCTATTATCGTACGGTCGTTATCATCAATCACACCATCGCCGTTTATATCACGGTATTTAGGGTCGCCCGGCCTTACGGCATTCTTTCCTACTGAAGAAAGGTATGGCACGCCATCCTTGAGGGCCGTACCGGAATTGAAGTCATCATATTTATATGTGCCTTCATAGATGAATCCGTACATCATGCCGGAAGGCTTCCCGACCTGAGTGATATAAGGATATTGGCCATTGAATTTCTGATCCCACGACACGCCGCTCAAAAGCGAGTACTGGTCGTTGGTAAGAGCAGTCACCTTATTTCTGTTAAGCGCGATGTTGAAATTCACATTCCAACTGAAGTTCTTTCTCTGTATCAGCGTAGCATCCAGCGTGAACTCTCCTCCCTGATTGCGCATGGAACCTATGTTCATCATGGCAGAAGTATATCCCGAAGATGAAGGAATTGTAGCCTGAAGCAGGAGGTCTCTTGTATTCTTGAGATACCAGTCCGCCGTCACCTTCAAACGGCTGTCAAAGAACGAAACATCCATTCCGACATTCCACTGCTCCGTAGTCTCCCACTTCAAATTGTCATTGGACATGTTTGACGGGTAATAACCGGGAACTATCTTTCCGTTAAACACATAATCGTAAGATGTCGCGCTTCCCGGCTGCGTGGAAATCTGTGAATAGAAATCGTACGGAGTACTTGTCCTGTTATTTCCGGTAAGACCCCACGTAGCACGCAATTTACCGTTGGAAAGCCATGAAACATTTTTCAGCCAATCCTCACGATTGAAGTTCCACGAAAGACCGGCAGAAGGGAAATAGCCCCATCTGTTAGCTGTAGGGAACTTGGACGAACCGTCTGCACGGAATGACGCCGTAACATAGTACTTGTACTTATAGTTGTAATTGAGCCTAAACAGCCCTGACATCATTGTCCAGTCATATTCCCAAGGAGTAACCGTCTGATAACTGCCGGTATTCAATCCGTTGAGGCCAAGAGCTTCCGTCGTCAGCTGTGTTGCGGCAGTTCCCTTGTAGTCATAGTTTTCTCCCTGAAGAGTAAAACCTCCAAGAAGCTGCAGATGATGGTGACGCTTGATATTGGTATTCCATGTCAAAGTGTTCTCATTTACCCAAGAAAGTCTGTCGGACCAATAGATGGCTCCATTGATACCTTTTCCTGAAGGGGAACCTACATATCCCGTATATGTCTGTGTCCCGTTGAATTCCTCTCTGCGACGCTTATACATGGTATAGCCGCCCGTGACTTTCAACTTGAGGCCGTCGGCGATCTCCCAAGTAAGGCCGGCATTTGAATTAAGGTAATCCACGATAGTCTTACGATATTCGTTCTGGGCCGTCTTTACCGGATTGAAGCGATAATCATTGGCACCCGTAACCTCGGAGTCCACTATCTCATCGTAAAGGTCATCTGTATTTCCTGAACGGATAGGTTTCACCGGACGATATCCCCATACGGAATACATAAGCCATCCCGTAGCGGAAGAAGCGGCCTGCGCATCTGTCGGAGTCACACCGTTGGTAATGGCTCTGGAATAATTGCCGAGGACATCCAAAGTTACCCTCTTTCCAAATTTCTGCTGGAAATTGACCTTACCCTGATAACGTTGAAAATTGGATTTGATTATGATACCGTCCTGATCCAATGACGAAAGGCTGATGTTGTAGCGATTGCCGGCCTCCTTGCTTCCTCCGGACACGGAAACAGAATAATTCTGCGTCAAAGCGTTTCGATATAGTTTATCCTGCCAATCGCTATACGGAATATTAAGATAATCTTCCGGAGTATAGGATGTTATGCCAGCTGCGGCATCAGCATCGGAAGGAACAAGGTAAGCATTGGTATTTCCTGTGACATTATAAATCTCCGTCTGAAGAAGTACAAAATCATACCCGTTCAAAAGGTCAACCTTGTTAGCTATCTGATTCATGGTCCAGTTAGCATTGAAATTGACTTTAGGCTTACCCTCCTGTCCCTGCTTTGTAGTGATAACAATAACGCCGTTCGCACCACGGGCACCGTAGATGGCAGTTGCAGAAGCATCTTTGAGTACATCTATGGACTCTATATCCGCCGAGTTGAGAGACACCGCCATTGAGCTCTCGGTAGGAAAACCATCTATTATATAGAGCGGAGCACTGCTTTGTGTAAGGGAGTTATTGCCTCGGATCGTGATATTAGCCTCAGCACCAAGTGCACCATCGGCAGTTGACACCACTACACCGGCAATTTTTCCCGTCAGTGCCTGGTCAAAATTCGTAACCGGAGTTTTCATGATTTCGTCCATGTCGATCTTGCTTACCGAACCGGTAAGATCTCGACGCGCGACGGTTCCGTATCCGACGCTGACAACCTCCGCGGCATCAAGAGCAAGCTGTTCTTCTTTTAAAGTGACATTTACCACAGTTCTGCCGCCCACTTTCTCCTTAGTCTCCAAAAAACCGAGACAAGATAGAACAATGGTTGAATTGGACGATGATACGTTCAAGAAATAATTGCCTTCCGGATCCGTCGTAGTGTAGGTCGTCGTTTTGCCTTCTTCATATACGATTACGCCTACTATAGGCTCTCCTGAGGCATCGACTACTCGTCCACTGATCCTCACAGTCTGTGCTGACGCGATAATGCTGGAACAGACGAGAAGAATGAGAGTTGAAATTTTCGTCAAAGTTGACATCTTATTAAATTAGTTTTAAGCGGTTAATTAGTTTATTATGAATTAATCCTTACGTAAAGAGAACTCAACCGGCTGCCCGTTGATACATCTTACTTCAAGTAAAGTTTTATTGCCTGTTTTGGTTATCGTCACCGACGGATTTTCGCCAACTAAAGAATATAGTCCGTTAAGACTAACCTCTTTCATTATAGGCTGGCTCGGTTGAGAAGTCGTATATCCCTTCTCGGTAATCCCGAGATCCGGGGTACATACGCTCATTACCCACGTACCGTCTTCTTTCTGTCTTTCCATCACTATCGTTTCACTCTGAATGTCTGAGACAAACGTAGAATTCGAACTATACCCCCGATAACTGATGTAATCCGTAATGCCTGTCGGAACGTCTTTCACGACATGGGCATTATTGTCTGCCTGTATAACCTCATATGGCAACTTCTTGGCATATTTGGAAACTTCCTTACCCTTCGGACAGACGACCATCAGATACTCATAAGAGGCCTCTGACGGGGAGCTGCCGTGATTGATCCACGCTGTAATGAAGTCGCCCTCACCCGTCTTTTTCTTAGTGTCCGACGGAGAGACCTGATGCTTCTTTTCCACTGTCAGACCTTTACCGTCTTTCACTATATAGAAAACACCGTTAGGGTCGTTCAACACGACCTGACCGTTGCCATCCTGCCTCCATGAATACGGGAAAGTCCCAGAATAGTCGCTATTAATATCCACCTCTACATCCTTATTCTCAAGACGCAACTGATAAAGCACAGTCTCCGTAGGATATTCTGAATTATTGGTTATCCCTGTCCCTATGAATACTATTCTGTTGTCAAAACAGAATACACTCTTGGTTGCGGTCGCTCCGGCGCAGAAATTAGGACGATTCTTTTCCACATATGTGAAAGCCAGGCATCCGTTTGCGGATTCAAGCGAAGACACTCCGGGAAAGCGTGAAACATTTCTTTCCATCAAAGTACCTTTAAGCGGATTTTCCAATTTGTCGAAAGGAAGATGTATGGATGTCACGCCCGGGTAACGGTTCCAGTCCCACCCTTGCTGATCATATCCGCTTGCTTTTTCTCCCCCGGGGAAAATCACTTGAGCGGACCCATAACTGAGATATCTGCCATACCTGTTGTCCGCAGCGTAGATTTCCGAACTCCAGACATCTGAATTGTACCCCTTGAGAGTAATCATCCAGCCGTCGCGTCGGTGCACACCGAAAGCGCCGTAATTATAAACGTGAAAGCCATCTTCCGCAACCTTGGCCTTAATCTTAGCTTTTTTGAACGCGGCCACCGCGTCCTTATCCTTACCGCCCATGGCCAGATACGCCCCCGCAAGTTCAGGATCATAGGCCAAGCCAGCTCCGGAGAAATCTCCCAGCATGGCAAGGCGGGCATATGCCTGCACGTCACGGTCAGGAATATTGCCGTTGAACGGATGTCTTCCGCACACCCCTATCCCCCATTCACGACCATTAGTATAATCATATAGAGCCATCAAAGCCCTTTTGAAATTCCTGCAGGCCGTCTCATCTATCTGAAAATCTGTTCCGCCTGCAAAGCCTATAAAATCGCCTACGCTTGCAAATGCACCTACGGAATAGCCCGGATAATGTCCGCCGTGATGGAACGATGTTCCGTCAATCTTAAGTCCGCCCAAAGTGCCGTCGGTAAATCGCAACGCCCCTGAAGTCCAATCTCCCAAGGCCTTAAGATATGCATATTTCCTACTGTCCGACTCCTGAAGCATAGCGGAAATGACCCTAGCATTATGAAGAGTATGAAAAGCATCGAGCACGCCGTCTCTTGTCTGCTCATAAGGCATCCTGGTCTCCTGAAGACCTGACCAGTATGACAGAGCCTCGACATATTCCCGTAGCTTTCCTCTTTCAGCCAATGGTTTGCGCAGAATCCATACACCTCTGTATATGTCACGCACCTGGTAACCGTAATGATGGTTGGTACCTTGTCCGCTGCCATATGCAAAGCCCTGGTCTATAGCGTGGTCCATGGCATTGATTACCTGATCCAAGTGCTCCTGGCTACCGGTATAAAGATACTCGAGCGCATACCAATACACGATCTCCTGGATAAAGCGTATGCGCATCTCGCCTTTGGAATTATTGAATTCATCGTCACTTAGAAGAGGTGCCCCGATTATGCTTCCGTCCGGTAATCTTCTGATACCGTATTTTTCTATGGCATCATGATTTCTCTTCATAAGAGTATTGAGAGTATACTCCTGCCCAGGATTACCGGTAGCCGCCCATTCGTCGATTCTGCGTTCCACTTCACGCAGCGTTTCCTTCTGGCTGTCATCCAACGGGACAAACTCAGGTTCAGGATACTGCTCCCATTCCCAAAGTCTGCACCACTGCCACATGTCGCGCTGCAGATGGTGATTATTATCCGGTATCTGCATGTCCGGAGTGATCTGATCGTGCAGTTTCCCTTTGGAAAAGGTTAGCCTGTCTATATATATGGTACCGTCCGCAGAATTGGCAGGCGTAGAGATGACCAATTTCGATACAAAAGTATTCCTTTCCTCGATAGGGATATCGCCATAATATCCGTCTGCAGTGTGCATATCATTATACTTTATCCAAATCGCACGCCACCCGGTGTGATTCATATCGAAATCAAAATGGCAAATCTCCTTTCCAAGCCAATCATAGAAAGTAAATGTCAGCGGAGATGGTATCTTGGCCGTGTTGTACACCCACATCATGACTCCGGCCCCCTTCACCTTCATGGAAGCCTCAATCTCGTCACAATTGGTAAAAACTAAAGAGGAAGGACCTGTCCACGAGAATTTTACGCTTTTTGTTCCATCCTTATATTTATCTGTCGAAATGCCAACCAGACCATTATCTGTAGCTGAAATGAATGCAGGCAGTCCCGCCTCGAAGTTATATTGGGCGTTAATCGCGGCATGTGCCGTAAATGATATGACCAATAGAGACAATAAAAAGAATCTCTTCATAATTGTGTGGTTTAATTGCAAACTTAGTTAAATTTTATATATTTGCAATCGACCATACTAAAAAAACATTACGCACTGAACTATGACGCCATATTCAAAATTAGCGCTGTCACTTGTGTTTGCAGCCTTTTTTTCTATTGCAGCTGTAGCCGATGTAGTGGACTATGATGCGAACTTTGGAGTTTTCTCTTTTGAACAGGGGACCTCTCCTGCCGTTCCTGGAAGACACTCCCGCATATCTCAATCCTCACTCCATTATAAATTAGGCAGTCATTCACTTGAATGGAGGTGGAATCGACCAAGTTCTACCATAAGGATTCCCGGGCCAATTCCATACCTGCCTGCCAATCCGGACCCGAAAGAAACCTCCGTATCCACATTCGTCTTCTGGGTTTATTCCAAAGACCCTATAGACGGAGAACTCCGTTTTTCGTTTATGAAAAACGGACACGAATGTTGTTTCTTCAATTATAAACTCGGATTCAAAGGTTGGCGTGGCGCATGGGTGGCATTTGACCGGGATATGACGGGCACCCCACAGGAAGGTATGGACGAAGTGATAATCACATCGCCCTCGAAGGTAAAAAAAGGCCAATTATGGTTCGACGGCATAATAACTTCGGCCTTCGAAGACGTCCGCTACCACACGGCAGACTGGCAGGCTCCTTTCATAAATGCCAATACGACAGTGCATTGGCTTGTTCTAAACAACAGTTGGAATCTTAAACTGGACATACCGCTCTCCGAGCTGAAAGATAATCAGATTGCTGACATGCAGACCATTACGGAGAGATTCGTGCAGCTGGTGACCCCGGCCAAGACCGTAAGTACAGACTCTCTTCGCAGAATGTTCAAAAGCTACGACATATCCGTAAACCCGGACGGAACGATAACAGGCAAACCTATTTTTTTCACAAGATACGGTGAAACCTTCATCAATCTGGGTATTCCGGATGCATCCGTCTCTTTCAAAAAGAACGGCCAGCTGTTGCGTAACTTCAACAACAACATGCTTGACTTGGCCGCCACCTATCAGAAAAGCACAGAGGAGACGGAAAGACAGGAATTGGCTCAAATGTATATCCTTATGACCAGGCACCTTCTCGATCAAGGATTCGCCGCAGGCAGCGCCCAAGGAACGCTCCATCATCTGGGATACAGCATGAGGAATTTTTATATCGCCCCCATGCTTATGAGAGACGTTCTTGTTCAGGCCGGAATGCTTGACCAGGTACAGGCCGCCATGGAGTGGTTCTCCGGAGTAGGAGAGGTGAAAGTGGCGCCTGAAAATCCGGGCATGGACATAGATGCTTTCAACACTTCGCTTATGGGACGATTGGCATCTATCCTCATTCTTGAGCCTTCTTCCTATAAATACGCCTATATGCGAGCCATCAGCAGGTGGATAGATAACGGATTCAAGTATGTGGACGGAACTCTTCCTTGCTTCAAAAGCGACGGGTCCATCTACCATCACCGCAGGGCTTATCCTGCCTATGCCGTCGGTGGATTGGATGGCGCAGTGAACGCCGTATGGATGCTGCGGGGCACGACATTGGCCGTTTCTGAAGAGAGCCACGAAATTCTGAAAGAATCGCTGATGCAGATGCGTTTCTGGTGTAATCTCCGGTCATTCCCACTTGCCATGTCAGGAAGACATCCAGACGGAAAAGGAGAACTGAATCCTTATCATTATGCTTTACTTGCCGATGCCGGGACTCCAGATGGAAAAAGCACGATAGATCCGGACATGGCATGCGCATTCTTGAGATTGACCCCGGACAGTCCAAAGGCCTACAGACAATGGACAGACAAATTCCATAAAGAAGGGTTTTCCGCTGAAAATACGCCACAGGGCAGTAGAAGCTATCCTTATAACTGCTCGCTTTCACACAGATACGGGCAAGCTCTGGTGACATTTGCAGGACACAGCCGCTACCTCTGGGCAGCAGAGATATATAATGGGGCCAATCATTATGGGCGTTACCTCACACACGGCAGCATGCAGATTCTGGGCGACGGACAACCGGTGATAAACTCCTTCGGCAGCGGATATCAGGTTGACGGATGGGACTGGTGTCATATCCCGGGGACCACGGCCGCCGCTATACCTATGGCCGACATGAAAGCGGTCGTACTGAATGTCGATGAGCATTCAGGTTACGAGGAGATGCTTCTCTCCGATGAATGGTTCGCAGGAGGAGTTACACACAAAGGCTCATATGGCGCCTTCGCGATGAAACTTCACGAACACGACAAATATAACGGCAGCCTGCGCGCACGAAAATCTTATTTCGCATTCGACGGACGTATCATAGCCTTAGGCTCCAATCTGGAGAATGCTCTTCCTGGCTCAGAACTGCACACGACTCTTTTTCAGAATTCTCTTGACGAAGAAGACTGCCAGATAAGCATCTCGGAAGAAAAGACAGACTCGCTTGTGGTTCTCAACGACCGTTTCGGGAACGCCTATCTGGTACGGAACGCCACCGTGAGAACTTACCGCGGAATTCAGCATTCTCTGCACGAAGAGACAGACAAGCCAACACAGGGATTTTTTGAAAAAGCTTATATCCACCACGGAGGTATCGTTAAAGATGCCGGATACGAATATATGGTTGCTCTGCACGGCGATAAAGCTGAACTAGAAGAATGGACAAAGACAAAACCTTATAAGGTAATAAGGAAAGACAGTCGCGCCCACGTCGTGCGGGACATCAAGAGTGGCGTCACCGGCTGTGCCATATTCGAAAGCGGAGACGTGGATTCATTCATATTAAGCAGTACCCCGGCTTTGGTAATGTATTCTGCGGACCGGGACATCCTTACCCTCAGCGTATGCAATCCTGACCTCGCCCTTTACGAAGGAGAAGCGGACGAGGTATATGATGAAAACGGGAAAAGAACAGAAAGAAGCGTTTATGGACGCAAATGGATAGACTCTCACTGCCTTCCTACAAGTGTAACTATAAGACTTAGCGGGAATTGGCAAATAAGCTCTCCGACTGAAACATCTGTAGAAATATTACAAGCAGAGGGGGATACCATACTCACAATCCATACCCGCGAAGCTAAAACAGAAGAACTCATACTTAAAAAAGTTAAATAATGAAACTGCCCGATAGAATAAAACTCTCTCTCCTGCCCATCTCTCTAATGGCCGGAACTTCGTGTACAGAACGACAGAACTTACCACCAAATATCATATACGTGTTTCCGGACCAGATGCGCAACCAGGCTCTTGCATTTTGGAGCGAGGCGGAATACAACCCTTATGTGCGTTGGGTAGCGGACCCGGTACAGACACCTAACCTTAATGCCTTTGCCTCAGAAAGCGTGGTGTTGTCCAGGGCCATGAGCAGTTGCCCCCTGAGCAGCCCGTATCGCGGAATGTTTCTTACCGGAATGTATCCGGAAAGGAGCGGGATTACGCTTAACTGTATGGCAGACAGACCGGAGAGCAGTCTTAGAGAAGATGCTGTCTGTATAAGTGATGTTTTCAAATCACAGGGTTACAGTTGCGGCTACATAGGAAAGTTGCATGCGGATCACCCCACAAAGAACGACCCGGAGAATCCAGGTCACTATGTGAGTGACACCACGCCGGAATGGGATGCCTACACCCCGGCCGAAAAAAGACACGGCTTCGACTGGTGGTATTCATACGGAACTTTCGATGTTCACAAGAATCCCCATTATTGGGATACAGAAGGAAAACGTCACGAGCCACACGAGTTCTCTGTCAAACACGAAACAGACAAGGCCATAGAATACCTGAGGAACAAAAACGGAGAGAGGCGCAAAGACGCACCTTTCTTCATGGTCGTAGCCTACAACCCGCCACACGCACCTTATGAAGGGCTCGAAGACTGCATGGAAGAAGATTATCTCTTATATAAGGACAAGTCCTACAAGGAGTTATATCTGAGGCCAAATGCTGACACGCTTCTTACCAAAGCCCCTTCCATCAGATATTATTTTGCCAATGTCACGGCAGTGGACCGAGAATTCGGCCGTATACTCAAAGAACTCAAGAATCTTGGATTGGACAAAAACACCATAGTGGTATTCACCTCTGACCACGGAGAGACCATGTGCAGCCATTCTACTTTGGATCCTAAGAATTCGATATATACGGAGTCGTTCAATGTCCCTATGATAATACGTTATCCGGAGAAAATCAGGCATCACGTCGACACTACCCTACTGTCAACCGTAGATATAATGCCGACTTTAATCTCAATGGCTGGACTTGGCTCCGCCATCCCACAAAGTGCTGAAGGCAAAGACCTGTCCGCCATATTGATGGAAAAAGGCGGAGACAAAGAACTTCCTGAATCCGCACTTTACATAAGAAACATGAACGGAAAGGTAGCCTCTGACAACACCGTCACCGGCTTTTTCCCTCAAGCAAGGGGGATTAAAACATGGTCTCACACCATGGAAATTTCCATCAACAGAGATAAGACGCTGAAACATATCACAATTTACGACGACATCAATGATCCATATCAGATGAATCCTATCGACTATCGCGATGTCCCGGACTTATTCAACGAGCTTCTTGAGAAATTGGAGGCCAAGCTGAAAGAATCGAACGACATTTGGCACAGAGAGCATATCATCTCAAATCTAAAATACTAATAATCATGCGCTACTTCAAACACATTGCGGGCATCTTGCTGGCGTCATTGGCGACAGTATCCTGTGACACAACAAATCTTGAAGAACGCCTCGATCGGCTAGACCTTCGGATTACCGAATTGGAAAAGACAACGGGCCAAGTGTATCAGAATACGCTCTCACTCAAGCGACTTTTCGAGAAAGAGGTCTGGATCGCGAACTATGAAGACATCCTGGACGAAAACTCAAAAGTCATAGGATACACGGTTACGCTTAACGACGGTTCTGCGATACAAGTCATCTATGGACTTGAATGCAAATCACTTATTCCTATCATCGGAATAGACTCCGAAGGGTATTGGATAGTCTCCATGGATAACGGGGCCACATTTTCACGCATTGAGAACACCCCGCCGGCCACATCCGAAAACGGTGTCACTCCGCAACTGAAAGTAGACAATCTCGGATTCTGGCTCATAAGCACAGACGGCGGAAACACATGGTCACAACTATTGGGACCGGACGGAAAGCCTCAAAGTGCCACGGGAACCACCTCAGGATCATCAGTCAGTATTTTCAAGGAAGTCAGATACGACTCTGAAAGGCAGATAATGGTATTTGTTCTTTCTGACGGGCAATCGATTGAGCTGGATGTCATAAAGGGCTTCATCTTTGAAGTGGAAGGCTACACGTCGCCCACCGCCATTTTTACCGATAAGACATTGACTTTCAACGCAAAGACTTCAGGGGTAAAGGATGTAATGTTTACAGTCCCGCAAGGATGGAGAGCCGCTTTGGACGAAGATAAACTTACCATAAGCGCTCCTCAGACAGGGACAACGGGAAATTACACCATAAGTGTGCTTCTGATATCTGAAAATGCGCTTGCCAAAAAGATGAGCCTTGTGTTCACTCTTTCAGATCTTGGCTCAGATCTTCTTGACTATTCCTACGCCGGATATATGCACGCAGAGAGTGCTCCTGCCCCAGCCGAAGCATGGGGATACAAAGTATATAATGTCTGCGACTATGGCGCTGTTCCAAACGACGGCAACTCCGATCGCGAAGCTTTCCTCAAGTGTCTGGAAGCGGCAATAGGGAAAAGTTATACGGTCAATTCCAACAATGTAATCTGCTTTGATCACCAGGAGAAGGCAAACGCCATCGTATATTTCCCTGAAGGGGAATTTATTCTTCACACCTCTGCGGACGATGTCACCCTGTCAGGAAAAAGCCCGAGCCAGACCATTCAGATCCGTTCAGGAAACTTCATCCTAAGAGGCGCGGGCAGGGATAAGACCACCTTAATAATGCAAGATCCCAACAGGCCGTCGGACGAAACGGTCTTATACAGCTCTCCTGCGATGATTGAAATCAAGCACAACAGCGGATTATCCAAAATCTGCGATGTCACTTCCAATGCGGCCAAAGGCTCCTTCACCGTAGAAGTGAGCTCAAGTGCAGCTCTTGCAGAAGGCCAATGGATATGTCTGACCATGGTAAACAACGACCCGGCACTGATCGCGGCAGAACTTTCCGCCTCCAACCCGACCTCGTCCGAACTCTCCTATATGACCAATCTTACAGGCACCGGAGTACAGATATATGATTATCATCAGATCAAATCCATCTCAGGAAACAAGGTGACATTCTATGAGCCTATCATGCACGAAGTGGACCTGAAGTACACCGCAAATACGAATAAAGCGGGATACAACTGGCGAATAGACAGCTACCCGCATTATGAAAACGTTGGCGTGGAAGACATCACCTTCAAAGGAAATGCAAAAGCTGACTTCAAACATCACGGGAGTTGGCAGGACGACGGCGCGTACAAACCGATCAACCTGAGCAGACTGACCAATTCGTGGCTGCGCAGAGTAGGGTTTGAAAGCGTGAGCGAGGCCTGCTCCATCATATGGAGCGCCAACATATCCGCCTACGATATCATCTTCAGCGGGAACCGCGGACACGCTTCGGTTCGCTCGCAATGCTCTTCCCGTGTTTTCATAGGAGCGACAAAAGACAATACATCCGGATATCTGATTGACAATCCTAGCATTCACACAGAAAATGCCGGACAATACCATGCAGTGGGGGTATCAAAACAAAGCATGGGCACGGTCCTGTGGCGTAACACATGGGGAAACGACAGCTGTTTCGAATCCCACGCCACCCAGCCACGCGCGACTCTGATAGACTGCTGCAGCGGAGGATGGATGAAATATAGACAAGGGGGAGATCAGGCACAGGTCCCTAACCACCTTGACGACCTGGTCATATGGAATTTCTGTTCCACCACACCACAATCAGGGACATTCAACTTCTGGGATCACTCAAGTCTGTGGTGGAAATTCAGTCCTCCTGTCATAGTGGGATTCCACGGGGAAGCTATCCAGTTTGATACCAGCCAAGTGAAAAAAATAGAAAGCCTTGGCACGCCTGTTGAACCGGAATCATTATATGAACAACAATTAAGGTCCCGGCTTGGCACCGTGCCAGCTTGGCTTAATGAATTAAAATAATAAACAACCTTATATTTTATTAGATTATGAAACGATTTTTTGTATTAGTTTCAACTTTAATACTTGCAGGAGCAATTACTTCCTGCACTGATATTTCAGGCTTGGAGAACCGTATGGATTCTGCCGAGAGCCGTATTGCAGCTCTCGAAAAGAACATCGGGACTTTGAACTCCGACATCGTGGCGCTGAAAAAGATCGTGGAGGGAGGTACTGTGAGCAGCATCGTGGAGAAAGACGGAGTCTACACCATCACATTCAGCGATGGTACGGTCATCACTTTGAATCAAGGAAGCACAGGAATTGCCAACGCACCTATAATGTCAATTGACGCAGACGGTTACTGGATGGTGGACTATGGCAACGGACCCGAATACATCCTGGTGTCAGGAGAAAAAGTGAAGGCCGTGGGCGACAATGGCGTCACCCCTCAGTTCGGAGTTGATGCGTCAGGCTATTGGACAGTCAGCTACGACGGTGGCAAGACATTCTCCCAGGTGAAGGATGTAAACGGCAACCCGGTGAAAGCAGTATCTGACGGAAGTTCCGCTTCAGATTCTTGGTTCAGAAGCGTAACTGTCAAAGGAGACACCCTCGAAGTCGTTCTTAATGATGGCTCCACCTACGCTCTCCAGATAGTCAAGGATTTTTCTTGCGTAATCAAGGGCGCAGAAGACGTAGTTGCATTCACTTATGGTCAGACCAAAACTTTCACCGTAGAGATGACGGGAGTCGCTTCCGTTATGGTAACCGCTCCTCAAGGATGGTCTGCCTCTATGGAAAGTGAAGTTCTGTCCATCACCGCGCCTGAGGCAGAGACCAAGGCGCTTTCCGCTGACAGCAAGACTGACGTATGCCTGCTGGCCATATCAGAAAACGGATACTCGTCTCTTAGCAAAGTGAAAGTTTCGGTATCGTCTTCAGTTGATCCTACCCCTGATCCAGACCCGGACCCAGATCCTGATCCAGTGACATATCCTGGTCTTTACGGAAAATACTACAACGGTGAAGATGTGACGATAGGAAGCCTCACCGTCAACAAGACTACATATCCTACGGTCAATTACATCAGCGCTACGAGCACAGACAAGACTCTCAAGACAGGTATCAACTTCGTGGATTCCGATGTAGTGGCAGAACTGCCTACAGAAGAAATCGCCCTTCCATTTATCGTAGCAGGAAATACAGAAGGAACCAGAACTGTTCTGAATGCCGCATCTCAGGTAAAATTTGTTTCCAGCGCTACTGTAGAGAACAATGTGGTGGAATTCCAGAACGTGAGTCTGAGTACTGAAAACATCGCTGAAGGTTATCTTCTGGCCAACACCCAGGACAATACGATGGAGAGAATCGGACTGAACAACTGCAGGGTGGATATCATAGGAGACAAAAACCTGTCCTATATGTTATCGGCCAGAAACCTAAACTGCTTTATCGTCAAGGACTGCGACATCAAGGCTAACTCTACGAAAGCCGTTTACCTCATGCAGATTCAGGCCAATGAGTTCACAATGACAGAATTGACCATCACCAATAACGTCTTCTGGTCAGATGATGCAGTGAAAGGATTCAGTGTCTTCCACAACAGAAAGAGCACGGTGAACAAAGTCAACATCACCCAAAACACCTTCGTAAATGTCTACCCACAGGCCTCTTATGCGTATTGCCAATTGAACAATCTGGCAGGAGGAAGCGTATCGAACAACCTTTTCTACTTCGAAGATTACACAACCAACTGCACAGACACTTATACGGGAATCGTCAAGGCGGAGACCAAGCCTACAGATACAGCCGCCCTGGTACCATACGACAATTCCCTTCAGAACTATGCCGTATACAACAGCAGTTCCATCCCTACCAAGAGGATGAAAGTGGCCCAGAACATCAACAACGGACAAATATATAATAAGACTAAAGCAGATGCTTCTGAGGTATTTGACTTTACAGACGATTCTGAAAACTTCAATATCGCCAAAGGCATATTCAAATCCAAGAAAGCCGCTTACGGAGCACAACGAAAATAACACATTTTGATTATGAATAAGTATTTATATACCCCCCCCCAGCTTGAAATTATAAGCATAAAGCCGGAGCAAGTATTGGCATCCAGCCAAGGTTCCTATTTTGAATCATTTTACGAGGACAATAGAGAATTGGAGTATGAATAGATTCAGCCTGTCAATGCTTGCTATAGCAGCTATAGCCGCATTCTCCTGCACAAAAGAGAAAATAGAGAATGAGTCTAAGACGAACAATCTTAGTCCTATAACCATTCAGGCCTGTTCTGAAGGCAGTGTAAAAGCTGCCTTCTCTACAGAGTCCTATCCTTCTATAGTATGGACAGGGTCTGAATCGATCAGCGTTCTGGGCACAAATACCGGAAATCAAACTTTCACGACAGAAAGTACCGGTGCCTCCGCAGAATTTTCAGGGCTTGCCGACCTGACGGATGATAATCTCTATGCAGTTTATCCGGCCGACAACGCCATAGCCCTTAATGCAGGTGTAACAACGACCCTGTCAAATGTTACAATTCCGGCAACACAGACTGCGGTAGAGGGAAGTTTTGATCCGAAAGCATTTGTCGCCGTGGCCAGCACCACTTCCGAGGAAAAAAGTTTTTCTTTCAAATCAGTGGTGTCCCTGTTGAAATTCCGTCTGGAAGATGTCGCTTCTGTTGAGAAAGTCATCTTTACGGGAAACAATGATGAGATTATGGCCGGAACAGCTTCCAGTATAAATCTTGACGGGACACTCACTGACGATTATACCGACGAGAGTAAAAGCATCACGGTGACAGGCCCTTTTACAAGCGGAAAAGACTACTTCGCCGCGACTCTGCCACACTTGTTTGATAAAGGCCTTACTATCTACGTGCAATACAGTGACGGGACCGTGAAGTCATGCAAGATCAGCAGTCAGCTTTTCGAAGAAGGCAAGACCCGCAACTGCATCCGTAATCTGAACACCATTCCTTCCGCAAAACTTAAAGTTGTTACTGATCTGTATGCCCTATACAATGTCGGAGCAGATGTAACTGTAGGGTCGACCACTTTCAACATAAGTCAGGAAGGAGCTCCTTCCCCATCTGTCATCACTGCATCAAGCAAAGATTTCGATTTGAGTTCAACCATCCACGGAACAAATAAGAATATCATAGTATTCCTGGAGCAGGAAGGAGATTTTAAATTTACGCTTTCCAGCACTGCTAATCTTATAGATAGAGTAATCCTTATCAGCCGTTATGCAGATAAAAACGTCACCTTAAATGCGACTGAAAGGATATCAGCGAGAACCGGCTCTCTTTATTTCAAGAATATAAATATAGTCTGTCCTACTACCCAGACTTACTTTATTTATAACTACAACCAAACAACGACAGTAGATGCTTTAATTTTCGACGGATGTAAAATAACAGGGATCAACCTGAGCCTTATTGAATTGACAGGAAGCGGAGTAATCAACAACATCGAGATAGCAAACTCAGATCTCAAATTCATAGTGTCAACAGCAACTAACGCAACCTTGATCAGGTCAAACCAAAACGTGATTTACCCTAGAATTATATTAAACGAGAACATATTATTCTGTGACAATAATTCAGATCGCCAGATGGCGCTATTTTCCAATAGCAATACTACCATCAGCGCTGGCATAGGATCATTGATCTTCACGAAGAACACCATAGTTGGCCTTTACCCTACATCAAGTTACTCTTATTTTATGGTAAAGACTTTGACAGAATATACCGAAGGAGGAAATTATTTCCACCTGCCGAAATATTCAGACTCCGCCTACGCCAGTACCAATAAATACCTTTCAATCGTGAATGCTACGACCAACCCGGAACAAAGCAACTTTACTTTGCGCAACAGAAGTTACCTCTGGTATAATTCTACTTCCGGCACATCACAAACATTGAAAGCGTTTAAAACAAATTTAACTGACAATGATGCGAATTATCATCCTTATATGAGGTCCGCTGACGCAGACAGTTTGCTGACAATCGATTGGACTGCCGAAACATTTATCTGTTCGAATGCCGCTTGGGGCGCGACAAGATAAATTCCACAAAAAAAAAGAGATTGGTTAAGACTAAACCAATCTCTTTTTTTATAATTACTTGACTTTAACTGTCAGCGGATGACTCAAAGAATAAGAGAAGTTTCTTACATAATCATTCCAGAATTCAGGGCTTTCTATTCCTCCCTGGTCCCAGCCCGAACCTGTCCAGTATTCAATTACTTCACCGCTTGCGACTCTGAATCGAAGCACTGCATGACCGTCCATTACATCGGGCACCGCATTGAAGTGCTCGGGAACTACCAAGCCTATACTTATCTTTCCGTCCTGTTTGGGGTCTGGAAGCCTGCTGTCTGAAGCCCATTCAGTGAAAGCTATATAATTATCGGCCTGGTCCATACATATAAGTTCGTGTACGACAGCTCCTACTACGACATCCAACGAATCCTGCCCGTCAGAATCAAAAGAGCAGGTCCATCTGACAAACCTGGAGTTCGCGTCAAGCGAAAGACTTCTTTTCGTCTTGATTTCCACTCCGTTGACACGAAAAACAGGACAAGTGAACTCGGCCGACGTTCTTATCGGTCCATTACATAGTCGCTTTTGGGTCGCCCAATTATCCCCAACATAGACCTTTCCTTCGCTTACAGGCGCACACGCACCTCCACCGAGGGCCGCTCCTACCATATAGCAGTCCATACCCTCTCCGTGATTGCGGTGAAAATCTCGTCCCTTAAGCCAGTCGTCGAGGACAAAACGGGAAGTGTTCTTTATCCATATATCCTGTCCGAAAGTCCTGGGACTTTTCAGTGCCGGGCCATAAATACGGCCTATGACCAGATTATTCTCATAGGCATAATCATCTTCCCTTTCAGGGACATAACGACTGTTAACCAGCGTATCACAAGATGTCGGCATACCCTTCAAGACTACATATTCCTTTTGCTCTCCCCTTTTCAAGTCGACCTGAAAGATAAGAGACTCCTGTCCGTTACGCCCCGAGACAATCTGACAAGGAAGACTCTGCCCCGCATCCGTTTTCACGACAGCATTTTCAGAAGAAAGTCCATTGATGCCCAGCTGAGAGCATGGAATCTCTATGGTCTCAGCTATTCTGTCTGTTTCGAAAGGATTGGCCACAAGAACAGTCCTGTCATTTCTTCCGCAAGAAAAGAGGAAAAAAGACAGGACCGTAATTATAAAAAACGAACGCTTCATTATTTAGGCTGTTTCCCTATATACGCAAGTATGCCGCCGTCGACATAGAGGACGTGTCCGTTCACAAAATCCGATGCAGAAGATGCCAGGAACACTGCGGGTCCCTTAAGATCTTCAGGAGAGCCCCAACGTGCAGCAGGAGTCTTGGCGATTATGAACGCATCGAAAGGATGACGCGATCCGTCCGCCTGGCGCTCACGCAACGGAGCTGTCTGAGGAGTAGCTATATAACCCGGTCCGATTCCGTTACACTGGATATTATATTCGCCATACTCTGAAGCGATATTGCGCGTAAGCATCTTAAGACCGCCCTTGGCGGCAGCATATGCGGACACCGTCTCACGACCAAGTTCAGACATCATGGAGCAGATGTTGATAATCTTACCGCCTCCCTGTGCTATCATGGACGGGATGACTGCCTTTGACACTATGAACGGAGCATTAAGGTCCACATCTATTACCTGACGGAATTCTTCCGCCTTCATCTCGCACATAGGTATACGCTTGATAATACCAGCGTTGTTTACCAGAATATTGATAGGTCCCAGGTCCTGCTCCACTTTCTTCACAAGCTCCTGAACCTGTTCTTCCTTAGTCACATCACAGACATAACCCTTGGCATCTATGCCAAGTTCCTTATAAGAAGCAATGCCCTTATCGACCAGCTCCTGCTTTATGTCGTTAAAAGCTATCTTCGCCCCTGCCTCGGCGAATGCTGTCGCAATCGCAAAACCAATTCCATAAGAAGCACCCGTTACGAGCGCCACTTTTCCTTCAAGTGAAAAATTTACCATAAAGATTAATGTTTAGTGTGTTTCTATCTCATATCGGTATACGGAATCTCGTCCTTATCCGCATAATTCAAATTCTCTCCTGCCATTCCCCAGATAAAAGCATAATTCTGCGTACCCGCAGCCGCGTGAATGGACCACTCCGGCGAGGTTATCGCCTGCTCATTATGCAGCCATACGAGCCTTTCCTCCTGAGGCTCTCCCATCAGGTGGCATATGGCATTCCCCTCCTTTAGATTAAAGTAAAAATATGCTTCCATACGACGTGTGTGTGTATGAGCCGGCATAGTGTTCCAGACAGAACCCGGAGCAAGTTCGGTAAGCCCCATCTGAAGCTGATTGGTTCCGCCACCCTTCACTCTGCTCAATACCGACCATACTATGAGCTGATTCACAACTCTGTCATTAGAGTCCTCCATCTTGCCATAATGATCTGAAATGGCGAAGGCATATTTTTTAGGATCCGCTTTCTTGTCTGTAGTTATCAGCTGTGTCACATACTCCTTATATGCAGGGGCGGAGTTAATATAGAATTTAGCCGGATTCTTAGGGTCCAAACTTCTGAACGTGACACTTTTCTTTCCGCAACCCACATAAAGAGCCTCCTTGTATTTAAGGACATACTCCTTACCATCTACATTCACTACGCCGTCTCCCGCGATATTAATCACACCGAGCTCCCTGCGATCAAGAAAATGCTCCGCCTTCAGTTCATAGAAGGAGTCAAGAGACAAAGTCTTTTCTACCGGCATAACGCCACCATAGATGAAACGGTCATATAAAGTATAGGTGAGATTTATCTCATCCTGTACCATGACAGTCTCCATTACATAAGCGCTTCTCAAACGCTCTGTATCATAATGTTTCACATCGTCCGGATGACAGGCGGTCTGTACGGTATAATTAACCTGGGCAAAGGCCGCCACAGCGGAAAGCGACATTAAGGCACTGATTATAATTCTTTTCATGATCTAATTAATTATCAAGTTTCTGTGATTTAACGATTTTACATCTATTCCATACTGCAAGAGCGCACGTACTGATGACAAGAGCGGCTACCCCAACCCACTTGCAACTATGCGTCAAATGGAAAATAATCCATGCAAGCGGACTTGCGGCAAAATCCAAAGAGCCACCTTCAAATCCTTCGGGAATAGCCACAGCGGCATCTGCGGTCTGAGCGTAGACATCCTGTGCGGCCAAAGTGAAATACGGCGCAAGATCAGTAACAAAATACAGTCCCATCACTATCACTACCAGTCCTATTATGAAAGTCTTCACTACATTGCCTTTGGTTATAGGAAGAATCATCGGGAACAGATAAAACATTCCGGCAAGCGAAGCGAGCGGCAAGAATTCATTCCCTGGAAGAACAACAGCCAGGACTAGAGTAACCGGAATAAGCAACAGTGAAACTACAAGTGTGGTAGGATGTCCTATCACAAGAGCGGGACTCATGCCTATGTTCATACCCTTTGCGCCTTTGAACTTCCGTGAAATCAAGCTCTTGGTCGCCTCGGAGATTGGCTTCAAGCCTTCAATGAAAAGAGCTGTGATGCGAGGGATGAGCTCCATTACCGCACCTATTTTTATGCCAAGTCCCAATATATATGGAATATTGTCCACTATCTCGGCCCATGACCCGCAAGTCAGACAGCCTATGATGATGCCTAGAATCACTCCCAAGAAAAGAGGCTCTCCGAAGAGTCCGAATTTCTTTTTCATCCCCTCCGCGTCTATATTCACCTTATCGAAACCGGGGATCTTGTCCAAGCCCGCATTGATAGCCTCCGCGAAAGGAACAAAACCCTGACAGAACGGCTGCGGAATGGATATTCCCTCCATACCATCGTAGAATTTCTGAAATTTAGACGCTGTACGATCGGCCAAAACCAGCGTGATGATAAAACATATGACCGCAGCGAAGAATCCCCACAGAAGGCTTCCCGTAGCGAAATAAACCACTGCCCCTATAAAGGCATAATGCCAATAATTCCACAAATCGATGTTGACAGTCTGAGTAGTCTTGGTAAAAAGCATGAGAATATTGACGCCCAGACATACGGGAATGATAAGCGCGCCTATCGTCGTATTGTATGCCACGGAAGCGGCTGCCGGCCAGCCCATATCAAAAACCTTAAGCTGAAGGCCATAAATCTCCACCACCTTTGAAAGTGCCGGGCCAAGCGCGCTGGTAAGAAGCGCGGTAACCACTGACAGTCCGACAAAACCGACGCCCACCAGCAGTCCGCTCTTCAGCGCCTTGGCAGGTTTGATGCCTATGCATATACCAAGTATGGTGAAGATGACAGGCATCATCACGGCGGCGCCGAGACTTATTATATAACTAAAAATCTGTTCCATTTTAAAAAACTTATACCGGAGATTCACCTTTTTCAATATGGCGGCGTCTTACAAGCGCCTCCAACAGATAATAATCTGCATAATTAAGAGGCACATCTATATTGCTGCCGTGAGGAATGCTTCCCACTGAATGTTTGAGGATGAAACCGCCGTTTGTGCCAAGAGCGGCACGATACGGTTCAGAAGAAAGATTCCGCACTATCTTATCAGCCGACTTCAAATACTCGTCCTGCGAAGTATAATACCACAGTTCATAAAGGGCGGATGCCACTATGGCGGCTGAAGACACATCCCTCTGGGACTTATATGCCGCATATTCAGGCTTCTGCTCGCCATACTTAACTGCGTCATAATCCCATAGAGGTATCAGATCCTCCGGCATGTTCGGTTCATTCAGAATGAATCGCGCCACATTTTGAGCATGTTCGAGATACTGCTTGTCCTTAGTGAAACGGTACATGACCGTATATCCATAAAGAGCCCAAGCCTGGCCGCGAGCCCAGCGGGACTCATCATCCGCTCCCTGTGCCGTACATTTGCCGAGTACCAGCCCTGTCTGCGGATCATAGTCAACCACGTGATATGTGCTGTAGTCCGAACGGAAATGATTGGACATAGTCTTGTCCGCATGACTTATGGCTATTTGCTTAAAAGCAGGGTCACCTGATATCTCGCTTGCACGGAAAAGCAGTTCCAGATTCATAAGGTTATCTATGATGACAGGACACTTCCATCCCTTTTCCTTTTGCCAACCCTTATCGACACTCCACGACTGTATGATTCCGGCTTCAGGACGGAAACGGGTAGACAGAGACTTGGCCGTATTTACAAGGACGGTATCATATCCGGGAATATTCTTAAGCCTAAGACCATTTCCATAACTGTCATATATCATGAATCCCACATCGTGATGCCAAGTAAGGAATTGTATTTCGTGTATGGCTTCCGTATGCTTCTGTGCATGGACAGCATACTGTTCATCTCCGGTAAGTTCATACATATACCACAAGGTACCAGCAAAAAAACCGCTTACCCAATCGTCCTTTGGAACAAATACAATCTCCCCGTCGACAAAAGTGGATGGAATCCTTATGGTATCCCCCTCTTCGGAAGCTGTAATCAATGGTTTAAGCTGCTTTTTCGCAAATTCAACATTGTCGTTGATAACTTCTGTCATCGAAGTGCAGGAACAAACTGCAGAAAACAGAATAAAGGCAGTAATGAATTGTTTTAGCATAATTATTTGGTTTATTTATACAACAAAAATAGTAAATTTGTATGATTAATAATAATTACTATGGCGCAAAAACCTGCTATTCCTAAAGGAACACGAGATTTCGGCCAGAAAGAGATGGCCGAACGCAATTATATCTTCAATACTATCAAGAGCGTATTCCATCTGTACGGCTATTCACAGATAGAGACTCCGGCAATGGAGAACCTGTCCACACTGATGGGCAAATACGGGGACGAGGGCGACAAACTGCTTTTTCGCATACTTAATTCCGGAGACGCGTTTGCCAATGTCGACCCATCCCGTCCGCTCACCGGCCAGGTCTGCGAAAAAGGACTTCGCTATGACCTTACCGTCCCATTCGCACGCTATGTGGTTCAGCATCAGAGCGAAATATCTTTCCCTTTCAAACGGTTCCAGATACAGCCCGTTTGGCGTGCAGACCGTCCTCAAAAGGGACGTTACCGCGAATTCTATCAGTGTGATGTAGATGCGATTGGCTCCAAAAGCCAATTGTGCGAACTCGAACTGGTTCAGATTGCGGACGAGGTCTTCCACAGGCTTGGCATCAATGTAGTCATCAAAATCAACAACCGTAAAATACTCAGCGGCCTGGCAGAAATATGCCACGCTCCGGACAAAGTGGTGGACATCACAGTGGCCATAGATAAACTCGACAAGATAGGATTGGATGCCGTAAAGGCAGAGCTTCTCGATAAAGGCTTGGCCGAAAAGGACATAAATATCCTTGAACCGGTACTGACCCTGCAAGGAGGCAATAAGGAAAAAATCAGCACCATGCGTGCCCTTATGGCAGAAAGCGAAATCGGGCAGAAAGGCTTGGATGAACTGGAGGAATTGGCAGGATACATAGATGCAGCAGGAATAAAGACTGCGTGGGAGATAGACCTGTCACTTGCACGTGGGCTGAATTATTATACGGGGGCCATATTTGAGATTAAAGCCCTTGATTATCAGATAGGAAGCATAAGCGGTGGCGGACGCTACGATAACCTCACCGGCATTTTCGGACTTCCTGACATGTCAGGAGTGGGAATAAGTTTCGGGGCTGATCGCATCTATGATGTTCTGAAAGGTTTGGACAAATTCCCTAAGGAACTTGGAAGCACCACTACCCTTCTGTTTGCCAATATGGGCCCGCAGGAATGCGCGTACATACTTCCTGTCAGCACCGAGCTTCGCAAAAGAGGGATAAGCACGGAGATTTATCCGGACAGCTGCAAATTGAAAAAGCAGTTCGATTATGCTGACCGTAAAGGGATTCCTTTCCTGTCCATATGCGGAGAATCCGAAAAAGAAAGCGGAACGGTTCAAATCAAAAATCTCGCATCGGGAGAACAGAAGAGTTTCAACATTTCTGACCTGGATGCCATGACGGCTTTTTTATCCGAGTAATCCATGGACGAATTGACACGCCTGCGCGAAGAGATCGACAGCATCGATAAAGAATTGGCATCCTTATTCGAAAGAAGGATGGAGGTGTCAGCGCGCATAGGCGAGGTTAAACGTCTTATTGGCAGAGATGTTTTGGATGCAGAAAGAGAGAAAGAGGTGCTGGAAAGCCGGAAGGTTTATCTGAAGGACGCATCGCTTCTTCCGTATTGGGAAAAGGAGCTGAAGACTCTGATGGAATTATCAAAGGATTATCAATGGACTTTAAAAGAAAACTCCCTATCCCTAAAGAAATAAAGCAGGATTATCCGCTGTCGCGTCGTGGTGCGGAGCTGAGAGAAAAGACCATTGCCCAGATAGAGGATATCCTCTGCGGTAGGGACTCGCGGATGCTTCTCGTAATTGGCCCATGTTCTGCAGACAGGGAGGATTCGGTGACGGCATATCTGGAAAAACTCCGTCGTCTGCAGGAAAAGGTGCAGGACCGCATCCTCATCGTAGCCAGGCTTTATACCGGCAAGCCTCGTTCTAGAGGCAATGCATATAAAGGCATGCTGCACAGCCCGGACCCTGAATCAGGGAGTGAGGATATCCTCAAGGGACTGATTTCCATAAGAAAAATACACCTGAAGGCACTTGAGCAGATAGGAATAGGGTGCGCAGATGAACTTCTCTATCCTGAAAGCTACAGATTCACTTCCGACCTCCTATGCTACACGACTGTAGGCGCACGTTCTGCGGAGAATCAGCAGCACAGACTCACCGCCAGCGGACTCGACATCCCGGTAGGATTCAAAAACCCCATGAACGGAGACCTGAACTCAATGCGTCAGGCAATAGAAACCGCTCAGAACGAGCACCTCTTCATATACCGGAACTGGGAGGTCCAGAGCCATGGTAACGACTACGCCCACGGGATACTTCGCGGATATGTGGACAATATGGGCGAAAGCCATGCCAATTACGGCTTCGATTCTCTGCGTTATGCCTGCGCCACCATGACTGGCCCCGGCTTAAAGAACCCTGCACTGCTAGTGGATTGCAACCATTCCAATTCCAGCAAAAACTTTCTCAAACAAATAGATATCGCAAAGGACGTTCTCCGTTCAAGGAAAACAGATGCGAATATCCACACCACAGTAAAAGGGCTTATGATTGAGTCCTACCTTGAAGACGGCGCGCAGGACGAACACGGCGGCCATTTCGGCCAATCTATAACCGACCCTTGCCTCGGGTGGGACAAGACGAAACGGCTGGTTATGGAACTTACGGATTTGTGGTAATTGAATATTCCGGAGGCAGCCAGCCTACCAAGTCCGGTTTCAACGGATTCACTATTTTAAGCCAATAATTACAGACATCCGTAATTATATACCGGCCTCCATAAAAATTTGAGTCATAACCATGTATTTCATAGGCTATGGCTGAATGTCTGTCAGGAGCGACGTATATCTTCTTTATATAATTATCGTCATCCAGATACGTTCCCAGGAACCTTATATCAATCCAACCCTGAATATCATTATGAATACGCTCTTCTTCACTAAAGGAGTACTTTACGTCGACCAGAACCCGATTGTCTTTTTTTTCTTTTATATACAGGTACGGATAATCTTCATTATACCCGTCATTTACAACATAACCTATTACCGTAGAATCAGTTGACGATGAATATACAGGGACAAAAACATCATATTTTTCTGTCCGTAACATGCATAATCCTATGTAATCCGGAGACAAATCCAAAAGAATAGACAAAATTATCAAAAGCATATTTAGTTTCATGGATATTTTCTAGTTAATACAAGTTTAAAAGACTGAACGCTTGCGAGTTGAGTAGAAAATTTATTCCATTGCTCTCCTAAAATCAATAAACATCCTTCGGAAACAGCCTGTCCTGTTTTGCTATTATAATTTGCTTTCCCATTCCAGTTTGAACGATGAACATAAACATTATCTAAGTAACCATCTCTTCGATTCGGAAAAGCAGGATTATAGCCATATAAAGAGCCTACTTTTCCCCTATTGTTAATTGCCCACTCCAAATCAAGTGTGCCATGTACATCTGTTCTGTATACATCATACACACCATTAGCAATTACTCCAAATTTTTTAGGTTCTGACGACATCGTATACCCAATATAATCTTCTATATCATTAGCTCCACTTGGCCCATATACTACAACTGTTGCTGTTTTTGCTCCATCCTTGTTTAAAAATCCATCCTTACTTAATCTCTCGTCTTCTGAACCATAGAAAACAACTACCGCCTTATCAAGATAAGTACCTTTAATACCCAATTTATCTAATTCCTCTTGAGACGTAGCAGACGTCCACGCATACTGCGTCTCTGTTCGAACTGTCCCGTCTTCATTTTTTATTGGTTTCTCATAAGAATACCAATCCCTCCCGTCCGGGTCCACGAAATTCACCGGGTCACCGGCGCAGTAGACGTAAGGGCTGATGCCGTAGTAGTCTTCGCTCTTAGGGTCAGGTGTTACCCAACGTCTGATAACCGGAGAATACAGTCTCGCTCCGAAATCGGTGTAATCCGTTCCGAAATCCACCTTCTGGTCCTCCTTTCCCGTGAAATGCTCCCTGAAAACGGGACTTCCCGCTTCCTCTACGCTCTGAAGAGAAGTCCTGCCTCCATAAGGGCTGTAACTTGACGCCTCAGCCACCTGACCTTCCGCCCCCACTACTCCCACGACACTCCCCAGATGATCCTTCAGATAAATGTACGCTCCGTCAATGGTCACCTTACCGTCCTCACAGACTATCCCATCCAATATCCACTCGTCCTCGCCCGGCTTGAAAACAAAAGGACCACGGTATATCAATCCTTCCTCACCTTCACTTTCATTCTTTTTCAATGAACTGGTCTTGCTTCCGTCTGCAAGATAACAATAACTTGCCGCTTTTGTATCACTGACCAGACCCAAATAATCAGAATACTTTATCTCCGCTCCTCCAGAAGGTGTGTAATCCTCTGTCAGTCTGCCCTTGCCGTCGTACACGAAAGGGTGAGCACCTGCTCCAAAATCCACACTCTTAAGCAAGTCTCCCTCATAAGTATACTCCGCCAACGTAGATGCCCCATTTGTTACAGCAAGAAGATTTCCGCGACTGTCATACGCATAAGCGTACGGCGAGGCGCCCACAAGTCTTCCCGCATAATCATAATCATAATCATAGCGCATAAGAGAACTCCTCTGCAATCCGGTCTCCTGACGTCGCGTTATACGCCCAGCGTAAGATGCCGGATACCCTGCTGCGGTATTTGTGTAATAGCTCAGGGACTCTTCATACAGAACCGTCGTGCCATTTTTATATCGTATCCCGCCAAGCCATCCCTGCAGATTATACGATAGGTCTGCCGTAATGGAAAATGGCGTCGGGGCATCTATCGTCGTTACCGCAGATACTCTTCGGCCCTGAAGGTCATAACTATAGGTACTCGATAAGAGCTTGCTTATTGATCCGTTTACTTTTATAAGCCTCTCGGTGCTCGCCGTAAGCCTGTTTTCCGCATCGTAACATCTATTTTCCTTAAGACAATAGGAAGGGATTTTTACAAAAAAAGTACTATCCGAGCTCTCGAAAAATCCAGATTCAGCTCCCGTGACATTCCCCCGGAAATCATACTCGAAGTCCTCACTGAGCATCGTGCCGTCCGAATATCGCGCCTGCCTCTCGGTGAGTCTTCCTTTGGCATCATACGTATAAAGCCGATGCGTGTAA
>CAVFNP010000001.1:47181-114248 GCA_963624185.1 Firmicutes bacterium CAG:460 | reverse complement strand
GTCCGCGCTATTGTTACATACTGAGGACACCTCCGCCTTTGCGTTGGTCGCACCGAAAAAAGTATTGGGGGTATCAATCATCGGAGGATTGTTGTTGGCGGTTAACCTTCTTCAAGTCTTCACAATAACCTCCCACCCTTTTATAGAGGCGGAAGATGTAGCAATGTCGCTTATATCCTTTATACTGATATATGTCATCTTTTTGTTCTGCTTCATCTATAGAGCGGTGGAAGAAGATAAACGTCTAAGGACATCCTCTGCCGAAAAGAAATAAGATAACCCTATACTACAATTGTAGTACAATACACATAAGGCGCCCTGCGACCTTCTGTGCATTTTCGCGACGTCACGAAAATGGTTTCTACGACATTCTGTGCTATTTTGCTGACATCAGCAAAATAGCAAGAGTCCTTTAGAATTACTTTAGGGTCACTTTAGAATTGGCGTTTTTCCAATAAAACACGACGAATATTTTGCAAGGTGTAGGAAAATTCCTACATTTGCATTGCAACACCCGAAGACGAAATGAAATATAGCGAATTGGAAAGGAAACTGCTTAAGTTCGGATGCTATCCGGTCGGAGACCAACAATCAGGACATCCATTATGTTCAGCCCTGCTACAGGAAAAACATTTATGACGAGCAATCATAAAAGTCAGGAAGTAGCGACCGGAACACTGAAAAAGATTTTAAGGGATTCTGGGCTTAAATAGCCACATCCTCACATATAAACATATAAGGATATAAGGATATGGACAAGATTAAGATAAAAGTATTCATCGAGAAATCAGAGTACGGATATTCCGCATACATGGACGACAATCCTCTCGATTACGGATGCATAGGCGAAGGAAAGACCGTAGAAGAGACGATGGCTGATTTTCTTGCTTGCTACGAGGAAATGAAGGCCCATTATGCGAAAGAGGGAAAACCATTTCAAGATGCGGAATTCGATTTCTGCTATGACACCGCAAGTTTTCTGTCGGAGTATGCGGGAGTATTTTCGCTCTCCGGTCTTGAGAAGCTCACAGGCGTCAGTCAAGCCCAGCTCGGACATTTTCTTCACGGAAGACGCAAGCCGAATCGCAAGACCATTGAAAAGATACAGGCAGGCGTCAACCGATTCGCAAAGGAACTCACTTCCATAAAATTCGCCTGATCATCTCGCAGGTGCTCGGCGTCATCAATAAGAGCAGTCAGAAGAATATATGAAAGTTGTATTTACGGAAGAAGCCGCCCATTTCATCAAGTCAGTCAGAGATATTGGAGCAAGAAACAAAATTGACTATGTTATACATAGGGTAGAGCAGGGAGACAGAGATAGCGAGATATTCAAAAAACTTGACAATTCTGACATATGGGAGTTTCGCATCCTATTCGCTAAAATCGCATATAGGATGTTCGCCTTTTGGGACACGACAGAAGATACATTGATAGTTGCCACTCACGGCATTATAAAAAAGACCCAGAAAACACCTATCAAAGAGATTAGAAAAGCGGAGAAGATTAGAAAAGAATACTTTAGAAACAAATAAAACACGAAGGCACATTATGAAGCTTATTCCATTCAATGAAATTCTTGATGAACACTATGGCCCGATAGGAACTCCGGAGAGAGATGCTTTCGAGCATGAAGTGAACGAAGCCGTCGAATCATATAAGATGGCCGAGCAGATAAGGGTAGCACGAGAGCAGAAGAACCTCACGCAGGAACAGCTTAGCGAACAGGCTGGCATCAGCAAGAGGACTGTTTCTCGTATAGAGAAAGGAAAGCCCACCACTCTCTTCTCTCTAAAGCGCATCTCGCAGGTGCTCGGTGTTACGCTCTGGTAGGATTTCCGGATTTTATTCTATACTACAGACTGTACTACAGGACGAATCTAAGAAAATCTAAGTCCGACATTTTGGGAACTTTTGGGAAGGCTTCTTGTAACTTACTGAAATAAAATAACTTACAAGGATAAAATCTAAAAGAATCTAAAAATGGTTTTGGGAACTTTTGAGAAGAAGACACGGAAGAAACCTATCTGTACTTTCTGAAACAGACCGCCAATTAGTGATGTAAATAGTGGGCTGTTCATTAAGTCGGCTACATAATTTTAGTTTCGAAGTAGTTCTTGATTTTGTATATGCCGATGTCGTGTTTATATCTACCAAAGAGGACCTGGGGATTAACTCCAAACTTATCCGCTTCCTCTTTGATGTATGGAGCAATTCTGTAAGGAACGACATTACGGGTCTTTGCCAAGAACTTCTTCCAATCCACATTTGGGACTACGGCATTTAGGGCAAAAGTATCGGCCTCGGATTCCTCAGAATCTTTTTTCTCATCAAGAAGGTTAATCATTGCCTTCCCATTTTTCACTAGATGATTGTAGACATGCCCAACCTCGTGTAATATTGTAAAGGCAAAATTGTCGATGGATGCAATGCGCTCTGTGACGACAATAGTAGGATTGTCGCCAATCCAAAATGACATGCCATCTACAGGGACTTGTCCAACTTTGTTGACAACCATAAACCGTATGCCATATTTATTTAGCACATCTCCAGTTTTTTTGACTGTCCCAGAGTTTTCCTTGAAAACCGTATTTAATTCTTTGATTAACGCTTCTGCATTATCATTTTTAAAGGTAACTATGGAAGAATTATCTTGTCTAGAAAGATAATAGCAATAATATTTCCACGATAAAATATCAACTGGATCGGTAGTAACCTTCTCAGATTTGCGGTAATAATATGGCAACTCCATTTCCTTAGCTTTCAATCCAAAGAAATCATCCAAATTATCTACGTCAAACACCTCGAAGACTCGTTTTACATCTTCAATAATGTTCCCCTTAATTATACCTACCTTTCTAAAGAACGGGACACTCACTTGTTCCTTGAGAATATTCCAAATCTCCAACATTTTGAACTGCAATACGACTCTTTCACTCTGTTTTGCGCAGTCAAGTTCGTATTGTGTTTGGATATTCATAAGGAATGACGCAGAAACGTTGAGTGCATTTTCTATCAATAATGCCATTTCTGGTGTAAGAGCACGTTTACCTTTTATGACATCATTGAGAATTGATTTTTGAATACCCGTGAGTTCTGACAATTCGCTCTGCTTCATATTACGAGCAGAGAGTTCATCCTTGATCACCTCGCCAACATGGGTCGCTTCATATGGAACTGCTTGATTAAAACTATATTTAGTCATAATGATGTGTTATTTCTAGTAATTCTATTTCTGTAATAATAATACTTCCATCAAGAGGTGAACTCCGAAAAATCAATCGCCATGTGTCATTGCAACGGACTGACTCCTGCCCTTTTCTATTTCCATGCAATGCTTCATAGTTAAGTCCTTTCAAACGAAAAAGGTCTTCAATTCGCTGTGCCGCCTTCATATAATCCACAGCCTTCTTATATCCCTTTATCACTTGGATTGGCATTTTTTTGTATCTTTTATCTGACGTTTTCCCATTTACATATAATTCGAGTAGAGCTTCGTCTTCCGATGTCACATTCATATATCAGCCATAATTAATGGCGCAAAATTAATATCAATATTTATATTATCAAAATTGATAACGCAATATTATCATTATTTTTGACTATTGCATGAGATTGGAATTGCCATTAGATGGCAAGAAGATAGAGGTGCAACCTTTGCAAAAGTAGTTGCATTGACTTATATTTGCAACATAACCGGTAATTCCGATATGAGTAGAGTTGCCGTTTCATGCGATAAACCTTCTTGGACTCCAACTGGACTCCAAGAACAGAATGAAGAAAAATGCTATGGATAATACGTCGATACAGCTTTTTGAGAACAAGAGCATACGCACCAAGTGGGACGCGGACGCGGAGAAGTGGTACTTCTCGATAGTGGACATTGTGGCGGTGTTGACGGACAGTATCGACCCACAAGCATATTGGCGAAAGCTAAAGCAGAGGCTGAAAGATGAGGGGAACGAAACCGTGACAAACTGTCACGCTTTGAAACTGCGGGCCGCTGACGGCAAGATGCGTCTTGCCGATGTCGCAGAACAAGAACAGATGTTCCGACTGATACAATCGATTCCGTCTCCAAAAGCCGAGCCTATCAAACAATGGATTGCACGTGTGGCGTCTGAGCGCATAGACGAAATCCAGGATCCGGAGCAGGCTATCAACCGTGGTATCGATTATTACCGTAAGAAAGGCTATAGTGATGAATGGATCAAGCAACGCCAACAAGGCATCAGCACCAGGAAAGAGCTGACTGATGAATGGAAGAGAGGTGCGGTGTCAAGGACAAGCAGTACGCCAGCCTGACGGATATCCTGACAAAAGAATGGTCTGGGTTCACCACGCGTGAATACAAGGAGCACAAGGGGCTTCAGAAAGAGAATCTGCGCGACCATATGACCAATCTGGAGACCGCTATCAACACCTTGGCCGAAGCCGTAACGACAGAATTGTCAAAAAAGAACAATCCGAAAACTTTTTCCGAAAGTCAAAAGGTCGCAAAAACCGGAGGAAGTGTAGCCAAAAAGACGCGCATCAATATAGAGCAGAAACTTGGCAGAAGCATAGTAACGAGCGAGAACGCCAAACAGCTTCAGAGCAAGAGCGATGATGTCGATGAGATATCATAACGCCATAATATAATCCATTTCTGTACTACATGCTATAGTACAGAAACCATTACAACAACAAGCACTAACACAATTTTAGCCTTATGAAACTAAAATCGCTAATTGGCGACATTCTGCTCGTCATTATTGGTCTTTTCTCCATAGCGGCTGTATCTACGGCATTCTACAGAGATTGGATGTTCCGCAATGGAATAGAAAACGGTATCAAAGCAAGCCACGAAGCTATCCGGGAGGGAGATGACCGGAAACTCATCAATGCGGTAAGGGACGTGGAGTATAACATGGGAGAGTATTACGACCAGCATCTGTTTCTCAAAAGAAGTCTGCTCGACAAGACGAGCGACTATGTCAGAGACCTGTCCAACAATCCACGCATATAAAACAATTCAGATTTCCTGCATTTCCTGGTCGAGCCTTTATACGGCATAGCACGCGAGCTCTGCCGGACCACCCGCTACCGCGTACCGGAATACTGCATAACGGAATTGGTCACCAACTACAACTACAATTGGAAAGCTTTCAAAAACGACCTGAGCGATTGGGATATCGAGTATGCGCTGAATAAATATCCTGATTCATTGGTGGTCTATGACGTGGCGTGCCGAACCTACCATAATAGGGGCAATGCGGATAAAGTCATCTCCACGGGCATACGTGCGCTACGATGCAAGGGAGACAGTCAATATCACGCGGACATCCGCCATTATATGAAAGATGCCATGAAGATTTACGGGACCATTCAGTGGGAAGACGATACGAACGACACCACCTACATCCCCCTGGAATATATCCCATTTTCCATTTTGGAAACAACCACTCCGTAATCTAAAGCCACATGACTGAAATATATACCAACCGCGAAGACTTGCTGAAAGTCCACAAACAAGTCACCGAACAGGTCGTGGCCGAACAAGTGGTGCCCCAATTCGTAGAGATGATCCGAGCTTCCGATATGCGGATAGGAAGCATTGCTCAGATGATATCCAACCTCACCAAAGGGGCGGAAGAATTCGCCAAGGCAGCCAACAACATGACATTGTCCAGCGCACAGAATATCGCCATGAGCGATTATCTCATCAAAGCCAACATAGAATTATCCAAAGCCAATCAATCCATCACCAACATTTTTGAGAAAGAGATTCAAGAGTTGCGTCGGGAACTCCAATCCCTCTATCACGAATACAGGCACCTGGTGGAACGGCTACTGAGCGAAAACAAATGTGGCACCGCGTCATCCAATGTCAAGATATCCCTATAGAATTGGACAACAATGTTTAGTTACCGCTAAACACATAGTCGAGCACCGCCCTGTTGGCCTTGTCTATATTCTTCCAATTCTTACGGATATAGACGTCCGTAACTTTCATGGACGCATCTATATGGTTCAACGCCTCATGCACGACATACTTGTCCACCTCGACATCATTGACGGCCAACGTGGCCCATGTATGGCGCGCGGAATATAGCTGAATCTTCTTTATGCCCAGGGCTTCTTCCATCAGATGAAGCCCTCTGTTGACGCATGCGTCAAAGGCGGCAGGCGAGCTGTAATGCAGATAGAAATTGAACACCCGCTCTCCCATAGGGTCGCGGTACTTCTTCATCAGAAGTTCTATCTCCGGCTCTATCCTGACGCTTATCTCCGCCTTGTCCTTACGTCTGGTGCGCGTCTTCGTCCTCTGATAGGTGATACGCCCGCCCTTGCCGTCTGTACAGGTGTATATGTCCACTGGATTCATCCCGATGAGACAGAAGCTTAGCTTGAACACATCCTGGGCGAGAGTAACCGTGCGAACATTCTTCTTCGGGACATAATCAAATATACTGCGCAACTCCTCTATAGAAAGTGAGCGCTTGTCCGGAATGGGAGCATTAGGAATAACGAAGTGTTCGAAAGGAGAATTCGGAATGCGTATGATGCCCGCATCCTCATCGTTGAATTCCCTTTTCGCGCGTCTGTACATGGTCTTAAGCGTGGTCGTATACATATATGACGCGGACTCCCCGTTTCCTCGACTGACGTTCGTCTTCATCCATTCGCACCATGCCTTCAGGAAAGACACCGTTATCTCGAATATCGACACCTGCTCTCTTCCGGTAAAACGGATAAGACTATTTATGGCCGTTCTGTATCTCTTGGCCGTTCCGCCATGTCCGGAAGCTTCTATTTTGTCGGCATACTCCCGCGTATATGCCACGAAGTTCAAGTCGAACTTATCCTCGTTCCGAAAATGGAGAAGGATGTCCACCACCTGGTCAACGGTCAAGTCCATTATCGGCATTCCCATCCTGTCACTGATGTCCCGATACTTCTTTATCAGGTCATCAGTCAGATCAACATACTTCTGATTCTTGATGCGCATGGACTTCGTCACATCATCCTTTGTGACGAACCATGGCGTGGCGACATACCGGCTCTTGCGGTTATGGGTTACTCTTATCTTGATGTTGTAAGTGCCGTCTCTTTTCTTCTGATGAGCAAACACTTGGGCTTTGAATGTCGGCATATTTTTTTGTAAAACATTTCGGAGCGAATTTTACTCCGAAAATTGAGCGTTTGTAAAACAATAGTAGAGCAAATATAGATAAATTGTTTTATAATTTGTGTTTTAACGAAGGTATGAGGACCTGAATAAAACAAAAAAGCACCTCGGGAACCGAGATGCTTTTAAGCCAATTATCAAACCAAAACAATTAAGCCACAAGACTTTATATTAAATATTTAATGTATCACTTCAATTATCAACATGCCTTCAGAATAACTTACAATATGCAATAAGGAGTAGGCATATTCATAACACAAATATTTAAATTTTTAAACTAATCCTTTACCGTGGCAATTCTTGTATTTCAGACCGCTTCCACATGGGCAAGGGTCATTTCGGCCTACCCTCTTGTCTGCGATTACCGGAGCCTTGGCCTTCTGCTCTCCGTTTGTCACCAAATCATTACGATGCGCCTGCATACGTGAGGCATCAGGACGAGACTGAACGGCACGACGCGGCTGTTCTTCCTGAATAGGAATGAAGGCGCGAAGCAAGAACGAAAGCACATCCTGGTTAAGAGATTCAAGCATCTGTGCGAACAAATTATAGCTCTCCAGCTTGTACACCACCTTAGGGTCTTTCTGCTCATGAACCGCATTCTGAACGCTTTGCTTAAGATCATCCATCTCACGAAGATGCTCTTTCCAATGTTCATCTATCTGATAGAGAATAATATTCTTACTCAAAGTCTTCGCTACTTCCCTACCCTCTGACTTGTAAGCTTTTTCAAGATTGACAGAAAGAGTTATAACCTTCCGTCCGTCAGAAACAGGAATAGCGATGTTCTTATACATATTACCCTGTTTCTCGTATACCTGCTTAATGATAGGACTCAATCTGTCCACGAGGCCCTCCATTCTGCGCTGATAACATTCCTGCATATGCTTACACAGAGCGGATACGATATCGTCCTTCTTTGAATGTTCGTAGAACTTGGCATCAAAACCGGGATCTATGGAGAATCTTGCCATCAGAGATTCACAGAAATCTTCGTAAGACATTCCGTTGCTAGAATCGACAAAAAGCGACGCGGAATCAATCATCATATTCTGAAGATCGATCTCTATCTTGTCTCCGTTGATGGCGTTACGTCTTCTCGAATAGATGGCCTCTCTCTGATAGTTCATCACATCATCATATTCGATAAGATTCTTACGGATACCGAAGTTATTCTCCTCGACCTTCTTCTGGGCAGTCTCAATCGCTTTAGAAAGCATATTGCCTTCAAGCGCTTCGTTCTCCCCCATGCCAAGCTTATCAACCACTGAAGCGATTCTCTCACTTCCGAAAATACGCATCAGCTTATCTTCCAAAGATATGTAGAAAATGGACGAACCGGGATCTCCCTGACGTCCCGCACGGCCTCGCAACTGGCGGTCAACTCGCCTGGAATCGTGACGCTCCGTACCTATGATGGCCAATCCTCCAGCATTTTTCACCTCATCGGAAAGCTTGATATCAGTACCACGACCGGCCATATTCGTAGCGATAGTGACAGTGGAACGCATACCGGCCTGTGCCACAATCTCCGCCTCGCGAGCATGCTCTTTGGCATTCAATACATTATGTTTGATACCGCGCATCTTGAGCATACGGCTGAGGAGTTCAGATGTCTCCACGTCTGTAGTACCGACAAGAACAGGTCTGCCGGCCTGAGAAAGTTCGCAGATCTTATCTATCACCGCGGCATACTTGGCCTTCTTGGTCTTATACACCACGTCCGGAAGATCCTCACGAAGAACAGGGCGGTTAGTCGGAATCACCATAACGTCGAGCTTGTATATGCTCCAGAACTCACCAGCTTCCGTCTCGGCTGTACCTGTCATACCGGCAAGCTTGTGATACATACGGAAATAATTCTGGAGTGTAATGGTTGCAAAGGTCTGCGTCGCAGCCTCCACCTTTACATTCTCCTTTGCTTCCACGGCCTGGTGAAGACCGTCACTCCAACGGCGGCCCTCCATAATACGTCCGGTACTCTCATCGACAATCTTTACCTTCTCGGAGCCGTTGGCATCCACCATGACGACATAATCCACATCCTTTTCGAACATGGCATATGCCTTCAACAGCTGGTTCACCGTATGGACACGCTCGCTCTTCAAGGCGAAATCTTCCATCAGCGCATCCTTTTTCTCCTGCTTCTCAGCAGGGCTGAGGTCAGTATGCTCTATCTCGGCCGTTTTGCTGCCCACGTCAGGAAGCACGAAGAAATCGTCATTCCCCACGCTCTGGGCAAGCAGATCCTGACCCTTATCCGTAAGATTTATGGAATGCTGCATCTCACTGATAACGAAGTAAAGCGGATCAGTAATGACAGGCATCTCCTTCTCATTATCCTGAATGTAGTAATTTTCTGTCTTCTGCATTATGACCTTCATTCCCGGCTCACTTAGGAACTTGATGAGCGGCTGATACTTTGGCAGACCCTTGTACGCGCGGAAAAGCAGTTTGCCCCCTTCCGCCTCGTCACCTTCCGCCAATTTCTTCTTAGCCTCGTTGAGCGTCTGGTTCACAAGAGCTCTCTGCGCCTGATACAGTTTCTCGACAAAAGGACGAAACTCCATATACTGGTCGTCATTCTGCGCGCGAGAGACAGGTCCGGAAATAATCAAAGGTGTACGGGCATCGTCGATAAGCACGGAATCGACCTCATCGACTATGGCATAATGGTGCTTTCTCTGAACCAGATCAGCCTCGCTGACCGCCATATTGTCACGCAGATAATCGAAACCGAATTCATTGTTCGTTCCGAACGTGATATCACAGTCATAAGCCTTCTTTCTATCCAGAGAATTAGGCTGGTGCTTGTCTATACAGTCTACGCTAAGTCCGTGGAACATATAAAGCGGCCCCATCCATTCGGAGTCACGCTTTGACAGATAATCGTTCACGGTAACCATATGCACGCCTTTTCCGGCCAATGCATTAAGGAACACAGGAAGAGTCGCCACGAGGGTCTTTCCCTCACCGGTAGCCATCTCCGCAATCTTACCCTGATGGAGAGCGATACCTCCGACTATCTGCACGTCGTAATGAACCATACTCCATTTGAGGTCATTGCCTCCTGCCATCCAATGGTTCTGATAAATGGCCTTGTCGCCTTCTATACGCACAAAATCCTTATCGACACTCAGAGCCCTGTCAAAATCCGTAGCAGTCACGGTTATGGTATCATTCTCGGTAAAGCGTCGTGCCGTACTCTTGACGATAGCGAATGCCTCCGGAAGGATTTCATTCAAAGCCTTTTCTATGGCTTCATCCTCCTCCTTCAGAAGATGGTCGCTTTCATCTGCCAATTTAACCTTCTCCGATATGGGAAGATTCTCCTCCAATTTAAGTTTTATCTCAGCGATTCTGTTCTCGAAAGGTGACTCAACCTCAATCATATGCTGTCGGAGAGCGGCCGAACGGGAACGCAGTTCATCGTCTGAAAGTTTGTCTATATCTTTATACGCCTCCAGGACCTTATCCAAAATAGGCTTTATAGCCTTATAGTCCCTGTCGGCCTTCGATCCGAAAATCGTTTTAATGATACCTGCCAATGCCATATTAATGATAATATTTAAAATCCTTCAAAGATAACGAATATTGGGAACTTCACCAAAAAACAATAACTTTGTCACTATATGTCTGCAGTAGACCACAAAAGGATAGCCCGCAACACCCTCTTGCTTTACGCGAGAATGGGGCTGATTATGATTATCAGCCTATGGACATCGCGTGTGGTTCTTAGCGCTCTCGGCGCTACTGATTTCGGGCTTTATAATGTAATAGGAGGAATAGTCGTAGCCTTTTCCTTCATGAGCGGAGCCATGAGCGCATCCTGCAACAGATTTTACTCCGTCGAACTTGGCAGAGGTGATTTTGAGCGCCTGCACGAAGTATTCAAGGCCAACATCCTTATTTTTGCTATTTTCAGTCTGATTATCCTTCTGGTCTGCGAAACTGCCGGCCTCTGGCTGCTGGAAAATAAACTAATCATCCCTCAGGAAAGGATGAATGCAGCCGGATGGGTGTACCAATTCAGCATAGTGACATTTCTGTCTTCTCTTCTGGCCATACCCTTCAAATCTGCCATCATAGCCAAGGAAAAGATGAAAGTCTATGCCTATTGCAGCGTAATAGAAGCCGTAGCCAAATTTACGGCCGCACTGCTTCTAAGTAAAGCCGAAACTGACAAATTGGTCTTCTACGGCTTTCTTATGATGCTGATTTCCATAATAACAAATTTGTTTTATGTCCTTTATTGCAGGAGGTTCTATAGAGAATGCCGTTTTTCAAAAGGCTGCGATAAAAAATTGGCCCGCGAGATACTGTCCTTCAACGGATGGGGTATGATAGGCTCGCTTGCCACCGTAGCCCGAAGTCAAGGCGTGAATATACTGCTTAATCTGTTCTATGGTCCGGTAGTCAATGCGGCCAGGGGCGTGGCAAATCAAGTCTATGTCAACGTAAATCAATTTGTGGGCAACTACGCGCTCGCCTTTGCCCCCCAAATAGTGAAATCATATTCAACAGGAGAGAAGAAAGAGTGCCTGAATCTGATATTCAAAACATCCAGACTGTCGTTTCTGCTGCTCTTTGTCATAGCCCTTCCGCTGATAACCGAGATGGACATAGTAATGAAGCTGTGGCTTGTGGATGTACCTGAACACAGTGTCGCATTTGCACGTCTGATGATGCTCGCCGCACTCGTAGACTCGCTCTATCCTTCCCTGTTCTATGGCATCCAGGCGAGCGGGCAGGTCAAATGGCTGAACATCCTGGTCGGAGGCTGCCAGATTGCGATTATTCTGGTATCCTATATCGTACTGAAACTCACCTGTGCACCTGCCCTGAGCGTTTTCTGGTTCATCCTGGCGGGAAGCATCCTGTCGCAGATCCTAAGAATACTACTTTCAATAAGATACATCTCTCTTCCGCTTGCGGAATACCTTAAAAGCGTAATACTGCCGGTAACCGTCACGGCCATAACGGGGACAATTGCCATGCTGATTTTGACCAACATATTGGAAGAGGGAATATTGAGACTGCTTCTTAGCATTGTGTTCAGCATTCTCATCTGCGGAGCCGCCTTCCTCACAGAAAAACGTAAATCATATGCCAACTACTCTTAGACAGCATCAACTCCGCCTTTTGGCACTGCTTAAAGAATTTGACCGCATCTGCAAAGATAACGGCATCACGTGGTGGCTGGATTCGGGGACACTGCTCGGAGCCGTGCGCCATCACGGTTTTATCCCTTGGGATGACGACCTGGACGTGTGCATCTTAGGGAAAGACTATCCTAAAATACGCAAGATTCTTAAAGAGAAATGTCCGGAGCCGTTTTTCTATGACTGCTCGCGCCAAGGCAAGACCAGACTGTCTCCACGCTTCGAAGACAGAAGCCAAATCGTCAGAAGGACAGACCCCAGAACGGGGGAAATAAAAGAAGAACCGCTCTGGATAGATACATTCGTTCTTAGAGAAGGCAATCTTCGCATGAAAAAAGCTATCGATCCTCTTTACGGCAAATGCCTGAGGCGAATATATAAAGGAATAGAAGACGGAGCAATCAAACGACTGCTTGCCCATGTTGCATTTCCCGTACTGTGGATGGCTGTACGATTGGCACTGCTAACCGGTAAAATCTTTCACAAAGGCAATCTCCTGCACGATTACGGCGTGCCTTTCTACAGCGTGAGAAAAGCCCAGGATATCTTCCCGCTTGGCACGATTCAGTTCGAAGACACAATGTTTCCTGCACCGTCAAACCCTGACCGCTATCTGAGACTCATATACGGAGACTATACCATCGTCCCCGAGGACAAAACGGCACACGATATCCTTTTATGACCAAATTCATCAAATATCTTCTCTGCTATCCCCTCTACCCGCTTTCTTTTCTGTTCATAAGAAGGAAAGGGCGCCTTGCGTTCGGCTGCCCGCGTAACCGCTTTGAAGGGAATCCCAAATACCTTTTCATAGAATACAGCCGAAAAGGCTATGACGTATGCTGGATAAGCGGAGATAAAACCGTCGTGGAAGAGATTAAAGCCAAAGGACTTCAAGCCTGCTATCTTTTTTCCGCAAAGGGATTTCACCGCGCCTTGACTTCATCGTGGTGGGTAATAGGAGCATACACTTCGGACATAATGTTTTTCCTCAGCGGCGGAGTCAAAGTGCTTAACCTTTGGCACGGAGTGGGGCTCAAGCTCTGCGAATTCAACATAAAAAGCGGTCCGCTATCAGACAGATATTATAAAAAGACTCTTAAAGAAAGATTCTATCATCCGGAAGTTTACCGGCGGCCGGACCTATTCCTGTCCGCCTCCGCCTTCCAGACTGCAATGTTCAGTCCTGCATTCAGAATTTCCGCAGACAGATGCATAGAAGAAGGATATCCCCGCAATCAGATACTGCTCTGCTCCGAAAATGAACGGGCATCCTTTATATCCACATTTGAGGAAGACAGTACCGCTCAACTGATAAAAGACCTGTCAGAATTCAATAAAGTATATGTCTATATGCCGACTTGGCGCGACAGCGGGTCATCAGCCCTGCATGATTTTGATTATCAGAAGATAATGCCAATCCTCAATAATAACGGAGACGCTCTTGTCGTAAAGGATCACTTCAACAATCCCGGCAAAAGGACATTCAGGGAAGGGAATATCTTCTTCCTGCAACCTTCTGCTGACATTTACCCCATTCTTCCATACACGGACACGCTTATCACGGACTATTCGTCTGTCCTTTATGACTATATCCTGATGGAAGGCAAGAACGTGATACTCTATATATTCGACTACGACAACTACACCGAGCAGCGGGACTTCTTCTACCCTTTCGAAGAGAATGTCATAGGACAAAAGGCATTCACATTCGATGAACTGCTGCGTATCCTTAAACAAGGGCCGCAGAGCCCGGATGAAAAGAAAAGAAGAGAACTGATAGAGAAATTCTGGGACGGCAAACAGACATATTATGATTTCAGTGATTATCTGCACCTACAATAGAGTGCACTACATAGAAAAAGTCCTCGATGCGCTGCATAAGGAAGACTTCAAGGACTATGAAGTGATAGTCGTAGACAACAACTCTACGGACGGCACTTTGCAGAAAGTCCGGAACTACGCGGACGCCCACACGGATTTTCCTCTGCGGTTGATCATCGAGAGCCGCCAGGGTCTTTCTTGGGCGCGCAATACCGGAATAAAAGAATCTGCCGGAAATATTCTGGCCTTTCTTGACGACGATGCCATCCCACGTAAAGGATATTTGACGGAGCTGGAAAGAGGAATGAAAGCTCATCCGCAAGCTTGCGGATTCGGAGGAAAGATAATTCCTCTATTCGATGAATGTCCCGCACCAAAATGGCTTTGCCGATGGACTTTAAGCTGGGTGTCAGGGCTCGACAAAGGTCAGATGGACTGCTATTTCAAAGGCAAGGAGTTCCCTATAGGGGCCAATATGGGACTGCGCCGCAGCGTCATAGCGGAGTGCGGAGATTTCAACACCGCCCTCGGAAGAAGCGGCGGAAACCTTATGGGAGGAGAAGAAAAAGACCTCTTCCGAAGAGTCAAGTCTCACGGAGGAAAGATCATCTATCTGCACAGTGTCATAGTAGACCACGTGATCCCGCAAAAACGCACCACAACCAGGTATGTAATCGAACTTGCCAAAGGAGTGGGACGCAGTGAAAAAAGAAGAAGCCTCGATGAAGGCACATACCCTCGGAGGCTTCTTTCAGAAATCGTCAAATGGGCAGGGACATTGGTCCTGTCACTGTTCTATCTTCTGACTATACGTCCATCTTCTGCAACCACTTTGGTCCTTTTCCGCTTCCACGTAAGCAAAGAACTGCTATACAAGCAAATATAAACAGATACATCACATAACGCATCAAGGCGTTGACTTTATATCCTTTATATATGCTGTCCGGACGGAATTCAAATACCACTTCGTGATGTCCTGCAGGAATATTGAGAGCACGTAACGCATAATCGGCCCTGAAGTGCTCCACTTTCTGTCCGTCTATGTAAGCATTCCAGCCATACGGATAATATATTTCAGAAAAGACTGCCGTTTTCTCTCCGTCCAGCTCCGCATCATAAGTCAGACGGTCAGGAGCATACGATGTCAGACTGATGGTACCGTCCGCGGAAGACGTGTTGCCAAGATTAAAGGACGAGAATTTATCTCCTGTCACTGCCTGCCGGGACAGGTCCAGCGTACGCAGAGCATCACTTTCCTCCACTGCAGTTCCGACCACAGAGAGTTCGTCCACAAACCAGGCGTTGCCCATATGATCCGGGTTCAGCATCACCTCGGGCTTTTTGTCCTCTCCCTCAACTATGAAATACTTAGTGTTGAGGATATTGGCCACAGCCATATTGCCCCGGCTCAGATGAGCATCTATAAGGTCCTGATAACGACGCAATTTAGCGGCATGATAACCTCCTACGGAATGCAGATAATACGAGGTGCGGCTTTCGTTGAACGTATTGGTGGTCAGATTCATCACACGAAAATAAGAATCGTCCTGAAGTATCTGCTTTTCATATGGCTGCATGGCAAAATACGAAGAGTTTTCCTTCTGCCTTACCCAGTTCGCCTCACCGAAATAACGTTTGTCCACTCCCCACATATCTGCCAATATCAAAACTCCAAGCGCCGGGATCAAGTGGACGAGCCTGATCTTCTCCTCTACGAACAGATACAACACTCCTGAAGACAGGGCGATAAAAACGGCCGAACGAAGCGCGTCACTTCGGAGCATATTTTCCCGCTGCGCGCAAAGTCCCTGAAGGAACCACGCAGGCATTCCGGAAAGAGTTGTAGCGTCGGAAGATGAAGTAAAAGAGAATAAAGAACCGGCAAACAATGCGATAAAAAGGCATAAACCTCCGGTTACTGCGGCACTTATATATATGGCTTTAAGAGTTTTCTGCCTATCTGTCTTACCTCTGATTATATCATTCAAAGCCAGAAATCCGAGGAGCGGCATCGCAACCTGCGCCACTACCAGGATAGATGACACTGTGCGGAATTTGTTGTAGAACGGGAAATAATTATAAAACAGTTCAGTAAGCCCCATAAAATTATGCCCCCAGCTAAGAAGCACAGAAAAGAGCACAGAAGCTATCAGAGCCCATTTATAAGCTCCCTTAACCAATATGGCTCCAAGCAGGAACAAAAAGCACACTATCGCTCCGACATAAACAGGTCCTGCCGTAAAAGGCTGTTCTCCCCAATACGTAGGGCACTGCGCACTCAAAGCCCGCGCGGTAGAAGCCCCATATCCTTGCGAAATGACCTCTTTATATATGACAGAATTCGTTCCCACATCCGTACTGCTGGCTCCTCCCTTGTAATTCGGAATCAAGAGAGTCAGGGTCTCGTCTACCCCATAACTCCAGGCAGTCGCATAATCTATATCAAGTCCCTTCTGCTGCTCGCCACCTTCGGCTTTAAGCTCCGAATGACCACCTCGGATGGTCTCCTTGACATACTCCGAATTGGCCTTCAAAAGACTGTATCCCGTACCGACCCCTACGCCTATGGAGAGTGCAAAGACCGCCAGCGATACCAACAGCTTCTTCCCTTTCCTTTCACGGAAGTGTAGATAAATCTCAGCTATGGAGAACAATCCCAGCATCATAATCATATAATATGACATCTGCGGATGTTTCATCAGGCCAATCGAGCTGTAAAGCATCACAAGAGCCGCTCCGGGAAGATATTTGCGCTTCCTGAATATCAAAAAGAATCCGCCTATGACAGGAGCCATCATACCCAGCGTAAGTGCCTTGGCCTCGTGCCCGGCGGGAATGATAAGGAAGAAATATGAAGACATCGAAATGGCTATGGACCCTACGATACTGAGCCACTTGTCCACGCCGAAACAACGGAGCATTATGAAAAATCCCAGGAAATACCCCAGAAGCAGAGCGAAAATGGAATCAAAGAACAGGGTAACAAGCTTTCTGAAGAATTGATCAACATACCAGATCGGAGCGGAAAAAGCGTCTCCGGGATGTTTTACCGTTATCTGATACGATGGCATGCCTCCGAACATGGAATTTGTCCAATTGGCAGGGGTATCGGCAGTGGCGTTATACTCCTTGAGTTCATGAGCCATACCTTTCCACTGCATGGTGTCGCTCTGGCTCAGCACTTTACCTTCGAAAGCAGGCGCACAATAAACCAGCGTTATGGCTACAAACACCACGGCGGCCACTACATATGCTCCATAATTCTTCAAAAATTTCTTCATTATCGCGTTTTTTTCTATATTTGCACTCCACGCGGGATTAGCACATCGGTAGTGCATCAGCTTCCCAAGCTGAGGAGGGGGGTTCGACTCCCCTATCCCGCTCTCTTTTTTTATCCACCTTCGCCTCTTCGGCCCGCTAAGATAATGACTTTTTCTTAATTGACATTACTCTCTAGAGTCCGTATTCACTCACGCTCTGCAATCCAGGAATACCATAGTAGGCCTCCACAATATCACCTTTAAGATATATTTTCTTACCTAGAATACCGGGATTATCCACGAGATTGATGGCATCACGGATACTTCCGGTAGAAAGCTGTACAGACAGACAATCCTCCTTATCCGTACAGGAGCTCTTGGCAGCCAGGACTATGTTGGTTCTGGAAGAGAACGGCGGAGTAAAGCTGCATTTGCTCGAAGACAAGTCTCCTCCTACCACATATCCGTATACCCACACGTCAGATGCCCCGACCATCTCCTTTGCCTGGCTGACACTGAGAGCGTTGTCCTTTTCTGAACCCTTATCCGATCCAGAATCTCCGTCTGGAGAGCCTATCGCTATCTTGTCATCTATCCAGACTCTGGAGGTATCAACTTTCACATGCAGACCTGACTCCAGGGGCGTCTGCGAAGAAGCAGATATTTCAAGTTTAAGATCCAATATCTCTCTTGCATTGAGGGTATACGTAGCCAACGTCGTTTCATTTCCTGAATCACTCAGCACCAGAGACACCTTACCCGGACGGAAATACGCTATACGCTTCTCGGAATATCCGTACATCAGTTTTCCTTCAGAAGATTTGAGAAAAATCACTCCGTTCGGGTATTCCGTTAGAAAGAGAGGGTCCATTTTTATACGAACACCGCTGTTAAGCTGCACGCAGTCAAGAGTGACGTTGCATTCTTTTCCCGCGCTCACCACAACCACCTTACTGTCGCCGAATTGAGGAGAAGAGAATACCGGAGTATAAAATTCACAGGATTTCGCGCTTACAGTATATGTCCCGGCCGAGGTTATTATCTTTTCCGGTGCGGCCCCGAATGTCCCGTAATAAAGTGAAGCTCCTGCAGAATTGGTCACCGAGATTATAAAATCATTAGTGTCAAGTTGAACTTCCACGCTGCTCTCCGCTATCGATGCGCTTTTTCTTTCATCTTCCGTGAGCAAACTGACCAAAGGCACCCGCGGGAGATCGATATTTTCTGGAAAGTGAAAAGTCAGGGTACCTTGAGAAAGTTCATCTGACAAATTGAGATCACACGAAGGCAGGATAAAAACCGCCAAACCAAGAGCCAATACGGCTCTGCGTCTAAAATTTAACATAATCAATAAGTTTAGTGTCACTGCAACATCACAGCTTGGACGCAATGATAGCGAAAAAATTATTATTTCTTTTTAAAGTTTGCATTTTATTAGAAAAAATTTTACTTTTGTATCGAAGTTTTTCATAGTTTAAGTTTAGGTTAAGTAGCGGGAAGCTCGCAGTGATGCAAGCTTCCCGTGAATTTTCCTAAAAAAAGAGCCCCCTTAGTTTAATGGATAAAATTCAGGATTCCGGTTCCTGTGATAGGCGTTCGATTCGCCTAGGGGGTACAAGATTCTTTCAGATATTGTCGAAAATGAACGGAAGTATCGACTCCACATTAGGGAACTTCCATATTCTCTTGGCTCCGACCCATATGACCTCTATAGGATGTCCGGCATTACGCTGATATTGAGCCATTACCTGACGGCAAGCCCCACAAGGAGAGACAGGCTCGTCTGCCTGCACGCCCCCCTGACCTCCCGCTATGGCTATACAATTGATATGATCGCCGGGGAACTGTGACGAAGCCGCAAACATGGCGCTTCTCTCGGCGCACATTCCCGAAGGGAAAGCGGCGTTCTCCTGATTGGCCCCTAGGACTATGCGTCCGCTGTCAAGCCTCAGGGCCGCGCCCACGTTAAAATTAGAATATGGAGCAAAGGAGCCTTTCATGGCATCAATTGCCTCTTTTACAAGCAAAGCGTCAGCTTCGCAAAGTTCTTCGATAGAATCATACTCGATATACGAGACATTAAAACTCCTTTCGGTCATCGTCTGATAATTAGTGGACTTCAAAGTTAAATATTTATCTTTGAATTTACAAGCTCAAAGGCCTGCAAGTCCCTCTCTCACCTTTTCTCGCTGCCGGGCGTAACTCCGCTGTGCTTGAGGTAAAACTGCACAAAAGCGGAAGAACTTGAAAAGTTAAGATGGTCCGCCACCTGCTGCACTGTCATACCGCTTGTCTTCAGGAGCATCTTGGCCTCTATCATCACTGACGTATGTACCCAATCAAGGATGGTGCGCCCCGTATGCTCCTTAATCACCTCGGACAGATACTTGGGCGTAAGATTGAGCCTTTCCGCGTACCAGCTTACTCTGCGATGTTCCCTGAAATTGGCAGCCAACAGCCTGAAAAAGGCATCCGAAAGGCTTTCATCTTTTATCTTGCAGTCAGACCCTACATCATAATGTTGTTCGAACTCGGCAGTTAGTTCCAGAAAAAGCGCGTAGATAAGTGAGCGTATTATATGTTTTCGATATTTTCCGTTCTCCCTGCGCTCCTTCTCTATGAAACGGAAATAACTCCTGTAATCTTCCATTCTCTCCCTACTCACGCTTATTACGGGCGCGAAGCGGGAATAGACAAAAATATCGGTGTCTATGGGGGACGGCATGTCGAGAATGAAATCAGTCGAGACGAAAAGTATGGACTCCGTCATAGGCTCCGTATTCCGCTCTATGCTGATTATGTGTTTTTCCGGCAGGATAACCACATTCCCCTCACTCAGAAGATGGCTCTTCCCGTCTATCGTCACCCTTGAATGTCCACGATGACACAGAACTATCATTATGCCCTCTATCGAGAACGGCGAATCCCCTGCCACAGGCAAATCCCCAGCCCTGTCATAACTGAGATAGAATTCGTCTTCAGAGCCCGCTTGGTTGAATCTTTCAACGGTAAGGCTTTCCATATTTTGGAATTCTTTTGCTATCATCCGACTTTTGATAAATATTTTGGCAGATAAATGTAATGAATTACCACCAACATTCCTCGATATTTGCAAAAATATTAATCCATGAATTTTTACAATTTATCCGAAAAGCAGACGGCAGAAAAGCTGCACAGCGATCCTAAAAACGGACTGACCGGTTCGCAGGTATCGGAAAGACTCGCTAAGTACGGACCCAATGAGATTTCCTCCAAAAAGCACACAAGCATTTGGATCAAATTCTTGAGCCAGTTCAAAAGCTTCATGATACTGGTGCTCATATTGGCCGGAATCATATCTGGCGTGGTCGGGAGCATCAACGGAGAAGGGTTCACTGATACCATAATCATATTGGCCATAGTCATCCTGAATGCCGTGATAGGGGTTATCCAGGAATCCAAGGCCGAGAAATCGCTTGATGCGCTGAAGAAAATGTCCGCGCCGCACTGCAAGGTCCTCCGGGACGGGAAACTGCAGATCATAGAATCGCGCACACTGGTTCCGGGAGACGTAGTTGAGATAGAGACCGGAGACTCAGTCCCCGCTGATATACGTCTGATGGAAACGTCCAATCTGAAAATTCAGGAGGCGGCCCTTACGGGAGAGTCTCTTCCGGTAGAGAAAAACACGTCCATAATAGAAGGAGATGCAAGTCTTGGCGACCGGACGAACATGGCTTTTCAAAGCTGCGCCGTAACCTACGGACACGGAAGAGGAATCGTGGTCAGCACCGGAGTCAACACCGAAGTAGGCAAGATAGCCTCGATGATACAGGCCGTGCCGGACTTCAAGACTCCGCTCCAGATCCGCTTGGACAAGCTCGGAAAAGCCCTCGCTTGGGCTTCGCTTGCGGCCTGCGTCATAATATTCATTGTGGGTATGATATATGGTCACGAACTGCTGTCCATGTTCATGACCGCCGTAAGTCTGGCCGCGGCCGCCATACCGGAAGGCCTTCCTGCAGTATCTACCATAGTGCTCGCCGTGGGGGTTCAGAGATTGGCCAAGCGCAACGCCATCGTACGCAATATGCCTTCGGTCGAAACTCTCGGCAGCACTACAGTCATCTGCTCGGACAAGACGGGCACACTTACCCAAAATAAAATGACGGTTGTCAAATGTCTTCCTGAAAGCGGAACGGAACTTGTCAAAATCGCCGTTCTATGTAACGACGCCTCCATAAACGCAGACGATCAGCCTATAGGCGATCCTACCGAAACCGCACTTATCGCCCTGGGAGAGCGACAAAAAGTTCTGAAATCCGACCTGCAGCGCGAATATCCACGCGTGGCGGAAATACCGTTCGATTCGGAGAGAAAACTTATGACCACCATACATTCCGACCCCCAGGGCGGCTACTATGTGGCGGTAAAGGGCGGATTTGACGAAATACTCTCGCGCTGCACCGCTATTCTTGACAAGGGATCGGCAAGACCGCTCACACAAGAAGACAAAAAGAGACTCGCCGCTGAAAACGGACAGATGGCAAACGAGGCCCTCAGAGTATTGTGCATGGCATATAAACACTCCGGTCAAGCCACTCCGGATGATAAGTGCGAACAGGAACTGATCTTTGCGGGAATGACCGGGATGATAGACCCTCCGCGGGAGGAAGTGCGCGATGCCGTCAGAAAATGTCAGGAGGCGGGAATTCGGCCAGTGATGATAACCGGAGACCACAAGATTACCGCTGTGGCCATAGCGCGCAACCTTGGCATAATGCACGATGCGGACAGCGCTTATACCGGTGCCGATGTGAAGACGATGTCCGAGGCTCAACTTCGCGAAGCCGTAAATGGAGCGTCCGTTTTCGCAAGAGTGTCTCCCGAAGACAAGCTGCGTATAGTCAAGGCTTTCAAAAGCAAGGGTGAGGTGGTGGCCATGACAGGAGACGGGGTGAACGACGCCCCGGCACTCAGACTCGCCGACATAGGCGTGGCGATGGGCATCACCGGCACCGACGTAGCCAAGGAGGCTGCCGACGTGGTATTGACTGACGACAATTTCGCCACCATCGTATCTGCCGTCGAAGAGGGACGTCGCATCTATGATAACGTTCTGAAGACCATCAGGTTCATGCTCTCGACCAACTTCGGAGAACTGATGCTTCTCTTCACCGCTGTACTGCTTAATCTCCCATCTCCCCTTCTGCCAATACATATCCTTTGGATAAACCTGGTGACCGACAGTCTGCCGGCATTGGCATTAGGGTTCGATATGGCTGAAGAAGGGATAATGACGCGCAGGCCCATCGATCCGAAAGAAGGCATAATGACGCGTTCATTCGCACTGAATTCACTTTTCAGAGGATTTCTCATAGCCGCGCTTTCGCTGATCGCATGGTTCATAGGAGCCGAGACTTCCCCGCAGACCGGAACCACCATGTCATTCGCCGTCGTGGCGCTCTCCCAGATAAGCATCCTTTTCTGCGTGCGTGCGGGGCATAACGCCATAGTCCACCACCTCTTCACGAACAAATACCTCTGGATGGCGGTAGCTTTCGTGCTAACCCTGATGCTTGGCGTGATGCTTGTTCCGGGAGCTCAGCAGATATTCCATCTTGAGCCTCTCAATAAAGGCCAATGGGGCTGGATAGCCGCACTGTCCATTTTCCCCGCCGTGATCATCGAACTCGGGAAACTGCTGCGGTCAGTCTTTCACCTTTCCAGCAGCCAGTCAAGGCGCTCCGTCGTGTAGGACTGCTCGCAGGTCATCGCGTGGGACCATCCTTCAGATGCCGGAATCACCGTATATGATGCCGTGCCGCCTGCGGCTGTAATCTTATCGCAAAAGAGCTTGACGTCATTATAAGCCGTCTTCATGACCTCGTCAGACTCGCTCATCACCGTGCACACGCGCATCGCCTTGAACTTGGCCGCTACAGCGGTCCCCGGCTTCCCTGCGACAGGCATTATTCCGCTGAATTTCTCAGGGTAGGCATTGGCCAATGACCAAGTTCCCGTTCCGCCCATGGAGCCGCCGAGAACGTATACTCCCCCGCAGGAAGACTCATACTCTCCGATCAGTTCCGCAAGTGGCGCGTTCATCTTCGCTCCCCAGCTGTCTGAAGAGGGACATTGAGGGACAACGAACACGCTCGGTATCACGTTGTCCGAAAGATAGGTCGAAATAACGCTTACGGCGGCCTCTTTCAGTTGCGCCTCATTGTCCTCCCCTTTCGATGTGCCTCCGTGAAGATACACGATAAGTATTGGCTTTGACTCAGAGCCGGTTGCGATCTCTTTTTTCCTGTACTGCAGCGTCCCGCAGACATATTTTTCGAATCCGTCGAGAGGCGAACTCGGCACCGGTTCAGGATCAGGCTCGCTCCCGGCCTTTTCAGACGAACATCCCGCTGCCGCCACAAACAGAGCGACAAGCGTCAGGCAAAATTTACTTATGCGCATTACGATTTGGTTTGGCCGGACCGTGTCCGTGACGTTTATCCTTAGAAAGATGGTGCATCATATCACGCTCGATCTCATATACGCGGGATATCTGTTCCTGCGTAAGAAATGAACCGTAGATGTCATAGTATTTTTTACGAAGGTCAAGAACCTTCTGACTGCGCTCGAAACGCTGCTGTATCTTCTCCTCGTCAGGTTTGTCCTGTTGACCGGGCTTCGGTTTCTCCGGACGCGGGCCAAGCGCCCAAAGTTCCTCCTGATAAAGACAATACGTCTGTTTGAATTTCTCTGCGGTCGCCTCGTCAAAAGCAAGAGAACGGCAGATATGCTCCGCCTGTTTAACGGCCAATTCCTCACGGCTGATCCGTTCAGCACGTCCCTGTGCGGAAAGCGTCACAGACATCAGGATGGTCGCTGCCGCCAATACGGCCTTTTTAAATATCGCTTCCATAACTTAATAATTTATATTGATATACATATCCTCATCATATATCTCCGAAAGAAACGCCCTGTCAGCATCATCCAACATTTCATAAGCCTTCCTCACACTGGCAAACGAATCCGTCTGCGACGGTCCTCTGTCCCATGCGAATATCACTATAATGGCCAATGAAGCCACGGCGGCAAGTGTGAAGCCGAACGTACGCCACCCTCTGTGCGTGCCTTTCTTACATCCCACAGCGGAAAGAACATTTCTTTCCATAGCGTCGAACATTCCATCCGGAGTCCTGTAGGGCATTCTCTTTCCTATGCCCGGAACATTAAAATCCTTATCCAACATTTTCTTTCAGATAATTTGTAACCTTTATCTTTGCATTATGCCAATTGGCTTTCGCCCCATCGGCAGTCGTGTCGGTTATCTCAGCTATTTCACTGAAACTCAACGAATCATAATAACGTAAAGTGAACGTCATCCTCTGTTTTCGAGGTAGCGAAAGTATAGCCTTCTGAAGATTGACAGCCGCACTGTCCGAGAGATCGACATATTCATCGGCAAGCATTGAAAGGGCCTCGGCATTGCCGTCAACATCTACGCTCGGGTGCCGCTTTTCCACAATTCGGAGAGCCTCGTTGGTCGCTATCCGATAAAGCCAGGCCGTAAACGAAAGGCTGCGATCAAACTGCCCCAGCGAGCGAAAGACCCTGATGAATGTCTCCTGAGTGGCATCGCGGGCATCTTCGGCATTCACGGTAATTCTTCGTATATGCCAATAGAGGGGCTTCCCGTACTCTTTCACGAGCGAACGAAATCCCCGCTGAATGTTCCGGTCAAGCTGTCTTAATATGTTCTTCTCATTCATCTGTCCGCTAAACGTCTAAAACAAGTCTATAAATATATGGCTTATTTCAACTATATATACCCGGCAAAAAGGCAAAAGTAAAATCGGGAGTGAAAGTTTTTAGTAAGCGGTAAAGAATAAGTTGGTAAAGATTTGCGAAGGATTTTTGAGTATAGATTGATTTTTAAAGATGGAGTGTACTGGATGTACACGACTGATGAAAAAAGTAATATAGACCAAAAAAAACAATCAAAGATCACCAAGTTATTTTTTTAACGATTACTTATCTTTGCATCGTATGTTTTCACAAGTATGGATAAGCGCGCTCGGACTGTGCGGCGCGACACTGATAGGATCACTCATAGGCTTTTTCTTCAAAGGTCTTCCTCACAAATGGAATGACATCATCCTGGGCTATTGCGCCGGCGTGATGCTTTCGGCTTCGGCGCTCGGACTTATAGTTCCGGCCTTCGAACTGTGCGACGGAGGATGGATGAAAGCGGCCGTGTGCGTGGCCGTAATGGTCGGCGCCCTGTTTCTGAACGTGCTGGACCTGCTTACTCCGCATCTTCACAAAATAACCGGACTCGATGCCGAACAGCACAGGAACAACAGCCATCTGAACCATGTTCTGCTTTTCGTAATGGCCATAGCCATTCATAAATTGCCTGAAGGCGTGGCTGCCGGTGTCAGTATGAATACGACTGCGCAGGCTGCGGCCGATTTTGGCGTCTCAATTGGCATAGCCATACAGAATATCCCGGAGGGTATGGTGATAATCGCTCCGCTTCTTCTCGCCGGAGTGTCCAAAATGCGCACTCTGGTGATTTCCCTTGCCATTGGCCTTCTGGAGATAGCCGGAGTATGGCTCGGATATGCCATGGGCTCCATCTCGCAGACGCTGCTTCCGCCTATGCTCGCATTTGCCGGAGGAGCCATGCTTTATGTCACATCGGACGAGATGATTCCCGAGACGCACGCCCACGGCTATGAAAAACAGGCGACCTACGCACTTCTGCTCGGTTTCCTGACTATGATTCTAATCGACTTCGCATAAAACGTAATAACATTTCACACAATGAACAGAAAAATATACTTTTCAGGCTCCATCCGCGGCGGACGAAACGATGCCGCCCTTTATGAAGAGCTTATCAGACACATTCAAAAAACGAACACAGTGCTTACAGAGCACATAGGCAGCGCCCAGCTGGACATACTCGAGAAAGATCAAAGCGACGAGGACATCTACCTTCAAGACACAGGCTTTCTTAAGGAATGCGACCTGGTGATAGCGGAATGCTCCACGCCATCCCTTGGAGTGGGATATGAACTGGCATACGCCGAGGCTTTGGGCAAACCTTGCCACATCTTCTACGACCCGTCGCGCGCCCATCTTTCCGCTATGCTTTCCGGGGACAAATATTTCAGCATACACACATACAGTTCAAAAGAAGAACTATTCTCATTGATTGACGACATATTGAAATGAAAAGAAGCTTATATTTCATCCTCTGCATTCTTTCCATCTGGGCCTGCACACCCGAATCCACAGGCACGCCGGAAGATCCGAAAAACCCTGACAAGGAGGCCCCGATTGATCCGGACACACCGGACCCGGACGAACCGGACAAACCTGACCCTGATGACCCCGACACTCCGGACCCTGATGATCCGGACAAAGGCGATGATACGATAACGGTAGAAGTCCTGGACCCCGGCAGGCAGCCTTCGGAAAATAAACCCACGCCAAGTCAGCCGGACGCCATACACGAAGTCAGCTGCACCGAATTCTACAGCAACCTTCAAGACTATCTCGACGAATTCGGCAATATCGATTACGTCTGCTCCCAAGGCGAAGGCACCTCCTGGCCTATGATAACATCGGACTATCACATACGCTTCTATCAAGGGTCAAGTGAGAAAAAAGGCGGCTCATATATCCGTATCCGGGCATTCAACGGAGCGAGCCTGCAGAAAGTGGAAGCAGGCAGCGCGGGGAAGACCTTATTGGCATATTCCGTTAACGGCAAAGCCGCCAAAAGCGAGGCACAGGAAGTTCAGGCCGGAGGCACATTTACAGTGGAGGGCGAATATAGCGAAGTAAAGATCTACTGCATGGCCACGTCCGCAGATCTCAGATGGGAACTTAACAGCATAAAAGTCACTTACAAAGGGGGCTTCGTCGAAGAAGACTTTTATTCGGCGCCAGAGGAATACGGTCCGCTTGTCCGGGTCAGCCTTCCATTTACGGAAAATTTTGAAAAGGGATTCCCCACCACGGACAAGCCGTCTTATTACAAGTACGGCATTACGGCAGGAAGAGATAACCTTCAGTGGAGTACATGGTATGGTTCATTCTCGTGGCAGAACCCTATAGAAGGCAGCCAAAGCGCACAACTACGCATCTATCAGGAAGAGGAGGATTACTATCAGGAGCAGTTCGGACATCTGAAGATGGAATACTTCATAGAGAATCTCTCTGAGGTGGATTTCCAATATTGGATAAGCGAGTTCTGGGTAAAAGCGACAGTCTCATATTGCGAGTTCGGCTCCAACGAATGGAAAAATCCGCAGCAGATAGCGCTTTCACAATACTCACAGAGGGAAACCACACAGGATTTCCGCTACATCCTCGACGCCGGCACGCCTCACAATGCCAAGATTAAAATAGAACTTGACCCGGCGAGCGGCTACCCGAGCAAGGGGCACTACGATTTCATCGTGGACAATGTCGTTTTTCAGTAAGCGCTAAGAAATAATATAGGATTAGACCGAGAAATTTAGTAAATTTGCTCGGTTTTATCCACTATACACCAATGAGCAAAAAAGCATACGTTTTTCCGGGCCAAGGCTCACAGTTCACAGGGATGGGCAAAGCTCTCTACGAGAACAATCCCATAGCCCGCTCCGTAATGGAAAAATCAGACGAAATCCTCGGATTCCGCCTCACGGACATTATGTTCGAGGGTACTGCCGAGCAACTCAAACAGACAAAAGTGACGCAGAGCGCAGTGTTCATACACTCACTCGCCGCAGAGCTCAGTTTTGACGCTCCGGCTCCGAATATGGTGGCAGGACACTCTCTTGGAGAGCTTTCCGCGCTGGTGGCCTGTCACGCCCTCAGCCTTGAAGACGGAATAAGGCTCGTCGCCGCACGCGCAGAGGCCATGCAGAAATGCTGCGAAAGTCACCCGGGAGGTATGGCCGCCATAATTGGCCTTGAGAGCGATGTCATAGAACAAGTATGCAAAGAGATAAGCGACGAAGCACATACGCCGCTGGTCGCTGCCAATTATAACTGCCCGGGGCAGATCGTGATTTCCGGAGGACAGGAAGCTATATTGAAAGCCTGCGATGTCCTTAAGGAGCGCGGCGCAAAAAGAGCGCTTCCCCTGCCTGTAAGCGGAGCTTTCCACTCCCCTCTCATGACAGATGCGAGGGAAGAATTGGCCAAGGCCATAGAGCAATGCACATTCCATAAACCGCAATGCCCTATCTATCAGAATGTAAGCGCGAAGGCGGAAACGGAACCGGAAAGAATCAAGGAGAATCTTCTCTGTCAGCTCACCAGCCCTGTAAGATGGACAGAAAGCGTGCAGAACATGATCAAGGACGGAGCGCTCGAGTTTACCGAGTTCGGGCCGGGCAAGGTTCTTCAGGGACTTGTCTCCAGAACAGGCGGAGCAGACCTTATAATAAACGGAATTCAATAAATTTAATACATAACACAACACTATGTCAAAAGAAAAGAAATTCATTACCTGTGATGGTAATCAGGCTGCCAGCAACATCGCCTACCTTTTCAGCGAGAATGCAGCCATCTACCCTATCACACCATCATCCACGATGGCAGAAAACGTGGACGAGTGGTCAGCTGCAGGAAAGAAGAACCTTTGGGGCGAGACCGTAAAGGTTACCGAGATGCAGAGTGAAGCAGGTGCCGCCGGTGCCGTTCACGGATCTCTTCAGGCAGGTGCTCTTACCAGCACTTTCACCGCTTCCCAGGGTCTGCTTCTGATGATTCCAAATATGTACAAGATTGCAGGTGAGATGCTTCCTACAGTATTCCACGTATCCGCACGTGCACTTGCCAGCCACGCCCTCTCCATCTTCGGAGATCATCAGGACGTTATGGCATGCCGTCAGACGGGATTCGCGCTTCTGGCTTCCGGATCAGTTCAGGAAGCACAGGACATGGCTGCCGTAGCACACCTCTCGACCATCAAGAGCAGCATTCCTTTCCTTCACTTCTTCGACGGATTCAGGACATCGCACGAGATTCAGAAAATCGAACTGCTCGATGAGGAAGACCTCAAGGGACTTGTAAGCGAAAAGGCGCTTCAGAATTTCCGCGACCGCGCCCTCAATCCGGAGGCTCCCGTAACACGCGGTACAGCTCAGAACGGAGATGTTTATTTCCAGGCCGTAGAGTCCAGAAATCAGGCTTATGAAGCCGTTCCAGACATAGTGGCACGCTATATGGGCGAGATCGGAGAAATCTCCGGAAGACAATACCGTCCGTTCGACTATTACGGTGCTCCGGACGCAGAGAATATCATCATCGCCATGGGCTCAGTTACCGAGACCATCTGCGAGACTATCGACTACCTCCGCGAACGCGGACGCAAATACGGCGTCATCTCTGTTCACCTCTATCGTCCTTTCAGCACGAAATACCTCCTCAAAGTTCTTCCTAAGAGCGTCAAGAAGATCGCTGTGCTCGACCGCACAAAAGAGCCTGGCTCACTTGGAGAACCTCTTTACCTCGATATTAAGACCGTATTCCAGGGTGAGGCCAATGCTCCTCTTATCATAGGCGGACGTTATGGTCTTTCAAGCAAGGACACTACACCTGCACAGATCATAGCAGTATTCGACAACCTCGAGCAGAAAGAGCCGAAAAACGACTTCACCATAGGCATAGTGGATGACGTAACATTCAAGAGTCTTCCTATAAAGAGTGAGGTAAGTATCGTCAAACCCGGCACCACCGAATGCAAATTCTACGGACTCGGATCCGACGGTACCGTAGGTGCAAACAAGAACACCATCAAGATCATCGGTTCACACACCGACCTCTACAGCCAGGCTTACTTCGACTACGATTCCAAGAAATCCGGCGGATACACTTGCTCACACCTTCGTTTCGGTGAGAAGCCTATACACGCACCTTATCTGGTCAACACCCCTGACTTCGTAGCTTGCCACGTTCCTTCATACCTGGAAAAATACGACGTACTCAAAGGCATCAAGGACGGCGGCTCATTCCTTCTCAACTCTCTCTGGGACGAGAAAGAGACCATCGAAAGACTTCCTGATCACGTAAAGGCCGTCATCGGACGCAAACATATCAAGTTCTATATCATCAACGCCACCAAGATTGCCGCGGAGATAGGACTTGGAGGAAGAACCAACACCATCCTTCAGAGTGCATTCTTTAGAATCACAGGCATAATCCCTGTCGCTGACGCAGTTTCTTATATGAAAGCTGCAGCACTGAAGAGCTACGGTAAAAAGGGCGAGAACGTGGTTAACATGAACTATGCTGCCATCGACCGCGGCGGTGAATTCCATACTGTGGAAGTACCTGCCGAATGGGCTGATATCTCAGCTAAATTCGTCAACCACAACGCAGAGCGTCTGGCTCCGGCATTCGTCAAGGAGATCGCGGATAAAGTCAACTCTCAGGAGGGCGATTCACTTCCGGTAAGCGCTTTCGTTCCATATATGGACGGTACCATGCCTAACGGAACAGCCGCTTATGAAAAACGTGGAGTGGCCGTGAACGTGCCTGTATGGGAGGCTGACAAGTGTATCCAGTGCAACAGCTGTGTATTTGTCTGCCCTCACGCTGCCATCCGTCCTTTCCTTCTTACCGAAGAAGAGGCAGCCAACGTTCCTGCCGGACTCAAATATGCAGACGGCAAGGCTAATCTGAAAGATTACAAATACGCCCTCTCAGTGTCAGTTGCTGACTGTACCGGTTGCGGTAACTGCGTAGACGTATGTATGGCCAAAGAGAAGGCTCTCGTAATGGAACCTTACATAGACAACACCGCAGAGCAGGCCAATTACGATTACCTCAACACTAAAGTTGGCTACAAAAAAGTGCTTGACCCTAAGGCCAATATGAAGAGCGCTCAATTCGCTCAGCCGCTCTTCGAATTCAGTGGCGCTTGCGCCGGATGCGGTGAGACACCTTACATCAAGAACATCACCCAGCTTTATGGTGACCATATGATGATAGCCAATGCTACCGGATGTTCTTCAATCTACGGAGCATCGTTCCCTGCAAGCCCTTACTGCACCAACGAAAAGGGACACGGTCCTGCTTGGCAGAACTCTCTGTTCGAAGACTTCTGCGAATTCGGTCTCGGTATGAGACTCGGATCAGAGCGTAAGCGCGAAACCATCGCTTCACTTATGAAGCAGGGACTGGAGTGCGAGTGCTGCTCAGCTGAAATCAAGACTCTCTTCCAGAAATGGCTTGACCACAAGTCAAATTACACTGCAACACGTGAGATTTCAGACAAGCTCGTCCCTCTTATGGAGGAGTGCGGATGTGACATCTGCAAGAGCATACTCGCGCTCAAGCAGTATATCCCGGCTCGCAGCCAGTGGATTATCGGTGGAGACGGTGCTTCTTACGATATAGGTTATGGTGGACTTGATCACGTTCTGGCATCAGGCGAGAACGTCAATATCCTCGTACTTGACACGGAGGTTTACTCAAACACCGGAGGACAGTCATCCAAGGCTACACCGGCGGGAGCTATCGCCAAATTCGCGGCAAGCGGCAAGAAGATCCGCAAGAAAGACCTTGGAATGATGGCTATGAGCTACGGATATGTTTATGTCGCACAGGTGGCTATGGGTGCAAGCCCTGTTCAGTATATGAACGCCATCAAGGAGGCTGAAGCATATGACGGACCATCGCTCATCATCGCTTATGCTCCTTGTATCAACCACGGACTCAAGGCCGGCATGGGACTCAGCCAGAAAGAGGAGAAACTCGCTGTGGAGTGTGGCTATTGGCATCTGTACCGCTACAACCCTGCTCTCGAAGAGCAAGGCAAGAAGGCGTTCAGCCTCGACAGCAAGGAGCCTGACTGGACCAAGTTCCAGGACTTCCTCAAAGGCGAGGTTCGTTTCTCTTCTCTCACCAAGCTCTACCCTGAAAGGGCTCAGGAGCTGCTCGAGAAGACAGAGGAATTTGCCAAGATCCGTTACAACAACTACAAGAAACTGTCTGTCGAGTAATCCTGCTCGCTGAACAGATCATACTTCCTTATTACAGGGGCGATTTCGGGATCGAGATTGCCCCTGTATTTGTATATGCTGTCTTGGAAACTCAGCTCCAGTCTCCCCTCTCTTATCTTTGTCCGCCAAGCGGATTTGTTACTAGTGGCCCCCTTCCTCCATCTCAGTCAATGGCTGGACAGGCTCACTCAATCACATAATTTACTATCCATTATATCCTACTTACACCAACAATATCAATAATAATTACTATCTTGCAAAAGCAACAAAAAAATAACAGTTTCAAAAAAGACCATGAAAAAACATATTTACTTTATTTTGGCAATTATCATTTTCGGAGCATGTAATTCACCGAATAAAGCTCTATTTGATGCACTTGTTGCCATCGATGAAATGGACGAGTTGGTTTCACGTCAAGAAAGCAACTATCTCTCTTTCAACAAATGGAAATACCATATATATAATGACTTCGATAAAGCTTTAAGCATTATATCTGAAGATCCTATCGATTTTTTTAAGATCTCCTATTATGAACCACATGATATTCCTTGCTACCCTCACAACTATTTTATGCTTCGTACTGATACCATGAGGGACATTGCAAAACTTGCTGCTTTACACGATCTTTTGATAAATAGTTTTAAACAGTTAAAGGCAAAAATTGAAATAAAAGAGGAACTACAGGCAAATAGGGACAGGTTTAAATCTGTAAAAAAATACGACGCCAGCATTGCTCTTGTCGACAATTCCATAAATGAATCCATTCAGACAATCTACTACTATATCGAAACATTAAATAATTATAAATAAACCATACCGACATGAACACTAAAGTTGAAAAATTCTTAAATGAGGCTCGAGCCAAGAAATTAGAAAACCTAAGAAATGAAAAAGATCAAATACTTGTCTCTATAGGCCTTTGTGAAAAAGAAAAAGTATACAGCGAGGATTCCCGCCATATAACTAATGACTATCCATACTGGGATAATGAAAAGAAACAATACTATGGTTATAAAAAAACACCAGTAGAGGTATCCGATGAAGAATATAACGAAATTTTAGAGTATATAACATGCAAAGAAAATAGTGAACCCCACGAGAATAACACAGCGGAATCTACCATAAAAACAGTGGCTACCATAATCCTTATTTTCGGAATAATCTCGTCTATATTATGTTTCTTCACACTATCTTTTCAAAAACTTCCTCGAGAGCATTATAGCTTTACAGAAGACACTGTATTCAATCCTTCAGGGTTAGTTATTGCAATTACTGTTTTATTGACAAGCATTGCAACCTGGGCAATAATGAAAGTACTTGCCAATATCTCAATAACACTGAAAAAAATTGACTCCAAGCAATAATCGGTTTATCAAAAAGCCCATGCAAAAACAACTTCGAGATCGAGATTGCCCCTGTTTCCTTGAATGAAAGGGTTTGGTAATTTGAATAAAACTCAATATATTTGGGCAGACTGAACTATATGAGTAGTACCATTATAAATACACTAAAGGAGTATTTTTCTTCTCAGCCAATCTCAAAAGCTTGGCTTTTCGGTTCTTATTCGAGAGGAGAAGAAACATCTGACAGCGATATTGATTTGCTTATAGCATTCGACAATACCGCCAAGATTTCTCTTATGAAGTTATCTGGAATGTCACTTGATCTGGAGGAACTGTTGGGGAGAAGCGTTGATATCATCCCAGAAGGTTCCCTTCGCCCATACGCAGAGGCATCAGTCAATCACGATAAAATTCTGATTTATGAGAGAAGTTGAACGCGATCCAGGGCGTATTCAAGATATACTTGAAGCGGCAGACTACATCATTTCGTTTGTTAAAGGATTAACATACGAGCAGTTTTTGGCTGATAAGATCCGATATTTTGCCGTGATGAAAAATATTGAAATTATAGGTGAAGCAGCAAATATGCTCACGGAAGGGTTCAAAAATTCACATTCTGAGATTCCGTGGAAACAAGTTATCAAAATGCGTCACGTTCTTGTTCACGGGTATTCAAATATTCTTCCGGAAATTCTTTGGGAAACCGCAACACAAGATGTTCCTCAACTCAAGGAACTAATTCTGAAAATAGCTCACTAGACTTATACTCTATCCCATACGGCTAATTATACAATTCATCTTCGCTGAACAGATCATACTTCCTTATTACAGGGGCGATTTCGGGATCGAGATTGCCCCTGTATTTGTATGAATATTCTGCCGACACTGCCTGTTTGAGTTCTTCTACGCACTCGGCCTCCATCCCGCGTCTGGAATATGCTATAGCCATCAGATAATGGCACGCCGCCGTTTTGACAGGCAAATTCTCAAGAATAAGACTTGCCGTGGCATTATATTCCAGTGCCAGATATGCCAATGCAGCATTATAATCCTCATATGGCGCCAGCTGTTCCAGAGCCGGCTCCCACTCGCGGCTCCGAAGATGAAGCACGCCTTCTCGATAGGTGGAATCTCCTTCGTGAAGAAGCGCCAATTCATTATCAACAAGCGAACTAAGAGAACTGACATAGTACGTTATGCTCTCTGAAGGACGCGAATACCAGATGATATCGCGTCCGTTATGAATCTGCGTAGAAACATTAAGATAAAATCTCGACATGCTCCGACCGGACTCTATCCTCTGATGATACAGATAAATGAATCTTCCGCCCTGGGCCGTACTGTCGCGCCGAACGGAAGCATCCGAACGAGGCACCCTAATGAGACGCTGCTGCAAATCATCCTTAAACGAAAGTTTATACGCATTGTATTTTTCCACCAGCGGCCTTCTGAAATGTTCTCCAGCATTCTTTCCCGATGAAGGAAAACGCGCTCTGAAGGCATCAGCCTGAGCATTATCAACAAAACGTGTACTGTCCCGTGAAAGAGAAGATAAGTACCCTTCATATAGACTATAGCCTCGAAGCTGCGCATCACGGAAATCCTTTCCTGTCAGATACACCGGGGCCAATGCCAATGAATCTCCGCCTTCGAAATACAACATAGGGAAAAAACGCAACTGCCAAGACGGATCCTGAAGTGAATCGGAGGCGACTATCATAAAGTCAAAATCAACCTCACCTCTACGCTCTGCGACATTTCTGAACTTGGCTACTATTACAGCGGCATCCAGGTCTTCCGATCCCATTACCTCCCCACTGAGAGTATCCTTGTAAGTCCGCATAGCATAAAGACCATCCTCGTCGGCACTCTGTTTCCTCGTATTCCCTCCATAACGGCGTATCTCACTTTCACTTGGAAGTGACAGGGAGGCATTTATCCCGTTAGAGCGGATATTATTCAGTTTTAAAGATGTAGAGCAAGAAGTTGCTCCGAAAAAGGCTACGCCGCCCAGGACGCATCCCACAACAATTGAAGTTCTCATAGTTACTGTGTTTATCTTGGGCAAATATACGACATATCCTGATATGCGCAAAAGAATATTCTACCCTAATAGAACTTCTTCAAGCTTTCAGAATATGTATATCCTGCGTCGGAGAGCCGCTTTTCGAGCTCGGTGCGGTCTTCATTATAGTAATAGCATATCTGATCGAGATTATCGAATTCCTCGTCTCGAAGAAGAAAATTTATAGCCGACACAAGCATCGGCATATCATTTTTAGGTAGATGGTCCATTTCACATCAATTTTTCAAGTTTATCGACAGCTTGGCAAAGATCCTCTTCAAATCTGCCGTGCTCCATTAAAAATGAAGGCTTCCCGTCAGAGATATAAAGGTATAACTCAGGATTCATCTTCATGGCGTAATCACCTACGACATATTCTATATCATCCCTTTGGGACGGGATATTAGAATGAAGATAAACATTAAGTTTTTGATGGAAAATGCAATATGCCCATTCCACACTTTCCTTCGGATACTTTTCTGTCATAATGGGCAAATTTAGTTACTTATTTATAAACTGTGTGCTATATTTGCATGCAAAAATACACAGGTCAATGAAAAAGATTAACATCGCTCTTGTGGCCCACGACGGACGAAAGGCCGAACTTCTCTCTTGGATTAAATTCAACGCTTCCACCCTGTCAAAGTACAATCTCTACGCTACCGGTACTACCGGACGTCTTATCGAGGAATTGGAAATTACAGACGAAAACGGAAAAAAGACCTTCCCGTTCAAGGGAAAAGTCTGCAGACTCCTCTCCGGCCCACTGGGTGGCGACCAACAGATAGGTTCACTTATAGCAGAGCGTAAAATAGAGATGCTCATCTTCTTCTGTGACAACCTGATAGTCCAAGGACATCAGAACGACGTGTCTGCACTTTCACGTCTGGCGGCCCTATACAATATAGCATTTGCCATGAACAGGACCACAGCGGATATGCTTCTTACTTCACCGCTTCTGACAGACGAGAACTATGAAATCGTACTGCCAGACTGCATCGAAGGCTATGCACATAGAAAATTAAAATAAACATGAAAAAATCCTTAAAATTTATCGCATTGGCAGCTACGTTCTGCCTTTTCAGCGTGTCCTGCAACAAAGAACAAGTTACACCTGACGACAAGAAAGACCAGGTAGATCCGGACGAACCAGAAATTGGCACCACCATTAAGGATGTGCTTGCCGGTGATATAGGCTCCACCTATGAGGTCAAGGGTGCTGTTGTAGTCGGGGCCAACACTCACGGTGTGCTCCTTGGGCAGGATGATTCCTACATTTACGCTTTTTACGGTCAGGCTCACAATCTTAGCGCAGGCGATGTCGTAACCGTTGCCGGAGAGACCGCCACTCGCAACGCCCTTCCGCAATTTGCAAGCGGATGCTCTCTCGACCAGACTGGGACCACAGAGATAACATATCCGGAAAGTGTAGAACTCAAAGATGAAGACATAGAAAACTATATGGCTTCCCCAAGTATCAAATATGTAACATACAGCGGAACCATAATGCTTTCAGGCAATTATACCAATGTGGAACTGGACAAGTCCTCATATAAGGGAAGTCTCGATTATATGACAGACGAATTCAAAAGCCAATACGCCGGACACAGAGTCAAGATCACGGGATGGCTTTTCGGAGCCTATAAATCTTTCTTCTACACCATCCCTACGGCTGTAGAAGATCTTGGCATGGATGAAGAAATAGTTCCGGATGGCGCCATCTATTACAACACATTCGACAAGACTCTCGCTACCCAGTCATACGGAAGCACCGGTGGCCAATGGCCTTTTCTGGACGATGACTTCGACGGTTGGAAAAATGAAAAAGGTTCCTCTGCCGAGGGCGTAAGCTACGATTACAAAAGCATCTCCGTACGCACAAACCAGTCATCCAAAGGTTACCTTTCAGAATATGACGGTTCAGGAAAGAACAACATGTTCTTCAGCAGTGTTCCAAGTTATTTCACGATCAAAAATATAGCGGTAAACGAGCGTAATCTAAAGCTCAGTTTCGGAGCACAGCGATACTCTCAGGGCGGGACCAACACATTCATCAAATCAGATTTCGTAGTACGTGTATCTGAAGATGGGGAAACCTGGTCACAGGCACTTGATTATGCCTTCGATACAGATGACGTAGCAGGTAACTGGAGACTTGCCACTGCCAATTTCACTCTTCCCGAAGGCACCACCAATCTATGCATTAAATTCGAGGCGAAACTAAGCAGCGTCAACCGTCTTGACGATGTTCTGCTAACTCCGGGTGATGGCGGACAAGTCATAGAATTCGGAAAAGAAGACGAAGTGACGACTTCCACTATAGCAGAAGTTCTCGACTCCCCTGTTGACAACATCTATAAAATCCAGGGAACGGTCATTGCCATTCACTATAAGGGATTCCTGATAAAGGACGACACAGGCATTATCCTGACATTCAAGAAAAAACATGGTGTAGAAGTGGGTGATGTCCTTACACTTGAAGGTACTACCACCACTTACGGAGGGTTCAAACAATTCGGAGAATCCACTACAATCACCAAGACTGGAACTGCAGAAGTATCTTACCCGGAGCCAGAAGTTCTCGACGGAGACGGATTCACCAAGTGGGCAGATAATCCAAGTATCAAATATGTCAGATACACAGGTAAACTTACATCCACACGAGATCAATATTATCAGTATCACTATAATGTAGCTGTGGACGGAACAGATATTATAGGATCGGTTTCATACCCTACAAATGACCATAAGTCACTGCTCATAAGTCTTGAAGGGCAAAACATCACGGTAACAGGCTATGCCATAGGATTAAGCGGAACAGACGAAAAATATCTTAACACCATGGCAGTGGAAATCACTGAAGCTGAATAATTACAGCATCTATACAAAAAACGGGTCGCAAGAAAAATCTTACGACCCGTTTTCTTTATTGCAGTAAACTTATACGCTATATCGAAAAAGCATCGAATCCGCCGTCCACTACGCAGACGGTACCGGTAACAGCCTTGGATGCGTCCGAAGCGAGATAATGAAGTGTCCCCACCAGTTCATCCGGTTCAAGGAAACGCCCGATAGGAGTATGCGAAAGGATAGTATGAGAACGCTCCGTGAGCGATCCGTCCTCATTAGTCAGCAGGCTGCGATTCTGATTGGTCAGAAGAAATCCCGGAGCTATGGCATTGACTCTTATTCCCTCGCCGAACTTCATCGCCAGTTCAGCACAGAGATATTTGGTCCAATTGGCAACAGCTGCCTTAGCCACTCCATACCCTGCTACTCTCGTGAGAGGTCTGAGTGCTGATTCCGACGCGAAATTAATGATGGAACCGCTCTTCTGCTCCGCCATCGCACGTGCAAAGACCATAGTCGGAATGATGGTTCCGAATAGGTTAAGTTCCGTAACCTTCTTTACGGCCTCTACATCCAGATCAAAAATGGTCTTGTCCGGCGGCACCGTAGCGGATGCCATATTGCCTCCGGCAGCATTCAAAAGGATGTCTATCCTACCATAAGCGGACATTATCTGAGTGTAATTTTCTTCAAGTGTGGCCTTGTCCAACACATTGGTCGGAAGAAAAATGGCTTCTCCGCCCTCGTCTGTTATATCCTTGACAAGAGCCTCTCCGATCTGACGCGAACGTTCAAGATCCAATATCACGACTTTGCACCCCTGTGCTGCAAAATACTTTACAATAGTGGAGCCCAAAACTCCACAAGCCCCTGTCATTACAGCGACCTTGCCTTTTATGTCAAAAAGATTCATAATCCTAACGATTTAATGATTCCCTCCTGAAGGCCGCGCAATTCTGCAAGACTGCGCATTCTGCCATAGCAGGAATAACCCGGATTCGATTTGCGGTAAAGATCATCGCACATCTGATGCCCATGATCCGGACGTACAGGGATGCTCACTCCGCGGCGCTGCTCCACTTCCAGAAGTGCACGCATCATTCCATACATATCCACATCCCCATCCAGAAGATTGGCCTCGTGGAAGTTACCTTCTTCGTCACGTTTGGTAGTACGGAGATGGACAAATCCTACACGATCTCCGAATTCACGCATCATAGCCACACAGTCATTGTCCGCGCGCACGCCCATAGAGCCGGTGCACAGACACAATCCGTTCGACTCGTTAGGAACGGCCTTTACGAGGTCGCGGAAATCCTGCGCAGTAGAAAGGATGCGCGGAAGTCCAAGCAGAGAGAACGGTGGATCATCAGGATGGATGACCATCATCGAACCGCACTCATCAGCTACCGGGCATACCTCAGAAAGGAAATAAACGAGATTTTCTCGCAATTGCTCCGCAGATATATGATCATAACGGGAAAGAGCCTGCCGGAACTGATCCAGAGTAAAACTTTCCTCGCTCCCCGGAAGACCGGCAATCATATTTCTGGTTATCAGCTCCTTTTCTTGTTCAGACATCGAAGCGAAGCGCTCCTTGGCCTGCTGCTTCTGATGCAGAGTATATGCATTCTCCGCTCCCGGACGCTTAAGTATATAAAGATCGAAAGCCACAAACGCAGCCATTTCGAAACGCAGAGCCTTGCTTCCATCCGGCATAGTGTATGCCAGATCCGTTCTAGTCCAATCCAGAACAGGCATAAAATTATAAGTTATGCAATGTATCCCGCACTCCGAGAGATTACGGATGCTCTGCTTGTAATTGTCTATATAACGCTGATAATCACCTTCGCGCGTCTTGATATGCTCGTGTACAGGAACACTTTCAACCACGCTCCACTTAAGGCCGGCATCGGAAATCATCTTCTGACGGGACCGTATCTCCTCTACGCTCCACACTTTCCCGTTGGGAATATGATGCAGCGCATGCACGATATCCGTCACTCCTGCCTGTTTTATATACGCCAATGGCACCGGATCATCAGGTCCGTACCATCTCCAGCTCTCCGTCATCCGGAACACTTTACTTTCTGACATCATTAATAATTTTTAAACAAGTCTCACACCTGCGGGAAATGGATTCCCAATCGCCAAGATGGATTTCTTCCTTAGGGAAGAGATTGCTTCCCATACCTACACATGAAGCGCCGGCCTTGAACCAAGAACGGAGATTATCCACCTCCGGCTTTACTCCACCGGTCACAAGTATCTGGCTCCACGGCATCGGAGCTTTAAGGCCCTTCACAAAAGCTGGTCCCAGGACATCTCCAGGGAACACCTTGCACAGATCGCAGCCGGCTGCCTGCGCATTGCTTACCTCAGTAACACTGCCGCACCCCGGAACATAAGGCACCAGACGACGGTTGCATACCTGAGCAACCTCGGCATTGAAGATTGGCCCGACTATGAATCTGGCCCCCAACTGCATGTAAAGAGCTGCAGTGGAAGGGTCAACTATTGAGCCTGCACCCAAAACCAGGTCCGGAGTCTCTACAGAAGCGAATTTTGACAATTCTGCAAATACCTCATGAGCGAAATCTCCGCGATTTGTAAACTCAAACACCCTGATTCCACCTCGGTAACAGGCCAGGAGCACTTTTTTTGCGCGCTCTGCAGATGAATCATAAAATACAGGTATAAGACCCGTAGAAAAAGCGGTCGAAAGGACCTGAATTTTGTTTTTTCCTGCCATAATATTTTAGATTTATCTTGAAACCCTTCCGGAAGCGTTACCATTCATAAGAGCTTCCACCTCGGAGCTGGAGACACGGTTATAATCGCCTTCTATAGTGTGCTTAAGACACGATGCCGCCGTAGCGAACTCCAGCGCCTTCTGCGTATCCTTATACTCAATCAGAGCGTAAATAAGACCGGCAGCGAAAGAATCACCTCCTCCTACCCTGTCCACGATATCGGTGATATCATAGTGCTTAGAATACTTGAGTTCTTTCCCGTCGTAAAGCACTGCCGCCCACACATTATGGTCGGCATTTATCGAACTTCGCTGAGTTATGGCTACAATCCCGGCTTTCGGGAATTTCTGCATCAAAGCACTTCCCACCTTTTCGTATTTACTACTGTCTATCACGCCGTTATCCGTATCACAGCCTTCGGCGCTTATGCCGAAAACTTTCTGAGCATCCTCTTCGTTGCCTATGATAACATCACAGAACGACACCAGCTCTGGCATCACCTCTGAAGCTGTTTTGCCATATTTCCACAGATTCTTGCGGTAATTCAAATCACAGGAAATCTTCACACCTGCTTTGACTGCTGCTTCCAGCGCCTCTTTCAGAACATCGGCAGCGCCCTGACTGATAGCCGGAGTAATACCCGTCCAGTGAAACCAATCGGCGCCTTCGAATACCTTCGTCCAATCAATCATACCGGATTTAATCTCAGCAATAGAAGAATGCGCCCTGTCATACACCACTTTGCTCGGCCTGCATACAGCACCTTTTTCAATATAATAGATGCCAATTCTGTCTCCGCTCTGAATGCAGTGCGAAGTCCCCACGCCGAGAGCGCGAAGTTCACTCAGACAAGCTGCGGCGATGTCGTTGGAAGGCAAGGCGGATACAAACTGTGCATCTTCCCCGAAAGCGGCGAGAGAAACGGCGACATTGGCCTCTCCTCCACCGAAAGTTGCTTCAAACTCGTGGGCCTGACTGAACCGGAGATGTCCGGGAGTCGCCAGGCGAAGCATAATTTCTCCGAAAGTAACGATTTTTGCCATATGTTTAAAGTATTAGATTTCTATTCCCCAACCAGGTTCGTATTCACGTCCCCAGAGCTTCTGTGCATCTTCATCTCCTATGATACGGCCGCTTACAGGCTCTATCTTAAGGGAATGACCCACTCTCTGGGCTATATTTCCAAGCTGTACGAGCTGTGTGCTTATGCAAGCGCTGTTAATGTCTGAATGCAATTTTTCTCCCTTGCGTATGGCATCGAACCAGTTCTCAAAGTGGAATGCGTCAAGCTGCTCGCTAGGATTAAGAAGATTGCCTGTCTCGAATTTGAGCTCGCTCTTCACGTCCTTCACTACATTGCCGCCCAGATCGAGAATCTTATACTCGTTACCACCGTTCAGATAAAGGGTGCCGTTCTCTCCATAGAAAGCCACGCCTACGCCAGCCCCGTCAACCGCTGAATTATTACAGCTACGACCTTCCCAGGAACCTGCGGCCTTATCTCCGAACTGATATGTAATGAGCTGCGTGTCAGGAGTCTGCCAATCGTCCTGGAATCTGTATCTGCCTCCCACTGAACTTACCAGCGTCGGATAGTCCACGTCGAGTCCCCAACGCATAAGATCCACGAAGTGAGTGCCGTTATTAAGCGCTTCACCTGTTCCCCAGTGCCAGAACCAATGCCAATTGTAGTGAACGATATTGTCCCTATACTCGGTGCGCGGAGCCGGCCCCTGCCACAGATCCCAATTGAGGTGAGAAGGAACGCTGACCACCCTGCCAGTACCTATTGACGGACGATTGTTGACATACCAAGACTTGGCATAATGGACATGTCCTATATTTCCAGCCTTGATCTCTTCTATGGCCGCTATGATGTTAGGCCAAGAGCGGCGCTGATTGCCGACCTGAATAACCTTTCCATACTTGACTGCAGCGCGCATAAGCATCTCATTTTCTGCAGGGTTATGGCTGGTAGGCTTCTCCAGATAAACGTGCTTTCCTGCCTTCATAGCCATAATGGCGGCCTTGGCATGCCAATGGTCAGGCATAGCTATGACAGCGGCGTCAAATTCATCGGAGGAGAGCATACGGCGAATATCCGTCTCCCCTTTAGGAAGTTTACCGGTGAGCGATTTGATCTGCGCACGGCATCTCTCAAGAGCCTCGGTATCACAATCGCATATATATGTAACCTCGCACTTAGGCATCTTCGCAAAACTCTGCGCAAGAGCGCTTCCTCTTGAGTTGACACCTATCACACCTATCCTGATACGGTCATTGGCCCCTATGATAGAGCCTTTTTTCGATACCGCAAACGACGGAACAGCATTGGAAAGCGTAAGACCTGCAGTGGCAAGGGCTGCACTTTTTATAAATTCTCTTCGTGAAGTCATATTATTATCGGTTAATTATTTTCTTTATTATTAAAAACAGGATTCTTATTATCCACAATATTACATAAAAAAATACACTTATCACTACAACATAACCAATCTGAGAAAAAATCTCCGTCCAGGATTTGTGATAAGCGATAACAGCGCCCACATTCACAAGAAACGAGGTCAAAAAGCACGTGAGGACCACCAGAAGTTCTCTACGTATTATCTTCGAAGGTATTACTATATCTTTCATATCAGAACTTCATATACGGGATTTTATAGTATTCCGGGAAAATGATGGTACGCTGCTCATCCATAGCCTTGTTGCCCAGAAGACAAAGGACGGTTGAGCAATAAGCCTCTTCCACCACATTTTCAGCTTTTTCGCCGCTTATGCACGATGTGCAGAATGCAGAAAGAATAGTATCAGATGCGTCATTGTCCACTCCTATCATATTCTGTCCGCCGTTCACACTGACCTTTCCCTCTATTATCGAGTGCGGAATGGCATCCCCTTTGACTTCAGGACGCCAGCTTGGTCCGGCCAACGGAACAGACGAGAACACTTTGTTCTTGATATTGCCCACCAAAGTTTCTATTCCGGAGCGGCTGTTGTCCTCTTCAAGATAATACACCCCCTTGGTGAGATCCATCGTGCCGCGATGTCCAAGAATCTGGTCCTCCATACCATTGAACTTGTTGGAAATTAGGGATTCATAGTTTATCTTTCGCCCATCGGAGTAACGATATATGACGTTCACGGCATCATAGACCTCACGTCCGTCTTTCCAATAAATGATATCTCCCATACCGGTTACTGAAGAAGGAATCTTCCCGGCCGCCAAGTTGCACACTTCCAATTGATGGCAGGCAAGTTCGGTCATCAGACCTCCTGAATATTCTTTATACAGACGCCAGTTGATCTGCCTTTCCAGTTCAGGCGAAGGGACCTCACGTCTCCAGTCGGCATTTCTGAACCAATGGCATCGCATCCCCACCACTTCGCCTATCACACCGTCACGAATCATCTGCATACCCTTTATATATTTAGGATCGTACATTCTCTGCATACAGAAATAAAGAGCACGATCCGTCTTCTGGTAAGCATCATATATGGCTTTGCACTCATCAAGGGTACGGGCCATGGCCTTCTCGCAGAACACATGTTTGCCTGCCGACAGCGCATCGAGGGTTATCTGGGCATGAGCTCCAAGCGGAGTGGATATTATGACACCATCTATATCCTTATCTTCCAAAAGCTTGCGATAATCGCTATACAAACGTGGAGAATCCGGGCACAAAGCTGCCGCTGCCTTCAGGTTCACATCATATATGTCGCAAAGGGCCACTATCCTGGCATGCGGAAACAGCAAAAGATTATGAATATGATATTGGCCTCTTGAACCAGTCCCTATCAAGGCGATACGGGCCACTTCCTTGCCTGTCAGCTCCAATTTCTCCGGAGTGCAGGAAGAAAGCCAAGGAGCGGAAGAGATAAGTGCAGCTCCCCCAGCCAAAAAGCCCATCTGTTTAATAAAGTTTCTGCGCCCCATATCCAGGGCCAATTTATCCTTATATTCCATTAAAGATTGAATTTTTCAAATTTAACTTCAGGAAAATTATTTTCTATCTCAGTCCTCTGCTCCTGATCGCAAATCATATACACGGTGCTCAACACCTCCGCATCCAAAGGATCGGAGCATCGGACCGTAGACAGCGCACGTGATGTCTCCTTTTCGCCAGAATACGGATTAACTATATGTCCCGTGTACCAAGGCGTGTTTCCTGAAGTGGAAAGCGCCTCATCGTGAAGTGCGTAAGAAGTGACCGTATGAGCGTCAAAAGGAGAAGGAAGGTCAACAAGCCATCCGTCTCCAGAAGGGTGACTGCCCATAGCATAAATGGAGCTGCCCCCGAAATCCACAAAAGCCGACTCCACTCCCTCCGCTTTTAAAATCTCCACTATCTCCTTCAAGGCCCATCCTTTGGCATAACCGCCGAAATCAAGGTTTACGGCATTATCTCCAGTTTCAAGGGACAATAAGTCCTCGCTAAGGTGAATACTGTCGATATGTCCGCGGGTTATGTCGAAAAGTCCTAAAGTCCTTCTTGAATATTCCAGACATTTTCTTATCTGTCCGCCGAGAATAGGGCTCAAATAGGAAGATCCACCTTCTGAAAGATTTCTATTTACCTTAAACACTTCACTCTCAGAAGAGAATCTGTCAAATACAGCGTCTCCACCTTTCAGCAGATTCACAACACGCTCCCACAAAGTCCTGGATGCGGTATCGTCCAATCCGGAGACAATCATATCATAACGGGTACCCATTATCTTATCCGCATGGGAATGAAAAAACTTCTCTTCCCCATAATATGTATACCCTATCTTCTCCATCAAAGACTCCCCTGTTTTGACGCCATCTCCACAGCGGCAGTTGTAATATAGTATTTGGTGATAGTGTTCTGAATCTCCCATTCAGGAACCCTCTGACGACCCCTCACATATTCCATGAATTGACCGGCAACCAGATTGAAATGATCCTCGTGACCTATTCTGCAGCCCATAGGCACTTCTATCATAGATTCGCGACCTTCGCAAGGCTTTACGAAAACCTGTTTTACAAATCCCGTCGAAAGATCCTGCCGTACTATGACAGTGGCCTTCGTACCCTTATATATAGCCTCGAAAGTGTCCGACGAACCCTCCTGAGGCATCCAGTTCCATGTGACATTCATCTGAACCGGAATGCCCTTTACCGTAAAATCTATACTGCCATTGGAGAATACTTCAATATAATCCCCGCTACGGACTTTATCAAGATAAGACGGGAAAGAAGACTCTCCGGTGCTGGATTTAAACTGAGCCAGACTTATGCGCGTAGGAAAATGCGATGCCCCGTTTACCTGGACGTCGTCCAGAGCGACTGCCACTCCGGGGAAGCATTGCCAGAAAACCAGATCTATAAGATGTGTCGTAACATCTGCTATGCCCTCACCCTGCTGAGTTACATCATAATACCAGGCAGGACGATGAAGTGCCACTCCGGACACCTCCTTATAGAAATGATGTACGCTCGTCATACTGACGGCCGGGCCGCGACTGCAGTCAAACTCTCCGAAAAGCTCTTTGTCCGAGAGCAGGTTCTTAACTATTATATTCAGAGTGTCGTATCTTTCGGTCATAAGATCAAGAATGACAAGATGCCTGGCATCGGCCTTCTTGTAGACATCGCGAAGAAGAGTCCACTGTTTCTTATTGATAGCCAACGGCTTGTCAGAAAGAACATTATATCCTTTGTCCACAGCACAGGCTATGTAGCTCGTCTTCTTGCGATTGTTGCCGGAAAGCATCACCGCTTCATATTTTCCCGCCTCGGGTAATCTCTCCAGATAATCATCACCCGTATATACATTTTCCTTCCAAGATGTCGGGTCAACATCCCTGGAATTATAGCTTTCTATAGTTTCAAGATACCCGTCAAGCTCCTCCCCTTCCGGTGCATATACGTTAACGCTACGATTGACACCATCCATATCATGCTTCTGAAGAAGATTGGCATGAAAATGCCCTGGATCTATCACCGTCAAAGTGACATCCCGCCTTTGAGAGCAGGATGCGAAGGCCAGGAGAGCCATCGTAAAGGACAAGAACCTAAAGCTTGACACCATATTTGGAAAGCAGTTTTTTAGCATCTTTCTCTCCCAGTTTGTATGCCTCGGACAAGCTTACGGTCTTGCCGCCTCTTTCAAGACTCATATTCGAAGCTTTCATGAAAGTGAAAATCTCTATGGTCTCTTCAGCGGAAACAGGAAGTTCTCCGGTAAGGAAGAAATCCAGAATCTCGTTAAGCAGGACCCTGTAGCCTTCATAACCGCCACAGGGAACAGTTCCTTCCTTTGTCACTATGGTTCCACCATATATGTTAGGTCCCACACTTACCGCACGGAAAGTCCCCAGTCTTCCGTCTTCCCATACGCCGGAAACGATGTCTCCATAGTCGGAATGGACACGGCTTACTTCTTTACAACCCGTACCCATCACCGTGTAAAGGGTCTCCACGCCGTGTATGCCATAGAATCCGAAGTCCGGATGCGTCGCTTCGCTGTGATGCGGAGAATAACAGTCGGCACCCAGTACAGGGCCATAAGCGCCCTCGCGTATCTTCACGTTCTGCGGAGAAAAACGAAGAGCTGAAGTGGAGAAGGTCTTCACGCCATAGTGCTCTGCCAGTTTATACAGAGCTATCGCCTGACCCAGAGTCGCTCCCGCAGGTTTATCGACATAAACAGGTTTTCCTGACGCAAAAACCTGAGCGGCCTGCTGCAGATGAAGACGCCCGTCATTAGTTTCCAAAAGCACACAGTCCACCATGCCGAGCAGCTGCTCTATGGACTCAGTGATTACCACTCCATATTTCTTGACTTCCTCTATATAACCGGGGATTCTCTTATAACTTGACTCTATGGTTTTTGAGCCATACGGGTATGCGGCTACCACTTCAAAACGCTTTACATACGGGTCATCACCTTCCGAATTAAGAAGTTCTGTAAAAGCAGTGGAATGCGATGTGTCCAGTCCGATAATGCCTATCCTGATGACATTATCCTGAGCTCGCAGTGTGCCGAGAGAAAGAATACCCGACAATAAAAATGACAATATAATACGTTTCATATACGATTAAAGCAGTGATGAACTATCTTTATTCAAATATAAGCAAGAATTCTCTTTTTTCCGAAGAATAGATGCAGGACAGGACTCGGAAATTTCACCGTCCAGCATTCTCTTGACAGCCGGAGCCTTGTGTATGAACGGCACTATGCAGAACATCCAGTCTGCTCGACATAGAGCGGGAACCGTCAGTGTTATAGCCTGTTTTGGGACATCATCAAGCGTCGGAAAACATCCTTCCTTCACCTGTTGGCCACGACAAATCTGGTCCATGGCTACAATCTTGACCATCTGCGGATCATCGAAAAGCGCCACATCCGGATCATTGAATGCTATATGACCGTTCTCCCCTATGCCAAGGCACACTATATCCACAGGGAACTCCTCCAAAAGGCGTGCATATCTGTTGCATTCCTCCTGCGGATTCTCTGCGGCACCGTTGATATAGTTTCTGCTTTTAAACGGTACTCTGGAGAAAATGCTTCGTGAGAGGAAATTGGCAAAACTTTGCGGGCGTGAGAAATCAATACCGATATATTCATCCATATGGAAAGCGTTGATCCTGCTCCATTCAATCCTGGAGTCAGCAATAAGAGCCTCCAGAAAAGCGCTTTGTGACGGAGCAGCTGCGAATATCATATTGATTTCTTCTTTAGTCGAAAGAAGCTCCACAATTTTGTCTGCCACATCTTTTGCTGCACCCAAGCCCATCTCCTCTGTCGTAGGATATACCTTTACCCTCAGCAGATCTTTTGTAAATTCATTCATTGTTTATCAGTCAATTATGTTTTTTATATATGGTTTTCCCGCCACGAATGGTGGCCAAGATTTCTATATTGTCATCAAATATCACTATATCAGCATCTTTTCCGCTCAGAAGCGAACCTTTACGACCATCTATGCGCATTATTCGCGACGGGGTGAGTGTCATCATTTTCACAGCATCCACCAGAGAAACGCCGGCCACCTGCACCATCGTACGGACAAGCCTGTCTGTAGTGGCGACACTGCCGGCAAACGCACTGCGGTCCGGAAGTTTGGCCACCCCATCTTCCACGATTACGCTTTGACCATTTTTCAGACTGCCCAGGATATATGTTCCGTCCGGCATTCCGGCAGCTCGCATAGCATCAGTGCAAAGCGCAGTCTTATCCGCACCCTTGAACTTGAAAGCATATTGAAGAAGTGGCCGAGGGAGATGCACTCCGTCCGCAATAATCTCCACGGTAAGGTCGTCCAAAAGGAAGGCCGCCTCCTGAAGTCCGGCGTAACGAAACGCATTTTTACGAACAATGGTGGACATCGCGCAATACAGATGCGTCACATGTGAATATCCGTGGAGTACAGATTCTTCCACCGTTTCGTAAACAGCATCCGAATGCGCCATTGACGGCAGAATACCGCGCCTGCTGAGTTCGTCACCGAACGCCATAGCCCCAGGCAGTTCAGTCGCTACACTCCAGCGCATAATCTTGTCAGTGGCTTCAAGGATTGGCATATAATGCTCTGGAGTAGGATTCTTAAGATATGAGGGGTCCTGCGCTCCGCTTTTCGCGGCGCTGAAATAAGGTCCTTCCAGGTGCAGGCCAAGCATAGCGGCGCCGTCCTTATTGAGAGAAGAGGCTTTTTCGAATATATCGAACACCCCGTACAGATCTTCATCGGTGCTGGTCACGGTAGTCGGAATCATAGATGTCGTTCCGTGCGTGGCGTGCATACGGCTGGCACCCAGAAAAGCTTCGATGGTTCCGTCCATAAAATCATATCCGCCGCCACCGTGTACGTGAATATCCACAAATCCCGGACTTACGTAAGAGCCTGCGGCATCGATGACTTCGTCTGTGCTCTCGACATTCAGATCAGAGTCTCTGACGACACCAAGTATCTTTCCTTCGGAACGGTCGCACACCAGAGCAAGACCGCTTTCTATCCTGTCCGGAAAAACCAATTTCCCCCCCTTTATTATCAGTTTATCCATTTTTACTTACTCTGTTTAGTCCAATAATTGATCTTGTAACCTTTGAGGGCGAAGAATATCAGATACAAAAAGCAAGGAATCAGCACCCAATATCCCGCTCTAAGGGTCGTTCCTCGAGCTATAAGTCCATATACCTGCGGCATAATGGCATTGCCGCAGAGGCCCATGATAAGAAGCGACGAGCCTATTTTGGTGAATTTACCCAGATTATGTATTGACAACGGCCAGATAGAGGCGTATATCAAGGCATTAGGAAATCCTAGTGCACAGAGGAAAAGCAGTGAAAGATTAATATGGTGTCCAAAGAATACTACAGGACAGTCCACAAACACCACACATAGCGACAGTATGAGTCCCAGACAAGAGCAGAAAACCAAAGCCTGGCGCTGTGAGACGACCTTGGGGATAAGGAATATGCCCAGAATGTAGCCTATCATGGTGCAAGTCAGAGTATACGACGGGAACACTTTGGCTTCCAACATATTGATACCCATGGAATCAGCATAGTTGATTACCGTGTCGATTGCCACTACCTGACTTCCCACGTGAAAGAAAATAGCTATGGCGCCAAGCACCAGATATGGATACGAGAACACGCTTCTTCTGGACTCTCCTTCATCTTCAGATGCATTCTTCTCTTCAGTGTCAATCTCAGGAAGGCTGGAGTGCTTGATGAACAGGCCGAAAACCAACAAGGCTGCACCCAGGATACTGTAAGGCACTATCACACGGCGGATAAGATCGTCGAGAATAATATTCTTGTCCACATCCGAGAGCGTTCCCGACTCTATGAGCGCAAACAGTTCACCGTCCGTCGGGCTGAGAATAACCGCAGCGAACACCAGCGGAGACACTATACCTGCCAATTTATTGCAGATTCCCATTATGCTTATCCTCTGTGCGGCACTCTCTATAGGACCTATGATGGTGACATAAGGATTGGCAGCAGTCTGAAGTATGGCCAGCCCCGTCCCGATAAGGAACAATCCAAGCAGAAACACCGCAAACTCCCTTACCATAGCTGCCGGAACAAACACGAACATACCGGCAGCCATTATCATGAAGCCTATCATTATACCGCTTTTGAATCCCACCTTCTTAAGCAGGATACTTGACGGGATAGCCATAATGAAATAAGCTATATAAAAGGCAAATGTGACAAAATAAGATTCAAAATGAGTCAGCTCGCAAGAGATTCTGAAATACGGAATCAGAATCGAATTCACCCACGACACGAAGCCGAAGATGAAAAACATCGCCGCGAGAATGATCATCGCACTCAGATTAGTTTTTTTACTGTTATTGGCCATTTAATTTAAATTATTAATGTCTCTTACTTCCCGGAGCTGTCTCTATAAGGGCGAGTAACTACAAATTCGCAAAAATCGTTGTAAAGCTGCTGGTCCGCAGCGGAAGAACTGCCCTTAAGCCATTTGAGAGCCCAACTGCCCTGATAGTAAGCAAGCGGAGAAGACTTCCATATGCCGTAACGCTTGAAATACTCCATATAATTACGGAGTTTATAACCTCTGCCATTTTTTTCAAGAGCGTTACCGTCAAATTCTATTTCCATACCCATACCGAACTTCAAAGCCTGGGTGCAAGCATCCGAAAGCCGCGTGTCGGGAACAGAGGTGTTAAAGAAATAGTTTGGCTGAAGATAAGCGCAGTCGAAACCGAAACTCTTCCATTCCGAGAATCCGTCCGCTGTGTAGTAAGGTATCCAGTTGAACTTAAAGTTTTTAGAATCCAGATACTCTGCCACTCCGGACATCAGATCCCGGGTATTGGTAGCCTTTTCCGCCACCCAATAGAAACCGGCAAGTTCGATGTAAGTGTATTTGCGCGCGGCGAAACGGCTGGATATCTCGTCTATATACCACTTGCAGGCACTGAGACGGTCAGCAGTCTTGGAAAAGTCCAAATCGACCCCATTCAAAGCACCCCAATAAACGGTAGACGAAGAAGTGTTGCTGTAAGAGGCATTCTTTATAGGCTCAGGAATCCCGATTACGACTTTTCTTTTGGTCTTAGGACTCTGCCCGGACTCTTTCACAGCCCAAGCCACAGCCTGTTCGAGCGCATCAGCACCGCCGTCAGATTCAAAATAATAATCTATCAAAGCCTGCCAATCCTCCTTTCTTGCGGATGGAAGAGCCACGTTATTATATTTATATCCTGTAATATACGTCCTGTTCTCCGCCGTACCGTTCTCCACATTCATGAATTCCAGGAACAGGAAGCCGTCAAACAGATAATGATACTCTCCCGACGCGTTCTTATAGAGAACATAATCCTGCAGATATGTTCCGCTCCATTTATATGGCGAGCGATGATGGCTGCCACCATAAAGCAGTACCATGTCCGAAGGGATGCCCTCTCCGGATGGCGGTTCCACTTTACCGCCGTCATCTATATATTTTCTCCAATCCGGCACCTCGTGCGCCTTTTCAGTACACCCAGCAAACAGAAATGCAGAAAATATAACTATAAAAAGAAGTCTGATTTTTTTCATTCTATTTAACATTAACCCGGACTGCACCAAGAGCCGGCACGGTTACACTCTTTCCGTCAGGAGCAAGTACCACCCTGTCCTGTGTGCTCATATTGGCCAGAACATATGCTGTCTTGCCCTTCACGCTCTTCCACTCGGCACCCATCACCACGTTGGTCTTCTGATAATTAGGAATATCTACGACCGGGTTGTCACCCTGAGGAGCGAATTCATCCATAAAATTGCCGCCGAAGAAGATGTCGTGGTTTTTCTTTCTGAATTCGGCAAGATTCTTAAGGAACACCTGTTCGTTCTTGTTGCCGTCCCTCATAAGAAGTTCAGGACTTACCCATCCGAGCTGCGAGCCCCACAGCAGAGACTTCATAGTGATATAATTGAATGAACCGTCGTTAAGCTTCCAAGGCACGTATGTGAATCCACTATAAACGCATCTGTCAGAATAAACGACAGGGAAAAGCGGAATCATATGAGTCTTAGGATTGTGTGGAGAATTCACCACCAGCATCATATCGAACAGATCCATATAACATTCCACGTTCTCTTCCGTGCTCAAAGACAAGTTCTTGCCCTTGTACAGGCCTTCGCGGATGTCGGTGAGCATCTGGCGATATGACGCAGGCCACCAAGAACCGCCGCCCAGGGCGTGAGGGTGATTCGTAGCATAGCAAGGCTGGCTGGCAGCGCATCCTATCTGGTCCATATACACACCGTCCGTGCCAAGTTCTGATAGGATTCTTGCGTTCGTATCATACATAATTTTCTGCCATATAGGCGACGAAGGACAGGTCACGGTATTGGCCACTTTGGAACTGTACACTTCAGTATATAGCGAACCATCCTTCTGGCGGCAAGACGCGTCTTTTCCGTTCAACTCGTCATAAGTATGATTTGCAGGGTCCCACAGACGTCCGTTGATATAAGGAGTAACTCTTGCTCCTTTCTTCTGAGCATTCTCTATAGCCTCTTTAAAGCCGTCCTTGGCAGGGAAATAATCAGGATAATTGGTGTCGTACGGCAGATGCTGCCAGAAATACCAGTGAAGGCCAACACCCTTGCCATAATAATCCAATGCCTTGTCCAGAGATGCGAGCATATCCGGAGTTACGTCAATAGGACGAAGCCAAAGGTCAGCGTTCTTTATCCAAGGAGCGATCTTTCTCTGCGCGAGAGTCTTTTCTCCCCATTTGCAGGTAAATGAGAACGGACGATACCATTTGGTAACCGTTTTCTGCCAATTCTGCGGATTGTATCCCATCTCGACGCCCCATGGAATAGAGAAATGTCCGTCCTCGCTCCACTCATAAGATGTGGTGACTTCCTGATAGAAAGTAACCTGATCGTTGCTTCCACGCATTCCGAGATACTTGTTGCAACCTTCGCGGTCATCTGCGGCAAAATAAACGGTAGACTGCCCGTTATGCATCATAACCATCTGCATCATACCTGTAGCCGAAGGATAGCAGGAACGAAGCTGATCTGATGTAGGCATATCATACTCGACTCCATAGCCATAAGGAAGTATTCCCTTAGCCTCGCCATCCAGACGCTTTACCGAGATGCGTGGATAATCTGCCTGAGTGAGAATCCAACCCTTAGGAAGTTCCGCTTCCATAGTCCAGCGCGGCATCTCATCGTCCGGCCCAAGCGCGATATGAATGGTCAATGGCCAGCGGCTGTCTTCCAGCACGAGATTCCAAGAGAAGGTAGCCACCTGCTTTCCGTCCTTTACCTCCATATGTCCGCCCAGGTAATCTGTGAATTTAGGCTGAAGTACAGGAGTTTCGCCCTTAGGGCCAAGCAGCGTGACCTCCCAAGGATGGGCGGTACTTCCAGAACTTGGAAGGATGTTCACCCCGTCAAAATAGAAATAACGGAAGAAATAATTCTTAGGCGAGCCTCCCCACCTTAACTCCACGTGATCGTTCTTAATCACTATGTCGTCTGCAAGCGGCTGAGCGTTAAGAGCTAACACGCTTGAAAACGCAATGGCTAATACAAGTGATGCGATTTTTTTCATTATAGTCGATAGTTTTGTTTATTCTGTAAGCAATCTAATCAATTCTTCTTTACCGAGATCCGTCTCGATGATTCTTCTCTCCCCCAGCGGAATAATAGCATTGTCACCTTTCCTTGACATCTTTACAGTCTTCCCGTTGATATCCGTCAGGCGTATATGCTTTCGGGCCAATTCATAAGGCAGCAGGATCTCGCTTCTGTCGGCTCGGCCCGGAGCCCAATAAACCAGACAATTCTTGCCATTTCTTATAAATGAGAAAGCCCTGATGGAGTCACTCTCTATGGCCAATTCATACTCATACAGACACGGCTTCCCCTTTTCATAAAGCAGGACATACTCTCTGTCTGGGTCTTTCATCATCTCCTTCTGCTGCTGAGTGAACACGCCGGTGAGCTTTGCCGCCTCCCAGCGCCTCATCACCTCGAAATTATCTTTTGTGCGCGGATGGGAGCGTATCTGATCCAATTTACCCATGACAGATACAGGGCTGTCCCACGCAAGAGCCTTGCTGAATATATATTCGTACATGTCAGGCTGCATGCCTATGGTGCCTTCGCTTGGAGCGAGATAATCCGCCCAACCGAAATTGACGGAAGTGAAATCGTCCGCTATCCTGCCGGCACAGGCAAGAGTATATCGCTTCATGGCTGTGCGTATATCCTCGGGACGGAACAGGTCAAAGGCATTGCCGCGGGTAAGGATATGCCAACCGAAATGCGATTTGAGCGCACCTTCACTGAAAAGCGGCGCAGGCGAGAGCTTCTCATACACGCTCATCTGTGCCTTCGACACATTATACCAATATGGCTGAGGAACATCCTCCGCACCATCGAAGTATACGAACTCAAAACCGGCAGCGCTATAGATATCGGCTATGTTCTGCGCGATTTCATCCTGCAAACCGGTATTCTGATCAATTCTTACGAACCTCGGCCAAGTATCCACGTCAAGAAGTCTTACGACAGAACCTGCCTTATGGTCTGCAGCCGAGGTTCCGAGCACCGCCCTTTTGCAGTCCTTGAGAAGAAACGGGCGCTGAGTGGTAAATGAGCCATACTCTATAAGTTCGTCGCCTACGCGGACAATACGTCTCTCGTCTTCAGTATAAAGCCCCTGAACGAAGCCGTCCACCTCCAACTGCGTGTCGTCGGCTGAAATGTCAGAGCCCAGGAGCAGAGTCACAGGATAGTTCATTCTGGAATCCGGCACTCCCGAACAGATGTACGGGTCATCGATGGACACCTTCGAGTAATGGATATGGAATCCGGGGATAAGGCCTGCGCGCCTAATTTTGGATGTAATCTCTTTAAGATCATCTATTTCCCCGGGGAAATTCTCGTTCCAGAGGAACTGTCCGCAGGTGTAAGCAAAATCAGGGTAATATATGACTATGGTCTTGAATCCTCCTGCAAGAGCGTTTTTGATATGCTCGTCTATATTGGCGGTCGTAACGTCACGAAGTTCATAATATGAACAGCGGTACTTCTCGCTGCGACGGCTCTGCACTCCGCGGGGAAGGCCGTAATCTTTCTCCACTTTATCTATACGGGAGAGCATATCGTCGCCGGATGCCACGACAAGAGAGGCAGCCGTACCTGTAAGCGAAACATTGACGTCTGCGCCTGCCCACAGGACAAGGCCGGCCCTGTCCGTATAGGAATCTATCCTGGTCTGAGGATTGACACCCATAAGACACACTCCGCTCTTAGAATCCCATGTAGTGTTGAGCCATTCACCGACGTGCTCGCGACGAAGGACAGGGAGTTGAAGAAAAGTAAGGGCGTCAATCTCGGTTCTGCGCTTGACGCCTATTTTCTCCAAACGGTAATCTATCCTGTCCAGAGAGAAGGCTATATAATCATCTTTTATATCAACTCCTATGACAGCGATGTCCGCAGTGTTTTCAAATTCCACTAAAAGGGAACTCCCGTCATAGGAAATCCTGTTCGAAGGGAACACCGTAGGCCTTGCCGGGAACATCAGGAAATTCTCGTTATCGTAGGGTCTGTTCTGCGTTAGAGTGCACAAAGGAAGATGCGCAGATACGGTATCCAGGCACTCCTGTCCGGAGACTTTATCTTTCAGGCTCACGGCATAGCCTTCTGAAGACAGGCACAGACGCATGGTGGCGTTCTCCAACACCACATCATCGGAGAGCCCCGCTCCCATAAGAGAAGCGCCCCCAGCCCAACTCAGGAGAAGAGCGAAAAACAGAATTATATTGAACCTGACTGTTCTCACTTTCACTTAGTCCCTGTAATCCATCTTAGGCTTCGGAGCATCTTTCTTCTTGATGACAGGTCCTTCCGGCTCACTGTGATGAGACGGATCGCGGTCATCAAAATAATATATGCCACGAGCGTCAAACAACTTGTATGCAGACTCCATTCTCTGCGTGAAATCAGCATAATCCTTATTCTGAGCAAGGGTCCATCCGGATTCTGCAAGAGCGCATATGCGAGGGAAAATCATAAAATCGAAACGGTCCTTGTTATGCACGAGTTCGGTCCAGAGATTGGACTGTATTCCTATGACCTTACCCATATCGCCCTCTGTCAGGCCCCAGCCTTCATACCACGCGTCAGGGAACGCATATACGTCTTCAAGAGGACAGAAACCGTCCCATATACGACCGCAGGTGTGCGTAGAGTCCTGCACGAAATCGTAATACATAGGCTTGCGCGGGCACATGATGGTGGTATATCCCTTGGCCAGGCTCTTGCGAAGAGACTGCGGACGGTCGTGTCGCCACCAGCAGATTACATTGTTCTCCTTGTCCAATTCGAAATCAAGTACATCGTCCCATGCTATGGCCTTCTTTCCCATCACTTTCAGGGAATCCGTCATGCGGCGGATGAAATAGCCTTCAGCATCCTGAATGGTGGCAAGTCCCTCTCGGCGCATCATCTTCTGCACATAAGGATCACGGTTCCAGGCGTCACTTCCATAGAACACCTCATCCCCTCCTATATGGATATACTTCGAAGGGAACAGGTCCCCTACTTCACGAAGAACGGAAGTAAGAAAAGCATAAGTGGCTTCCTTACCGACATTGAAAGTAAAATCGGCAAATTGCGGAGTACCGCCACCGTTGAACTGAGGATATGCGCGGTTGGCCGCCGAAGCGTGTCCGGGCATATCTATCTCCGGAATCACTTCGATATGCCTTTCAGCGGCATAAGCGACTATCCTGCGAATCTGCTCCTGCGTATAGAACTGAGCCGGCGTATCAGGGTCGCTGTGCGTACCGACACCTCCTACCGTAGCGAGCTTAGGATAGGACTTTATCTCAATTCTCCAGCCCTGCGCATCGGTAAGATGCCAATGGAACTTGTTTATCTTATAATAAGACATTATATCCAGAAGATCCTTCACGGTCTGCTCCCCGAAAAAATGTCTGGCCTCATCGAGCATAAAGCCTCTCCACGCATAACGGGGAGCATCCTCTATCTCGCCAGTCTTAACGCCACCCGCGTTATCTATCTGCTGAAGAAGAGTCTGTATTCCCCAGAATACTCCATCCTGTCCGCCAATTATCTCCACGCAAGTTCCGGAACTCCTGAGAAGATAAGCTTCCTTCTGCTTGGCAGCATCCAGAACGAGAACTACAGCGTTCTTCTTAGACGCTACGCCTTCTTCCACCCGGACGCTGAAGCCTCTCTGACTAAGCGCGTTCTGAAGAAAAAGGGCATCAGAAGAAAGGCCCTCAGAGTAAACTATGCGCTCTATCTTGGAAAGCTCCACTGTGGAAGAGCAGACCTGCACATTATTGGGACAGGGTATCACATCTACGCGCGCTTCTTTTTTCGAGCAGGAAAGAAGTGACGTGCAAAGCACCGCGCCCGTAAGTACTATTCTAAATATGTTTCTCATAATCAATGAATTACAAAGATAGGACCGGCAGGAAGCATCACCCTCCTGCCGGCAAATGACTAAAATTTACTGAAAGGAATGTTATATGCGAACAATCCGTTGTTCTGGCCAAGCATATATGCCTGAACGCTGTGACCGTCTTTTCCCGGAGCAAGAAGCACATAAAATGCCTCGTTGTCGTTTTCAGCGAGCACGGTCTTGCCTGTCACGAAAGAGAATGGAGACATCATGCCTGTAACAGCATAACCCGTTCCCTTAGGGCCACCCTTGCTCTCATCGCCTGTCTTATCTCCTTCTCGAGAATCGAAAATGAAGCCGTCCTTAAGAGAAGAGGCAGTAGAGTTAAGACCTACATTGGCAACATAAAGTCTTGAGTTATATCTGAAAGTTCCCGCCTCAGAAGTAGTACCGGCATAAACGGCATTATGGGCAGCCACTATTACGGTTCCGTTGATCTTTATGGCATCAAAGCCAAGACAAGGTCTCTGATATTTAATAGATTCCTGGTATGGCCACCAGTGAGATGAAGGCCTGTCATAAGGGAACGCGGTAGTAGAATTAGAGACAGAAACAATCTGCTGGTTATGATTACCGGTATTGTAGAAGAACTCCATGTTGGTAGGAGCGGTAAGATCGTTAGGGAAAGCGAGAGGAATGACATTGGTCATCTGTCCAAAAGACACGACTGCCTTATCGCCAGGCCAATAAACATAAGCCGGACTCTGAAGTTTACCGTCTTTTACGAACTCGAATACAGGGCGATAATTTTGACGTGAAGAAGTAGCGATTACAGCGTCTCCCGTAAGATCTCCATAGACATGAACAGTATTATAGATGTCTCCTTTAGTAGTAAGCGCCTTATATTGACTACCATCTAAACCGGCCCAAAGGAATGAAGTAGGCTTCTGGTCTATTCCGTTTTTCCACACATAGGCACGAACAGTATTATTGGAAGTATCTTCGTCGGCTATTGATGTATAAGTTACCGCGAAAAGATGCCCGGCATCATCGGAAGCGATGGCGCGGAATTCACGGTCCTTGCAGTTGATTCCTTCCGTATTGACCTTGACATCAGAAAGAAGTTCACCGGTGAAACGGTCATATACAGGCATCTCGTCAATGTTCTTGCTGTTAGAAAGGATAAGATAATCCCCTATCACCGCCATGGTGAAGTTGGCATCCTGAGTAAATCCGTGTGTATCGTCGGTATATATCTGGTATCCGAACAGGCTCTCGATAACCTCTTCCTTATATGCCTCCTGCTCTATGGTTATGCTTTGAAGAGTAACGCCTTCCGCATTCTTGATGTCAACCAAGGCGCTACGTGCTTCACCCGTATTGTCCTCTACCTTAAGAGTTACGGTATGCTCTGTGGATTTGGTCTGAACAAGAGAAATCCAAGAAGCAGCAGCAGCTGGAATCTCTACGCTGAATTCTATATTGGCAAAGAACTTGACATCCACTGTTTCAGAATACTTACCTACCTTATATGCGGTAGTGCTGATCTTAAACTCTTCAGCTTCGAAATAAAGAGCCTTCATGCAGGTCTTGTCACCCTTGGATGCGAATACGAGGACCTTACCGGCCACGAACGGATCAGGTGCGGTGACCTTGATATTACCCTGGGTAGCGGAAGTCTTCTCTACCACTGCGCTGAAACCATTCTCGCTGATTGTTTCCACTACGGTAGCATCGTCCCCGTTAGTTACAACGTAAGGAATGCTCAATGTAGCCCCAGCCTTGATACCGATTCCACCAGCCTTGGCGATAGAAAGCGCAAACTCCTTATAACGAGGGATTGTAACTTTATAGTTATCGTCATCCAGGAATGTGATATAGACATAATCGTCGTCATATTCCACCTCGTAATTAGCTACGACATCGGCGGCAGTCTTTCCGAGACGCGTCCAAGTGGTGCTTCCGTCATAAGATACGCAAAGATATCCTTCATCATCTATCTTGAATGCAGGAGTTACGCCGTCAACCCTGAGTTTAGGGTTTGTGAATTCTCCATCGATTGTCCAATAGTAAATGCCGTCCGTATCCTGTTTGATGCTGACCACAGAGCCATCCTTTCCTGCAGCTCCATCAACGCCGTCTTTTCCGTTCTGTCCGTTACGAAGTTCGATAGGGTCACTCTGAGAGAACATGATGGCGTAACCTACAGTGACACCGCCTTCCGTTATAGGCTGAACAGCCGTGACATAATCCTTAGCTTCGAGAGCCTTTACCAGATTCTGAAGATCATTAACCTGGGTCTGCAATTTTTCAAGGGCTGTAACCCTGTCTTCGAGTTCATCAACCCTTTTAGTGATGGCCGTGTCGTCGTACTGCTGACACGAAAGTGCGAGCAGACCGAGCGTAGCCAAATAAAATAACTTTTTCATTTTAATTATTGTTTAGTGTTTATGTAATTACATGTCGTAGCGGGTAATCTCGTATGCGAGGATACCGGCATTGCAGGTGAACATATAGAACTGCAGTGAATTGCCATCCTCACTCTCCACGCAGACCACATCTCCACGCTTAGTGAGATTATTTCCTCCGAACTTACCGTCTGCCGATACATAAGGATAAGTGGATGTCATACCCGATGCGCAATATCCTGTACCCGTAGGACCACCCTTGCTTTCATCGCCGTGATCCGCATCACCTTCACGTGAATCGAAAAGGAATCCGTTCTTTAATGAAGAAGCAGATGGAACAGGGCCGATATTAGAGAAATAAAGTCTGTGTCCCCAGATACCGTTTGAAAGCTGACCGTTTGCTACAGCTATGATGTAAGTGCCATTGAAGAAAGCACCGGCTACACCACGGAGGTTCCTTGTATAATCATAATTGCCGTTGGAAACCCACCAGTGTGATGTCGGCTGATCAAATACACAGGAACCGCCTGCCGTTCCGTCATAGAATGCAACCTGCGGGCGGAAATCACCGTTCATTACGAAAGTGAGAGGATCAGAGGTGTTGAGAGGATCGGCCTTTGACGAGTTCTTTGTAGAAAGCCAGAAAGCCTTGCCGTCGTTGAAAGGACAATACTGCTTAACCTTGGTGAACGTACCGTTCTCAAAGTAGAATGCGAACACGCGTGCCACTCCGGCATCGGTAGAAGTAACCACCGCACTTCCTGAACGGAAACTTCCCTTTACGCCCAGAACGTTGAACAGTTCCGTCGCCTTTGAAGGAAGAGCATTCATCTCAGCGCTCTTGATATCCAGATCCATAACACACGTAGGGGCAGCCTGAAGACCGTCGAGCCATACATATATCTTTATGGCAGGATCTGTAAGAAGATAATCCCAACCGTTGGCAATAGTGGTCTCCGTTGACTCCTTGGTACAAGTATAAGTGGCAGCCACGAGGTTACCGTCATCATCGGTGCCAATGGCACGAAGCTGTCTTGTAGCATCGATTCCGGAGGTGTTTATGGTAACGTCCGTAATCTGACGGCCTGAGAAACGGCTGAATACGGCCATATTGTTGAAATCGTTCTTGTTGCTGACGATAAGATACTTGTCCACTGCTGCTATTGCGCAGTTGGCATCAGCCTCGAAGCCAAGAGGATTGGCAGCCGTGCACTGAATTCCGAAAAGTGCGGATACATATCCCACCTGTCCTGAAGGAACCAGAGAAGGAGTCTCAATAGATACCTCATAAACGGTATAATCCACGCCGTTCTGGGAAATGACCTTAATCTCCGAAGTATTGTTAAGATTAATATATCCGGTGTTCTTATCATAGCCGTAAGCTACAAAACTTGCCCACGGAGACACGGTGAGTTTCACCTCCTTAAGAGCGGCTTCCACTGAACCGGAGGTCTTAAGAACGGTAAGCTTGCCTTTCTTGTTATCTCCGCTAGGAGGAGTCACATTGAACACTACACGTATATCCTCATCGGCAAGAGCAACACCCGTTATGGTAGAGGCATTGGATTTTTCTCTCTGAGCCTTGAAAATATAATCAATCGATGTTCCGTCCTCGTGGACGAGAGTGCTTCTGAATGTCTTGCCCTCACTGAGATCATGGATTCCGCTGATGCCCGGGACGAACTTGGCCCCGAGAGGCATAGTGGCACGAATCTTAACCTCGGATAGATCAGACATAATCTCCTCAGAATCGCTTATATAGTACGGAAAAGCCAGATTGATGATTCCGTTTTCTTCATCAATAGTGGCGTCATAATCCACGCCGTTCTGCACGAGAGTGGCTCTGACGCTAAGATTCATCACGTTCTCATTATTCTCCCTTACCAGCTCATCCGGCTTGTGACAAGCGGACAAGACAGAAGCAAGAGCGAGAGCGCAGCAAAATAATTTATTGAATTTCATATGCATTATCTCTTAACAATTGAACTATAACCATTCGTCGTTCTGAACGCAGAGGTTGTTGTTTCTCAATTCTCCCTTAGGGATAGGGAAGATGTTCATACGGGACGCGAATTTACGGTCCTGAGTATCCACCTCAACTCTCTCATACTTAAGAGAACCGTCAGTATTGGTGGTGATTTCCACACCGTGAAGTCTCTTGCCATTAAGAGTTTCTACAGACTTGCCCCATCTTATGAGGTCAAAATACCTCTGACCTTCAAGACCAAGCTCGCAGATTCTCTCCTTGTCCAAATCAGGAAGATACTCATCCCAGCTTGAAGTCTGACTCTTCTCAGGAAGACCTACACGCGCACGCACTTTATTAAGGTCTGCGTAAGCTGCGGCGAAATCTCCCTTACGGGCATAAGCTTCAGAGCGGATAAGGTAAATCTCGGCTGCTCTCTGCTCTACCCAATACTGACCGCTGAGGATACTTGTAAAATTAATCTTTTTACTGTCGGACAAAAACTTGCGGATTACATATCCGGTAGTAGTCTTATGCACATTATCCTGGCCGCTGGTAGCGAAAGTCATATAATTGCCGCTGTCCTTCTTAAGGTTAAGGGTTCTGCCAAGCCAAGTAGCTCCATCATAAAGAATGGAGGCATAGAAACGTATGTCACGATTCTCGAAAGGCTTGTTTGAGTAAGAGGCGATATTATCCCAAGAGAATGTCTCCCAATTGTCTCCCACCTTGATATCGAAAGAAGAAGCGTACTCGTCTGTAGGAGTAGCGCAGCATCCTACACCTGCATTAGGAACGCCAAGCACGGTGTCGTCTCCCGGAGCGCAGAAATAGGTATTGAAATTATGCTGTCTGGCATTCGCACCGCCTGTACCCTGCTGGAAATAAACGGCCAGAAGAAGCTCCTTGTTGCCTACGGTATTGAATATCTTGTTATAGTCTTCAACTGATGATACAGGAAGCATGTCATAACCCAGTTCGAATACTTTATCACAAGCTTCGATGGCTTTATCATAGTCTCCGCTATAAAGAGCCGCACGAGCTATCATACCATAAGCGGAACCCTTCGTTACACGTCCCGTATTAGATGAATCCCATGTATCAGGAAGATCGTCCGCAGCCTTCTGATATTCGCTGAGAATGAAATCGTAGCATTCCTGCTTGCTTGAGCGGGCCTTTGCCCTCTCGTTAGGACCGTCGACATAGTCTTCAGAGACTCTGAGAATCACTCCGCCGTGACGAAGCACAAGCTCCTGATAAGCAAACGCTCTGAGAAAACGCACCTCGGCGGTTCTTATCTTCACCTCGTCGGCATCGAGTGAAGCGGCGCGACCATTGCTAAGGTCGTAGAAATACTCGTTAAGACGACGTATGTAAGTGTACATCGAAGACCAATTGGAGAGGAAATTGCTTTCTACCGTAACATAATTGTCAAGATAGAACACTTTGTTATATTCACCCTTGTCTCCATACCATGAATATTTCAACAGCTCCGACATTCCGTCAGTGAGAGAATATCCCATAGATATCTCCGCATTGGTATAGAGCGTAGAGTAGAAGCCCTTGACATAGTAGTCAAGCTTCTCCACAGAAGAATAAGGCACCGTCTCCGAATACCATCCTGTAGGATCAAGGTCCAAAACATCGCAGGAAGAAACCATCAAAGCTCCAGCTGCAACACCTATAATAGCTTTATTTATAAATTTTTTCATCGCTTTTACTTCTCTTTAGAATGATAGATCCACACCGAAGCTGACAGTCCTCTGCTGAGGATAATATCCCGTCACAACGTTGGTACTTTCCGGGTCGATGTATTTGAACTGTGTAAATGTGAGAAGGTTGGTTCCCGTAAGATAGATGCGGAGTCTGTCTACATTTATCTTATTGAGCAACTTGGCAGGGAATGTATATCCGATGGTAGCATTCTTCAAACGCAGATAAGCGCCGTCTCTTTTCCAGAAATCTGAAAGAAGACCGTTATTGGCATAAGAAGATTTGTCCACTGAAAGTCTCGGGAACTCGGCATTGGTATTTTCCGGAGTCCAGCTGCCCTCTACCAGGTAGAGAGGAGCATTGTCATAATTGGCATACCAAGGAACTGTGAGAGGGGTAAGATCGACTACGCCGGAATAATTTGACCATGAGCCCATGAGCATCTTATCACAAAGTGCGGCGCCCTGGAACTGGAGCGAGAAGTCGAAGCCTGCATAGTCTGCATCGAACTGGAATGAGAACATCATCTCAGGCATGCTGCTGCGCGCTATCTGAACCATATCTTCAGAATTGATCTGACCATCACCATTGATATCCACATACTTAATATCACCTATGCGAGGCGTTACGCTTGCAGGCTTAGGAGAATTGTCTATCTCATCCTGACTCTGGTAAAGACCGTCTGACTTATATCCCCAGATGGAACCTACCGAGCAACCAAGCACGCTCTGCCAAGGCAGTATGTTATCACTCTGCTGTTTGCTGAGGATACGGTTGTGAGCGTAAGTGAGGGTACCGGTAAGACCGTAATTGAATTTGTTCACACGGTTACGGTGACGTATGATAAGATCGAATCCCTGGTTATCGAACGCACCCGAGTTCTCCTGTGACGGATAGTGTCCGCCAAGAGACGGTGGGAACACGCTGCTGATGGAGTTCAAAATATTATAGGTATACTTATAGAAGTAGTCAGCCTCGATGCTGAGTTTGCCTTTCCAAGCGCTGAAATCAAAACCGACATTGGAAGAACGCATTCTTTCCCATGTAAGTTCTTCAAACGGATATGAAACGGCATTATAAAGAGTGTTCTGCGCTGTTGGATTCATGCCGAATGCCACACTGTTGGCTGACCAGCTGTAACTCTTGCGGTACTGGAAGGCATTCACGTTCTTCGAACCGAGTGTACCGACAGAAGCACGGAGCTTGAACATGTCAACCTCCGGCAGGGCACGCTTGAAGAAGTCTTCCTTAGACATCACCCAACCGAGTGAAGCAGAAGGGAAGAATCCCCAGCGGTGATCTTTGTGGAAAAGATAAGATCCGTCATAACGGGCGGAAGCTTCCACAAGATACTTGTCATCATATACATAGTTAAGTCTTCCTACATAACCTGCCTGAGCGGTATGACCGTAACTGTCAGTGTTCTGAGCTGTAGAGCTGTCACCGAAATTCAGGTAAGGAAGATCGTAGAATGCGAAATTCTTTCTGGAACCGGAGAATACGCTGCTGTTGCTGGTCATCTGTTCATAGAGGAAAAGCACACCCACGGTATGCTTGCCGAACTTGTCATTATAAGCAATCTGCGGACGAAGCACGACCTGCTGGCTCTTCTGTTCTCCACGATACAGGTTACCGCCGTCGAGAAGATTGGCAGCATTTACAAGGGAATATGAAGTGCTGCCGAATGAATCAGGAGCCAACACCTTATATGTATAAGAGAATGTTCTGGATTCTGCATCCTTCCAGTCCCAACTGAAGAACATCGAAGCCTTGAGCTGCTTGAGGAAAGGAAAAGAATACTCCGCACGTGCGGAAGTCTCGAACTTATATGTCTTATTGCTCTGGAATCCGGAATTGGCCGAACCGTAAACGGCATTGGCCGCGTTGCTCATGGTACGGTAACCGGAAACAGGCTGTCCGTTAATCTCCTGAGGAACAAACGGAAGAGAATAAAGCATCAGGTGGAAGATATTATATGACTTCTGGTTCTCATAAGTATAAGTACCAGGCACATAATTATCTGTAACATAACCGCCGAGATTGAGGTTGATCTTGACGTTGTCTACAGGAGTGGCTTCAACGTTGGAACGGAATGAAGTCTTCTGATATTTATGATTCTCTATGATACCGTTCTGAGAAAGATAACCGCCGCTTATGAAGTACTTCACTTT
>CAVFNP010000001.1:0-46847 GCA_963624185.1 Firmicutes bacterium CAG:460 | reverse complement strand
GCGGCCGCATCCTTAAGTACGGAAATGGATGCGATATCGTGAGCGTCCACACTTCTCATAGTACGTTTCACTCCGTCGACAAGAACAAGAGGAGTTGTACCCTGATAGGAAGAATAACCACGGACAAGCATCGTCACATCATCCGAACCAGGCTGTCCGAGAGACTGTTGCGAAACGATACCGGGAAGCTTTCCTACGAGAGCCTGAGAGACGTTACTTGCAGTAGTTTTAAGAATTTCCTCTTGGGTGACTGCGGCGACTGAACCGGTCAAATGCGCCTTCTTCTGTGTACCGTAACCGATGACGACAGCCTCCTCCAAAGCACTGTTGTCTTCGCGAAGAACGACATCCACCACTTTCTGCGAAGTGATTTTTCTTTCTTCAGTCAGGTAGCTCATGGAGCTGAAAACCAAAACGTCAGATTTTTTGACCGAGATGGAGTACGTACCATCCAGTTCGCTGATCACACCATTGACGGTGCCCTTGATGTAAATGCTGACACCCGGGAGAGGCTCACCATTTTCATCAGTAACTTTACCTGTTACCACATTTTGAGCGAATGATGTGAATGCTGTCAAGCAACTCAACACCAAAACAGTAAACAAATATCTACCTGCAAAAAATGTCTTAACGGCTTTACATTTAGCGTTAGAATTCATTTTGATTAATAATTAAAATTATCAATTTGCGGTTTTTAACATACAAATATAATCTCACTTATTCTTAAATTAACGCAAATAAGCGAAAAAATATAATTAAAAAACGAAGATTATTTTAGAGTTTCTTTCTGTATTCGTTAGGAGAACAACCCTTCTTTTTCTTGAAAAGACGACAAAGAGTATTATAATCTTGAATGCCTGCCTCCATGGCAATATCCAAAAGAGGACGTGAGGTCGTGGACAGAAGTTGAGCCACCCTGTTGACACGGCATTCAATTATATATTGGTATATACCCATACCTATCTCCTTTTTAAAGCGGTACTCTATGCATCGGCGGGAAAGAGGCACATCTGCGAGAAGACTCTCGATAGACATGTCTTCCATATAATGGGACTCAATCTTGGAGACAAGCTGCATTACCATAGAATCCGCACAACATATACCCGTAGATGAACGCTCCACTATACCGACAGGCGAAATGGACACGCTGAAATGCCCCCTGGAAGGGTTCTTTATCTGACGGTCAAGATATTTGCATATCATATAACCACCCTGCTCCACATCGAGTTGAACAGAGGAAATGGGCGGATCTGAAATACAGCACATCAAATCGTCATTATCAACACCCAAAACTGAAAGACGAGACGGTATGGACAGACCTTCTATTTTACACACCTCCGTAATTATAAGCGCTCTCTCGTCGTCGCAACAGAAAACGGCCGTGCCCACCGGAAGACCTTTCAGCCAAGCAGCTATTTCCGCCCTGTTCTCCCTGCCCGGCTCCAAAGAGTCGTAAACGAAAAGACGGCCTCCGTACTTCTCAATCTCCGATCTGAAGCCATATAGCCTCTCATCGGACCATAATACACCATGGATACCGAAGAAAGCGAAGTCCGTGCATCTTTTGCCATACAAGAACTTCGCCGCCATAGCTCCCGTTCCCTTATAATCTCCTGTAATATTGGAATATACGGTAGAACGATTTCTATAATTCTGAAGAACTATCGGGATATTGAGCCCATCAAGTTTCTTAAGATCCTCGTCATCACATCGGCCAATTATCGCATCCACTCCCCATTGGCGTGCAAGACTGACCACCTCGCCGTGACTTTTCCCGCCTGCCTGATATTCGGAAGACAAGCGATAAAAAGACCAAGGGCCATTCTCACGGGAGTAACGCATCATTCCGCGAAGAAGACAGCGGTCAAATTCGCTGGATGCATCCATCATGAGAATGACCCTTATCATACTTATTTCTTATATATTCCGAGAGTAGACATTACAGGTCGGTTTCCGCCGGTAAGATCGTTGAGATGAGTTCCCTCTACTACCATTCCTGTAGAACCGCCACCGTCAAAATTAACAGCGCCCTTACATCCCAGACCTTTCATTATCTGAGCCAATTCAACAAGCGTAGCACCGTCACTTTCCTCTATGCGTCCGTCTACAATCAATAGGATGACTTTGCCGTCCGCAGTATAACCTGCAGCCGTACGGTCAGGCTTCACACTTGCTCCCCATATATCATAAGGGATAATTTCATAATTGGTATAAAAATAATCATCTCCCTTAGGTGTCGTCTCGAAATCGAACGGACATTTGCCATTCATAAGAAGAAGAGGGCCGGCACTCTGAGCATACTTCGGAGTCCAACTTATGCAACCTGTCGGATTAGTCTGACCTGCAGCGGAGTACTTGGCTTCACCCTTGACTGAAGGAAGTGGACGATCGAAGAACCAGCTCTTGCCTGCGGCATCTGCTCCAGTCCAATAAACTGCAGGAGTACCTTCAGCGTCCACACCGAATACACCGCGCGTAACATTGTACATCTCACTATATTCTTCGTCCTCTGTCTTCAAAGAGCCCCTCACTGCAGAGACCCCGCCGGAAATCACGCCGTCCACACAACCGAGTCCTGTATTCTTGCCATTATAGAAATAACCGCCATTGACCATCACAAGACAGTTGCCTGCGGTCTTTGCCTGATCATCTATGGTAGTAGCCTCAGAAGGGATATTGACCTTGAACTCCACATCACCTGCCGTGAGGTCCGCACTTGCATACCAGGCTTTGCACTTGCGGCCGTTAAGAAGGCCCTCATAGCTGTAAACCTGCACGCTGGAAGGAAGAGAAGAGAATTCCAACTCCGTCCATTCTAATGTGATGGCCTCCCTCTCCTGCGAAAGAGTACCCTGCGAGGTCTCACTATAATAAATCTCGCCGCCAATCTTGGCATATGCCCTGAAATTATATGTCGTGCCATAATCAAGCAGGACATTGGAGATAACCTGAAGCCTTTCGGATTTGTCCTTATCAGTAAGAGGCGCACCGCTCTGGTGAACATCACCCACGACAGGGTCGCCATCTGAACTCCAGCACACACCCACTTCAGCACTCTTGTCCACATTTGAAAGAGCGTACTCCACCTTTACACATGAAGAGGAAGCTTGAAGACTTTTTATAGAGACAGACGGAGCATCCGGGTCTATCGGAGCCTTTGTCTTGAAAAGAGTCTTCCTCAGACGGGAATTATACTTTGCGTCTGCAGCCACAGCCCTCACTCCTATGTAATAGCTATGGTCGGCTATAAGATCCTTTTCCACCAGCTCATAAGAAGTGATATCAGCCCCCACAGTACCGTGAATACGGTGGTTTTCTATATCACTTGGCTCGATCAGATAAATCTCATAACCTGTCTCGGAGGAACTGTTATCCTTCCACGAAACTGTGAGTGTCGTTTCATCCACCTGTTTCACCTTTACCTCTGTAGGTGAGAGAAGGACAGACGCACTCTTTGAATCATCATCATTTTTGTTACAAGCGCCAAGCAGACAAACAGTTGCCGCCAGACTAAGATAAAAACGGTTATTCATCGTGTTACTATTATTTATATACACACAAGCCCACATAGGCCTGCGAGTGCAATAATAAGCTTAATCAATCACTATTTAACGCAAAAATACGAAAATATTATCACAAAAAGCGAAAAATATTAGACTCCGTTTTTTTTCTTGGCAATAAAAGGCAAATTAATTAAATTTGCGCACCAAAAGCAAAATCATTCTTAATGGATACAACGACTGCAATTTCAGCCATACTTACTCTTCTCGCAGGTATAGGTATCTTCCTTATCGCTTGTCAGATGATGAGTTCCAATCTCGAATCCGCGAGCTCCAAAAAACTGAAAAAACTGTTTGAAAAAGCATCCCGAAGCAAAATGCTCGGTGTAGGGATAGGCACTATAGGAACTGCCGCAATACAAAGTTCCGGCGCCACCTCCGTCATGACCATAGGTTTCGTGAACGCCGGCATAATCTCCCTCTCTCAGGCAGCCACCATAATTTACGGTGCAAACATAGGAACTACCGTCACTGCGCAGATTGTAGCCCTCGGCATGTTCGGAAGCAACGCGCTTTCCACCACGGTCATTTTCTCCGCATTTGCAGGAATCGGCGCATTCATCTGTCTTTTTGCCAAGACAAACAAATGGAAAAACATAGGCGGAATACTTACGGGATTCGGTATGCTCTTCGTGGGACTCTCGCTTATGAGTCATTCCATGGAGGATTTTGCCGCACTTGACGGAGTGAAGAATTTCCTGGCAAGCATAAGCAACCCTATACTTCTGGTATTGATCGGCGCCATACTCACCGCCATCATACAAAGTTCTTCAGTGATGACTTCCGTGGCGCTTGCGATGGTCGTTACCGGACTCATCCACCTGGACCAAGGCATATTCCTTACCATGGGCTCCAACATAGGCTCCTGCGTAGTGGCCATAATAGCCGGTCTTACCAGCGGTCGCAACGCCAAGCGAACAGCGCTGATCCACCTTTTGTTCAACTGTTCCGGTGTCGTGATATTCCTTCTCGCAGGACTGATAATGAGCATAGTAAGCGGAGGCACCTTCAGTTTCGGGACACTCTTCGAAGGTCTGTTCCCTGGCGTACCTCAGACACAGCTTGCGATGTTCCATACGTTCTTCAACGTGATGACCGTATGTATTATCCTTCCTATGAATAACTTAATGGTAAAGCTGGTGTGCAAGATCATTCCTGACAGCGTAGATGTCCGAGACAAGTGTTCATACAAACTGAAATTCGTGGACGAGAACATGCTATGTACTCCACCTCTTGCCGTCAACCAGACCAAAAAGGAAATCATCTGGATGTCCGAACTCGCCATGCAGAACTTTGACCGCGCCATAAACATCATTACGACGATGGATTTCAAGGAGCGCGACCTGTTCGACAAAGTGGAAGGCGAAATCAACTACATAAATCGCGCGCTTGTGGATTTCGTAGTACAGCTCACCGACAAGACCGGTCTCAATGAACACGACCACATTTACCTGTCCACCACTTTCCGCTCCATCAGAGATATAGAAAGAATAGGAGACTATGCAGAAAACATAGTGGAATACGCCGACGACCTGCAGAAAACAGGAGACACATTCTCTCCTGAGGCGCTAAGCGAAATCTCCCAGCTCAAAACCCTGATACACAATCTCTATGACAAGGCTATAGAAGCCTACAAGAAAGAAGATCTCACCATAATGGCTGAGGCCAATGTAATAGAGGAACAGATAGATGACTTCACGAAGATGATGGAGGACAACCACATATCACGCCTCAGTGCCGGTGTATGCACCCCTAATGTCGGAGCCCACTATCTTGAGCTTTCATCAAATTCCGAACGTATAGCCGACCACCTTATCAATGTGGCCAAATCGATACGAAGCCTGAACTAAGAAAAGACACATAATGAATTCAAGAAATAACATTGCCGGCTACACCGCCGGTATAATAGCCGGTGTTTCTTACGGATTCAATCCCCTGTTTGCAAAACAGTTGCTGGTAGATCAAGTCCCGGTCTACACCATGTTATTCTATAGGTACAGCATCGCCGCAGCAATAATGCTTTTGTGGATGCTGGTCAAACGGGAAAATCTAAAAATAGAGCGATCCCAGACCGGCCTTGTCATTTTCCTGGGAATCATATTCGCCTGCAGCAGCATAGGACTGTTTGAGGCGTATAATTTCATTCCGGCAGGATTGGCAACCACCATAGTCTATCTCTACCCTGTCTTTACGGCGCTCTCTATGATATTCCTGCATCAGAGGCCGTCTCCCAGAACATGGGCAAGCATCGCAGCCACTCTGCTTGGAGTAGTTCTTATATGCCTGCCTACCGGAGGAATGACTATAAAAGTGGCCGGCGTCCTTCTCTCCGTCGCATCAGCGCTATGCTACTCCGTATATCTGGTAATAGTCAATCACAACTCGCGTCTCAAGAGTCTTTCCGCACATTGTCTTACATTATATGGACTTATAGCGGGAGCTATCTTCTTCCTGGCAATCACTGTCGTGAAGGGCGAACCTGTAATAGGAGCCATACGAGGCATAGAACAATGGAGCTGCATATTCGGTCTTTCCATAATACCTACAACCATCTCCATGCTGTCGCTGGCTATTTCAACCCGACTGATAGGACCGACAAAAACAGCCGTACTGGGAGTATTCGAACCTATAACAGCCATAATGATAGGGCTGCTCGCTTTCGGAGAGACTCTCACCGTGGGCATAATAACAGGCATATTTATCTGCGTAAGCGCTGTCACCTTCATGGTGACAGACAAGAATTAGCCTCCTAAAAAACTCTACAATAACTCTATATAGCCAGATTTACAATTCAGCACTTCACAAGATAAATAATTATACCACAAGTATTTAAAAAATACACGAATCTATACACTCTTGCGTGCGAATAAAAGCAATACTCTACATGACGTTTTTTTGTAGTAAATTGCAAAAAAATTCGCAGAGATGTTTTGGAAGAAAAAGATAGACACGCTGATAGAGAATATCGACCAGTACTTTGACACTATAGACCACGCACTCATAGTATATAAGGATGGTATCAGGAACTATCTCTATGCTGAGGACAGAAAAGAATTCAACGAGAAACTGCAAAGTCTCTCCGAGCTTGAGTCGCAATCTTCAGCGCTCAGACGCGAAATCGAAAACGCTCTCTACACTAAAACCGCCCTTGTCCGCTCCCGTGGAGACATAATGCGGCTTCTCGAAAAGACCCGCAACGTGATGGACATGCTCAGCGATTCCCTATCCCAGTTCGAGATAGAGATGCCTTTTATCCCCCGGGAACTCAACGCCGATTTCATACGCCTGACGGAATTCTCCGTGCTTGCTCTTGAGACTACCATCCCGGCAGCCAAAGCATATTTCAGAGATCCCAAAAGCATTCCGGACAAAATCAGCCGTGCCTACTACTATGAAAAGGAAGCCGGCAAATGCGCTCAGGACATAAAACGAACGGTATTCCACAGGATGGACAAGCTGAAACTCAGTGAAAAATTCCATCTCCGCTATTTCGCCCTGCACATAGAAAATCTATCCAAAGCTGCTGACAGCCTCGCAGACCAATTGGCAGTCATGTCCATAAGAAGCACAATGTAGAAAATGAATCAAGCGGCAGTCATATTACTGATGGCAATCATCTGTATATGGTTCTTTCTTAAAGAGTTTCCATATGTGGAAGGATTGCTCATCCCGACATATGCGATAAAAAGAAAGACGCTCGACCTTTTATTTTTCATCGTGGCGACACTCGCCGCAATCATGGCCCTTAACTCCCAGACAGCCCAGAATATACATCAAAGCTACCTTACAGGCGGGCTCAACGTCTGGCAAACCCTTATCCTTACTTCCGCCGCACTTTCAACGGTAATTGTGCTCAATTATCTGCACATTCCAGCCTCCATAATACTCGCCTGCATCGGTGCTCTTGAAGGAATGCATATGACTACGGAAGGCAGCTTCAAAGTGTCCGGCACGCCTTTCATCGAAACCACCGCCGCAGCCGTTTTCTGCGGTGTCATCTCGGCGGCAGTGTATTTCGCCCTGCGGACATACTTCAGACGCAGCAGGACACACCTTTTGAAACTGGCAGCATACTTCAGATACGGAATCATCCTTATAATATTGCTTTCTGCCGCCGTAAGCGGGGCTCTTCTCGCCGACTTGTTGTCCGGCATAGCCTCCGGCACCTTGGAGGGAAAAGTTTTGGGGATATCCGTCATTGGCATCATAACGGCCACCATGCTTATTTTCAGGCCCGCCATCAAGAGCAAAAGCGATGAACGCGCAGAACTCTGTATGGAATGGAGCATACGCACAGTCTTCGCAATAACGCTGAGCGTAAGCCTGACACTGCTGCTTTTCGCTCTTCCATGCTCACCATTAAGTCCTGTCCCCCTTTCCCCGCTTCCTCTCATCTATGCAGGCATACTCGCAGTAGAGATAGTACGAAAACGACCGCTCACTGAAAGCGACAATATAAGCCGTAGTCTGCTCGGGATGATATTGGCTCCACTAATCGCTCTCGTATGCACTTTCCTGCTCGAGAAAATAGCCGACGGCGCCCCCGCGCAAGGTGAAACACTTATGTATTTCACTATAATGACCATTCTGCTTCTGCTGGTATTCTGCGCACTATCCGCCAATTATATCGCTTCTCAGCGACGACAGAAGGCAGAGATGTCGCGAATCATGGCCACCCAGCAACAGCAGCTCTACGAAAACCGCAAGGCCATTGGCGATCTGGAAATTAGAAGCATGGTAAGCGAAAATCAGGCGCTGCATGACGCGCTGGAGATGAAGAGGAAAGAAACCATGAACGTGGCTCTCAGTCTTTATGAGCAGAAGGAATACTTGGAAGGTCTCGACTCTCTGGTAAAGGAATTGTCGAAGGCAGAAAGCGAAAGCCGGAGATCAGATATAATAACGGAACTGAGCAACTCCATAAGACACAGGCTTTCATTCGAACAGGAAGTAGACTCATCGTATTTCTACACGCAGGCTGAAGTCCTGCATAAGGATTTCAACTTAAGACTGGAAAACGCATTTCCAAATCTCACTTCCCAAGAGAAGAGACTGGCTACACTTCTTAGGCTGGGTTTTTCTTCTAAATACATAGCTACTTTAATGAAAATCAATACAAAAAGCGTAGAAATAGGTCGATATCGCCTTCGTCAGAAACTTGGACTGGAGAAAGGAGACAATCTGGTAGAATTCATAAAATCAATATAAAGAATAAACACAAACTAATAATCAAGCAAAAATGAAAAGATTTTTTTTGTTCCTGCTGGCAGCTTCAGTGTCGCTTCCAGTCTTTGCACAAGATGATGATGATGTAAAAACCGACATCAATCAGTATGGACAGTCCGTCCAAATCTACAAGGTAAAACCTGAGATGCAGGATGGTATACTAGTATTCAAAAACGACAAGGCTGGATACAAATTCTGGTTCGACATCCGCATCCAGGGTGACGCAGCCGTCTTTTTCGGCAATGACGACGACTACGATGCCATAGGCAACGGAATGAACATCCGTCGCTCGAGATTCGCCGTCAAGGCCCAGCTCGACAAGAACTGGTACGGAGAGATAGACACCGACTGGACCAGTGGCACGCCGGAGATCAAAGACGCCATAATAAGCTATACCGGTATTCCTTACACTTCGATCAAAGTTGGTAACTTCAAGGAAAATTTCTCCATCCAGAGAAACACCACTTCACGTTACCTTATGTTCATGGAACGCCCTATGGTAACGGCTCTCGCACCTTCCCGTCATCTGGGCATCAACGCCACCTACGCCAAGGATTGGCTCTGGGCAAGCGCCGGAGTATTCGGACCTGAACTCAAAGGCTCTGAAGAACAGGCTCTTATGGAAGACAACAATAAAGACTTCGGCTATAACGAAGGACTTTCGTACACCGGCAAACTTGTTCTCCGTCCGCTTTACAAGCATCAGAACTCATCTCTTCACATAGGCGCCGCATTCTCTTACCGCGAGCCTAAACTCACATCGGGAGACGGCTATAAGGTGGCACGTTACAGCTCACGCAACACTACCAGCATCAACCGCAAGAAATATCTTGACACCGACGCCATAGCAGGTCTCGACCACGAGATAGCATACACCTTCGAATTGGCAGGTCACTATAACGGACTCCGCTACGAAGGAGCATATATCGCCCGCACAGCCATTCTGGACCGCAGCATCAATGACAAAGGACATCAGACGGCCGACGGATGGTATGTTCAGGCAAGTTACCTACTCTTCGGAGGCCACCAGAACTACGACGCCGACGGAGCCAAATACACCCGCATCAACAACGGACGCAGCTGGGGAGATCTTGAGCTCGCACTTCGTTACGAATACTGCGACTTCAACACTGCCGACTACTACGGAGGCAGCGCCGAAGGCTTTTCAGTGGGATTGAACTACTACCCTACCAAGAATGTGAAGGTGATGCTCAATTACCAGTTCAACAACAACGACCGCTACGCCAACGGAAAAGGCAAGCTCTATGTAGGTCACGACGCAGCGGGCAACCCTACCAAGGACTACACTAAAGTGGTAGAGAAAGACGGCAAAGCAGGCGTGGACTACAATATGCTCGCACTCCGTTTCCAGATAGCATTCTAAAATCCTCATTCATAATAAAACAAGAACAAAATGAAAAAGTCATTATATATTCTTTTAACCGCAGCAGCCGCGCTGCTGGTCTCATCTTGCGTCAAAGACAAGATTTATGGAGTTCCCGTCATAGCCAATGTGCAGAACACAGTAGCTCTCACCGCTGAAAGCACCGTAAACGTTACGGCCGACATCACTTCGCTTGCAGGAGAGATCACCTCAGCCACACTGACTTACACAGTGACAGAAGAGAGCAAAACCATAGACATGAAGCCGTCGAACGGCAGCTCATGGGCAGCCACCATCCCCGCATTCGATATGGGAGTCAAAGTGACATACTTTATCGAAGCTGAGGCTGAGAGCGGAGAAAAAGGACGCTCAGGCGAATTCAACTACACCGTAGGCGAGAATCCTATAAACTATACCGGTCTCGTTCTCAACGAACTCAACGGCAACGACAAATTCATAGAACTCTACAATGGAGCTGAAGCTGAAATAAACATCACAGGCATACAGATATTCAAAGACGACAAATCCGTATGGACTTGCGACGAAAGAAGCCTTGCTGCCGGAGAATACCTTCTTCTCTACAGTGAAGACGTAACCGTGGCTGGCGAAGCCCAGGAAGGCTACAACGAAGCTCTCGTATTCCACAGCGGGCTCTCTGCCAAGAAGGCTGTCCGTGTATATCTGACCAAGCCTGACGGAGCCACCATACTGGATGACTTCAACTATGCCAAGCATCCGGGAACCAAATATACAGGTTCTTACGGACGCAACGCAGACGGCAAATGGTACCACCAGACCACTGTGACCCCTGGTGCGGCCAATGTAGACGGAGAAGAAGCACTTGATTTAGGAGAATAACAGATTTCAAATTATATAATTATGGCAAAAGAAGAATTAAAGATCGGCGAACAGTCAAAACCTCGTTTCGAGTTCCGCTCATTCGGGCAGGACTTCAGCGCCGCACAGTATCGTATGGCACGTCTTTCAGCGCCTGTTCCGGAAAAAGTATGGGAAAGGGAAAGCGACGAGGTGTATATCATCTCACGCGCCAATGACATCAACAACACCAAAATCCGTAACGGCAAGATGGACATCAAGACTTATGTTCAGACAGTGGACGGCTTCGAGCAGTGGAATCCTCTGATGAAAGGCGAATTCCCTATTTCGCGCGAAGTGCTCGAGAATGAAGTGTTCCCTGCATTCATGGTAAAGATGCCTGAGCTTACCAAAGACACATACACCTACGAAGAGTTCATCGCAATGGTCAAAGCCAATCCGGACCTTGCTGCGGTGAAAGTTCACAAACAGCGCTTCGGCTATATGGTCAACGACACTATCTGCGAGGTGGGCAACGTGCTCATCAACGGGGCCAAGGTCGTCACCATCAATTCCGAATCCACAGAGATAGAAGATATACGTAAAACCGTGACTGACTGCGGACTTGAAGGAGTGGAAAACATCAACTATCTTCAAGCAATCAAGAGAGTCATAGGTATGTCAGATAAACCGCTTGCTAACTAATCATATTATGGCACAAGAAATAGAAAAGAAATTCCTGGTCTGCGGCGATTTCAAGGCCGAGGCCACCAAAGCCACCCGCATTACGCAGGGCTACCTCAGTTCAGTTCCCGAAAGGACTGTCAGAGTCAGAGTTAAAGGCGACAAAGGGTACATCACAGTCAAGGGCATAGGTAACGACAGCGGAGCCAGCCGTTTCGAATGGGAGAAAGAAATCCCTGTTGAAGACGTTCGTGAGCTTCTCAAAATCTGCGAGCCGGGCGTGATAGACAAAACCCGCTACCTCGTTCCGAAAGGAAACCACACATTCGAAGTTGACGAATTCTACGGTGACAACGAAGGCCTTACGGTTGCCGAAGTGGAACTTGGCGAAGAAAATGAAGCATTCGAGCATCCTTCTTGGCTCTCCACCGAAGTTACGGGAGACAAGAAATACTATAACTCCATGCTCATGAAGAACCCTTACAAGAATTGGAAATAAATTAACACTCAGAAGATTATGTCAGAGACCCACATACACAGTTTCGATCCGCTCGATATGAACAACTACAGGATCGAGAAACTGCCCAAAATGCAGAAATCCGGATTTGAAAAAGGCATGGCCCGTGCGGGTGGGCCTCTGGCCATAATCCTCTTTATTCTTTTCAACTGGGTGCTGGATGTAAGTTTCCTCCAGACTCCGGCCGAAAAGTCCATGCTGGCGATATTTATCGCCGGACTCGTATTGTGGATGACTGAAGCCATCCCGAATTACCTCACCTCGCTGATAATAATTCTGGCGATAGTGCTTACAGAGGTGGTGCCACAGAAAACGGCCTTCGCTCAGCTCGGACACCCGGTGATGTGGCTGAACATCCTTTCATTCGTATTGGCATCAATGCTGGTGAAAACACGCGTAGCCAAAAGATTCGCCCTATGGTTCGTACTCAAGTTCGGACACAGCGCGAAAGGCATCTTTTTCAGCTTCATCATCATAAACCTCGTGCTCTCGGCGTTCATTTCCGCCACCACGGCCAAAGCCACCATACTGTTGCCGATATTTATGGTAGTATGTGCCATATATGGAGCTTCTGATGGCAACCGGAACAATTTCGGACGCAACCTTGTGCTTCAAAACCTTTTCCAGATAAACATCTGCGCTACGGGCTTTTTAACGGGAAGCGGAGCGCACCTGCTTGCGATATCGCTATTTATGGGTGCATACGGCTCAACGATAGGCTACAGCGACTGGTTCGTGGCATGCTTCCCACTTACTATAATAATGGTACTGATAGGTTGGCTCATAGGAACAAAACTGATCTTCCCAATGAAAAAGGAGGAGCAGAAGCCACAAATCGAAGGCGGACTTCAGAGACTTCGCACCGAGCTGGAAAGTATGGGAAAAATGAGCGCGGAAGAATATAAGGCCATAGCCATCTTCCTGGGCGTGCTGATACTCTGGTCCACAGACAAGCTTCACGGACTTGATGCCACCACCGTGGCTTTCATAGGCGCCGTAATAGCACTTATGCCGGGAATAGGCGTAGTCAAATGGAACGATGTCGACATCCCTTGGCATCTTATGCTCTTCTCGGCCGGCGCATACACGCTGGGAGCAGGGCTCGACGCCACCAAACTCCCGGGGACACTGGTCGACGTATGCTTCAACAGTTTAGGAATAGGCGCAGACGCACCGTTCTGGCTGCTCTATGTCGTACTGACCTTCATGATGATGTTCAGCGGACTCATCTTCGAATCGAAGACTATGCGAACGCTCATCTTCGTGCCAATCGCACTGGGAGTGGAACAGAAATTCGGTCTTCCCCAGCTCAGTCTCGCATTCCCTGTTGCCATGCTTATCGAACACGTCTACGTGCTTCCGTTCAACAGCAAACCTGCCGCACTGCTCTATAATACAAACCAATATAGTTGGAGCGACACCTTCCGTTTCGGCATCACCATGATGTTCATATCCTGGCTTCTGATACTGCTATGGGGCGAGACAGTTCTGCATTGGCTCGGATACACCCCACTGCTGTTCTAAAGACCGTCTGTTTATTATAACTTAAGTAAATGATTAATCTTCAGGCAAAAAAACACGACAACTTTTCAGTCGAATTCAAATTCGGTTTCGTCTCCGATGAGACGGAGAAGAAAAACGATTTCGCGGTGAATACCTGGCTTTTCATCCCGAACAGTATGGGCATCAGCTCCCAGACCTACGGAAAAGACCAGTTCTATCGCGATATCAAATCGAACGTGCGACTGATTACACCCGTTTTTTCCCTGAGCGAACTCGCCGAGCAGACGTCCCTGCCGTTTGTCAGGCTCAAGGACTCCATAGTCTCGCTCTCCCAAGGCGAAGACAAGACGGAAGACTTCGAATACCACCTGAAGATGTATGCCGCCATCTTCAAAAGCGCGCTGAGAAACAGCACCAACAGCATACGCGGCACACAGAACAGTGCCAAAGCGGATGCCGCATGCAGACAATACCGCGACCTTCTGGATTCAATACTACATCATTTCCGATCTCTCTATCCCCTCGTGGAGACAATCGCAGACAGGGAAAAGCAGCATTTCGCCGTCGTGGACGAATATATGAGCCATATAATCACGACACAAGCCACGAACATAGTAAAGAACCTGGACAGCCGGACAGGCGCAGACCTTTCAGACACACGGAAGTTCATGGTCGAATTTCTTCTTGGAGAAAAACGCTATGCCAGCGCAAAAGGATTTGACGCTCTCGACAACGACCCCGTCCATAACCGCGAATTGCTTTACAATCAGAGCATACAGAAAAAATACATAGAAAGCGACCTTTATATCAACCTGGCCAAACGCAAAGACGGTATAGCTGTCGAACAGCTCTACTACAGCATAGCCGCGGGCGTGGCAATGATCTTTGCGACCGCCATAGGCTGGGCCACACAGGTGAGGTTCGGCAACATAACGGGACCGCTCTTCGTGGTTCTCGTCGTCAGCTATATGATGAAAGATCGCATCAAGGACCTTATGCGCTACTGGTTCGCCCACAAGCTTGTAAACAAATACTATGACAAGAAAGCACGCATCACCATAGGAAGCCGAAAAGTAGGAATGCTGAAGGAAGCGGCGGACTTCGTGTCCGGAAACAAGATTCCGCAGGAAGTGATGGAGTTGAGAAAGGAATACGCCTCCATGGATGATGAATCGCGCATCTTCGAGGAAAAGGTCCTGCTCTACCGCAAGCGTCTGGTGCTGGACAGTGATGCCCTTATGGCCGAGAACCAATACCCGCTACGCGGAATCAACGAGATAATGCGTCTGCACCTGAACCGCTTCCTGCAGAAGATGGATAACCCGGAAGTTCCTGTAAACGTACTGGACGAGAACGGAGAAATCTCCACGGTGCGTGTACAGAGAGTCTATTGCATGCACGCTATCTGCCAGCTCAAACACCTCGACCAGACAGAATACAGACACCTGCGCATTGTATTGAACCGCAACGGAATTCTTCGCGTGGAAGACCTCTGACCTATTCCAGAGACGAAGGATCTATAAGATTATTCAACATAGCATACACCGTAAGTCCGGCTACCGTTTTAATTCCGGTCTTGCGGGTGATATTCTTACGGTGAGTCATGACGGTATACACCGAGATATTGAATTCATCGGCTATCTCCTTGTTCAATTTGCCCTTTGCCACACTCACGAGAATTTCTTTTTCTCGGGCGGAAAGTTCACCGCCATCCCCCTTGGAAGAATCCAGCTCCACCTCCAAAGCCTTACGGCATTTGCTTATTATCACGGCCGGAAGATCGTAAAGACTAATTACGGCATCGAATTGGTGATAAAAATCCTCTTCCAAAAAGACAGTATAGAGCGCAATTACAGGGATATCAAGAGAAGAATTGACAAGCGTATGCACACTCGAGCGCGATGCATAATCAATTATAGACGGGTCTATTACTATCAGATCAGCATTTGTTGAACGAAGCATGTCCAGACTTCGAGGAATCTCCGTAAGGATATTGGCGACCCTGAATTCGCTATGCTCCATAAAAACTTTCTCCAGTCCTTTTGAAATAATCTGCGAAGGGCTGATTATTATGACATTACGAATTTTCATAGGCGAGACTCCATTCTGGACACTATAGGTGTCAGTACATTGTCTTCTATCAAAGTATGACGTCTGAGGTCTTTTTCAAGATGATAAATCTGATGCAGGACATCGTAACGGAGGGCCTGGTCACAGGACTGAGGGAGATATTTCATCACGATATTCTTCAAGTCGCACAATTTCTCTTCTATGTTGCCGTGGTTCTCTTCGAAAGTGTCGATTGAATAGCCCTGCTGTTTCTCTCCACGGAAAAGTGCGTCAACATAAGGCATTACCACGCTTTCCTCATAATCAAAATGATTCTTCACCTCATCGTGGTAGTCCTCGAAAAACCTCTCTATCATATTCTTCTGAGAATCAGGACAATTCTGCAACATCTGAGCGGTGAGAATCTCCAACTGCCTGAGAGACGAGGACATATAATCCACATGAGAATTGTGCAGATATTTCAATATGTCACGCACATCGGCCTTATCCAAAAGTGCCTGGGAAGGAACATAGCCTTCAAAATTATAGACGTTACAGATAAGCAGAAAAGCTTCAGTATTGACATTATGCAATTTGCAAGCTTGCTCTATGGTATGTTCCCCGAAGCCAAGACTCACGTCCAGACGCGAAAGAACCGCCAGCAGATTATGATTGATATCTATCAGATCTGCCAATTTCATATTAGGGTTAATGACCATAATCATATTCATCCTTTCAAGCAAACTTAATCAAAATTTCTCAAAAACACCAAACCTAGGCATAGCTGTGCATGCCGCCCAGGAAGAAATTGACTCCAAAATATGTGATAATCACACAGAGGAAAGACAGCACCGTATAAAGATGGAAACGTCTGTCGATGTCAATTCCTTTTAAAACACGCGTATGAAGCAAAACGGAATAAACAATAATGGTAACCAGGGACCATACTTCCTTAGGGTCCCAGCTCCAATAACATCCCCAGCTTTGATTGGCCCATATAGAGCCAAGAACAGTCCCCCCGATAAGGGTGAAAAGTGCAGGATAGATGACAACTATACTTATATCCCTTAGCTGGGATGATTCCTTTCCACTGGAAAGGAGTCCCGCCAGAGAGCTAAGTGCAGAAATCCCAAGAAGAGAATATGATATCATCATGCTGGCCACGTGCACGCTGAGAAGGGGCGAATTAAGAACCGGAGCCATATGGGTAATCTGCGGATTGCTCTGTCCAAGCGAACTTACCAGAAGGGCAAAGCCGCTAAGGATAAAGGCAAAAGCATGCATCATATGCAGTTTGCCTGACAAAAGAATCCCTGTCATCAGCGTAATCCACGAGAGCACGAGCATAGTTTCAAAGCCGTTGGACATAGGAAGATGTCCGCTCACAAGTCCACGAAGCACAAGAATCAGAAGCACATACAAGGAAAGCGCACAAAGTATTCCCTGTGAAATCCACCAGGAAACCGGACTTTGTTCAAGAGGCTTGCGACGACGGATTTTCACCACGAAAGACAGGAACAGAAGTATTCCCAGCGTCAAGCAGAGCATTGCGGCTACCTTTGGAAGAGATATCGCATTATACGTCTTTTCAAGAGCCAGCTGACCCTCAGAAGGAAGTTCCTCCGCACAGACCTTCTGCTGATAGGCCCTGATTTTCGAAAGATAGTACTTCGCATCAGCCCAATTTTCTTCCCTGATGCAATCCGCCACCAGGTCCATAGCTTTCTTTATGAAAAGCCAATTATCGCTGCTTATATCCACAGGAAGCAGGTCCTCACACGAATACCATTTGACCTTTCCCTCATCTCGGTAAGGGAAAACCTTGAAAGCAGCTCCGGAGGCCACGCCAGAAAACAAAAACTGTTTTTCCATCTCTACGGCACCGCCCCGATCTTTCGCCTTCAGTTTAAAGGGAACATTTTCCCATTGGCCATAATAGAAGAGCCATCCTGTAACCACCTGAGTGGCAGATGCGCCCTTGTATGAAGATTTTCCATAAGCTTTCAGGCAATAGTCCCGGGCAAAAGTAGAAAATGAACAGACCCTATCGTTATGATAGATATACAACTCATCAAAGGCATCGGCCACATCGTCCGGAAGGACCTGAGGATGTCTTTCGCGGGCGGATGTCTGGGGGCAAACAAAAAGAAAACAAAGCAAAACGATAGAGACCCCAGACAATCTCGCGATGGCCCGACGAAAAGAACTGCCTTTTCTGAAGAATTGAAGCAGCAATCCTACAAGCAATAGGACAAAACCCACATAGGTGACAGCTGTACCTGCTACGTCACGGCTTACTGTTAAGTAGCTTCCGGTCTTGCCGTCTGTCCCGCTCTGATAGAATCTGTAGCCTTTATAGCGGCCAATATGATTCATGGACACTTCCACGCCGACCTTTTTGTCTTCGTCGAGGATAGTCAAAGAACTTTTATAATCAGAGGGGGCGGTGGAGAGTGGGTAATACTCCACTTCGAAAGTATCGAGAGTAACTGTGAATGGAAGCGTGCTGTCATCACTCTCCCCTTCCCTGAGACTCAGCATATAAGAGGTGCCGGTGCAAAACGAAATAAGGGCGCCTGAGAGTATCACGACGAAAGAAAAGTGAACGAGAAGAAGTGAAACGCTGCGGACGCGACGCGACAACAACAACACTATGGCAGAGACGCAGCATATTATCCACAGGCAGATTACCGCCGGGCTGTGATATACTGTACTCAAGGCCACATCCGTACCCTTCACTTTTTCAAGCACAGTGGCCCCCATCATCGCCAGGACGATAAGGGCCAATGTACCAAACGACAGATATTTCAATACTTTATCTTTATTCATTAGATAGAATCCACGAATTTGATTACAGCATCCCTTTCTTCCTTTGAAAGGTTATAGAATTTCTCCGTGCTCTCGAACGCATCGCTCTTCTCACTGTAACCATGCCACATTATGGCTTCGAGAGTATTACGTGCTCTGCAGTCGTGAAGACGGTCGGCAGAACCGGTATTGACCTTATGCAGTCCCCTGCCCCAAAGCGGAGTGGTTCTGCACCAAGTTCCGTGTATGCCTTCCTTCATATACAGACGGTGATGAATCATATCCGTATACGGATAGATGGTCTGATCTGCATAACGAGGAAGCGGCTTGCCTGCGAGAATTTCAGGAGACCAATAATTATCAGCAGTCGTATGCCACTGGGCGCGATGACAATTGGCACATCCTATCTGATTGAAAAGTTCCTTACCTTTCTGAACTGCAGCATCATTAAGATTGCGGGCTCTAGGGATGGCAAGACCTCTCTGCCATACGAGAAAATCATAAAAATCAGAATCGGTCATCTCCGGGGAGAAATTATTCCATTCGTTATCGAATTGATTAGTCTTCGGGTCCAGAAGGTTAAGCACTGCTTCAGCTATGCCCTCATCCGTTCCGTCAGCATAGTAAGGTGATGAAGGGTCGGCCTTGATAGCCTCGATTACAGAAGAGGTCTGGGACATCTTCTTGGCCCACGCTGAAGTAGTATAAAGATAAGGACGGTCTGAACGGGAGACATTGGTAATGTTCCATATGGCATTGGCACCGGGACCATCCTGAAGAGAAGCACGGGTCATAGCATAAGTGAATCTCTTGAGCTCTTTATTCTGGGCGGCGGAGCCTCCGAAAGGAGTTCCGTCTGCAAGGTAGCCTTGCGCAAGAGTATACCACGCGCCGGAAGCGAAGTCATTGGCATCCTTATCCCAGAAGGAAGGGTTGAGCTCCACATAAGGCGCTTCCCTCTGATACTGAACACGGATGGAATCCGTTGGGATGGCATCCAGAAGACCTGTGCCTATGACACCAAGCGTACTTTCAAGACGTACGGCATAGTTTGAAGGAACAGGGTCCGTATTAAATGCGCTTTGCGGAATGGTAACCACCGGGTAGATAAGACTGTATTCCTGCCCATCCTTGAATTTCATAGGAAGTCCGCTCTCCATGGAAGCGACGGTATTCCACGTCAGTGTAATCTGACTTTCGTCAATAGGAGGAAGGAACGGTGTCACGGCCTGAGTCTGAGGCATACCGGTAACATTGGCGATATACCCGCCATCGTCACTGTTGGCGCCATCCACGGGAGTGTAGATAACAAGCAGGTAGCCGTTACCTACGGTAGATGCCTTATATTCATCCTGACGTTTTCCGTGTCCATATGCCGGATGGCAATGCAGACAGGACTTACGTACAGACGCAGGGCCAAGTCCCCAGAAAGGCTTGGTCGTAAGGGTATAAGTACGCTCGAAAAGCTGCTCTCCGTGAGTGAAAGCAGTCGTAAGACCCTGCTCGGTCGTGGCCGGAGTCTCATCTTCATAACAACCTGCCGTAACATTAAGGGTAGTACCGAGAATACCTCCCGGGTACCATTCATCGGCAGTAAAATTACCTACAGCCTGTCCCACATATTTTGTGTCAGGGACTGTTTCAGGGGTCTCATTACCACTATTGCCCTGGCATGACGCCAGAGCAATAATGCTGACTCCTATAAAAAGATTTACTTGAAATCTGTTCATATTATCAATTTATCTTAACGCAATCCAAGCGGAAGCTTTATTGAGTTGAGCATCAAGCTCGTTGATGGCGTCCATTGCATCCTGTACGCAAGCGTCGGTATAGATGTCAACGAAATGCCCCTTGCTTTGGCAGACCTTAAGCTTAGCGATACTATTATCAAGAGCGCTCTTAAGAGCGGAAGCTCCGGAATAATTATCGTTGAAGTATTTCATAAGCGAATGAGCTGCCGGCTCTGTAGCATTTTCCGCACCATAAAGTGAGTACTCGATAGAGCGGATGTTGTTTTCGAAATCCACGAAAGAATTCTTGGAGTACGGACTTTCGATATAGTTGACGTCCTCACCTGTATGAGCTGAACCCATCTTGGTGTTAGCCACTTCATTGGCGATATTTGAGCAACCGGAAACCAGAATGGTGGTCATCACGCTCTGCATGGTAGCGTATGTGCTGCCGGCCTTGGTTGCAGAAAGCATATCCTCACCGAAGCTCTTATCCCCTATTGTGGTGTTGTACTCGCAGTCTTCGCATACCTCTACATGTTCCTTAGGAGCATTTGCGTTCCACGAAACCTCAAGCTGGTAGCATTTGTTGCGCAGATCTCCTGCCACTGCCGTAGCGTAGATAAGTTCCTGAAGACCTGTAACATTGACTCCTGCAAAATCCTCATTATCCTCCTTAGCCTTAAGCTGAGCGATTGTTCTGTTCTTTCCGTCACGGAAAAGGATGAATTCAACGCCGTGGAATCCGAGAAGTTCCTCACCGAGCTTACCGCCTGCATACGCTATTCCGTCCTCACCACGAAGTTCCTCTACCTGCTTGGCATTTGAAAGTGAAGTAGCGAGAGCTTTGCGGTCAAGCGGCCATGTGTCGATGTGCGGATCGATTGAGAAGAATGTAGCGGCACCGAAAAGGAAGGCCTCTGATTTCTCCCAATAGCTTCTGGCAGTAAGGAAAACGCTGCAGATCTCATCTATCTCGCTCTGAGAAACAGAATTGGCATCACTCTCGAATTTGTCTGTAAGATCAGCAAGCTTCTCGTAAAGATCACTTGTAGCATTTGCAAGTTCTCCATAGATAGGGTAAATAACCTTGTTTACATACTCTGACGTGATAGCCTGCATCTCCTGCTCGTCTGCAGTAAGCGCTCCATCATTCTTTGTGCCCTGGCATGAGCTCAAAAGGCTCATCGCGATAAGTGCGGCACCGCCACTAACTAAAAATCTTTTCATTGTTTATTTAAGTAAATTATTTTCTGTTGAAAAATGCCATATATGCTATACCCAGCGATACGCTTGGCTCATTATTATATTCCGATTTGAGAAATCTCTCGGACCACTCCATCTTAATGGCTATCTGAGGTATTGGCATATAATTGATGCCCAAAGCTATGCGGTGTTTGTCCGTGTATGTGTAATCCTGCTGGTCCGAAGCCGGAATATATGAATCATAGAACTCATACCTTCCGAAGACATAGAGCTTCTTCTCACGCGGGGCATTCCTGAAAAGGTGCAGGATATCATAACCGGCCTCTGTTCCGAAAGCACAGGCGTTCTGTGCGACCGGGTTTTTCTTATAAGGGGCGTTGTTAGATGAAAGATTACGCTTTATAAGACTGATGGTTGAGGCGTCTGAAAGATAGCCATAGTCGGCATTACCCCTGATTATGAGGTTCTCGTCTCTGCTCTTGTACAGGAAATCAAATGCTCCTATGAGCGTATGGCCCTTGACATCCGCATAACGGGTGTTATGCATGTCATTAGGAAAGGAATTGTGCATGGACTGACCATAATATCCACTTAGGCTAAGTCTCAGACCTTCAATGCTGTGGTTGTCCACACGGGCAGCAAAACCGTAATTGTTGGCGACTTTATACTCATAAGGAGAACCGGCACCGTATGCGATGAAATTATCCCTGTCAAACATAAAGGCGTCAAGACCTGCCACCATCAGAACTTCATATTTCCATTTGCCTGCCTCTCCCCAGATACTGAATCCCGTATCGTGCCAAGTCGACGGAAGAATAGTATACTCCCCTTCCGGACGATATACGGTAAAGAAATTGAGAGGTTCGTGTGCATTGTTCAATCCTCCCACAGGAACGATTATATGGCCGATTCTGACATTCAAGGCAGGACAGAAAGTCTTCTGGAGCCAGAACTGCTCAAGTTCCACCTCTCCTCCTTTTTCGATTTCACTTTCCCATTCTCCGGCCTCGGTGAATTCCTTCTCCATAGCGGTACCTGTACCGGTATGTTCGAATTCTATCTCAGTCTGCATCTTCCAGCCATGACCGAAATCATAACCCAGATAAACTACAGCGTGCGGAATATCGAACCTCCCGTGACTGGGATCGTTCTTATATGTCGACGGATCGGAATAACGATATACATTATCACTATAAAAATTACGTGAATACGCCGCTTCACCATAGCCTCCGACACTAAGACCGGGGGCAAGGGAAGCGATGCTTTGACCGTGAACCTCTCCGGCGAGAAAAGCCACGGAAAGGGCAGATATCAAACTTGTTGCTACTAACTTTTTCATTTCGGGTGCAAAAATATAATCACAGCCCGCACAGAGCAATCACTAAAAATAGTTAGTGCCACTCAGAGCATACCGATTTATAGTTAAAAGTAGCTATCTTTGCAGCTCAAAACCGGATCGAAGTATGAGCATAACATGGGGATTCACTATCTTAAGGCGTTCGAAATACAGCTACCCCTCTGTCCTTCAGAGCCTTATTTGTCTTCTGCTTCTCAGCTTACTGGCATTCAGCTCCTGCAGCCGGCAGCGCCTTCGCAATGCGGATCTCCTGTTTTTCATGCCTACTATCCAAGAGGATGCGGATTCAATGGACAGCGCCATAAGCGGAGCTACAGGAGGAGGATACACGCATGTGGGGATAGTGGAAATTGATAAAGACGGTAAGGCGTGGATCATAGAGGCCACACCTAAGCTTGGCGTACACAGAAGCAGAATAGATAAGAATTGGCTTACGGCACAAAAAGCCGAGGGCTATAGGGTGGATCTAAAAAGAGTGAAAGGCACTATCTCCGCCCAGGAGTGCATACTTCGCGCAAAATCCTTTATCGGACAGCCTTATGACTTCGCTTTTCTTCCAGGATGCGACGCACTATACTGCAGCGAACTTGTCTACGAGTCCTATCTTGACTCTTTCGGCAGGCATATCTTTAAGGCCAATCCTATGAACTTCCGTCGCGAAGACGGTAGCGTAGATCCCTACTGGACAGAACTTTTTTCCTCCCTGGGCACGGACATACCCCAAGGTCTTGACGGCACCAACCCTGAGGACATGTCGCAAGACCCATCTTTAATAGATGTTAGAACACTAAATTAAAGGGAGTTATATCTTTCAAGCGCCTTTTCAAGCACAAACAGTGCGCGTTTAAGGTCCTCCTCCTTGAGCACATAGGCCAGACGAACCTGGTTCCGTCCGAGCGAAGGATCGGTATAGAACCCGGAAGCCGGCGCCATCATCACGCTCTCGGCTACGCAGGAGTCAGGTGTAAACTCATCGCGATACCTGAACTCACCAAGACACCAGGCGCAGAACTTATCGGCATCGTCAACAGGAAGTTGTGCAAGCGTATAGAAAGCTCCCATGGGCATAGGGGAATAGCAGCCCGGGATGCGGTTGATACCTTCAATAAGACACTTCCGCCTCTTGGCATATTCCTCGTAAACTATACGCGAGTACTCTTCCGTCCCGTCGATGGAAGCCTCGGCCACTATCTGCCCGAGGAGCGGCGGCGACAGACGGGCCTGGCAGAACTTCATTACCGCCGCGCGTACCTGAGCGTTTTTAGTTACCAAAGCCCCTATCCTGATTCCACACTCGGAATAACGCTTCGACACGGAATCGATCAATATCACATTCTGCTCTATCCCCTCCAGATGCATGGCCGATACATAGGGTTCGCCCGAATAAATGAACTCGCGGTACACCTCGTCCGAAAACAGGAAAAGATTATACTTCTGAACCAGATCGCGTATCTGAGCCATCTCCCCACGGGTGTAAAGATAACCGGTAGGATTATTGGGATTGCAGATAAGGATAGCCTTGGTCCGCTCATTTATGAGCTTTTCAAACTCTTCTATGCGGGGAAGAGCGAAACCGCTTTCTATGGAAGACGCCACCGTGCGTATCACAGCTCCTGCGGAGACCGCAAAAGACATATAGTTCGCATAGGCAGGCTCCGGAATGATAATCTCGTCTCCCGGATTAAGACAGCTCATAAAAGCAAACAATACCGCCTCCGAACCACCTGAAGTAATGATTATATCTTCCGCATCCAGGCCAATACCGAATCGGGTATAATACCCGACAAGCGCCTTGCGCAAAGACAAGAAGCCCTGAGACGGGCTATACTCCAGCACCTTACGATCTATCGACTTCAGAGAATCCAGAGCTTTCTGCGGAGTAGGGATATCAGGCTGACCTATATTCAGCTTATAGAGCTTTACGCCTTCCCTTTCGGCTTTTTCTGCCAAAGGGGCCAATTTTCTGATAGGAGACGAAGGCATCTGAAGGCCACGAACGGAAATCTGCAAACTGTCAGGCATATTTCATAAATTTAACGGTTGTATCTCACAAAATTATACAACTCCGCTCTAAAATCCTATACACCAGCGCCGTTAAGCCACAAAAAAAGCCGCAGGAATCAATCCCGCGGCTTTTAACCAACAAAACTTCTTTTTTATATCAATGTAAACACTGCTTCATTCTTGGTTGTAGAATCTGAGCCAATGAATACTTTGAATTCACCCTTCTCAGCTCCATATACCATCTGCTGATTCCAGAATTTGAGAACATCCGGGCCAATCTCAAATGTAACGACACGGCTTTCTCCCGGAGCAAGATATATCTTTTCGAATCCCTTGAGCTCACGAAGAGGACGGGATACACTGCCCTTCACATCCTGCAGATACATCTGAACCACTTCCTTACCGCCTACTTTGCCTGTATTGGTAACCTTGACGCTCGCCTTGATGCTTCCGCCTTCAGAAAGAGTATCCGAAGAAAGAGTCACAGCAGAATAAGAGAACGACGTATAGCTCAGACCATATCCGAACGGATATACAGGATCATTGTCGACATCCAGATAATTTGAACGGAACTTGACGAACCACTTCCCCTGACCGTCAGAGCCTTCGAGAGGACGTCCGGTGTTCTTATGTGCATAATAAAGAGGAATCTGACCGACATTCTTAGGGAAAGTCATAGCCAATTTGCCTGAAGGGTTGACATCTCCGAAAAGCACGTCCGCTATGGAATACGCAGCCTCACTGCCGCCAAACCATACGTTCAAAATAGCAGGAACATTCTTGGACTCCCACTCGATAGTCAGAGGACGTCCGTCAAACAGAACCAGAACCACAGGCTTGCCCAGCTTGAGAAGTTCCTTAAGCAGAGTCTTCTGAACATCCGGAATATCAAGATCCGTTCGTGAAGAACACTCTCCCGACATCTCGGAAGCCTCACCGAGTGCAGCGACAATCACATCACTGCGACGTGCCACCCTGAGTGCCTCATTAAGAAGCTGAGCATCGCTTCTGGAATCTCTGTGCAGAGAGCGTCCGAACATAGTGGAATTAGCCTCCAGAACAGGATCTTCACAAAGATTGCTACCCTTGGCATAGAGGACATTCACATCCTTGCCGGCCACTTCACGTATTCCCTCAAGAAGAGTGGCGCACTCCGAATGACGCGCCGCTACGCTCCACGTACCGGCCATATTTTCAGCAGTATTGGCCAATGGTCCTATGACGGCCACCGTACCTTTCCTCTGAAGAGGAAGCACTCCCTCGTTTTTCAAAAGCACGTAAGACTCTGATGAGATACGGCGTGCTGCAGCGCGGAATTCATCGCAACGGACCAGGCTTGCCGCCTGCTGCTCTCGACAGAATTTATATGGGTCGTCGAACAGACCAAGCTTATATTTCGCCTCGAGTATACGCCTGCACGCCTTGTCAAGGTCCTTAACGGAAAGTTCACCGGCCTCAATGGCAGATTTAACCTGAGAAAGAAAAATCTCCGATACCATATCCATATCCATTCCGGCCTTGAGTGACTTCACTCCCACCTCGTGGCTGTCTCCCACTCCGTGGGCTATGCACTCGTAGATGCCGGTGTAATCCGACACCACAAATCCGTCCCAGCCCCACTGGTCACGAAGGACATCGGTAAGAAGCCACTTGTTCACACTTGCCGGCACATCGTCTACCACATTGAAAGACGCCATGAAACTCCCGGCTCCGGCATCTGCGGCAGCTTTGTATCCGGTAAAATATTCATTGTACATCCTCTGGTGGGACATATCCACGGTATTGTAATCACGGCCGGCTTCAGCGGCACCATAAAGGGCGAAATGCTTGACACAAGCCATAATCTGGTCATTCTGGGTGTATTGAGCTCCAGGACGGCCCTGATAGCCATAAACCATAGCCTCGGCTATGCGTGCATTAAGGTAAGGGTCTTCGCCATTACCTTCACTTACTCTACCCCACCTCGGGTCACGGCTCAAATCCACCATAGGGCTGTAGGTCCATGCTATACCGTCAGCGGATGCCTCAGCCGCGGCGATATGCGCTGACTCCTCGACGGAAGCCATATCAAAAGTACAAGCCAATCCAAGAGGAATAGGGAATATTGTCTCGTATCCATGAATCACATCCATACCGAAAATAAGCGGAATCCCAAGACGTGATTTTTCCACGGCTATCTTCTGGTATTTGCGTATCTCAGCAGCCCCTTTCACGTTAAACAGACCGCCCACTTCTCCCGAAGCGATACGCTCATCGACATTGACGCTTTTACCTTCGCCGGTAACGATAGTCCCGGCTACTGGAAGATTAAGCTGACCTATCTTTTCTTCGACGGTCATCTTCGCCAGCAAAGAATCTACAAAAGAATTCATCTCGCTGTCCTTATTGCCACTAGGCGCACACGAAGCGCACAGCAACAGACAGAGTGACAGTTTCAGTACCTTTTTCATATTCATTATCAATAATTAAATCCAAGTCTGTCAAGACCCCTGCGGACATCTTCATTTTTCATAAAACAGTCCCAAAGAAGACCGGTCCGCCAGTTTTCCATCATGACCACGATAGGAGCCTCGTCTATAGCTATATAAGATGACGCGAACCAGCACTCCTTAAAAGCAAAGGCGTCCTTGAACCCATACGTTCCCCACAGACGGTCACCTATCTTATAATAGAAAAACTCCATAGCATCCCTGGAGTGTTCCGGGAGATAAGGGAAAGACGCGAGAGCTGCCGTAGGAGCGACTGTCCCGGTGTCATTCGACGGGGACGAAGCCGTGTAACCGTTATAATAATCCGATGCCGTAAGCCCCCAGCACTGCGAACTATACCCGTAAGTGCCCGTATGGTTGGCGCAATATTCATAATTGGCCGTGGCATGTGTAACATTGATATCCCAATAAGAGCCATACGCATCTGAAAGATTACGCGGATCAAGTCCCATAAAGGAATAATGAGCAAAGAACATAGGGGATTTCGTGTTGAAGCTGATGGCCCCGTCTCTCGCCCAACCGGCGTCATATACCTTCTTGTCAATAGGATAAGTAGGAGATGAAGCTGCCAGCACATAGACTATGAGAGCTTCGTTCCAACCCGTAACAGGCATGTTCATCTTCCAGCCATAATCCGGTGACCAGTGCCAATAAAGTTTGTTCTGTCCGCCGTTTTGGAACCAAGTCCACTCAACCTCCCTCCAGAGAGTCTGAACGCGGCTGCGTATTTCATTTTCAGTGGCATTGTCGCGCGTAAAGTATTCCTTAACGGCAAGCAATCCCTGTATCATAAAGGAGGTCTCCACCAGATCGGCACCGTTATCATAGGTACTGAAGGCTATGGCCTCTCCTGTCTGTCCATTCAACCAATGTGACCACGCGCCGTGAAAGCGCTCGGCCTTTTCTCCCAAAAACGTCACCATTTTCAGGACCTGTGCGGCTCCCTCTTCCCTGGTTATCCAACCTCTCTCTATTCCAACCGGAATACACATAATACCTAAACCTGAACCGCCTATGGTCACGGTATTCTCCGAGCCTAAACGCTCTCTTGCAAGTCCGCTTGTCGGATGAGCGTAATCCCAGAAATACGAAAAGGTTCGTTTCTGGACCTTTTCAAAAAGTTCATCATCACTGATTCTTTCAAACTTGTCGGAAGGATCATACTCTGTAATGAACGAAAACTTGTAATCCTCGACTAGATTTACGCCGAGATTCTTCCCCGCATACAGACGCAGAGTGATTTTTTTCAGATACGGAAGTGTAGTATTGGCCTTGACATGCAGATCCTTTCCATCCACTTGAAAATCAAAGTCCGAAATGGATGTACCGTTGCAGGTTATCTGATTGAGGTCAAGCTTGGTTATGTCCAGATCTTTTGTGAAATTGAACACGAACTCCGCATCAGCACCTACTCCACTAAGTACCTTATTGATAGAGATATATTTTCCGTTATAGCTGAGCGACACCACCTCTGCGTTAGGGGCGGGAGCATTCTCAGAAGACTTGCCGCAGGAAGCAAGCAATGCCAACAGCGGAAGAAGGAAATACGTCTTTTTCATTGTCTTTTAAAAAAAAACAGGTGAGTCCGAGAGAGAGCGAACCCACCTGCAGAATAAAATTATTCGTTAATGTTAGCGATTTCGCACTTGTAAAGCTCAGCAACCTCAGTTGCAGTGAGAGCGCGGTTGTAAAGACGAAGCTCATCGATAGCGCCACCGTCAAGCCAGCCCATCCAAGCATCGGTAGCACCGGCAGCAAGACGATTCATCCAAGCACCTACAACGAACTGGTCAGCACCCTTGAATACGAGGTCTCCTACCGGATTCTCTCCGTTCTTGCATGCAACAGCTGATTCAGGAGTAACATCTGTACCGTTTACATATACGTGATACTCTGATACAGTGTTGTCATAGATGAAGATAAGGTGGTTCCAGCGTCCTGCAGGATAGCACTCGCCGTAATCTCCGTTCCAAGTTTTCCAAAGGTTGCCTCCGTCGAAGCGGCCTACGGTTTTGTATGTAAGATAACCTGCACCTTCAGCAGTACGGTCGATAGCCAATGTAAGATTTCCCCAGAAATAATCAGGAGACTCTTTGTCGAGCTGAGCTATCTGGAAGAACATAGGAACAGCATCCTGGCTCTGAGGGATCTCATTCTGCTTGATCCAAGCTGAAAGAGTATACCCCTTGATGGTGCGAAGAGGGCTTTCTGCAGGAATATCGTAAAGAAGGTACTGGTTCTCACCGCCGGTGAAAGCCTTTCCTGTACGGCCTTCCTTGAAGTTGGCCTCGGTAGTAGCGCCCTTGGTGTTAAGAGTAGCATCTCCGGCACCGATTGCCTCTGATTCGAATGGCAGATAGAGAACGAGGTTCTCCTTAGCTACCGTAATCTCAGGTTTTCCGTTAGGTGTGTCAGGAGTACTGTTTTTCTTAGTACATGACATCGCACAAAGCGCAAGTGCAGATGCACAAATCAATGAAATCTTTTTCATAATGATAATTTAAATGGTTGTTAGTAATTATTTTCTAATATTGATACCCCTCTGAAGGCTTAAGAGCCTTGTTAAGAGTGATCTGCTCTGAAGGAATAGGAAAGTGAGAGAAGAAATTGGTCTTCGCACCGCTCTTCGTCTCCCCTATCACCTCTGCGACTTTTCCGAGGCGGATAAGGTCGAAAATGCGGTTGTTCTCCAATGCAAGCTCAGCCCTGCGCTCATCGTAGATGTTCTGAAGAGTAGCCGCGCTCGTAGCGATACCGGCCCTTGTCTGAACTTCTGCCAATGCCTGGTCTGCAGAATATGTACAAACGGAAGTCGACACGCCATTGGCGAGAGCCTCGGCATAAATGAGCAGGACTTCGGCGTAACGGATCAGACGAACATTATGGTCATATCCGTAAGCATTGGTGTTATAAGTATTATAAGCACTTGGAGTATAAACCTTTCCATTATAATATTCGTTAGGGCATTTTTCCGAGATGTAATCACCTTCCGGAGTTGTACTTCCTCTCTTAAGGAAAGTGATGTCAATTCTCTTGCTATCGCCCCTTGTCTGAAGGAATGAAAGCAGATTGGAATTCGGAACGTTGAATCCCCAACCCTGCATATTGGAAGGAGAATTATTGCGCGGACCCTGATAATAAGCATACAGAAGATAAGGCGCCTCACCGCTGTTCTGGCCCAGGTCAGAGCCTTCTATTTCCATCAGCGACTCTGAGCAACCTTCCCCGTCTACAGAGAAAAGATAGCGATAATCGCTCTGGAGTGAGAAATTGCCGGAAGCAATGATTTCCCCCGCAGCATCTGCAGCACTCTGCCAATCCTCAAAATACATTGCAGCCTTGGCCTTTAGAGCAAGAGCCGTATATCGCGTGTAACGGGTGCCCCAAGTCTTCGAATAAGAAGCAGGAAGGGTGTCTATGGCCTCGTCAAGATCGTTAAGAATATACTTATAGAGCTCTTCCTTGCTTACTGAAGGGTTATTGGCCAATTCATCCGAAGACATTCCGTACTTGACGATTGGCACCGCACCGAAAGTTCTGTAGAGCCAAGTATAGGCGAATGCGCGAATCACCTTAGCTTCATTGGCGCACTGACGCGCGTAGAGTTTGTTCTCATCCGTCTTCATGGCTTCGGCATAACGACCTTCCTGATAGATGGCGTTATTAGCCGCAGATACGATATTATAGTAACCGGTCCAAAGCGAATTGAACATATAGTTGCCCGGAGTATATGTAAAATCATCCATCTCCTTGGCATAAGCGTTGTCATCCGCGGTAGATCCCTTGTCCGAATCATCGGAGGTGATATCGCCTACCCCTATGTAAGGAAACCATATGTCGCTGCGCATCTGGGCATAAGCGGCACTTACCGGCTGAAATATGTTCTCAGCCTTGGTATAGTCCGTACCGGTGGAAGGAATGGTGCCTTCCACTCTGATATTCAAAAAGTCAGAGCAAGATACCGCGGTCATCATCACCGCAGCGCTTCCTATTATGTTAAGTATTCTTTTCATATATCCGCACGATTAAAAATTAACGCTTACCCCTGCAGTATAGATGGACTGCATAGGATATACACTGCTGTCTATTCCTGAACTGATAGGAGAACCTCCGATTTCAGTCGTGAATCCGTTATACCCGAACAGACTGAGAGGTCTTTGAGCAGAGACGTATGCCCTGATGCTTCGAGCCCACTTCATGCCTGTGAAAGTGTAGCCGACCTGGATATTATTGATATTGAGCGACGAACCGTCCTCAAGATAGAACTCGTTACAGGTCTGGATAAACGAAGTGCCTGCAGCCTCGGCAGAAGGATACTTTGAAGAATGGTTATCCTTGGTCCAGCGGTTCTTGTAGAAGTCAAGGTCATAATTGGCCTCGGAGAAAGTACCGCGCTGCATACGCTTAAGGTTAAGTATCTTATTACCCACCTGTGCGTTGATCAGCATACTGAAGTCCCAGTTCTTATATGACGCACCGACATTGAATCCGAGGATAAGCCAAGGAAGAGGGCTTCCGAGATAGGTGATATCGTCCTTGTTGACTGTTCCGTCACCTGTCACATCCACATATTTGAAATAACCGGCATCCTTTATGATCTGCGAAGTAGGATCCTGAAGGGCCTCCTTCTCGGAAGCATAGACTCCAGCTATCTTGTATCCCCAGAATCCACCGATAGGATAACCTACAGCGGCACGGGTAGCATAATTACCATTCACGGATGTTCCCGGAACATAATCATAGTTGCTGAGCTCAAGTCCGGAAAGTTTGGTTACCTTATTGTTGTTGAGCGTCGCATTCAGGCCAAGCGAGTAAGAGAAGTCCTCCCCTACGGAGTCATTCCAGTTAAGCGAAAGCTCGAGACCGAGGTTGCGTACGGTACCGTTGTTTGAAAGAAGGCTTGCAGTACCGCCGCCGGCAGCCACAGGGGTATAGAATACCACATTATCCGTCACACGGTTATATGCATCGATCTCTGCGCGAAGACGATTGCGGAGAGTAGAAAAATCAACACCGATGTTGGTCTCTGTAACCACCTCCCATTTAAGATAATTGTTGACAACCGTCTGGGCACCGACACCATCCACCACGTTGTCTCCGAATACAGCAGATGATCCCATTCCTGATGAACCCAGTATAGTGGAAGAATTGGCAGGTACATTATCGTTACCGAGCATACCCCATGAAGCGCGCACCTTAAGATAATCGAAGAAGTTCTGCTCGCTCATGAAGTCCTCGTCGGAAACATTCCACGCAAGTCCGGCAGATGGGAACACACCCCATTTCTGCTGATATTTCGATGAACCGTCAGCGCGAAGAGTGAATGTGGCAAGATACTTCTCGCTATAGTTGTAAGTACCACGGGCAAAGAAAGACACACCATTATAACGGCTTCCTCCGTCTGTTGCGAGCTGATTGCGTGAAGAACCGTTCACAAGATAACGTGAAGCGGAGTCATAATTAGGAACGGCATTGCGGGTACCTGTAAGATAACGGCTGTTCTGCATACGGACAGAGTTACCGAGCATAAGCGAATAGCTGTGAGCATCCTTTGACCCGTTATAAGTAAAGACATTGTCTATAATCTGATTGAGAGCATACTGGAAGGTCTTAGAAAGTGACGATGTTCCTACGCTCTGAGAGCCGCCCACGTTATACTCAGGAGTATATGTGTACTTGTCATCGAAATAGAAATCAAGATTATATGAGGTCTTGAACGTCAGGGCCTGTGGAATAATTGTGAACTCTGCATAAGCGGAAAGCACTTCCTTCACGCCCTTGTCTGCCGAATTATAATAGTATGCGTTGGCAATAGGGTTACCGTATGCATTACCGAAGCCGTAAAGCTGAGGAGAATCGAAAGCAACCGGATATGCATCCGTATTGGCATCGTTGTATACATTATATACAGGCGGATTCAGGTAAGCCTGATAGAATGCGTTGGAGTTATAATTGTTTCTATTGTAACGGGACAGCACCGAATTTACACCCATCTTGAGCCAAGAGGTCATCTTCTGGTCCAGACGTGCGCGGATGTTGATACGGTCATAGTCATTATTGGCATGATTCATTATACCGTCCTGATAGAAGTAGCTCAAGCCGACAGAATAATTCGTATTGTCCGAAGCGCCGGAGAAATCCAAGGAATGATTGGTGGTGAAAGCCGGCCGTACCAGTTCCGCATACCAATCGGTATCGCCAGGGAAAGAATCAGCGCTGATAGGAGTCCATCCTGTAGTATTGACATTGGCCTCGTTACGGAGCTCTACATACTGGGCTTTATTGGCAAGAGCCATTATGTGTGTAGGAACCTGCACGCCGGCATAACCTTCATAATTAATGCTCAGATGATCCTTGGTTCCCTTTTTCGTGGTTACCAGAATGACACCGTTGGCGGCACGCACACCATAGATGGCCGCCGCAGATGCATCTTTAAGCACGGTAAGAGATTCAATATCACTGCTTGACAGGAAATCGATATTATCCTGGAAGACACCGTCCACCACATAAAGAGGTGTAGCGTAGTCACTGATGGAACCTACACCGCGGACCTTGACGGTAGGAGAAGCACCGGGAGCACCGCTGTTGATAACCTGCACACCGCTTACCATACCTTGAAGAGCCGCCATAGGACTCGACGTAGCCTGTTTGTTAAGTTCACCGCCCTTGACGGTGACGATAGGTGCCGTGAGATCCTTTGCTTTCTGTGTGCCGTAACCCACTACGACACTCTCTTCCAGAAGAGTATTGTCAAGCGAAAGTACTACATCGATTCTACTTCTGCCGTCCACCTTCTGCTGTTCTTCAGTAAATCCCTGAAAAGAGAATACGAGAATGGCATCTGTCGGTACACTTATACTGTAATGTCCGTCGATATCGGTCACCACTCCATTGGTGCCGCCCTTTTCGAACACGGCTGCCTGTACAAGCGGATAACCTTCGTTGTCAAGTACCGTACCTTCCACCTTTACATTCTGCGCCCAAAGCGAGGCAGAGGCGAAAAGCATAGTAAAGAATACAGTCAAACGTTTCATAAATGCTATTGTTTAGTTTTCGTAATATAATCCAAGTTTCTCAAGTCCTTTTTCGATTGGCGGATAGCTCAAGAAAAGATTCCAAATCAAAGAAGAACGGTAATTTTCTATCATCACGGCGATCGGGCCCTGATCTATAGCCAGATAACTCTTCACGACCTGCTGACCCTCAGGAAGAGAAGGATTATAAGAATCATAAAAGCCCATAGGACCGAACACTTTCTCTCCCAAATCGAAATACAGATGCTTCAGACATTCCAAAGACTGCTCCGGAGTATAATTGACAGAAGAAATCGCAGCTGTTGGAGAAACGGTACCGTTTTCCGCGTCTGTTCCTATCTGATGGCTCGTGTAACCGGAGAGCATATCATCAGACGAAGTGAAGCCCCACAGGTTCTCCCCATAACCGGCATGATGACAAGGGTTCGCCACAGCATAATTATATTGTATAAGAGCGTGCGTACGCATCTGTTCAAAATAATCCACCTTACCGTCTGTAAGCCCTTTTGCCCTGAGACCCAGCCAAGAATAATGAGTGAAGAACAAAGGTCCGCCATATTCCATCCCCAAAGGAAGAGTCAGACCATAATATGTCTTTCCATTATAATAATATTCCGACTGCTTGTAGCATCCTTCGTACACACTTCTATCTATGGAATAATCCTCCGAGGCGGCGGCCAGGACATAAGTTATGAAAGTCTCGTCGAATCCCTTTATCCTGTGATTCATCTTCCATCCGTAATTCTTGGACCAATGCCAATAAAGCTTGTCCTTTTCCCCCCGGGTATACCAATTCCACTCCACACCCTTTATAAGACGATCCGCACGCACGCACAAATCAGGGCGGATGAATTTAACCCATTGCCTGAGAACTATAAGACCTTCAACCAGATAAGCGGTTTCCACCAGATCTCCTCCGTCATCATATTTACTGAACGCATGAACCTTCCCCGTCACAGGATTGTACCAATGCGCCCACGCACCATGAAAGCGCTCCACACTCTCAAGAAAAGAGAGCATCTTTTCAAATATGCCAAGAGCTTCTTTCTGCGAGACATATCCCCTTTCTACGCCGGAGACTATCGCCATTATGCCGAATCCTGTCCCCCCTGTAGTTACAGGGTTGCCGATTCTCGAATTGCTCCGCTCATAGGTCATTCCCGTATAAGGATCAGCGAAATCAACAAAATAACGGGTCGTATACCTCTGCACCATATCCAAAAGAGCGGTCTCAGGTTCAGCATCGCATCCCACCGTGACTTTTACACAAAGCTTCTCAAGATTTTCTTTAGACAACTGCTTCGGGCTAACCGAATGGGGCAATATATAATAAGTATACTCTTTTGAAGGAAAAGAATATTCGACATTCCAATCCAAATACGGCGTGCGGCTGACTGTCGCCACCTTTGTCAATTTTCGGGACTTCTTCAGATAAATATCATACTGCTCCGCGCAAGCGTCATTCCAGTTGAACTCCACATGTGACAATTCGCCCGTTACCTTCAAATCTGAGGGAGATTTAAAAACAGTCACCTCATTATTCCTGCCACAAGAAGCGGCAAGAAGCAAAACCAATGCAACAAGGGGAAAAGTATGATTTTTCATATGATATACTAGTTTTTCGTGCAATAATTTTCGGCAAATATATAAAGAATGGACAATGCTTATCCACCGTATTCCCCTATAAACGCACCTACACTAAAAATAGGGTCAAATCTCAGCCCCTATTTTTCCACTACCATTAAAAATATTTAATTATATTTGTAAGAAAATTAGTTACTAATGAGCGTAAAAAGGCTGTTTCAAATAATGACGGGGCTATTGATTTGCCTTACTCTGAATGCACAGGAATCCACCCCAGTAGTGCATATATGGGATAAAAAAGACCATCATTTCGCTAACCAGATATGGTCTTCCACCTGCGACGAGCAGGGAATAATGTACTTCGGCAACGCATCCGGTATGATAAGCTACGACGCTCAGCAATGGCGGATTTATCCTATGCCCGGAGGCGGGATAGTCCGTTCCGTATTCTATGACAGCAATCGCATATATGCCGGTTCATTCGAGGAATTCGGTTACTATCAAAAACTTAGCAATAACCAATGGGAATACGTGTCACTGTCCGACAATGTTACTGACTACACTATGAGTAACGACGAAATCTGGAGTATTTTTCGCTACGAGGACCTGATTATATTCCACTCATTTATGACCTTATTCATATATGACATAAAAAACAACAGTGTTACATCATTTAATACATACGAATTTAACGAAAATATAGGGATAGATTCAAAAGGCCGGATCCTGTCAAGCGCACATGGTTTCTCCCAATTGGACATCGACTCTAAAACCTGCACTGAGCTGCCGCATCCCTGGCGTGGAAGGATGGTGGCGGTAATCCAAAGAGACAATGAGGCCGATCTTATAGTCACACGCGACGAAGGCATCTATCAATGGAAGGACGACAAACTAAGCAGATGGAATACGAACTGTAAGGATAACCTCTCCGATGCTCTCATAAACAGGGCTATCATCACTTCTAATGGAGATATAATACTCGGAAGCAGCTTATACGGCGCCATGGCAATAGATGGAAACGGACAAAGCCGCTGGAGGGTGGATGGTTCTAACGTACTTAACGGCAACACGGTTCTGGGAATATGCGAGAACCGGGAAGAAGATATCTTCCTGTGCCTTGATTCTGGAATAGCACTGGTGGATAACAACAGCGGAATACGGTACATCTCCAATCTGCAGACCAATGTCGGAACCATCTATTGCATACAATATAAGGCTCCCCGTCTATACATAGGAAGCAACCAGGGATTATATGTCAGCAGACTGGACAACATCAATCTGCAAGTTCGCGACATACGGCAGATTAAGGAAGTCAAGGGACCGGTCCTGTACCTTAAACAGTACGATTCACAGATTCTCTGTGGCTCAAATGAAGACACTTTCTCCATAGAAGGAGATAAGATTCAAAGGCTTTCAAAAGACAATGCCGGGGGCAGCTGCATAGCAAAAGGGATAATACACGGACAGGAGGTCCTAATCGAAGGAACGTACTCGCAGTTAAGCGTATACCGCAAAAACAACGGCAGGTGGGTCTTTTCAAATAAAATAGACGGATTCATCCAACCGGTCAACACCATAGACATTGATTTTATGGGAAACATCTGGGCGGGACACAATAATCGGGGACTTTACAGGATAAATGTCGATCCCGACATAAAAAACGTGAGCTTTCAAAAGTACTACCCTTCCCTTACGGATGGCAAGAACAAAATCAGAGTAAAAAGAATAGGCGGAAGAACAGTTTTTTTTGACGGGTCCGGGTATTTCGCCTATAATGACGTGGAGGACAGCATAACCCTGTACCCGTCACTGTGCGAGAAATTCAAGAGGGTGAAAAACGTAGTGAACATCTGCGAAAACAATTCCCGTGAACTGTGGCTGCTGAATTCGGACGAAGCGGCTCTCATAGACCCTTACTCAGATAATACTCCTCTTGAAGAAATTTCCTATAATATATTCAATTCCAACTCCGTAGACCAACTCAAGGAGATTAAGTCCGGCCCCGGTGATTACTCCATAATGACGCTCAACAACGCATTGGCATTTATCCCGAGGGGGCGTGTGAAAAGCGGATCCGGAACATTTACGCCGGAGTTGAGGTTGGATAATGTGACAGTTAGCCACAATGACGGAAGGCACAGAAAAACACTAGACCTGGATACACCACTGAAGTGGAATTACACTTCGCGCCTGGTTCAGTTCTGCTACACTTATCCTAATTTCAATGAAATTGGCAATAAGCAGTTCCAATATAAACTGGAGGGACGTGACGACCTGTACAGGAACATGATAGGGGAACAACTTGATCTGAGCCACCTGAGCGAAGGCAAGTATCTTCTTCTGGTCAGAGTAATCAACAATTCCGGACAGATATTGGACCAGACACAGACAGAATTCAGGATTCTGCCGCCATTCTACAAAACCCCATTGGCTTATATCATATACGCCCTGCTGAGCGTGTCGTTCATCGGCCTTATAGGCTTTTCCATAAAGCACAAGATAAAAGCGGAGAAAAAAGAACTGGAAAACAGACGTCTCGAAGCGGAACTGGACGCGCAAAGCCGGGAAATAGCCTCCACCACGATGAATCTTATCAACAAGAACAAGATTCTCTCGGATCTGAAAGAAGAAATAGAAGTACAGAAAAACGCGATGGGCAGCCTCTACCCTGACAAATACTACCGAAAAATCATCTCCGAAATAGACTCGCAGATCTCAAGCGAGGAAGACTGGCTGATGTTCCAAAAGAACTTCGACCGGGTGCATGGGGATTTCTTCAAAATACTGAAGAGCAGATATCCAAGCCTTACCGATTCAGACCTGAGATTCTGCTCCTATCTATGTATGAATTTGTCCTCTAAAGAGATAGCATCGATGATGAATATCTCCCTAAAGGGAGTGGAAGCCGCCCGCTACAGGATACGCAAAAAACTGGCGTTACCGTCAAATGTCAGTCTATCTTCGTTTCTGATGGATCTGAAATAGCAGACACGCCACTGGTATTGAAACTTTCTATGGCAAACCAATAAGGCTGGTCAGCGGAAAGAGACGGCAATAAGAATTCCGATTTCTCCGGCAAATCCTTGGCATACAGCATCCATGAAGAATAAAGTTTGTCCGGTGCCACCCCCCAATAAATATTATATCCCTGCGCCTGAGGGACGGCATCCCAGCTCAACACCGCCTGCCTTCGATCAGCACAACGAGTAACGGAAAAATTTGAAGGAGCTCCAGGCACCTGGCCATCTGAAAGTCCAAACACTCTTATCTCCGAAATCGCCAGATAGTCGGACGGAACTTTCACATTACAATACCGGACATACCTCGCCTTCTCCGGCTTTTTCATCTGAATATATGCGTTAGGCGTATCTTTTTCGCTGTGACTTCTGTCCACCACCGTATGCCAATTCTTTCCGTCAGAGCTGAGCTGAATCTCATACTTGTGCGACAATCCGTCAGGACGGCCATACAGATCAGCGTCATGATCATAATAATTAATCTGCAGAGCATACACCGAAGAGAGCCTCTGAAGGTCAATCAGCACCCACTCCTCCTTAGAGTTTGATGACGCGAGCCAATATGTCTTGCAGTTCTCATCCGTAAGGTTGGACGGGATGAACTCCCCTTCATAAGAAGACACCTTGACCGGACATCCCAAAGAAAGAAGCATCCAGCCGGTAAACTCCCCCTTTGAGTTCCCATTGCTTGGGGCGAAGTGAGGATAATCGCCGAAACGGGTATCAGAATACATTATGCCATCCTCATCAAAAAAAGTAGGATACATGCACAGTCTTCTCTCCCAATTGACCACGCACGAAATGGACATAGTCGCAAAATGCCACCACTGCCGTGCAGGACCTTCAACCGTGCTGCCATGCCCCGCACCGTTAATGAATCCTCCAGGCTTATAACAGAATGGATTATGTATTTGATATTCAAATGGTCCCAAAGGGTTATCACCCACATAAACACCGTCACCGTAGACATTGAATTCAGTTCCGGGAGCGGCATACTGCATATAATACTTTCCGTTATGCTTCGTCATCCACGGACCCTCTATATAGGCGGAGATACGGGTGTCGGAATGATTCTCACCAAACCTTTCCCAACCGTGTCTTTGCCCATCTGCATATATCAACTCGACAGGGTCACCCACAGGAAGAAACCTGTCCTTAAAATCAAGCTCCCTGCCTTTTATGGGAAATACGTTGGATGAGCCCCAATAAATAAAAGCCCGTCCGTCATCATCCAGGAAAAGATCAGGATCCTGAAGATTATGCAGAATGGAAGGAACCGCTTTCCACTCACCGCAGGCCGGGTTATCTGAGTACAGAACACTCATCTCCCCTGACGGGTCGCCACACACGAAAAGCACTGAATCTTTATAATTGCGGGCTGCAGGAGCATTGCACCCTTGCGGATACCATATGCTGCGAGGTTTCACGAATTTCCACGAAGTCAAATCCTTGGAATGCCAATACCCCATACTCCTGGTCACAAACATATAATACTCCCCTCTGAACTCCACCACGGCCGGATCGGCACCTGACCGGTATGAAAGATTCTGGTCTGAATTATAAACCATATATGTATAATCCAAATCCAATGGATTACAATAAGTACTTGCCCCTTCATCGCCAACTCTTTTACAAGAAAAAAGTCCCAGAAGGACGGATAAGCTCAAGGCTAAAATCAATTTCGATTTCATGTTCAGTTCAGTTTTTACATACAACTATGCCACGAGGCACAGGTTTTAAAAGACAGGCGCAAAAATACTAATAAAAAGAGTATCTTAGCATAAAATTTAATTTTTTGACAAGATGAACATAGCAATAGTCGGAGCCAGCGGCGCAGTAGGCCAGGAATTTCTCAAAGTGCTCGAACAAAGAAACTTTCCTATAGATAACCTTTCACTTTTTGCGTCAAGCAGAAGCGCAGGGAACACCTGTACGTTCAAAGGCAAGGAATACACCATAAAAGAACTCCGTCATAACGACGATTTCAAAGGAATAGACATCGCGTTCGTTTCCGCCGGCGGCGGCATATCCAAAGAGTATGCTTCCGACATAACCCGGTTCGGTGCGGTGATGATTGACAACTCCAGCGCCTTCCGTATGGATGAACACGTACCTCTGGTAGTACCTGAAGTGAACCCGGAAGATGCTCTCTGCCGGCCTAAAGGCATTATTGCCAACCCTAACTGCTCCACTATCATAATGGTCGTGGCTCTTCAAGCCATAGAGAATCTCTCTCATATCGAAAAGGTGCACGTCTCTACATATCAGGCGGCAAGCGGAGCAGGTGCAAGGGCTATGGACGAGCTTGTGCAGCAGTACAGGCAATGCCTCGACGGGCAGGAAGTCAAAGTGGAGAAATTCGCATATCAATTGGCATTCAATCTGATTCCGCATATAGATGTGTTCACCGACAACGGATACACGAAAGAAGAGATGAAGATGTATGACGAGACGCGCAAAATCATGCACAGCGATGTCTCTACGAGCGCCACTTGCGTAAGAGTGCCGTCACTGAGATGTCATAGCGAAAGCATCTGGATACACACCCGCAGGCCAGTCACGATAGAGGAAGCCCGCGAAGCCTTTTCCCACGCAGCGGGGCTCACTTTAATGGACGAACCATCTGAAAAAGTATATCCTATGCCTCTCTTTCTTCAAGGGAAAGACGACGTATACGTGGGACGCATCCGAAAAGACCTGTCCGATGAAAACGGTCTCACATTCTGGGTCGTATCGGATCAGATAAGAAAAGGAGCGGCTCTTAACGCAGTACAGATAGCGGAATACCTTATAAAAAACGACCCTGCTTTAAGTAATCGTTAAACCAAGCGCTATTTTTAAACCCGTCAGGCAAGATTGCAGTACCAAGCGTATTTAATAAGTAAAAATCATTACGATTATGAAAAAGACACTACTGAAACTTACGCTGACAGCACTGGGCGTTCTGGCAATAAGTTCCTGCCTCAACAAGAACAACGACGTAATAGACACTGTTCCTACTGGCCTTGTAACGGTATGGCCGGGTACCGATTCATTCAAACTTCAACTGGACGACAACACAGTCCTCATTCCTACCAACAGAACCACTTCTCCATTCAAGGACAAAGTGGTAAGAGCTTTTGCCCAATACACCGAAGTCGAGACGAAAAGCGAGACTGCACTTGGCGATGAAACTCTGGTAACAAAAAACATTAAACTTAATTGGCTTGACAGCATATTGACCAAAAAGCCTGTTTTGACACAAGGCGACAAGGATAGTGAGCTGTATGGAACGGCCCCGATTGAAATCATCAAAGACTGGTGTACAGTAGCCGAAGACGGATTCCTTACACTTCGCATAAGAACTGCGGCAGGAGCTCCGGGCACAAAACATATCATCAATCTGGTGACAGGCACTAACCCAGACGACCCTTTCGAGGTAACGCTCAAGCACAAATGCTCTACAAGCACGACGCTCAACATGGCCGACGGCATAGTAGCTTTCAATCTCAACGACCTGCCTCACAAAACTGACGAAGTGAAAGTCAAGGTCAAATGGACATCCTTCTCAGGAGAGAAGAGCACGGAGTTCACTCTCAAGATGCATAAAGACTAAGTGATGCCTACAGAAAGGAAACTGGTTGATGACATCCGTAAGGGAGATACATCGGCATTCAGGCAGTTGTATCTCCTTTACGTGAAATACCTCAGCGCCATATGCTGCAGATACATTCCCCACGAGGATGACCGTAAGGACATACTGCAGGAGGCCTTTCTGAAAATATGGTCTTCGATAAAGACGTTCAATTACCGTGGAGAAGGATCTCTGAAGGCCTGGATGAGTAAAATCACCGTAAACCTTTCGCTTAAATATCTCAAAGACAGCGGTAAACTTCGATGCGAAGATATAAGCACCTTGAAGGAAGACATTCCCGATACCGATATAAACACTAGAAGGATTCCCACAGATGTCCTGATGCGCTTCATCCAGGAAATGCCGGACGGATACAGAACAGTGTTCAACCTGTTCGTCATCGAAGGGCTAAGTCATAAGGAAATAGCCAAATTGCTTGGCATCAAAGAAAACACTTCCGCCTCACAGCTTTTCAAAGCTAAAGCCATGATGGCGGAGAAAATCAGAAATTATGAAAAAAGATAATTGGACAAAAGACATAAAATCCCGCATGAAAGACTACGAGTGCGATGCTCCCCAAGGATTGTGGGAAGGTCTCTCTGAGGCCATATCCCGACCAATGCAGGAGCAGGAATTGCCAAGGTCGCTCAGATGGATATGGGCCCTGCCTACGGCAGCATTGGCCTTCGCCGTGGCAATTGCGCTTTTCATAATTCTAAAGCCCGGTGAATCGGAAAGTGAATTCCTCGCACTGCCAGCCGGCGCTGTTCTGGCTGAGAACCCCATAGCAACGACACTTGACAATTCCGCGACTATAGAGGGCAATATTACAAGGCTTAACAAACACGCCCAACCCCTGCATTCAGAGCCCGAAGTCATAAACCCGACAGTAACGGGCCAGGACGGCAAAAGCACCGATTCAGTTCTGAGCGGTACAACACCTGGCAATCATAATGAAGCAACAAATGGCTACGACGAGGATACCATCGACATAAACGAATGGGAAAAAACGCAGACGGCCTCCACGTCAAAACCACATAAACTTTTGGCTATGAACCTTTATGGCAGCAGTTCCGCCGGAAATATGAGCAGCACTACCAGAAAAAGCTCCGGCGTTATGGCGCTCGGCCCGGACGGAAGTGAATGGCTCGGAGACCCGGAGATTGGAATCGCTCTCTACAATCAAGGATCCGACACCAAATCTACGGTTTACCATCATCTCCCGATAAGAATTGGCATAGGCATCTCATATTATTTCGCCAAAAATCTCAGCGTGGACACTGGACTTGAAGGGAGCATTCTGGTGTCAGATTTCACTGACGGAACCAGTCAAAATTACATCTCCAGCACACAAAGATTGCAATATCTGGCCATACCGGTTAACCTGCGTTGGGATTTTCTGCACACTGGTAACCTTAATGTCTATGCCAAAACCGGAATTCGCCTGCAAAAATGCATCTCCGGAGCCATTGACAAAAATTATGTCATCGAAGGAGAATCCAACAGAAAAGAATCTGTCCGCATAGATGAGCACCCTCTTCAATTCTCCACACATATAGCATTGGGAGCGGAATATAAAATATGGAAAAATACAGGATTGTATGCCGAATTTGAAGGAGGATACTATTTCGATGACGGAACTAAGATACAAAGCATCTATCACTCACGCCCATTTAACTGCTCGCTCAATTTCGGCATAAGGGTGGACATGTCCTTCACCAGATAAATCCGAGGCTTGCGGCTATGCGGGAAACGATTGAAATACGGGTCGCGCGTCACATACCAGTGACTTTCTCTTACAGGATAACAGCGTCTCAGAGCATCACGTATTCGATGATACATGCTTTCATTACATACAGTAAGGCCCGTGCGTCCGTCAGATAATACAGATACACATACGTAGTGTGTTTTTATAAGGTGTTGTTTTTGGGTCCCGGTATTTTCTTCAACCGGGGCCTTTTTATATCGCACACAGACGTTTCTGCCATATCTGGAATTAATCTCGCGCATAATGGAGCGGAACTGTTCCCCGTGCGCCGACGTATCCCTTATACCAGACCAGGCTATATAATAATGTATCATCTCGTGGATGATGACATCCTGAAGGGTCCGCTCGTCAAGATCGTAAAGACAGGACAGACGGATTGAAAAATCTCTGGCTTGTCCTTTTGAAAAAAGCGACTTCGTGCGGACATAACAACATTTGCCCAAAAAGGATCGCGCCCGGACTATCACCAAAGGGATACGCGGAAGCTCTCCGTTCCATATCAGAAGATTAAAATAGTCAAACTGCCGTTGCGCGTACGACTGCGTCAGAGTCATTCTAAAGCTTACTTATCATCGTGCGTGAAGAGATGATGCTGTTATACCTGTCAAGCACCTCTCCCACAACATCTTCCCAGCTTCTCACTATGCTTCTGGAAGCCTGCACCCCTACTCTTTTGACCCGCTGCGGATCAGCGATAAGCTCGCGCAGTTTACCCTCGAAAGACTCCAACGAATTATCTATCAAAAAGCCGTTCTGCTCGTCACTGAGTATGGTGGCGGCTGTTGCACCTTTGACCATAACCGCAGGAGTGTGAAGAGCTGCCGCCTCACGTACTACCAGAGGAGCATTGTCATAAAGTGAAGGGAACAGGAACAGGTCTGCCGCCGCATAGTAAGTCTTTATAGCCTCCCTGTCCGTTACGCAGCCGACGAACGTGGTCCTGCTATCCAATCCCTTTTCAGATACGAGATTTTTCATGGCCTCGGCGGCATATCCGGTACCCACGAAGAACATTCTGAATTTCTGATCCCTGATACCTTCAAGCGCATCTATGATGAAGCGAACATTCTTCTCCCAGATATGCTGTCCCACAAACAAAAGCACGAATTCGTCAGGCTCTATTCCCAGCGACTTTCTGGCATCCACGAAATACTGCTCAGGATACTCGGCACACAGATCGCTTCCATTATCCACCACATCTATCGCTCCTTTGTATCCGTATTCGCGAAGCACTTCCTTGACTGATTCCTGCGGCACCCACACATAGTCTGCATTTTCATAGAAGCCGACTATATTCTTCACTATCATTTTCACCATAGGATCCGGCAAAATACGCGCAAAATCATCCTTGTATTTTGAATGGAAGGTGGCCACGCAAGGTATATTCTGATTCTTGGCTATCTTTTGAGCGGCACGCCCTGACACAAAAGGGCTGTGCGCGTGCACTATTTTGAATTGGCGCTTAGATATTTTCGAAAGATAAGACGGGTCTATGTCGGCAATTCCCGTCACATACGGCTTTCTGAAAGGCACTGGCATAGAAAAATAATCCAGCACCTCAAAATCATATTTGGAATAATCCGTACCGGGGACATTGGGAGTGATTACAGATACGCCTCCCACCTTTTTCTGCATCCAATACGCATAATTATACACACATACCGACACACCGTCCATCACCGGAGGAAAACACTCATTAAATAAACCGATGTTTATGTTCTTCTTTTCCATTACGTTTAGATTTATCGTCGCGAAGATACTAAAATTATCTCGCCTTACCTATTATCACGCAGATACTCCCTCATCCTCTCCTTATCCCCCAGATCATCTATCTTCCACTTCCCCTCTTCCTTAACCAGGCCAATTTGAACTTCCCGCACCTGTCCCAGATTCTTTATCACTACCTTAGATCGAGCCCTGTCCTGCGAGGTAAGTTCAACTCCCTTTATCGAATAGGAAACATTCCCCCAGTCTTGCGCATTAAGCCAATGGTCCGCATCGAAAAAGCCTATGTACCCCTGCTTCGCAAGAGATGAATCCTTCTTTAGCGTCTGAGCATAAATCTCATTATACTCCTTCGAACAAAACCTCTTCTCATAATCCTTCTCCTCTTTACCTGCATTATAGCCGTGGGTCACCTCTGAATAGATGCCATCCAAAGCAGCCCGAACCTCTTTGCCTTCCTTACCTGTTTGGCATCCGCAGGCCAATATCGCCGCAGCGAGAGGAATAACTATTTTCCTGTTCATCATAACTTTTCAACTCTTCATTCAAAAAATCTTGCCAAGATAATAAAAATCTTACGATAAAAATGCTTCCGGATGCTACGGACAGGATAGAGCTTTCCCGACATCTCACAATCCAGGTGAGGACAAAAACGGCTGGAAAGTTCCACACCTGGATTGGCTATAGGCCTCTGGCGGCCCTCTATGGCACATACCTCATTCAGGTGAGGACATAAACGGCGAAAAAATTCCTCACCTGGCGGAAAAGACATA